>DHCY01000027.1:83837-100589 GCA_002399085.1 Anaerolineaceae bacterium UBA4890
CTATCAGCTATCAGCTAGCTCGACCGTGGCAGTCTTCCTTTCCATCATTCAAACGTAAATATCACCTTTCGCCAGCCTATTCCAGTGCCTGAGGTTATAAGACCACGAAGCAGGTGATCAACCTCTTAAACGCTCGGCAGGTTTCGCCCATTCTTTTTCAGCCACAGCCTTCTTTGCTGATAATCTGGCAGCATTTCCGCAAGAAAATTCCAAAACGCCGCGGAATGATTATGATGGCGGGTGTGAGCCAGTTCATGGACAACCACATATTCGAACGCCTCTGGAGGAAGCATCGCCAGCCGATAAGAGAAGTTGAGTCCATTCTTGCCACTGCAGGAACCCCAGCGAGACTTCGCGCTGGTGATGCGCACAGACCGCACGCTCAAACCCCACCTGGCTACATATTGGTCAATGAAATCAGTTGCCAGCCTGCGGGTCTCCTCGCGGTAGAACTCCTTGAGCAGCTCAATCGCTATATTCAGCCGGTCCTTCTGCAGCAGAAAACCTTTCTCATTGCTGAAACTCAAGCCATTTCTGACCTTGCTGACATGGCTTAACTTCCAATACCGACCCAGGTATAAAACCTGCGCACCATCGTGGTAATCCTGCTTCACTTCACCCGCACTTATCTGGACCATGCGTGCTTTTGCCTGGCTGATCCAGGTTGACTTTTCTTGTACAAACTGATCGATCGTACTCATCCGGGTGCCCTTTGGCACGCGCACAATCACCTTGCTCCCAGGCTTTACCTCAATCGCCATCGTCTTGCGATTGCTATACTTGATTTCATCGACCAGCTTATGCATCCCCTGATTATAGCCGTTATGGATGTAATTCATCCGCGCTGTTGGCTGACTATGGCAGGTCTCCCAACAATCACTCCCGCTATGCCTTTTTTTCCATTCCCTCTTTTTTCTGAAGTACAATTCCAAGATATGTCCACGCAAAACAACCACAAAGCTGCCCTCCTGGCGATCACCCTGCTGCTCCTCCTGGGTGCCTGCTCGCGCACTTCCGGACCGAGCCTGCCGCTGGAGACCTACCACGATCCGCAGGAGCGCTACAACTTTGCCATTCCGGAAGGCTGGGAGAGTGTCGTTGACGACCAAACACTGACCATCACTCCGCCTGATTACTCTGGAACAGAAGAAGAGCTCATCGTCCGCGTTTACACTTCCCCCACCAACACCACCGACACTGCCACCCATATCGATCTGGCAAAAAAAGAGATTGAGCCATTTTTGTCCACTTACATCGAGGATGATTATGAGGTGGTCAACGAGGGCGACACCCGCGTAGACAAATACCCCGCCATGCTGCTCGATTTTGCAAAACCGCACGAAGACAGCTATATGCTCGGACGGGTTGTGATCGTCGCCATGCCTTTTTATGTGTTGGTCTTTCTCGGAACAGGCGTCGAGGCTGAATGGGAAGCCTTCCTGCCCACCTTCCGCGATATGCTTAAAGAATTTTCTCTGGTCACCCCCATTGAGCCGGAAGATTAATCATGCTCAATTATCGAACAAGCGGGTTGTTGATCTTTTGTCTTTGCTTACCAGCAATTCTCACTGCTTGCCAATATCAACCCAGCAGCCTGGCTCGCACCGAGGTGCCGCTTTTCATCCCCCCCAACGCACAATCAAGCCCATCCTCGCCGCAAAGCACCGCAACGCTTTCAGATTTTCTGCCAACCGTTGTTGAAGTGCTCAGCACTGCCACAGCTGCCTTTACAGAAGAACCCGCTTGTCAGCTTTCCACTGACCCCGACTATGGATTCTCACCCGACCAGCCCATCCAGGTGGGCAGCAACCAACTGTCTGACGGACCAGCACGCGAGCTGACCTATCTGCTCACTTTGCGCGGACCGAACGGTGAAGAGGTTTTCTTTACACGCCAGGCACCCCAGTTTAACCTGGCAGGCACCATTGTTGACCCTTACCTGGTTGAGTATGAAGGAATTGGCGAATCAGTTATCCTCTATTTCGATCTCTATACCTACACTCCTCTCTTCGTCTCCTTGGGCTTAAGTTGTGAGGCGCCTTTCCCAATCCAACCTCCCCAGGAATAATTTATGCATCGAGTAACCGCCATTTTTCGCCGTTATCCCTTCCAGTTTTGGTTGATGTTTTTTGGTCTGATCATCTCCAGCACCGGCACAACCATGGTGTGGCCATTTCTGACTATTTATGCCTCCGATAAACTCTTGCTGCCCATGGCAGCAGTGACCAGCCTAATGACCTTCAATTCCGTCTCCGGCTTCGTTTCATCTGTGATTGCCGGCTCACTGGTGGACCGCTTCGGGCGCAAAGGGATGATGGTGATTGGGCTGTTTGGCATGGCGCTGGTCTATCTTGGCTACATTTTTGCGCAGGAATACTGGCAATTCGCGCTGCTCATGTTCTTCTCTGGCTCCTTCAATCCGCTTTACCGGGTTGGCACCGACGCAATCGTCGCCGATATGATTCCCCAGGAAGACCGTACCCAGGCATACAGCCTGATCCGCATGGGGCGCAACGTTGGTGTCGCCCTGGGTCCAATTTTGGGTGGGATCGTTCTCTCGCGCTCTTACACCATTGGCTTTGTTTCAGCTGTTATCGCACTGACAATTTTTGGATTGCTCACGGTCTTCTTCCTCAAGGAAACCCTGGTGCACGAAGAGGGCAAGCGTCACGAAACTTTGCGTGATCAGCTGAAGGTTGTGGGGCAGGCGTTGAAAAACAAAGCCTTCACCCGCATGGTCGGCTCGTTCACTTTGATGGAAATCTGTGCTACGCTGATGTGGGTGGTTTTGGCGGTGTATATTAAGCAAAATTATGGGATCACCGAATCGCAATATTCCTGGATCCCGACCACCAACGCCCTGATGGTCATTTTTCTGCAAGTGGCGATCACGCGGATTACGCAAAAGCACTCGCCAACCACAGTCATGCCGATTGGCGCAGCTTTTTACCCGGCAGCGATGCTGTTGGTAGCAGTCAGCGGTAACTTTTGGGGTTTCCTGCTGGCGATGGTCGTGATGACTTTTGGCGAATTGATTACCGCCCCGACGGCGACGGCTTATGTTGCCAATCTGGCACCCTCCGATCAGCGCGGTCGCTATTTGGGCTTCTTTGGGTTGTCATGGTATATCGCCCTTTCGGTCGGACCCATGGGCGCGGGTTTCCTTTCGGATAGCATCAGCATCAACGCCCCCTGGTACGCAGGCGCAATCGTTGGCGTTATTGCCGTTCTATCCTTCCTCAGCTTGCGAAAGCTGGAGACCCAAACACACCAAACATTATAAGAATTACCTGTTGTTTCAGGGTCTCCTGACCTTGAAAAGCATTTGACCGCTGGTCAAAAATCATTCTCTGCAATCCTTCTGATCACGCTTGACAAACCAGCTCTTTGTCTGGATAATAGAACGTATGTTCTATAATGAGGCGCTATTATGACCCAGGTTTTCGTTTTCAGCGACAAAGACACCTTCCAGGTACTAACTTATTCGCAAAGACCTGAAGAAATTGTGCGCACCATCAATCGGGGTGACTGGCAATCGATCCTGGGCTTTGACCCTGACCCCGCCCACCCCTGGGAAGCTAAACGGATCGGAAAAATGGTGATCGTCTATCCGCCTGTACCACCCGAAGACTACCCCCAGCTCGACCTGTCGCCCAAAGATTACCAGATCCTGCAAGCTTACTGTTCAGGTATGAGTACAGATGAGGTTGCCTATAGTCTGCGTATATCAGGTAGAACCGTTCGCAATAGAACAACGATCATGCGGCTGAAAATGAATTCCAGGACCTTATATGAACTGCTTGCCAAAGCGACCGCGCTCGGCATCGTCTCGCCCGATCTTGATAGCATTCCGGATTAGCGGCTGTATGGGTCTGTTAGACCCCCGAGAATGTATTTATTTGGTGGTTTCCCACATCGTTCGTGCAACCGTAAAGGCTGCCTCAGGGTGACCGATCAGACGCGAAGATGCTGCCGTGCGCCTCAACTGCTCCTGGTCGTTCTTCAACCAAAAATCAATCATGGTCGAAAATTCACCGGCATTTTCAACAATCGCCCCAGCCTGGTGGCTGGTCACATAGCGGACGTTGCTCTCTTCCTGACCAGGCAGATAGTCGACCATCAGAATCGGCAGCCCCGCCGCCAACCCCTCAGAGAGGATCAAACCGCCCGCCTTTGTGACCAATAGATCGGCTGACAGCATCCATTCAGGTATGGTATCGACATAGTTTTTGATCACGATCGGGAATTTGAACTGATCGTCAAGCAGTGCCTGGTAGAGATCGTCGTTACCGCCCGCAATTGCCACCACCTGGAACTTAAAATCAAGCGAATCGAGCGCATGCAAATTCTCCAGGATGTGATCGACCCTGATGCTGCTCACAAACAGAATTGTCGTCAGCTCAGGGTCCAGACCGAGCTCCTGGCGAAGTACTGGGCGATCAATATCTTTGGCAGCAAATTTTGGGTTCACTGGAATTCCGGATATTTTCAACTTTCGCTGAGGCACACGGTTGCCCAGAGCTTTCACCTTTGCCCAGTCAGAGGCAATAAAGAACAGGTCAGGTCCTGGCGCAAACCAAAGCGAATGCACATCGGCAAGGTCTGTGACCACCGCGTACAGTGGTGTATCTTTTATGCCCTGCTCCTGCCGAACTTTCCCCGCCGGGGCGTTGAACATTGGATTGGTGATCAAGATTACGTGCGGTGAAAAATCTTTTATTGCATCGTTAATATTTCGCTGCAGAAGCAAGGTTAGAGCGCCTTCCATCAGCTCACTCACCTGCCGCGAGTCACTGAATTCATAGCCAAACCGATAGAGGCTGGGTGCGTTTCGAATCCCTTTGTCATACCCTTTTTCAATTGGCTTCATCAGCGAAAGCGAGGCACCTTCCAAAATTGGGTTGACCACCATGTTTGCCTGTTCATCGCCATACAGCTCTTCGAGCGCCTTGGCGACTGACATCGCAGCACTGCGGTGCCCAAAGCCTGCGTCACTGGTCAATATCAAGAAGCGTTTCTTATTTTCCATAACCATGTCCCATTCCTCCATGATTCTAATGCGATTGTTGTTTCAACGCCAACAGCCGCAATAGCCAGCTTTAAACGCAAAACGCCACCCAAAAGGGTGGCGTCGTTGCATGAATAGGGTTACTCGATGATAGAGATTGCCTCTTCGGGGCACTCTTCAGCGGATTCTCTGACTGCATCGTGGAATTCTTCGGGTACCGGGTCTAACAGGACTTCGGCGTAGGGCTCGTTCAGCAGGCTAAAAACCTCGGGGACGATACCTTCACAGATACCACAACCAATGCACAGATCAGGATCAACAACAGTTCTCATTACTTCTTTCCTTTCAGAATCAATATTTTGGCTCAACACTTCAACTTCGGTCTCATCTGAAACTTCAGCTGTAATTACATTCTCCAGAAGCGTTTCCGCTCCTTCATCCACTTCGATTGCCTCTTCAGGGCAGTCATCAGCGGCTTGACGGGCAGCCTCCTGAAATTCCGCTTCAACCGGGTCCATGATCACTTCTGCAACCGGACCGTTTTCCAAACTGAACACCTCAGGGACCTGATCTTCGCAGATCCCACAACCGATGCACAGTTCTTCGTCTACTCGTACTCTCATTGGCTACCTTTGGCTGGCTTGCCAGCTTATTACATTTGAGCAATGTTTTGCTCGCGCATAGTATAACACGATGTCATACTTTTGAACGTTCTAATTTTGTTAATAATTATGACAAATTCCTGTGCTTTCAGGTGTCAATTTTTGGATGAAAAGGTTTTTACACCTGCCGAAATGATCTCGATGATCGCAACAATCACCACAATAACGATCACAATCAGGAAAGGCAATGGCAGCATCGCCCAATGACCACCAAATCCCGGAACCGGCTGACCATTGATACCATAGACGCTTAATCCCGTCAGTTCCTGGAACCGTTCTGCAAAGACCGGGTTCAACGCCTCAGGATTCCCCAGCCAGGTGGATACAGTGACGATGCTGACCAGGTTTGTCAAAATTATCGCACCAAAAACACGCAGACTGTAACGCTTATCAATGAATTTAACAATCATTTCCAAAATCACGGTCACGATTGAAGCAATCAGCAGGTATCGGACGCCAATCAACACTTCAGGTGTAAACAACGAAATCGGTTTTGCATCCATTCCAATAATAGGAATATTGATGTAGGGCATTACTATGAAAAGGATTGCAAACAAGGTGGTAAAAATCGCTTCCCCAATCAGTTCTCCTCGTCCGATCCTTGCTTTCTCCTGTGGGACTTCGGGCAGGTCATCAAGGTCATCCGGATCGTAATCAAGTTTGACGCCCTTGTGGTATAGAATGGCAAAGATAATCGTCACCCAGGCAAAGCCGCTCAAAAGTGCCGATGTCAGGGAGGTGAGCCACTCCACAACGGCATCCACCGACCAATTGATCCACAAGCTGGTATCAGATGGACCAGGATAGGGACCCTCAATGATTGCGCTCACCATCATGGCGACGCTGATTCCAATCGCAATCGCCATCAAAACGAACTTGAGGACTTTTAAATAAAGACTGTAGTGAGGTTGACCAATCAGGCTGTCATTCGCCCTGCCGGTGTATTCTCTCGCCAGTGCTTCGGGACTGCCAAGCTCGGTCAAAACTTGGCGGACCTTTTCATCTTCACTGCCAGGGTTGTCAGCTCTTTCTTCCAACATAGATGAGATCAACTCGTCAATTTCCCGGGATACTTCCTCAGCTTCCTTATCGGGCAGGTGACGGGTAACTGCATAAATATATCGTTCAATCAGATTGTTTTGCATTTCTACTCCTCAATAATTTCCTGAACTGTTTTGTTGTTTTCATACCATTGGGCACGCAATCGGTCGTAAAAGCGAAGACCCTCGGGCGATATTTGATAATACTTACGCGGTTTATCGGTGCTGGTATCCCAGTCTGAACTGAGCAAACCCTGCTTCTCCAACCGACGCAAGAGGGGATAAACAGTGTTAGCTTCAATTGGGAAACCCTGCTCTCCCAATGATTTGACCAACTCGTAACCATAAACAGGTCGCTTGCACTGGCTTAGAACAACCAGATTAGTCAACCCCCGCCTGAGCTCGATGCTGACGTTCTCGAATGTGTTTTCAAAATCTTCCATAGTGCTCCTTTCCATCATGCCTGTATTATACTGTATGACACACTGTAATGTCAAATATGTAATATTATTTATTTGCTATAAAACAGAAATTGCCAATTTTCTGTTAATTGCTTTATAGTTATCAAAACTTTTAGGAGGACGGCATGATCTATCACATCACCACCCAGTCTGCCTGGCAGCAAGCGCAAAAGAAAGGCGAATATATCCCTGAAGCTTTCTCTGCAGATGGATTCATTCATTGCTCCGATCATTATCAAATCGAAAACACCGCCAACCGCTTTTATGCCTCCACTCCAGACCTGGTTGTACTGGAAATTGAACCGGACAGACTGGTTGCACCCCTGATTTACGAAAACCTGGAAGGCGGTGAGATGACCTTCCCTCACATCTACGGTCCTCTCAACCTGGATGCGGTTGTCTCCACCTTTGAGTTTGAAAAGACAACTGACGGAAATCTGGTGCTCCCTGACTCCCAGCAGCACCCTGAACCCACCCTCTTCAGTGAGTTACCTTTCGGAGAAACCGGACGAGTCTTCCGTTCACCCACGCCAGGCAGCCATATGTTTGACCCGCAGGACGAAGTGTTGGAAATCTACCTGGCAAATAATGTCAACACTGTTGTTGTTCTCAACCCAGAGGAGGAACACCTGCGTTTTTCGGGGAAAAACCTATTGGACCGCTATAAACAGGCTGGTCTGCGTGTGATCTATGACCCTGTGCCTGATTTTTCTGCTCCGCCGGTTGGTCATTGGGACCAGTCGCTCCAGGAAGCCGTATCGGCAGTGAGAAATGGTGAAAACCTGGCGGTGCACTGCCACGCTGGTGTCGGGCGCACAGGCATATTTACCGCCCTGATGGCACACGAACTGCTTGGCACCGATGCTGATGAGTCTATAGCCTGGGTTCGCAAGTACATCCCCTATGCCATCGACACCGACTACCAAAAACGCTTCGTGCGTGAACAGATCGAACGAATGGATAGCGAACAGAAATGATTAGGCGTCATAGAGGCGGCTCCCAGACCTACTCAAGCCCCATCGATCACAATTGAACGGTTGGGTTTGGGCCACACACAAATAATTCTCGTCCATAAAAAAAGAGAGCAACGGATTGTCGCTCTCTTTTTTACTCTTATTTTATAGATTATTTGATATTCAAAGTCATATCAAAGGTCGAACTGGTATTCTTCGAATTGGTCACCGAGATGACGTAATCTCCAGAAACTGGCAGTTTGCCTTCAAAACTTGTCTTTCCCTCGGAACTGGAAAGTAAAACATCTCCACCCAGCTTGTAGATACTCAGCACCAATCCATCGGTCGGGCTGATGCTGACCTTCATGGTCTGATCTTTGGCTGCCCAGGCGACAAAGTTATGCGTATAGTAAGCGGGTACGGTTGCTCTCGCGATCAGCGTATCTTTGCCCGACTCAAAACTTACCCGCTGGGGTGCCTGGACGTAAAGGTTGATATCAGCAGCGTAACCAGCCGTGCGTACGTCGATATACCAATCGCCATTTTCGCTGGCATAGTCACGATACCAGGTCCACTTTTGAGAGAAATTCACCAACTCTTTGCCTTTTTCCGTAGTAATGGCAATGTGGGCAGTTGAGCTGCTGGTCAAAGTCACCTCGGCTAACTGATATTGCGTCAATCTCAAGGCATAACGTTTGGTCGTATTAGCCGGGATTGTTTCTTTAACCGTGTAGTTCGTCGTTCCGGTCGCAAAACTGATACGGGTTACCCCGGAAGGCGCGCTGGTGGCTGTCGCTGGAACTGGTGTAACCGGTATAACTGTGACCACCGGAATCGACGTAGCGGTCGGCGGTACGGCAGTAGGGGGAACGCTTGTGGCAGTGGGCGGAATCTGAGTTGCTGTGGGTGGGAATTCGGTTTCCGCGGATGACGGTAGTGTTGCCGTTTGTTGCTGCTGGGCGAGCTTTGTCAGGGTCGCTTCGGCAAACAAAGCCACCTGTGTCATCGAGTCGCCTGGCGATGTGGTGGGAGCAGGCATGTAACAGCCTGCCAGAAAAACCATGATCAGGGTCATGGAGGTTAACACGAAAATTCTTTTTTTCATCAAGACCTCACTTTAAGCATTGAATTCTTGCTTATCTTACAGACGCTGGCAGAGCAGGAATAGTTCCACCTGCATCATTGCGGTATCTGCCGGTACAAATAGTATCCATAATGATAGATTCCGACCGCCGCACCTGCAACTATTAGTAGAAAGATAACAGCATAGAGAAAAGCCCTGGGGCGGGCGGCATCTCTGATTCGTTCGAAAAAGGACCTTATCGGTTTTATCGAATTTAGAATCGCATACACAACGAAACCGAGCAGTGTCCCAAAGGTGTTCAACATGAGATCGTCCACATCGAAGACGCGCGCTTCCAAAAATGTTTGGGCAAGTTCAATCACTATAGAAAATGACAATCCCAGCAGCACCACCAGCCAGCCCCGGTTCAAGCGCTTTTCCAGCAGGGGAATCATGAAGCCTAGCGGCGAAAAAATCAGGATGTTACCTACCAGGTTGACGAAGACAATCCTTCGCGTGACACCGTCGTCAAACCTTGAAGCACTTTCAATCATGCGCAAAATGCCCTGCAGCGGGACCAGATTTGCCCATTGGTTCTGCCGTTCCAACAAAATTACAAAAGGTTCAAATGTGTTGTAGAGCAGGAACGCAACATAGAAGAACAACCCCCACAACATTATCTCACGCCAAAAATAAGGGTTGCCATGCAATACAGAGCGCAACACTCTCGACACAACCCATGCAACCAGCACGATCATAAAGAGCAATTCAAAGTCAAAGGTAAAGTAAATCATAAGACCTCGTTCGCATTGTATCCGATTCTGGAATGTTGACGTTCTTACAGACAACGTACTAAACCTTCTGTCTATGTTATCATTTCAATAAGATTGCTATTGTGGATTTTTTGGAGATGACAATGACTAAGACCTTAATGATATTACGCCACGCCAAGTCAAGTTGGAAAGACAAACACCTGAACGACTTTGACCGTCCACTGAAGAAAAATGGTGTAGAAACTGCCGAACTGATCGGCAAGATCATCGCTCATGGCAATTTCCTACCGGATATCGTGGTCAGCTCCCCAGCCAAACGGGCAAAAGAGACCGTTGAGATTGTGAATAAGTACTCTGGTTACGAGGGCACTACCGAATTTGTGGATTCTCTTTATATGGGTGAACCAGGAGATTACATCCGGGCGCTACGTCAACTCCCCGATGAAGTAAATCGGGCAATGGTGGTCGGGCACAATCCCGGTCTTGAAGCCCTGATGCAACTGCTGGAAGGCAAAGTAAATGCTCTTTCCACCGGCGCGCTGGGTATTTTGAACTTGGAATTATCGCATTGGGGCGATCTTAATTCTTCTACCGTTGGCAAACTTGCCAAGTTTTTAGATCCTGAAGAGATGGATCTTAAAGAAATCGAGGAAAAAATGGCAAAAGACAAGAAAGACAAAGACAAAGACAAAAACAAAGACAAAGCCAAAGATAAAGACAAGAAAGATAAGAAGGATAAGAAAGACAAGAAGGACAAGAAGGACAAGAAGTAAAACCCTGTTCTTTTCTTTGAAAAGGGATTAGCCAATAGCATCGCCTGGTTAACCTCCTTTTGTAAAACAATTTTGTTTCTTTACCTCTCGCTTCGAGTGTTATTTACGCCCGCCTGTGATTAGGCGGGTTTTTTTCGATTATGCCGGTCTTGCGCAGCACCCCGACGCTTGTCATCCTGAACAAAGTGAAGGATCTTGAATTTGTCTGTCATTCTGAATTTGTCTGTCATTCTGAATTTGGCTGTCATTCTGAACGCACGTAGGCTTATTCTGTCTCTGTTCGGTTACCATCTCTGGTTTCCCAAGAGTGTACCAACAATAAGTCTAATGGAACGAAGTGAAGAATCTTAACAGTATTGCCACAACGATTCCAGCCCAGTACCATCAAGATCCTTCGCACTCGAAGAGTCCTGCGGAAGAAGGCTCAGGATGACAGACGTTCGATTGTGCCGGCGTCCTCGCCGAGCACGCGATTTCACCGAAGACGTCCATTCTTTATCATCCTGAACGTTTGTCATTCTGAACGAAGTGAAGAATCTTAACAGTACTGCCACAACGTTTCCGACCAAATACCATCAAGATCCTTCGCACTCGAAGAGTCCTACGGAAGAAGGCTCAGGATGACAGATGGTAAGATCCTTCGCACTCGAAGAGACCTGCGGAAAAAAGCTCAAGATGACAAAAGTCTTGTCATCCTGAACGAAGTGAAGGATCTTATCGTTAATTTTACAAAACTGAATTCCGAAGACAGCACAATTGAGAGCGTTGCTTTGCCTGCATCTCTTTTATGATAAATCGGTCCATTCGACCGATTTCCAAATCACCAGGCATTCCTGTAAATCTTGTGCATTGTCAAGATAAAACGAAGTTTGCAGCACGCCATAAGGAGCGGTCGTGAAGGCGTGTACTGCCAGGCGCACATGCCCGGGCATGATTTCCTCTTGCTTCAGATAAGCATACCGTTGAATTTCACCGTCATCCTCAACGATGTTCTCCAATTTCTCTGCTTCCACCCTGCCTTTCAGGTTTGCTAACAAAACCTGGCGGTGTTTTTCACCCGAATAGGCAAAAATCGTGGTAAGCAGCGTAATTCCTGGCTTCCAAAAGACAACATGGTCGCCCTCTTTGCGCTGATGCATATCTTCTGGCACATCCAGGGACCATTCCTGTGACAACTTGATTCGCATATGGCGATTATACCTTTTTCCGGACCAATCCGTGCCGTTCCTCCTGTTGTTACTGCTCTATTTTCTTCAGCTGTTTGCGCATCCACAATGACGTACCGGTCTGATACCTGCGCACAATTAACATCGAACAAGGCACAACATCCAGCAGATAGTCGTTCAACTTGCCAAACACCTGGTCTGGCACTAAAACTTCCTCAGCCGAGCCAATGATCAGCAGGTCATAGTCGCCTTCCTGGCATTCTTTCAGGATTTCATCCGCCACCGATTCGGCTCTTTTGATCTTAAAGATGATCTTTTCAGCAAACTCACCCAATTCTTGCTCAACAATTTCGTGCAGCTGCAATTCTTCATCTTCCATGCGCTCTTCATCCGCATTGCCAAGCACCAACCGCAAAGCAACAATTTCAGCTTCACCCGGCAGAGTGATATCCCGTGCCATCTGCAGGGCCAGGCGGGCGTTTGGTCCGCTGCCAACCGGCACAAGGATGCGTTTTATTTCATCTGGCAAACCTTTGTCCCGCAAGACCGCCACATTCCGGTTTGCCATCATGTTCACTTCTTTGAGAATGTTATGTGGATGCTCCAGTTTGGCGCGCTCTTCCGGAACCCCCAGCATAACCAAATTGATGTCTTTGTGCCGGCTTAATTCTGAAAAAATGCCTTCCTCTACCCGCGATGCCGCTCTGAGCTTGGCATAGATGGGCACATTTTCTTTCACAGCAATTGGTGTGACCTGCTCCAGGAGTTGTTGCTGCAATTGGTTCTTCTCTTTGACAAGCGCAGGCACGTCGGATGAATCCAGGTTGATCGGAGTTTTCACGACGCTGAATATTAAGATACCAGTGTCCTCCTGCTGATTGACCAATTTCGTCGCTACCTTGGTCAGGCTGCGGGCAGTCTCTGGGTTTTTCGCCGCGATCATTACCTTGCCGCCGCCTTCCTGGTATTCCAGCCGCGCGTTGAGCTCCCGCCTGGCTTTCGTCCGGTTGGCGATAAAGTACCAGATGCTCAAAAGCACCATCACTGCTCCCAGAAACATGAGTGCCTGAGGGTTTGCAAAAGAGATGATCAGCACGCCTGCCAGTGCTGCTGCAACCACTGTCAACGGGTAAAGCGGTACTTTAAACGGGCGAACAATGTCAGGGAATTTCTTGCGCAGCCTCGGCATCGCCAGGGTCGCCCAAAACAGGACGAACATATACCCTGCGCTTGAAATGAAGCTCAAAAAGTCGACGATTCCAACTGCTGCGACCAGTGCGCTCACTACCACAACCATTAAAATCGCCATCCAGGGCGTACGCCAGTGACTGAGGCGGGAGAATGTGCGCGGCCAAACCCGGTCACGGCTGAGTGAAAACGCTTCCCGTGTGGCTGAGAGCATTGCCGAATTTACCGAAGTGAGCGTTGCCACGATACCAGCCGCGCCCATGAGAGGAACGCCTATGCTGGGCCAAAACCGTGTGGCGGCATCTGTCAGAGCAGTATCCGACCCCGCTAACTGGCTGAAAGGGACCGTGCCGATCGCCACCATGCTGACACTCGTGTAAATCAGCGTAGTCAAAAGCAGGCTCACCAGGATCCCGATCGGAATGTTTTTGTTGGGGTTTCTCACTTCTTCTGCGTCATCCGCGATCACCTCGAAGCCAACATAAGCATTGTAGGTGAGTGCAATTGCAGAGAGCATGCGTCCGATGTGTGCCCAAACGCTCTGGTTTTCGAAAACGGAACGACCCGACAGAAAGATGTCCATTTGAAAACCATTTAGGCTGGTGAAACCTTTGAAAACAAAAGCCGCAAAAACCGCCATCAAGAATGCGCCTAACAAAATCTGGAAATTGCCGACGTTGGACACCCCGCGTATGTGCATCAAACCGACAAAGAGGATCACCAGGATGGCGATCGGAATAATCGGTATGCCGGGGATGAAGATTTCCAAAGAGATCGCGAAACCAACTGCAGAAAGTGCGGCGTAAAAGGTGCTGGATAGACAATCGAGCGAGCCAACCAGGAACATCAGCCAGCCTTTACCAAACGCCTCACCAACATAGGTCATGGCGCCGCCTGTAACCGGGAACGTCGTTGCTAGTTCACAGTAGTTCAAAGCGATGCTCAGGGTCATTAACCCTGCCAAAATCAATGCCAAAACCGTTTCCGGACCTGCAATCGTGGCGACATGTCCGGTAAGAACAAAAATTTCAGCAGCGATCGTACCTGCCGTTCCCAGCATAATCACCTGCAGCAGGTTCAATTGCCGCTTCAATTTCCTTTTTGCCATAACTTCTCCAATAACGAAATAAAGCAAGTTTCTGAAATTATAGTCCTGCTTTCACATGCTGGCGGTTTTATTCGCGCCAAAGATTTTTTTCTCACTCTGTCTTGACAACCAAGAGTTTCCGATACGCAAACTGACCGACGGGTATATAATTACTTGAATATACACAAAAATTTTTCAGGTTCGGTTCTGAGATGCCATCTTAATAACCGAACCTTGTACTTTGTAAAATTGGAGTCAAAATGGCTGGAAAAGGAACACTTAAACGCCAGTTGAATTTACCGCAGGTTGTCATGCTGGGAACTGCCGGCACACTTGGTTCGGGGGTTTTTATCCTGTCAGGACATGCCGCTGCCATAGCCGGACCAGCCGCCATCTGGGCAGTCCTCATCGCCGGCATTCTCAGTTTCAGCATTGCCCTGAACTACTGTGAACTGGCAACAACCTACCCGGAGACCGGCGGCGCGATGACCTATGTGCGTGAAGCCTGGGGCAAAGGGCTGATCGCTTTTTTGGTCGGCTCGATGGACAGTATCTCCAGCACCTTTTATACCGCGCTCTCGGCAGTCGGTTTCGCCTATTCCGTCTCGGTCTTTTTCCCTGGGTTGGCAGCCAGCGCTTTTGGGATTAGTGCTGTCGCCATAGCTGCGATTGTGGTTTTCGTCATCCTGAACATCCTGGGCGTCACCAAGGTCGGCAACCTGCAGGTTGTCATGGGTATCGCCCTGCTGGTCGCTTTTGCCATCTATACCATCGGTGGCTTCACCATGCCCAACGGCTTCAGCACTGCCACCTTGCTGCCGGACGGACGCTGGTTCCAGAGCGACAGCATTGGTGTCAACGCGGGCGTCATCCTGAAGACGATCGCACTGATCTATGCCATGTACGTCGGGTTCGAAGTCATCGCAGACGACGCTGAAGAGGTCAAGAACCCCACCAAGAATATCCCCCTGGCAATTATGATTAGCCTGTTTCTGATCGTGGTGGTTTATACCCTGGTCATTACCGTTGCCATGGGTACCTCCAGCGACATCGCTGGCTCAGAAACAGCCATTTCAGACACAATCCGCATGTTCATGGGCACCCCTGGTGCCACCATCATCGGCATTGCCGGCATGGTCGGCTCACTCACTTCCATCAATTCGTCCATGCTCTCAGCAACTCGCGAAAGCTTTACCCTCAGCCGCGACGGTGCCTGGCCTGCCTTTCTTTCCCACCTCAACCAGGCAAGGGTACCTTACCTCTCCATCATCTTCATCGGTGCTATTTCGATTTTGGTGACCGGTATTGGCGCAGTGGATTTCCTCAGCTATATCACTTCAGGCGGATATCTTTTTGTGCTGCTCTTATCCAACCTGTCGATGATCTCCCTTCGGAAGAAGTATCCTTACATTCACCGCCCCTTCAAAGTACCTTTCTTCCCGCTCACTCCGATCATTGCGTCACTGGTCTGCCTGATCGTCTTGCGCTATTCAGAAGTGCGCGCCCTGATCTTTATGGGAGGCATTCTGGCGGTTTTTGCCGTCTATTATTACGGTCGTCTCGGACTGACCTCCTGGCAGGAAGAACATAAACGCAGCCAGGACCCGGGTCGCTACCGCATTCTGGTGCCCATCCAACAGGATAGCGGCATGGAAAACCTGATCCGCATTGGAGCCAGGATAGCCAATGCTCAAAGTGATGTCAGCATGTGCCTGCTGCAGGTGGTTGACCCCCAAATAGCAGAAAATGAAGATGCCAGGGCGAAATTGCAAAGTTCCCGACAATATACCCTGGAAAAGTTTATTAAACATGCGGTTGAGCAAAACATCCCAATGTATGCCAAGACCGTTACCGACAGCACCCCGGCAGAAGGAATTATCAACGAATTGCGCAATGATAATAATGTTCGCCTGTTGCTGTTCAAATTCCCCGTGGGCGAAAAAGAGCAAGCCAAATTCGATGCCAGTGTAGAGCCGATCATCCGCTCAGGGCTTTCCAACGTGGGGCTTTTGTTCGATCGCGGTATCGATAAATTGGAGAATATCCTCGTACCGGTTGGCGGAGGGCTTCACTCAAAGTTCGCTATACAGATTGCCGACAGCCTGGCAAAAGCCGATAATGGCACGGTTGATATCATCCGTGTGGTGGATGAAGACCTGGATGATGAGCTTTATGAAGATCAGATGGCTTATCTTCAGGAGATCGTTATCGTTCAGCTCAACGATATCCCTGGCAATATGAGCCTTCACATTGTTCGGGGTGATGACCCTGCCAAAGCTATAATCGAAGAAACCCGCCAGCGCGAGTACGACCTGGTTGTAATTGGCTCTTATGAGGGAGACACGCATGGAGAACACCTGTTTGGTGAGTTGGTAGACCGGGTGCGAACAGGCACTTCAACATCGGTCCTGGTTGTTCGTGCGCATGAAAGCGCCGCTGCCTCCTGGCTGCGTCGCCAAATCCGCGCCTCAAACCCGAGGACATAAGCCCCAAAAGGTAATCCAGCCTAAGGCTGGTTCCACGCTGCTGGAGTGAGGTTGCGTAATATAATATTTCTGCTCCCTGCTCCCTGCTCCCT
>DHCY01000027.1:100796-156287 GCA_002399085.1 Anaerolineaceae bacterium UBA4890
CCTGCTCCCTGCTCCCTGCTCCCCCGCCAGGAATGCCATCGCGATCACCTTCAACGTCGCGCCGAGACCGTCGTTTTTATCAGGCTGGGAATCCCGCAGAGCGTTCCATACCCGCTCGTTTAACTCCTTCACCTCAAGGCTCAGCAAGGCAGGAACGGCACTGGCAAGCATTGCTACGCGGCTAAAGTCCGGCTCTTCTGAGGGGGTTATCATCCATTCCTCAGCGAAGCCAACCATCTCAGCCTGCATTGTGCGAATAACCCGGATTGCTTCCAGATCACGCTCGAGCAGGGCAAGCATCCCCAGCTGAAACAAACTCATTCCCAATCTGCTGGCAACGGGCTCGCTTCTGAGATAGCCCGGCTCCAGGAAACGGGCGAAAAATTGTTCCCGGCTTTCCCCAAGCTCAGACCAATCCAGTTTCGAATTGAGGGGCAGCAGTTGATTCGTGAGGAATCCGCTGAAAGACAGTTGCGCGACCATCTCAGGTTCCTGGGCTGCGGTATATTCTCGCAGTGCCTGTAATCTCTCCGGGATGATCTCAGTGTAATTAAAACGGTTGATCCCTGCCCAGCGTTTGGTCGCTACTTTCAGAGCCAATATTACCCAGGCTTCAGCGTGCGGGTCTGGATCCAGCCTGGGGGAGCGCGGCAGATCGGGCAGGTATTGCCAGCTGCTAAGTTCGCGGTGCCCGTAAGCCGGATGGGCAAGCAGGCTGGCAAATAGTGCCTCCGCCTGCACACTCGCCTGCGGGTCAGCTTCTGCCATCAGCGCGCACAGGTAAATAGCCAGCGCCTGCACCTGGGTTTTCGCAACCAGCTGATAGCGCAACCCGTTTTTCTCGACGCCATTGCGCAGAAAGAGACTGCGCCCGTCCTCACTCTGCAGCAACCGTTCTGTCTTCCAGGTTTGGTATACATGTACCAGGTCAGCGTGGAGCTGCTCCTGCTTCTGTGCTGATCGTGGTTCTGAACCCGCTTCTGTTGGGGTTGGTGCAACAGGGGTGGGTTCGGTTGGCTTGGCTGTTTGCTTTCTGCGGATTATCCAGATCGCCAGCCCAAGAAACAAAACCACCCCCAGGATGCTAACAATGATCTCAGCCAGGTAACGCGCTTCGGTGGGGTCAAGTTGTGGAAACATGCAACAATCTTATCATTTAATAACCCTGGACTAATCGAGTCACAAAGCGCCTGCGCAACAATTAATTGCTCTTCCTCTATTCAACTGGGCTGCAGAAAATTTGCTGCCCGTCAATCATGATCACATGATATTTAATGCCCTCTGTAATTGTCTTGAATCGCCATTTCGAGAGCAAATCCTGACTTTCTTCGTAAAGATTTTTGGCTCGCATCGAAGATAAGTTCAAATCCAGCCAATTCATAGTTGCAGGTAAATATCTTGCTTCAAAATCAGCCGCACGGCAAGCCAGCACCTTTTCAAGGTTCTCCTCTAAAACCTGGGGCAGACTGCCAGTACCAAGCACATCGAACAGGTATGGCTCAGCATCTGTCGAAAGGCTATTTACCAGGAAAGCGTAGTCCAGCTCCTCGCCTTGTGTGGCGCGCTCGATATTATGCCGCGCGATCACTCTATCCTCGTTGATCATCGCCAGGGTGAGCGTGAAAAGCAGCGCAGCAGATAGCAGCACCAATGCCAGGCGATTAAATCTGTTCGATAACTCCATTAAAACCAGGGATAACAAAATCGCTGCCAGGAAAAAGATGAAAATCTGAGGGATGAATCGGTAAGAGGTCAAGCCATAGGCGTCGATGTACATGATAATCCGCTGGTAAGCCGAGACCAAAACTACGCCAACCTGCAGCAGCAGCAACCCACCCAAAATCGAGAACATCAGGCGTATTGGCTTGCTCTCCCGGCGGGTAAATGAAGCCAGGGCATAATACACGGCACCGGCAATCGCGGCGACCATCAATAACTCCCTGAATCCGCGGTCAGCATATTGCGCATAGGTGTAAGCACCGGGAGCGATATTGGCTTCACCGGCAAAGAAATACTGGAACTGGATCACCAGGAAAAAAGCAAATAGCAGGTTCAGGCTGACCAGCACGATCGTGGTTTCGGTCATTCCCAGGAATGGTTTCAGCAGTGCCTCATCCGGCTCAATCTTAATCGGATTACTGCTATGCGTCACCAGTAACCACAAAGCGGCAGCCAATATCCAGGTGAAAAAGAGTGCCAAAAAGATGCGACCAACCAATTGTGACAAAAAATCAGCCTTGAGCCACTGGAAAAGCGAATCGATCTTGCTTTCAAAAACCGCATCGGCATAAGCAAATAGAAAAGTAAAAATCAATAAAAGTGGCAGCGCGATCAGGATGCCCTTCAGAATTCCCAGCGCCAATCGCTTGCCAGAATTTTTTTGCTCAGGGTCGTTCGCCGAAGAGCGAACTGCCATGGATGCGATCAGCGGGAAACCAACAAAAAAGGCAGCCAGCGCTTGGAACGCCGCTTTCAGATACTCCCGAATGCGATATTGCCACCACTGCCCGCTGAAAAAATCGGCAGTGAGCAGTGCCAGGCAGACCACTGTGACCGGCATGGAAAGCAGCATTGTGTAATCGTCGCTGCGCAGGGCTGGAATAAAACCGACGAGCACCGTCAGCCCCAGTAAAACCCATGAAGAGGTTGGTATCTTGCGCTCCTGCAGGCGGCTGTTGAGCAAATAAAGCCCTGCCACTACCAGTACCGAGAGCGACCAGCGCCAGCCATTTTCTTGGACACGCCACCAGATCAGCATCATCACCACACCCGCCGCAATCAGGCTGAGCATAGAAAGAACGGGTCGCTTCAGGTCCTCTTTGGGCAGAAACCCGGTTTGACCGTTCAAATCAGGCTTTATTTCAGTTAATGGTTCTTCTAATGGTTCTTCGTTCATCAAATCGCCTCACAAAATTTTTCCCGGCAACAGAAATCCCCAAACCGGGTTGGGAGAAGCATAGACAAGGTTTCCTCTCAGAAACTTCCAATCGCTCTCAAAAAATCGTGAAAAACGCCCGGCTACAAGCGAATTATATGACGATTGTTCAACAAACAACACAGCGCATCATGCTGCCCATCTGTTGATACAATTCAAGCAACTAATACTTCCAGGAGGAAGCATGCCCAGAGCGACATTTAATTTTCCAAGCGGTTTTTTGTGGGGCACTGCCACTGCCGCACACCAGGTGGAAGGCAACAACACCAATAACGACTGGTGGGCATGGGAGCAGCAGCCGGGGCACATCCAGGATGAGGACCGTAGCGGCAAAACCTGCGACTGGTGGGGCGGACGCTGGCGCGAAGACTTCAACCGCGCCCAGGATGGCTGGCAAAACGCCCACCGTTTTTCAGTGGAATGGTCGCGCATTCAGCCCGAGTCGGACCGCTGGGATGAAGCTGCCCTGGACCGCTACCGGCAGATGCTGTTGGGATTACGCGAACGTAATATAACCGCCATGATCACGCTGCATCACTTCAGCAGCCCGCTGTGGCTTGCTGAAATGGGCGGCTGGGAAAATGACACCGTAGTCGAACTTTTTGCCAATTTCGCCCGCCGAACTGTGGAAGCTCTCAAGTCGCATTGCCTGTTGTGGGTGACCATCAACGAGCCCAATGTTTACGCTTACGGTGGCTACCTGGGTGGAGGTTTCCCTCCTGGTAAAAACGACCAGAGAATTGCCCTGAAGGTACTGCTCAACATGCTCAAAGCCCACGCCGCTGCCTACGAGGTGATCCACGAAGTACAGCCCGAAGCCCAGGTCGGTGTCGCTCATCATTGGCGCGGATTCCAACCGGCAAATTCCGGACTGCTCACCCGTAATGTCATCCGGCTGCATCACAAAGTTTTCAACGATGCATTTGCCCTGGCACTCACGACCGGCGAATTTGACGCCGGGATGCTCAAAGAGGACGTCCCGCAAGCCAAAGACACACAGGATTTCGTCGGGCTCAATTACTACACACGCGACCTGGTCAAGTTCGATTTGGGCAAAAGCGACAGGTTTTTCAGCAGCCGCTACTTTCCTGAAAACGCGGTTTTATCTGAGAACGGCTTTATCGCCAGCGATCCACACGGCTTCCGGGATGCTATCAAGTGGGCTGACAGGTTCGGTTTGCCCATCTATGTCACTGGAAATGGCTGCGATGACAGCAAAGACGACTTCCGCCGGCGTTATTTACTGGAGCATCTGCTTGCCATGTGGCACACGCTCAATAACAATACCCCGGTCAAGGGCTATTTCCACTGGACCCTGGTCGATAATTTCGAGTGGGAACGCGGCTGGAACGAGCGCTTTGGCTTGTGGGCGTTGGACCCGCAAACCCAGATTCGAACCAAACGCAAAAGCGCCGACCTGTATGCTGAGATCTGCCGCACAAATGCGATCACATCCGAAACCGTCGAAAAATTCGCCCCCGAGGTGTATGACCTGATTTATCCTGAATAAACACTCAAAACGATCGGTTGCGAACGTGCGGGCGGCTCCCGGATCTTCTCCAACCTGGCTCAACCCCTACGAAAAGACTATCACGTCTGTCATCCTGAGCTTTTTCGCGTAGGATCCTGTTGCAGTTGATGCAAAGATCCTCAAAATGCTCAGAATGCCAAACTATTCTCTCCCCGGCTCATTTCTTGCAACTATTCTGACAGGTTTAGTCCAAAGGAGAAGAATATGGTTAGCATCCTTAGAGATTTCTTCATACAATTATTAAATCCGCTCGCCTTTGTGAGCGTTGTCTTGTTCATTTCCCTCTTTCTGATCAAGAAAAAACCCAATACCGCCATCTGGTTTGTAGCAATTTCCCTGGCTATTATCGCCATTTTTGGAAACATCTTCTTCTCCAGCTTCCTTACTCGTTCAATGGAATGGCGTTACATGCCCAACCAGGCAATGGAGAAGGCTGACGCAATTCTTCTTATGGCTGATGGCACTTTGGAATCGAACACCCCGCGCCAGCGTGTTGAGGTGGAGGGAAAAGCTGACGGTGTGCTCTACAGCGCCATGTACTACCAGCAGAATCTCGCCCCCGTGATCGTTGTCAGTGGCAACCTCGAGGCTGCGGAGAGTGCAAGAATCCTCCTGATGGAGCTGGGCGTTCCCCAGGATGCAATCATTCTGCAAAATTACGCCTCCAACATGCGTGAAGATGTTGCAAAGTCGCTTGACATTCTTCAGGCAAGAGAGGTCAGTTCTGTGATTTTAGTCACCACCGCCCTCAAAATGGACCGCACCATGTTCCTGCTTCGTGACAGCGGTCTGATCGTAACCCCTGCCCCCGTCGATTACCAGGTAACGCTGAACGATTGGCAAAACCTCACCGATTGGAACTGGAAACAATTTATCACCAATATCATGCCCACCAGTAGCGCGCTGGACCAAACCTTCAGCGCATTATGGGAATATTTCGGACTGGCTTTTTATCGCGTAAAGTCCCTCTTTTAACTTGGTTAATTCGCTGAACCTCTATCAGCGATAAGACTTCCGCAAAAAGCCTGTTGGTCCGCCCGACAGGCTTTTGCGTTAATTAGGTCAGGGAACTCAAGAGGTATAGAATTCGTCATTGAGGTAGAGAAGATTGGAGATGGAATGAAAAGATTGCTCTTGATAAACCTGACTCTACTGTTACTGCTCAGTGCCTGCATCCAGGATGTTCCTCAAAACGATCCTGATACTAACCTGCCTGCAGAAAAGGTAACTATGCAAACTGGAAAAGTTGATTACAACCCTAACCCCAACTATACACCCGACGAGGTGACCGATTTATCGGCTGCCAATAACCAGTTCGCCTTTGAGCTCTACCAGATCCTGGCAGCAGACCAGGAGAATCTTGTGTTCTCACCTTACAGCCTTTTTCAGGCATTGGTGATGGTTTATGCCGGTGCTGAGGGCAACACTGCCAGCCAGTTTGAACAGGTTTTACACCTCCCTGAGGGCAACCCGGAAGTCCATCGGCTGATGAACGCTCTCAACATCGCCCTGACCAAAGAGAACCCTTACATTTCCAAGGAAGAACAGGCTGAACTAAACATCGCCAATGCGGTTTGGGTCGCGGAGGGGCTGCAGCTGGAACAGACATATCTGGACACGCTCTCCGAGCATTATGCTGCCACCTTGCGCTCACTCGATTTTGCTGACGCCCAAAAAGCCGCCGACCTGATCAACGCCTGGGCTGCCGAACAGACCAACGACAAGATCAATGACATCGCCAAAGCGGAAATGTTTAGCGCCAGTACAATTTTGGCATTAACGAATGCGGTCTATTTCAAAGGATCCTGGATGTTTCCCTTTGATGAAGAAAATACCTATCAAGGCGATTTCACCCTCCTGTCAGGTGAGACCAAGAAAGTTCCCACTATGGTATCTGGGGAGGAATTTGGGTCATACAAGGACGAAAACTACCAAATAGTTCAATTACCCTACACTGGCAGCAGCATCGTCATGGATCTGATTGCCCCGACCAACGGCGATTGGGAAACCTTCTCAAAAAACCTGACTGTTGATAAATTGAACGAATATCTTATGCAACTTCGCGGTCAGAAGTTGAACCTGAGCCTGCCCAAATTTCGAGTCGAAAGCGGCATGATGGACCTGATCGAGCCGATGCAAAACCTTGGAATGACAGATGTTTTTAGCGGAAAGGCTGACCTTTCTGGAATAACCGGCGACCAGTCGGCATATGTTTCGACCCTGGTGCAGAAAGCTTACATCGATGTCAACGAAGCTGGCACCGAAGCAGCCGCAGTGACACTGATTGTTGTGCTGGAAAAGGGAATGATGCCCACAGAGCCTGTTGAAATGCGCTTTGATAAACCTTTCCTTTTCCTTATCCGCGATAAGAATACTGGCGCGATATTGTTTATCGGTCAGTTAATGCAACCTTAGATTTGAAAAATATTTTCTGAAGGAGTAGAAAATGAACACACAAAAAATATTACTATCAACAATTTTAGTCCTTGCGCTGCTTTTGAGCGCTTGCGTTCCTGCTGCAGAGACTGTCCCACCTGTTTCCACTGAGGAAACTGTTCAACCTGATACTGAAAAACCTGTTCCTCCTGAGGATACAGTAGAACCGTATCCGGTTGATGAAACCCAGGACCCGGGCGATGCTTACCCCGTTGAGGATTCAACAGCGCAGCCTGAACCAGGCAGTGCCATCGGTGGCGCGGCTTACATCACTGACCCTTCTGCCAGCCAGGATGACCTGGAAGACCAGGCTGAAGACGTCAACGACTTCGCGGTCGACCTCTATCGAAAATTAGCCGTCCAGGATGGCAACCTGGTCTTTTCGCCCTACAGCATCTACCAGGCATTCCTGATGGTCTATGCCGGTGCCGACGCCGAGACCAGAGCTGAAATTGCCCGGGTGTTGGATGTTGAGCCGGAAGATGACGATGACGTTCACAACCGGATGAACGCGCTCAACAAGCGGCTCGTCACGCCACCTGCCAACCTGGACGAAAAAGCCCAGCCGCTGCAGATCAACATTGCTAATGCGCTTTGGGTCCAGGAGGGTTTCATTATCGACCAGAATTTCCTGGATACGCTCTCAGCGAACTATAACGCCGGCTTGAAGCTGGTCGATTTCGCTAACCCCGACGCTGCCCGCCAGGCGATTAACTTGTGGGTCGCTGCCCAGACCAATGACAAAATCAAAGACTTGATCCCCCAGGGTGTGCTCGATGAGCTGACCCGCCTGGTGATCACCAACGCGGTTTACTTCAAGGGTGCCTGGCAAAATCCCTTTGACCCCAACCGGACCGCCAGCGAACCTTTCTTCTTGCTGGATGGCAGTGAACAGTCCGTTGATATGATGCGCACCAGCTACACCGGCGCTGGTTTAATTACCGATCGCTACCAGGCTGCCAAGCTGCCTTACCAGGGTGGCAATTACGCCATGGCGGTGATTATGCCGACTGGTGATTTTAGTCGGTTTGACCAAGATCTGGATGATGGTGACCTCGAAGAGATTTTGAACGGCTTCGACGGCATTTTTGGTCAGGTCAACCTTGGTCTGCCCAAATTTACCTACGAAAGCACTTTCAACCTGGGTGACCAGATGAAATCCCTTGGCATTCAGCAGGCTTTTGACCCCCAGGCTGCAGATTTTACCAGGATCTCGGATGAGATCGACCTCTACATCAGTGATGTTTTGCATAAAGCCTTCATTGATGTCAATGAAGAAGGTACCGAGGCGGCTGCCGCGACAGCGATTGCTGTTGGCACAACCTCCATGCCCGCCGATAGCTGGGATATCACCTTTGACCATCCCTTTATCTACCTGATCTATGAAACTACCACAAATACGGTTGTTTTCATGGGTCGCGTGGTGGCACCATAAGCGGGTGATTTAGAAAAACAACACCCCGCTGATTTCAGCGGGGTGTTTGTTTTCGTATGACCATTTGGAATTTTTTATTGTACGGCTGGGCTTTACGTCCAGCCGCAGACACAAATGGACTTATCGTGCCACCCGCATGTTGCGGATTTCGCGGAATCTATCTTTCTCGGCGGATGTCAGGTTCTTGGGCACTGTCACCTGGATGGTCACATACAGATTGCCAAACTTGGTCGGGTCCTTGAGGTTGGGCATGCCCAGTCCCTTCAGCCGGAACCGTTTACCACTGTCACTACCCTCGGGGATGTTCAGGCGCACCGTTTTGGTCATGGTGTTGATACCCACTTCGCCGCCTAAAATCGCGGTATAAATATCGACAGGTACGTCCATATAAAGGTCATCGCCCTTGCGCTTGAAGACTGGGTCGGGCAAAATATTGACCTTCAAAAACAAATCTGCTCCCCCAGCCTGACCGCCCAGGCGTACTTTAGAGCCGGTTTTAACACCAGGCGGGATACTCGCCTCGATTTTGCGCCCGTCTTCAAACTGAAGCGTGCGTTTTGTACCTGTATAAGCCTCGTGCAGGCTCAGGTCAATCTCATATTCCATGTCTTTCATGCGTGGTTGCGGCTGCGCGCGGGTCTGCCCAGTGAAACTGGAGCCAAAGCCACCACCTCCGAAAAGGGTTTCAAAGAAGTCCGAAAAGCCGCCAAAGCCGCTGGAGCCGCCCATACCACCGAACATCTCGCTGAATTCATCTGGCGAAACTGTGCGATAACTGGTGCGTCCACCTTGCGATTGCTGCCAGGGACCCCAATCGAATCCGCCTGGCTGCCCGCCGGAGGTCTGATAATTCTGCCATTCGGAGCCAAATTGGTCATACTTTTTGCGTTTTTCGGCATCCGAAAGCACCTGATAGGCTTCGTTGACTTCTTTAAACTTGTCCTCTGCCCCGGGTTCTTTGTTTACGTCCGGGTGAAACTGCCTTGCCAGGTTTCGATAGGCGCTTTTGATCTCTTCATCAGAAGCGGTTTTACTGACACCAAGCGTTTTGTAATAATCCTTGTATTCCATAATTCCCAACCAAAATAATATACTGCAATTTTAGCTGATTACTGTTGGTTTCTCGTTAACAACTTTCACAAGCCGCTGCTGGCTTCTTGTAAATATGGACCTCGAGCAGACTTAGGCAACAAATTGGCAATCTGCCGCATAATTTCCTGTCCGGCATTTTTTACATCTTCTCTACCAGGCACGCAAGTTGGGTCACCATCCGCAAGCGGTCCAAATGGCTTGCCGATGCGAGTCACAACCCTTGCCTTGCGCTTTTTATGTAGCAGTGTCCCAAAAATATCCCAATCATCTTCGCTGTACGTTCCAACTGGAACAATTGGCACACCCAGGCGCAACCCCAAAAAGGCAGCGCCAGGCAATGGATTGCCCAGGGGCGGTTTGTGCACATGTCCTTCAGGGAAAATTGCCAGCACCCCGTTTTGCTGCAAGATTGTTTCTGCAGCCCTGATGGCTTCCAGGTTGGGTCTGCCTTGGGTAATTTTCAGTGTGCCCCACCATCCAGGTAAAAATTTGACGATCCCAGGTGCCATGGGCATCTCGGCATCATTAATAAATTCCAGCGGATATTTGGTAACGTGGATCGGTCCGATTGTGTCCAAAAAGTGGAAATGGTTCCCCACGATCAATAAAGGACCATCCTCAGGCAGGTTCTCTTTGCCCTCAATTTGATAATCCAAAAGCAGCCAGGCAAGCGCTCCAATACCCCCTCGTAAAAAACTTCGCCGGGTTCGGTTGCGGGGATAGTGATATTTGGCTAATAATTCGGACTTGCGACGGGACCTTGGCATGCGTTCTCCTGCATAGATTGTTCGCCTCAATTCTACCAACAAATAAACGCTGTTGAGAAAAGGCGACTCAACTCTGGCAGGTGGTGTTACCACCCCCTCCAGGGAGGAGCAGGAAGGTGAATCGTTACATTTATGTACTAGTACTGAAAAGATTAAGGTAACTGCTTTGGGTCAATTCTGAAAATCTTGTCATCCCCCTCGCGTACCCGTCCACGCCCATCGGTATTCGAGGTGCCCATGTAAAGCAAACCATCAGCGCCAACCCGCAAAGCTCTCAACCGTCCGAATTCATCCACAAAATGACGCTGCAATGTCTCCGGGCGGATATCATCCAATGGAACCGCATAGAGCGTCGCTCCTCGCAGACCTACAAAATAAGCAACCCCATCAACAATCTCCAGGTCACCCGGCGCCCAGGTTTCGCTACCTCCGGATTGCAGTCGGGGGCTGATCATGCCTTCGCGCGTCTGGTCGCCCTGGATTTCGGGCCAGCCATAATTTCCACCGATTTCTATCAGGTTGAGTTCATCATAACCACTGCCCAATCCGCTGGGTCCGTGCTCGGTCGCCCAGAGCTGCCCCTGCTCGTCCCAAGCCAACCCCTGCGGATTGCGGTGACCGTAACTGTAAACGGCATTCCCGAAGGGGTTATCTTGCGGGATGCTGCCATCATCTTGCAGGCGCAAAACCTTGCCTGCCAGCGAATTGACATCCTGGGCAGAGGCGCTCGCGCCGGCATCTCCGGTGGTGATATAGAGCATCCCATCCGGACCAAACTCAAGGCGACCGCCATCGTGGTTGGCTGCCCCAGGAATCTGATCGATGATGACAGTGCGATCACTCAGTGCAGCACCATCGAAAACATACCTTTCCACACGGTTCAGCAAGCCACTGCCAGCCTCGTAAGTCAGATAGATGTATAGGTATTGGTTTTCAACGAAATCGGGGTGAAGTGCCAGACCGAGCAAGCCGCTTTCACTGCGTTCATAAACGTCCTCAATTTCGATTTGTAAGCCATTTTCTTCAACCAAGATCAGCATGCCCGGTCTTTCGGTGACCAACATGCGCCCATCAGGCAGGAACGCGATTTCCCAGGGAGTCTCCAGGTTTTGGGTGACGATCAAGATGGGTTCAGGTGTCGAGACCGGTTCAGCCTGGATCGGGGTTGGTGTACTTTCTTCCGAAAGGATTACTTTTGTCTTCTCTTGGGTCGCTGGCGGCGTAGCAGTGGCAATCGGGATTACAGGCAGGGTGGCATCCACCAGGGTGGGGCTGCTTTCAGTGCCGCAGGCAGCCAACACCGCCAGTAAGAGTATTGATCCGATAATAAACAGCCTTTTCATGTGTAAATATTACCAATTTGATATATTTTAATGAAATTTTTGGTTAACCTTGAACGCTTCGTAGAGATACACATACGGCTGGGGCTCGACTCCAGTTGCAACCTTAGCCCCGATAACCGCTGGTGGAGGGAGAAAAACTATACGGTGCAGACCACGTATTTCCTTACAAAAGACTAGTTTAAACCAAAATGTACGATAAAATCCCTTTTGTTGGATAGATGACTTGATGGAGAATAACGAAGAAGTATCTCAGCCCGAACCCGACCCAAATCCGGGGTCGCCAGATCAAAAAATACCTGCCAATTGGCTTGCTAATTTTTTACCCATGTTTGGTGGTCAGATAATCTCACTGCTTGGCAGCAGCCTGGTGCAATTCGCGCTGGTTTGGTATGTAACCAAACTCACTGGTTCTGCTGCCGTGCTGGCAACCGCCACAACCGCCGCCCTGATCCCCAGCATTCTGATTGGTCCTTTCATCGGGGCGTTGGTGGACCGCTGGAACCGCAAGCTGGTAATGATCCTTGCCGACCTGGTTGTCGCCCTGGCAACTGCCGTCCTGGCACTTCTGTTTGCCTTCAATCTGATTCAAATCTGGCATATCTACCTGATCCTCTTCATTCGTTCTCTTGCCGGCATCTTTCAGGGTCCTGCCAAGACTGCGTCGATCAGCCTTATGGTTCCCCAGGAGCACTTGGTGCGCCTGGGTGGGGTCAACCAGGCTGTCAATGGCTTGACCGAGATCATTTCGCCAGCTCTTGGCGCGCTCCTCCTGGAACTGCTGCCCATTCAGGGCGTTCTGGCGGTCGATATCGTCACGGCAGCAATTGCCATCCTGCTGATGATATTCTTCGTTAAGGTTCCCCAGCCTAAAACTGTCACCGGTGCTCAAAAAGTTACTCCCCGTTCCTTATTGGCGGATGTTAAATCCGGATTCAATTACATCGTTACCTGGCCTGGGCTGTTGATCGTGATTCTGATTGCCAGTTCCATCAACCTGTTTTTAGCCCCGGCTGGCAACTTGATGCCATTGCTTGTCACCGATTTCTTCAATGGCGGTGCCAGGGAACTTGCCTGGCTGCAGGCTGCCATGGGCATTGGTGCGATTCTGGGTGGCGTACTGCTGGGTGTATGGGGTGGTTTTAAACGTAAAGTGGTCACGGTAATGATCGGGATTTTGGGCGTCAGTCTAAGCGTTATTGGTGTGGGTCTTGTTCCCCAGGATGGCTACATCACTGCGATTGTGCTTGCTGGGCTCACCGGTTTGATGCTTTCTTTTGCCAATGGCTCGCTTGGACCGCTGCTACAGACGAAAGTACCTTCAGAGAAGCAGGGTCGTGTCTTTACTGTCCTCTCCAGCATGAGCCTGGGGTTGATGCCGATCGGCTTGTTTCTCAGCGCGCCAATTGCCGATCGATATGGCGCGTCGGTAGCCTATCTGATTGGCGGTACCGTAGGTTTGGGTATCGCAATTTTTGGGTTTCTCAACCGAAAGGTCATGACCATTGACGATCAGCTGCCTGGAGGAAGACAGCTTGAGGTTACCGGGCAACCAGGACAGGCAACAACCATAGATTAGCAGTTCTCAAATTAGTTCGAGATGGGCTTCTGTCAAAAAACTTGCTAATGAGCTGGTTGAAGGCAGGATCGCCTGGGTGCCGGCTTTTTGCAGTTCTGCTTCAGTGCCAAAACCAGATAACACCGAAAGCGATTGTGCCCCGGCTGCCAGCGCAGCGCGCACATCGGTGACCGTATCGCCGACCATCAGCAAAGAATCTGCTGGCACGCCCAGTCTCTCAGCGGCATGCAAAAGCGGATCGGGGAAGGGTTTGGTTCGTCGGCAGGTCTGCGAGCTGACCACAACCGGAAAATACTTTACCAGGTTATTGATCTCTAAAAATTGCGACGTGGTTACTTCATTCCTGGCGGTCACGATCGCGAAAAGATATCGCTTCGAAAGAGCTTCCAGCATGGGCAAGATGCCAGGAATCAATGGATAATGATGCGCCAATACTTCCCGAGCGCTGGCACGCTTGTCGAAAAAGGCGGCAATCGGATGATCCAAACCCAGGCGATCGGCTGTTTCAAGCAGCCAGTTGCCCGGACCTTCCGCTGTGCGCACAAACCAGCGCGAAAACAGCTTGAGTTTGCTCTCATCAATGATGCCCTCGAGAAATCGCAGTCGGTTTTGAAGGCGCTCGACCATGCGATCATCACTGTCAGATAAAGTTCCATCGACATCAAAAATGATGGCTTTGATTTTGGAAATCTCGAGGGTGGGCGTGAGCATGAAGGTGGCTTTCAGTCAGTGGCTATCGCTTGTAATGATTGCAGCGTGTCAAGTTCTTGCGCCACAATCCAAACAAAGCTGGTTGGGCTGGTCTGCAGCAAGGCGCTGTAGTAGTTTTCTCCCTGCCAGAATCCATCGACTCCCATCGCGCCAAAACGCAGGTTGGAATAATCGTTGAAGGCTCTTAGCGCGGCAGTCGCGTCTGCTTCGGAATCCCAATTGATAGCGACCATACCAGCAGCTTCCCCGCTCTGATCGTTCTTCAGCACGGAATACCGATCGCCGCCCCAACCTTCGGCTGCATCCAGCGCCAGACTGTCAAAAAGGCGGTGTTGCGGGTTATATGCCTTCGCCAAAATCATATAAACATACCATTCGCCCAGCGTGTCGTTCTCAATCTCCACCCAATTTGCCCCAAGGGCAGCTTCCAGGTCTGGCAGAGTTGGGTTGTTTGGCAGGTCATGAGGGTAGGCATCCGGGTGCATAATCTGCTCCGAAGAAACAGGCTGCGTGGTCGTGAATGCCTTGTCGATAGCTGAGTACCCTTCTTGAGCGTAGAGTGCCTGCACAAATGTGCCACCGTAAAGGTAAGGGAAAACGAGCGATTCACTGATCAAGTCAGGGGCAGAGTCGTAAACCGGGCTCTGAAAAGTGGTTGCAAAGTCCTGCAGATCCTTCAGGTCTTGCTTGGTTCCGTAGGTTTGGAACCACAGCTGCTCGCTAAGCGAGGCATCGCCCTCGATGAGTGACTGGATTGCCACACAGCGTTCTGAATCTTCCTGGCAAGCTTCGTCGGTGTAACCCAGGCTGCCTTCGAAATCGAAATGTTCGTCTTGCAGTACGTGGACGAATTCATGCGCGTAGGTGGAGCGCTCCATCCCGCCAAAACCGCTGTCGCTGACCACATACATTGCTGTTTTTTCCGAGTCGTAAAAGCCGGCAATTTGCTCGGTATATAGTTCGAGGTAGAAATCGCGCAGCTTAAAATCGGCAGGCAAAAAACCAAAAAGATTCATTACAACCAGATCCTGCGCTTCGTCTTCCAGTGTGTAATCTTCCAGGAAGTCATTTAACACAACCTCACGCAGCTCTTCCCGGCTCAACAGTTCGCGGGGTATGGAAGCTTCGATCTCCAGCCCGCGCAGTTCGCTCACATGGCTTTCAATTTCATCCATGCTTGCATAGATGACGTTGTCTGGGGTGGCAGGATTATCCTCGTAAACCACAACGGGGTCGCGTGAGAGCCTGATGATGAAAAAAATGCCAACCGTCAGGATGATAATTCCGATGATGGCAAGTATGAGAGTGTTTTTCTTGTTCATATTTTTACCCGCCAAGAATTATAACGGGTAATTACGCCCCGATTCGACCAGTGGCAGTCTTCTTGAAAGGTCTGTCATCCTGAAAGGTCTGTCATCCTCACTGCTGTCATCCTGAACGAAGTGAAGGATCTTGCCCAATACTGCTAAGATCCTTCGCAACAAAGGCTCAGGATGACAATCGTCTAATTCTGTCATCCTGACAACCGTCTTATTCTGTCATCCTGAACGCAGTGAAGGATCTTGTGTGCATACCGCTCAGATCCTTCGCAACAAAGGCTCAGGATGACGAGCTTATCTAATTCTGTCATCCTGAACGCAGTGAAGGATCTTGTGTGCATACCGCTCAGATCCTTCGCAACAAAGGCTCAGGATGACAAGCCAAAGAGGACGCAGTGAAGGATCTTGCCCAATACCGCTAAGATCCTTCGCAACAAAAGCTCAGGATGACAAGCCAAAGAGGACGAAGTGAAGGATCTTGCCCAATACCGCTAAGATCCTTCGCAACAAAGGCTCAGGATGACAAGACAACAAAAGCTTAGGATGCCAAGCCTAATTACTCCCTCTGCCCCTTACTCTTTCAGCGGTTTGGTCTCGAGAGGAGCATCATCCTCTGGCAAAGGTTCCATCTCCTCAAACGGCTCCTCCTCAACCTCTGGCTTGCGCATCGGGCGGGTGGGCAGGGGGGCATCCATCTGCCGGATTGCGCGGCGCTCTTCCACCTCAGCCTCCACCGAGTCCTCGTCTCTCTCGTCACCATAAAAATCAGTCGGGATGCTGGATATGCGCTCGATCAGTTCAATCAGGAAACCAACCGCCCTGGCTGCGTTATCGAATGACAATCGTTCGTTAACCCCATGGACGCTCTCGTTCTCCTCGGGGCTGAGCACAAAGGGCGAAAAGCGGAAGGCACGGTCGCAAATCTTCATGTAATGACGGGCGTCGGTGGCACCGTTCATCAGGTATGGCACTGCGTAAGCACCAGGCATGCTGGCTTTGATCAGGTCCACCAAGACCAGAAACTGGGGCGAGTCGACATCCGAAACATCGGTCGGGTCCCAGGAGTTTTCCTCATACAGGCTCTCGCCGTGCGCCGGCAGCACCTTGACGACCTCATCGCCAACCATTTCGTTGATATGCTTATAAACATCCACCAACTTATCACCTGGCAATAGGCGAATATTAATTACCGCTTCTGCTACGGCGGGCAGCACATTTTCAGTTGTGCCACCCTTGATGATTGTCGGTGCAATCGTGGTGCGTGTGTTGGCATTTGTGACTGCATTCGCGGCAAAACGATTTGCGACAGATCTGCCAAATAGCCAGCGGTTCGCCAGCGCCATTCGCTGCCCGAAAGGCAACTCATCAGCTAGAAAACTCATCATGAATTCCACGAAATCAAGGTCCTGTGGGAAGGGGTTATTCTCCAAAGTGGCAATTGCCAGGGCAAGCGCACCAATCGAGGTGGTTTTTCCTGGGGCTGAGGCATGCCCGGCAGCTGTTTCGGCACGTAAAACCAACGATAAATGCCCTTTTTCAGCCACGCCCACCAATCCAACCGGCGCGTCTACACCGGGGATGGAGCCTTGTGTAATCACGCCGCCTTCGTCCAGGAGGAACGAGAGCGTCACACCACGCTCTTCCAGAGTTTTGACAATTTGTGCGGCTCCCCGGGTACCGGAAATTTCCTCATCTTCTCCGAAAGCAAGATATACAGTTCGCTTCGGCTGGAATCCGACCTTGAGCAAAAAATTGACCGCTTCCAGAATGCTAATCATGATTCCTTTGCAATCAATGGCACCACGCCCCCAAACATACCCGTCAGCCACCGTGCCGCTGAAAGGCGGGTAGGTCCAGCCCGAGTCGGCATCTTCCCTGGCTGGCACAACATCCATATGAGCGGTCAGAGCGATCGGGTCGAGGTGAGGGTCGCTGCCTTTCCAGGTGTAAAGCAGCGAGTAATTGCCAATAACCTCGCGTTCCAGGTAATCTTCAACCTCCGGATACAGCGTGCTGATCAGGTTGTGCAGTCCCTGGAAAGGTATCGGGTCGACCTTTTCGGAGTCGACATGATTGATTGTTTTCATCTGGATTGCCAGACCAATATGCCGGGCGACCTCCTCACCGTCGATTTCCGTAAGTGCAATCGGTTCGGGGTCGGATGTTTGAGTCGGAAATTGGAACGTCCTGATCAGGACGACGGCAACCACCACCACCAGGATCAAACCAATCAAAATCAGTATCAGAGTTAAAGGGTCCATGAGGTCCTCCAATGAATCGCAAGATTAAAAATTCAGTTGTGATTATTGTACCGGAAAAAAGAAGTTATGATATTAATGAAAGTTACATCAAGCTCAAAAAAAGCAGGCTCTACACCTTTTCTAAATAAATTCCGGTTAAACTTTTCGCCTATAATGAGAACTATATGAGCGAAACAATCCTGGTCGTGGATGACCAAACCAACGTCCGCAAGCTTCTTAAAGATTATCTGACCAGCCAGGGTTACCGCGTGGTGCTGGCAAGTGATGGTCAGAGCGCTCTTTTTGTTGCCCGACACGAACATCCCGATCTGATCCTCCTGGATATCATGATGCCCGGCATGGACGGTTTTCAATTCCTGAGCGCTTTCCGCCGTGAGAGCCAGATCCCGGTGATCATCATCACTGCCCGCGAAGAAGAAACTGATGCCGTATTGGGACTGGAGCTGGGTGCTGACGATTACGTTATCAAGCCCTTCCGTATGCGTGAACTGGTTGCCCGCATCCGCGCTACGCTGCGCAGGCAGGGAGAGCAACCTGAGGCGCAGGAGTTTTTGCGCGTAGGTGAAATCCTCCTTGATCGTGGATTACACCTGGTTTCGGTCAGGGGAGAAACCGTCAACCTGACACCGCTTGAATTCGACCTGCTTATGACCCTCATGCGCACGCCCGGCAGGGTTTTTACCCGCACCGAACTGGTGGATCGCCTCCTCGAGAGTGGTTTTACCGGTTTGGAGAGCACCCTGAATGTCCATATGCGCAACTTGCGCCGCAAAATCGAAATAGACCCGGCAAAGCCAGAATATCTTGAAACAGTTTTTGGCATCGGCTACCGCATCATCCAGGATGGTTCCAGGTGAAACGTTCCATCAGCTTCAAGCTCGCGCTCGCTTTCATTATTACAACAGTCCTCACCGCCCTGCTGCTGACAATCGCTTTTCTTACTACCAGCACCACCAGTTTTGAGCAATACGTATTTGACCAACAGTTTTACACAAAATTATCCCTGGTCGAAGAATTTTATGCCAGCAACAATAGCTGGCTGGGCGTGGACCAAATTCTGGAATCCCCTATGGGCGGCATGATGGGCGGCGCCGGTGGCATGCATGGTCAGGGTCAGGGACAGGGCGGCAGATTCAACCAAACATCCCAGGCTGCAACTTCCAGCCCTCAGACAGCAATGATGGGGGCGGCTGGGCGCCAATATGCCCTGGCAGATGCTGATGGGGAGGTTATATTCGGAATTGAAGGTATTTATACGGAAGGAGAGCAGCTTTCTGCCGAGGCGCTCGAAGCGGGAGTTCCAATTCAGTTCAATGGACAGACCGTGGGTACACTTTTTGCCAAACGCCAAAACATCGTTTATTCCCAGGCTGAGCAACTTTTCCTGGATCGCAGCAAAACCAGCTTATTGATTGCCTTGCTGGTCACCGTCGTTATCGCCGCGTTGGTTGGCGTGCTGCTCTCGCGCAACCTCACCCGACCGGTGATCGAGTTGACCGCTGCTGCTCAAAACCTGGCAGCCGGCGACCTGAGCCAAAAGGTGGAAGTATATTCCAACGACGAATTGGGCGAATTGAGCAAAGCTTTCAACCAGATGAGCGCGGAAATTGCGCAAAGTGACCGCCAACGCAAGCGTATGACTGCCGATATTGCTCACGACCTGCGCACGCCCCTGACCGTGATCGGCGGATATATCGAATCAATGCGCGATGGCGACCTCGAGCCGACCCCCGAACGATTGAGCTTACTTCATTCTGAAGTCACCCGTCTCAACCACATGGTCACGGACCTGCGCTTACTCAGCCAATCTGATGCCGGCGCGTTGCCGCTGAACCTGCAGCCGATCGAACCCAAAATACTCCTGGAGCAAGTCCGTCAGTTATTCGACCTGCGCGCCAAAGAGAAAAACATCAGCCTGGCAGTTGAAACAGAAGAAAACCTGCCAATGATTTCTGGAGACGAGATGCGCCTGGTCCAGGTGATGGAAAACCTGGTGAGCAACGCCCTTCGCCATACCTCCGAAGATGGAAAGATTCAATTGAGTGCGAAAGCAGAACTGCCAGGTGATGAAAAAACTGGTTGCGTACGTTTCACTGTCAGCGATAATGGCGAGGGGATACCCGAGGGTGAGCTTCCCTACATTTTCGACCAATTTCACCGGGTCGATAAAAGCCGCCATGCCGATGAGAGCCAGAGTGGTCTGGGGTTGGCAATTGTAAAGGCGATTGTCCAGGGGCATGGAGGCAGAGTCTGGGTCGAATCAACACTTGGACAGGGCACAGCTTTTCATTTTTGCATTCCATTCGCCGATATTTCGCCGGTTTAGTCGACATTGTTTCATTATCACCCCCTCCTGATGAAGGGATTAGTGGGATAGCATTTTCGCCAGAGAATAAAAAAACTAATGCGATTCGCTTGACAGCCATCCGACGAACGAGTAAAATCTTTTCTCACGCCGAGTTAGCTCAGTTGGTAGAGCATTCGACTGAAAATTGAAGGGTCCACAGTTCGAGTCTGTGACTCGGCACAAAAACAACCGCCTGAACTGAGCGGTTGTTTTTTCTATTCTTTTCGATTTGAAAGGATGTCAGTCGTGCAGCTCTTCTTCATCCTCGTCAAAATCGTCGTCTTCGTCCTCGTCGAAGTCTTCCTCTTCGTCCAGACCGAGCAGCTCAGCCATTTCAGAATAATCGTAATCTTCGACTTCGATCAGGTCATCCAATTTTTCGTCGATGCCTTCAAGTGCATCAGCGATTCGCTCGATTGCCTCTCGCAGTAGGCTAAGTTCGTGGAGTAATTCGTCGTTGTATTCCATAGCAGGCTCCTTTTTTTCAAATGGTACCAAGAATATGCCGAATGTTAGTGCTTCGGTTAAGGTTTAAATAATTCTATCAGAAAAACGGTTATGACACAGATATAATAGAGAGAAACTGATAACGAGGAGAGTGTTCTATGAAAATTGGTCTTCTAACTGCAGGGAGTGATAGCCCGGGTGTCAACGCTGCCATACGGGGTTTTGGCAAAGCCGCTTCGAACGTGCCCGATGTCCAACTTATCGGTTTTCGCGATGGCTTCGAAGGGTTGGTAGAAAACCGCACAATCAATCTTTTAACTGAGGGGCTGCTCTCGGGCATATTGACCGAAGGCGGCACTATCTTGGGAACCAGCCGGCAGGTCCCTTCGGCGATGAGGCAAGGCGATGATCTGGTTGACCGGACTGAGATGGCTATTGACGCATACAAAAAAAACAAACTCGACGCCCTCGTTTGCATCGGTGATAAGTCCACCCAAGCGGCGGCATATAAACTCAGCCAGGTAGGTTTAAACGTTGTTACCTTGCCAAGGTCGGCTGAAAACGATGTGCCCATGACCGATAAATGCATCGGATTTGACAGCGCCCGCGAAATTGCCACCCAGGCGATCGACCGCCTGCATACCACCGCCAACGCCACCCATCGCATCATGATCGTCGAGCTGCTGGGCAACTCCTCTGGTTGGTTGACTCTGGGGGCAGGGATGGCGGCAGGGGCTGACGTGATTTTGGTGCCTGAAATCCCCTATTTTTATGAAGTGATCATCGAAGCGATCCAGGAACGAAAAAAAGCCGGTCGCAATTTCTCTTTGGTGGCTGTTGCCGAAAAAGCCAGACCACGTGAGCTGGTTGAATTTATGGAAATGGCTGCTCAGCGGAAGGGCGGCACGGTTGAAGAAAAAGAAAAAACCTTCGAGAAGATCGAGAATAATTATTCAGCGCAGACCCTGCTGCTTGCCAACCGACTTGGCTCGGCAACCGGTCTCGACACACACATTACCATCCTTGGCTCTCTGGTGCGTGGTGGGGTGCCAACAGCTGCTGATCGCTTGCTGGCAACACAACTGGCAGAATGGAGCCTCAAGTTGGTTCTGGAAGGCGACTTTGGCAGGATGTCTTGCCGCCAGGACGGCGCAATGAGCAGCGTGACCTTGGCAGATGTGGCTGGCAAAAACAAGCCTGTGCCATTGGATCACGGTTGGCTGCGCGGTGCAATTCAGGTTGATACCTGTTTGGGGGTTGATTCTGAGGTGATCCTTCAAAGCGAATAACTGACTTGCGCATCGCGGTGGGCAAGGGCGGGACTGACGGTCGAGATCCTTTCTTAACTATGTACGGAACGGACACTGGCCGTTCCCAATAAAAAAGCGCTCCGCACAGAACGGACACCGGCCGTTCCCAATAAAAAGCGTTCCGTACGAAAGATAATAAACTTCCATTTCAAGAAATCAGGCGGGAGACAAACCCTCACCATATAGGCTATCACCTGGGGTTACAAATCGAGCTTATAACCCACACCACGCACTGTTTTGATCAACTGTGGGTTGGTGGGGTCATCTTCCAGTACTTTTCGCAGCCAACTGATGTGCACATCCAGCGTGCGGGTGTCTTCGGTGTAATCAGTCTCCCAGACTCGCTTAAAAAGCTCTTCACGGGGAAGCGGTTTGGAGCTGTTTTCCATAAATACTTTCAGCAGCCTGCTCAAACGTGGTCTGAGATAGCTGGTTTTATCAAAATAGGTGACCATGCGGGTCTTCTGGTTTAACTGCAAAGGACCTCTCACCAAAACATCTTCATTAAAGGTCTGCTGGAACGAGCGCAGGCGATTGACCAGTTTCTGAACGGTAAAAGGAAGGTGCATGATTACATCGACTGAATCGGCATCAGCAATGGGCTCATCTTCAGCAACAATCAGGATAACCGGGGTGTTTGGAAGGCGGTTGTGATACCACGAGCAGATCCGCAGACCGTTTGTTCGCAGGGAAGCAGCATTGATCACGATCACATCCGGGAGATATCCATTTAGCTTTACCAAGCCTTCCCCCCCGCTATTGACCTGTAACACAGGATAGCCTTTGCGCAGCAGGGCATCTTTGAAGCAAATTTCGAGTTTACGGTGCTTCTCAATCAATAAAATAGTCTGCTGCTGTGGTTCCTGTGACACGTCCTCTTCCCATTTGATAAGCCTAACGTCTGCCTTGCCGTCTGATTCCCGATAATCGCGGGTGAACAGGCGCATTGATGGTTGTCATGTTTCCATTATATCCGAAACTTATCGTTTTTCTCTTCAACTTCCTAAGTGGAAACTTCTGCATTCAGTGAATTTATAATTTTTAAGGTGAGGCTAGTCCAAACATGTTAGAATCTAAGTCTACAATTAATCAGGAAAACAATTGGTGGAATATGGGAAAAATGATCGAATGTCAGATCGACAGCGTCAGAGTCAGTCTGACCAACCAGGATCGTATTATCGTCCTGAAAGATAAGACACAAGAACGCTATGTGCCAATCTGGATTGGTTTGTTTGAAGCCGAATCGATCACAATTGCGCTGCAGAACATCGCTGTTGCCAGACCGCTCACCCATGACCTCATGCTGGCAATTTTGAACAAAATAGGAGCACGCCTCCTTCGGGTTGAAATTACCGGGCTGGTCAGTGAAACCTATTATGCCAACCTGGTCATCGAAACCGACAAAACCTTGTTCATCGATTGCCGACCTTCAGACGCCCTGGCACTGGTTGTTCGCACCGGAGCCCCGATCTTCGTCGATGAAGATATCCTTGAAGAAGCCGGAATACAACCGGAAGATGTGTTGGTATTTGATGACGGCGAACCTGAGGATGAAACTGAGGAAACAGGAGATTTATCGGCTTTTGAAGATTTCCTGGAAGATCTCGGAAAAGGTGGCGACCAGGACGATTCTTTTAGCCCCGAGCCCCCCGACCCAGGTCCGGAAACTGATTAACCCATACCTTAAAGACAGGAGCCATTGTGGACAATTCGTTTCAGCAATCTGATGAGCCCGTCTCGATCAGCGAGAATAAATTGCACGATCGGGAGATGGAAGAAGCTCTGATTGGCTCGGTATTAATCAACCCTGACGTACTTGTTGATGTGATTTCTTTCCTTGAGCCAGGCGACTTTTACCAACTCCGTCACCAGTGGATTTGGGAAGCCTTTCTGTCGCTTGATCAGGATAAGCACTACATTGATGTTCTGACCGTGCAAGATGTGCTCGAATCACGTAAACAGCTCGACGACATCGGCGGGCTGGACTACCTGCTCCAACTCAGCAACCGCGTGCCTTCCTCGCAGCATGCCGTATCCTATGCCCGCACCATAAGCGAGCTGAACACCCGCCGAAAGTTGGTCAAAGCCGCCACAGATATCGCCCAGCTTGCATATCACAAAGACATGGAGCTGGATGACGTTATTGATAAGTCGGAGCGCTCCATCTACAATGTGAGCGAAAACCGCTACAAGCGCGATCTGGTTCCGATCGGTTACGTTGCCCGGAATTACCTCGACCAGGTTACCGAAACGAGCGCGAGCGGCGAAGAAATCGGTGGCTTGAAGACCGGACTCAAAGCAGTGGACGAAGTTTTAGATGGTTTACATAAATCTGACTTCATCATCGTCGCCGGGCGACCTGGCATGGGCAAAACCGGCTTTCTCATTGGCATTTCCAAGTATGTTGGCATGGTATTGCGCCGTAATGTGGCTATGTTTTCGCTGGAAATGTCGGCAGTTCAGTTGCTCCAACGTATGATCGCACAGGAAACTGAGATCGATTCGCAAAAATTACGTTCCGGACATTTTTCTGTTGAAGAAGCCAACCGCTTTACCAGCGCCATTACCAAGTTTGAGAACGTCAACATTTTTATCGACGACACTCCTGGCATAACGCCATTGCAGCTCAGTGCCAAATGTCGCCGTCTCAAAGATGAGCACACCCTCGACCTGGTGATTATCGACTATCTGCAGTTAATGTCTGGCGACCGCCGTTCAGAAAACCGTGTGCAGGAAGTTTCTTTCATCTCCAGGCAGCTAAAAATGCTGGCGCGCGAACTGGATGTGCCCGTGATGGCGGCTGCCCAGCTCTCCCGTGCCGTCGAGCAGCGCCAGGATAAAACACCAATCCTTTCCGACTTGCGCGAGTCTGGCTCCCTGGAACAAGACGCCGATATCGTCATGTTCATCAACCGACCGCATATGGATGACAAAGATCATCCCTATCACAGCATTGCCAAGGTGGCGGTTGCGAAACACCGTAACGGTCCGGTTCATTCGGGCGTAGAGCTGGTCTTCCTGGAACGGTTGGCGCAGTTTAAAGACAAAGCGTATGTGAATCCAAATGACTTCCATGGAAAATAAAGCTGAATTCTCAGAAAAAAGCTTGCAGGTTGAGCTTCCGGTCAATTTTCTTGACTGCGTTCAAAGCTTGAGCGCAGACGCGCTGCTGGTCTTGATCGCTTATTTTCAGCTGCTGAGTGAGCAGGAACAGCCTGGCGAGCTTGCCCTGCTTTTTGATTTCAAAACCAGCCTGCCCATCCAGCTTCAGCAAGATGAAGTCCGACTGCAAAGAGTGTTGGAAGAATTGCATAGAGCCGGGCTGCTGCTCTCATGGCAAGACCCCAACAACCCACAAAAGACCTACTTGATCCCAGGTACCCCGGCAGGGGTCGATATTTATTGCAAATTAAATGGGAACCCTGACCTGGTTTGCGGTTATCAGCTGGCAAAGGCAATGCCCGCCCCGGACCGCCCCAACATTTTTAAGCTTTATGAAGATAACTTTGGTGCGCTCACGCCCATGATGGCAGAAACACTGAAAGCAGATGCACAAATCTACCCTGCAGATTGGATCGAAGACGCAATGCAGGAAGCTGTCGAATATAATGCCCGTAACTGGAAATATGTGCAGGCGATTCTGCGCAACTGGCAAGCAAAAGGACGCAAGAGAACGAATGAAGAAGGTAAAAGAGATCTCGACCAATTTAGGAAACTCTATCTCGAACAAAAGCGAGACCACACCGGAGGGTGAATTAACCTCTCAACCCGATAGAATCTCCTATGGTCCGGGAGACCCCGATTGTCCCATTTGTCATGGCATTGGCTTTGTTGGCTACGATGTGCCTATGGACGATCCCCGCTTCGGAAAGAGTGAGATCTGCGTCTGCCGCCTCAATACCATCCAGTCGCTGCAACAGCAGAATCTTTTCCAGCTCAGCAACCTCGGCTCGCTGGCTGATCTGACCTTCGCCAACTTTATGCCCCGCGGCAGGGTCGGGCTGGGTCTCGCCCAGGCAAACTCTCTGGAACAAGCTTTCAATTCAGCCCAAAATTTTGCCGGCACACAAAAGGGCTGGCTCCTGCTGACCGGTGGGTTTGGCTCTGGCAAGACACACCTGGCAGCCGCAATCGCCAACCAGGCGGTTGCCATGGGAACACCAGCCGTTTTTTTAACCGTGCCAGATTTGCTCGATTGGCTGCGTTCTTCTTTTTCCACTTCCGGCGCCTCCAGCTACGAAGACCGCTTCACTGAGATTCGCAATGCCGCCCTGTTGGTGATGGACGATTTTGGCACCCAGAGTTCCACCCCCTGGGCTGAAGAAAAACTGTTCCAGATCATTAACTCCCGCTATATCAATCACCTCCCAACGGTCATTACCAGCAACCATCAGCTCAGCGAGTTTGAAGGGCGCATCCATTCGCGCCTGCTCGACCCCGATTTGGTCACCCACGTACACATCCTCGCGCCCGATTTTCGCAACCCAACTGACGAATTTGGACACCCTGAGCTCTCAAGTTTGCACCTACACTCCCGGCAAACTTTTGGTAACTTCAGTTTCCGCAAAGACGAGGGCTTACGCAAAGAGGATGTCAACTCCCTTCGCGAGGCTTTCCAGGCAGCCCAGGCTTTCGCGGAGAACCCCAAAGGCTGGTTGAGCCTGCATGGCACCTACGGATCCGGAAAAACTCACCTGGCAGCTGCTGTCGGGAATTACCAGGCAGCCAAAGGCGCTCCGCCGCTTTTCATCGTTGTGCCCGACCTGCTCGACCACCTGCGGGCTGCTTTTGCGCCCAACAGCGGCATCAACCTGGACAAGCGTTTCAACGAAGTGCGCACTGCCCAATTGCTGATCCTCGATGACCTGGGAACACAATCTGCAACCCCCTGGGCGCGCGAAAAGCTGTATCAACTCTTCAATTATCGCTATAACGCAGAATTGCCTACCGTAATCACCTCATCTGCTTTGCCTGATGAGCTGGACCAGCGTCTTTTCAGCCGCATGTCAGACCGACGGCTTTGCAAGATTCAGATCATTACTGCAGCAGGTTACACGGGAAAGTAAAACTGTAACCTGGCTGTATTTTACGGTTCGCATTATTGGTATAATGACCAATCGTGTATACAATGTGATTAACGCGGGTTAACCCCCCGTAAACAGGAGAAGATTAATGGACAATAAAATCATTCGAGAGTATCCCAACAGCTTTGACCTGCCTTACCGCATCAAGCGCCTGGGCGATATTGCCCACAACCTCTGGTGGGTGGGCAACCCTGAGGTTGCCAGGCTATTCAAAGAGGTTGACGCGCTGAAGTGGAGACTGAGCAACCACAACCCGATTGTCATGCTACGTACTGTAGATAAATCGAAATTTGAAGATCTGATCAAAGACCGTTATTTCCTCAACCGCTACGACCAGATTGTCAAAGATTTCGATGCCTACATGAATCACAAAGACACCTGGTTTAATGTGAAATATCCGAATAACACAGGCGATAAGATCGGTTATTTCTCTTTCGAATACGGTCTGCATGAATCTCTGATGGTTTATGCTGGTGGTTTGGGCATTCTCTCTGGCGATCATTTGAAAGAAGCCAGCGACCTGGGGCTCCCTCTCGTAGCGGTTGGTTTTGTTTATACCTACGGATACTTTTCGCAGCGCATCACTGAAGACGGTTGGCAGGAAGCTCAAAGTGGTGAGATCAATTTCAACGATATGCCCATCGTCCATCTCTATGATGAAAACCACGAACCATTGAAGATTTCGATTGAGCTTCCTGGTCGAACACTTTGGGCAAGACTCTACGAAATCCAGGTTGGTCGCGTGCCCCTGATTTTGTTGCACACCAATCTGCCCGAAAACAACCCGCAGGACCGTCAGCTCACCGATAAGCTCTACATTAGCGACCCTGAACTGCGCATTTCACAGGAGATGTTGTTGGGCATCGGCGGACTGCGCGCCCTGGAACGCCTTGGTCACGAACCGGTTATTTTCCACATGAACGAAGGTCATTCTGCTTTCCTTACCCTGGAGCGCATCAACCAGTTGATGAACCAGGAGGGCTACACCCTTGATGAAGCCAAAGAAATTGTCAAGAATTCGAGCATTTTTACCACCCATACTCCAGTGCCTGCTGGCAACGACGAATTCCCAACCTGGTTGATTGACAAATATTTTGCCAATTATTGGGGCAAACTCAAACTTAACCGCGATCAGTTTATGGACCTGGCGAAAATAAAGACCGACTGGTGGGACGAAGTCTTCAGTATGCCTGTTCTGGCACTAAGACTGTCCAATTATCGCAATGGGGTCTCGAAATTGCACGGCGAAGTTTCCCGTAAGATGTGGAATTACCTCTGGCCTGGATTGGAAGCGGAAGATGTACCGATCAGCTCAATCACCAATGGTGTTCATACCGGCACCTGGATTGCTCGCAGGCTGGCTGACCTCTACATCAAATATTTTGGCGTCGACTGGAAGGAACACCTGGACGATCCCCGCATGTGGGAACGTATCGAGTCGATTCCGGATAGCGAACTTTGGCAGGTGCGTATCCACCTGAAACGGAAGCTGGTCAGCTACATGGTCGCCCGCGCCCGCGACGAGTGGGCGCAGGACAAGGTGCACCCCGTTCAGACTGTTGCCAGCGGCGTGCTTTTGGACCCGTTGGCACTGACCATCGGTTTTGCCCGTCGCTTCGCCACCTATAAGCGCGCCAACCTGGTCTTCCGGGATTACGAACGCCTGATGAAGATCGTCACCAACGAAGAACACCCGGTGCAGATAATTTTCGCCGGCAAGGCTCACCCAGCTGATGAGCCCGGAAAACGATTGATTCAGGAAGTTTACCGGCATGTCAAGAGTTCCCGCAATGGTGGGCGCTTGGTGTTTTTGGATGATTATGACATGGACATGGCTCGCCATATGGTCCAGGGTGTCGATATCTGGTTGAACACTCCGCGCCGACCGCGTGAGGCTTCCGGTACCAGCGGTATGAAAGCCGGTATGAACGGAACGCTCAATTTCTCGGTACTCGACGGTTGGTGGGCGGAAGGCTACAATGGCAAAAACGGTTGGGCAATAGGCGACGAGACCCATTATGACAACCAGGATCTGCAGGATGAAGCCGATGCGCTCAGTCTATATGAGACGCTCGAAAACGAAATCGTGCCGCTCTATTACACCAAGCGCTCTGCCGATGGTTTGCCCGGACCCTGGATTGAACGGATCAAAGAAACCATCCGCACAATTTCGCCCCAGTTTTCCATGACCCGCATGGTCAAGGAATATACAACCGACCTTTACCACCCAGCCTGGTTGAGTGCGAAGGAAGACGCTCCTCTCCGACCCCCTCTTTAGAGGGGAGTAGGGGTCGGAATGGTGGGGTCCGGAATCTGGTAATTAAATTACCTCCCTAACCCCCCACTACGCCGGCTCGATTCGCAGGTTTACAACACCCATGGGGGGTGGGTGTTGGGCGTTTTGTTCAAATTAAAATGGAGGTTAAAACATGGCTGATTTGTTAACCTGGCAGGTATTTGGCACAACGATTTTAATTTTTGCCGTTAGAGTGCTCTCCATCTCCATGGACACCCTGCGTTTTATGCTCACCATGCGCGGCAAACGCGGGTACGCCTGGCTTTTGGGGTTTTTTGAATCCGTATTATTTGTCGTCACGGTTGGTGTTGTTCTGAACGACTTGTCCAACTTCCTCTACATCATCGCTTACGCGGCAGGTTATGCAACTGGCAACGTGATTGGCATGCATATCGAACGAAAACTGGCTGTCGGTTACACTCACATAAACATTATCAGTAAAACCAGGGGCTCTGAAGTCTCACAAGCCTTACGGGATAACGACTTTGCCGTCACCGAAATCCCCGCGCAGGGAAAGGACGGACCGGTTTGCATCAGTGACTTATCTGTTCGCCGGAAGGACATCTCCGATGTTGAGAGAATTGTCCAGGAGACCGACCCTGAGGCATTTATCACCATAGAAGACGTTACACCACTGCGTGCTGGATACTGGGGAAGGCAAAATGCCAGGCGATAATCGCGACAAACGCGCCCTTATCTTCGATTTTGACGGGTTGATTTTAGATACTGAAACAGCTGAAGTCGAAATCTGGCACGACCTTTATAGCCAGGTTGGTTTAACCTTCGACATGGAAGCTTATCAGGGCGTGGTTGGCTCCAGTGGTGCCCGTGGTTTTGACCCTGCCCAACCCCTGGCAGATCTTGAGAGTGAAACCCGTAGTTTCGAACAAATCCGCAAAGATTTTCGTCAAATCGCATACCGCCGTTGTGAGGAACTGGATGTGATGGAGGGTGTAGTCGATCTGATCAGTAGAGCCAAAGCCAAAGGCTACCTTTTGGGGCTAGGTTCCAGCGCTGCTACTTTGTGGGTAAAAACACACCTGACCCGCCTGGGACTTTTTGATCAATTTGACACAATCGTAACCTCCGAGGACGTCGAATATGCAAAACCGGCACCAGATATTTTCCTGCGAGTATTGGAAAACCTGGACGTTTTGGCAATAAATGCTCTCGTGCTTGAGGATTCTTACAACGGCGTGCTGGCAGCCCACCGCGCCGGGATTCGTGCAATCGTCGTCCCCAACCCGATCACGAAAGACCAGGATTTCTCCCTCGCGACAGCTGTAGTGCCTTCCTTGGTGGGGTTTGATCCTGACGAATATTTTTAAGATTTCTTGTTCGTGCCGGCGTCTTTGCCGATCTTGTGATTTTGTTGATCGTGCCGGCATCCTTGCCGAGCACGCGATTTGACCGCAGGTCTCCACAATCACTACCCATGTCTCCATCTGTAAACAACACCCGCCGCACTATTCACCTCGTCTGTACTATAATTCACTTACCTGACATCAAGAAAGGAAGACTTACTCATGGAAATCGATCCTTCCGAATTTTATTTTGGCAATGCCTACGACCTCAAATCCCAGGCGATCATCCCCGATAAACTGACCTATTACGACCCGCAAGACCTCACAACACACATGGTCATCACTGGCATGACCGGATCGGGCAAGACCGGCATGGGCATTATCCTACTCGAAGAGGCGGCACTCAAGGGCATCCCCGCCATTCTCATTGATCCCAAAGGCGACCTCACCAACCATCTTTTACACTTTCCGGATTTTCTGCCCTCCGATTTTGCACCCTGGGTGGACGCCGATGCCGCCAAGCGCGAGGGTCAGACCGTTGAGCAAGCCGCTGAAGCCGCTGCTGCCTCCTGGAAGAAAGGCACCGAACGCTCCGGTATCAACCGCGAGCGCATGCTGAAGCTGTCCGATGCCGTCGATTATGCCATCTATACTCCGGGTTCCGACTCCGCCATCCCGGTCAGTATTCTTTCTTCGCTTAAAGCCCCCACCATCGACTGGGAAGAAAACAAAGAAATGCTGCGCGAGGCGATCAGCAGCACGGTCACAGCCCTGCTTGGTTTGGTCGGTTTCAAAGACATTGATCCGGTGCGTTCGCGAGAACACATCCTCATGTCCAATATCTTCGAACACGCCTGGAGTAATGGAGAAGATCTTGACCTCGAAAGCCTGATTTTGCAAGTGCAAAACCCGCCCTTTGAGAAATTGGGTGTCTTCTCGGTTTCCAAGTTCTACCCCGAGAAGGATCGCTTTGAACTGGCGATGCTTTTGAATAACTTCATTGCAGCTCCGTCCTTTGAAAGCTGGCTGGAAGGGCAGCCCCTGGATATCCAGAGCCTGCTTTATTCCCCGGATGGTAAACCACGCCACAGCGTCTTTTACCTGGCACACCTGGCTGATGCCGAACGCATGTTCTTCGTGACCCTGCTCTATTCCGCTGTCGAAACCTGGATGCGCGCACAATCGGGAACCAGCGACCTGCGTGCCCTGGTTTATTTTGACGAAATCGTGGGCTACTTGCCGCCGGTTGCCAACCCGCCCAGCAAACCGATCATTTTGCGCATGCTCAAACAAGCCCGGGCTTTTGGGGTTGGACTGGTGCTTTCCACGCAAAACCCGATCGACCTGGACTACAAAGCCCTTTCCAACGCTGGCACCTGGGTGATCGGCAAATTACAAACCGACCAGGACAAGCAGCGCCTGTTGGATGGACTCACCAATGTATCCGGCAGTTTCGACCGCCCCTTCTTTGACAACGCGATTTCCTCGTTGGGAAAACGAGTTTTCCTGCTGCACAATGTACACTCCAAGGGTCCCGAAATCTTCACCACCCGCTGGGCGATGAACTATCTGCCTGGTCCGATCACACGTAACAAACTGGAAGACCTCAACCGCCTGGTGGGCGCTGATGTGCGCCTGGTTTCCGCCGCATTGAGCGGATCTGGGCAAACCGTTTCGGCAGCAGAAGTGGTCAGTGGCAGCAATAGTGACCTTCCCGGTCGCCAGAGCCAGCCTGTTTTAGGCTCGAAGGTGGATGTCTTTTACCTGCCTGTCAAAACCAGTCTCGGTGATGCCTACAAAGCGACTGCCGATCGTGGAATCTCGCCCACTACCCAGCCGCGCTACCATTACCGCCCGACGCTGCTCGGGCAGGCGCAGATCTGGTTCGCCAACCGCACCTACAACGTCAATACGCAAAAGCGCGTAACCGTGCTTCTGCCCGAGCTGCAAACCCGCGGTCTGGTTCAGTGGCAGGATTACCAGGTAGATGAGATCCCTTCCAATGAATTTGATCCAAGTGCCTTGCCTGGTGCGACTTTTGCCGATTTGGTATATCCCTTTGATGACGAAAAAAATGTTACAGATCTTTCCAAGGATTTTGCCGATTGGCTCTACCGTAACTATCAACTCACACTCTACCAAAACCCCGATCTGAAACTTGTTTCAGAAATTGGCGAGAGCAAAGAAGATTTCATCGCCCGCACCCAACAGGCTGGGAGATCAAATTTTGACGATGGGGTCGAAAAGATCCAGGCAAAGTATGACAAGCAGAAGAAAACTGTCGAAAATAAACTGGTCAAAGAAGAAATGGCGCTCGAGAAAGACAAGCAGACCCTCAATCACCGGCGCATAGAAGAGGCAGGTACCGGTCTGCAGACTGTCATCGGATTGCTTGGTAAACGGAAAAGGAGCATCAACAGTTCACTTACGAAGCGTCGTATGACCGCCACCGCCAAAGCTAACGTGGAAGAATCGGAAGCCATGATCGAAAGGTACAAATCTGAATTAGCCGAGCTTGATGCGAAGATGCAGGAAGAAATCGCGGAGTACCAGGCAAATGCTAAAGATAAAGCCGTTGAAATCCAGGAAATTTTCGTTAAACCGTTGAAGAAGGATGTGGTGGTGGAATTCTTCGGTCTCGCCTGGGCACCCGTTTATGCATTCAAAGACGGCGATCGCTGGCTCGAGATAGACGCGTTTTAGTAGTTGGCTTTTCGTTGGCGAAGGTCTCCTGAGTGCGAAGCCTCCCTGTGGGACCGAGCTTTGTTGGCAAAGGTATCCCTTAGCTGGCGCAGGTCTCCTGACCGAGCCTTCAGGTACGGGGTCACATTTCGATCTTGGGCCTACTCCGGGTTAACCGACGTTACATCGCCAAGACCATTCACCTCGATCACCCAGCTGCTGCCAGGCTGGGCTAATTGGAACAGGTTGTAATCCGTGGTGCTGTATTCGTAACTATCGCTGCTCGCCAAGAAGGTGATCGTATACCGCTCGCTTGAATTGCCCAGCCGCTCGTTGGTTCCCAGGTTGGTCGTGGGCCAGAACGCGTCGGTACCTGAGCCATTTTCTGTCAGCGTGTCGACAACCACCCACTGCATGGTGTCATAAGAGCAATATTCTTCGTACACCTTGTAATAACAGTCCTGCACCACCTCGCCGATGCCGGTTCCGGTATCGACTGTGTAGGGTGTACCGCACACCTCCTCCGAGTTTTGGGTGGGGTTGTCGGAATTATATTTGTAACGCAGCTGGCAATCGTATGCCTGGGCGTTGAAGGGTATGTCTGCTTTCCAATCGCTGGCGCGCACCAGCTGGTAGGCTTCCAGTGCCACCTGGCGCTGCCAGGAAGTGCTGGAAACAGTGGCATCCATCTTGTCGGTCTGGTTCATGCGGATAAAATACATCGTCCCAAAAAAACAGCAAACCAGCAGCACCAGCGCTATGACAATGATCGCCCATTTTGGGATCGGTTTGCGTTCGGTTTGAACTGTGGAGGGGGTGCTGGGAATGGATGGTTCCGGGATCGGAGCCGGTTCTTCCGCGGTCAAAATGCCTGTCGGTCGCGAGGTTGCCCCAATGGTCAGGTCGCCGCCGCAATTCACACAAACCTGGGCGTCTGCCAGGTTGCGTGTGCCGCAATAGGGGCAATGCTTGTCCGGACCAGATTTCGCCATTCGGATCAGCGCTTCGTCTTTGATAAAATTGAAAGTTTCCGGGTCAACCCGTTCAAAATGGACATTGATTGGTTGCGGCGCACCGCAGGATGTGCATGATTTGATTGCCCCCGGGTTGCGTGTTCCACAACTATCGCAAGTCCAGACTAATTCGATGTATCCGAGCACTTTTCTAGCCATATCTCAACTCCCAAAAGCTAAGTTCATCAGTATATTAAGTATAGCAGAGCTTGGAAATTCTTAATGGAATTAATGTAGGAATACTACCTCATCAGCGGTCTGTGAAAAACGACGGTACGGTCGGTCGCTATTTTATCGTCGCCTGGACTGCCTTGAGACCGAGGATTGCCATTAGCGGGATGCTGCCTAAAACAAGGGGTATATAAACAGTAAAAGACAACGCCAGCAGTGCCAGCATAACCGATGAAATGATCAATGCGTAAAACGGCTGCTTCAGAATGACCACCAGACCGTTTTTCCATGCCAGCTTTAGCGTCTGTTCTTCCTGCAAAAAATAACATGAAAGGCTGAAGAACTGCCAGATGATCCAGAGCACGCCCATGATGATTGTGATGATTGTCAGAGTTGGGGCAGACATAAGCTGGGAATTGTAATAAAACCAGATATTAGTCGACAACACCAACAACACCACCAGGTTGATCGCCCCCCAGCCAAGGCTCTTAACGAGGGACTTTTTAAAGCCATTCCAAAAGCCAATCAGCCCGCTGCGTTCGCGGTGGGTCAGGTCGAGCGTTTCCTGGTAGATCCCAAACAGGGCGGCTGGCAGCAAAACCACGGTCAGGCTCACCAAAATTGCTACCAATGAGACTACCACCTGGTTGCCCCAATCGTTCCACCATAGTTTTAACGAATCAACAATAACATCAAAAGCTTGTGCTGGTTTCATATTCACCTTGGCTACAAATTATAATGGTTATGTCAAAGTGGAGGTATTGTGCTTGAGATAGAAAAAGCTTTCATAGTGGTCATCGATGTGCAGGGCAACCTGGCAAAAGTAGTTACCGAATCTGAACTCGTCAACCAAAATGTGCGCAGGCTCGTCCAGGGCAGCCTGGAGTTGGGTTTGCCCATCTTCCTCACCGCCCAGGCTCCTGGCAAAATTGGTCATACCACCGACTCAATTCGCGCGCTTCTGCCTGATCATTACGAATACCCCCGCACCAGCTTCAGCATTTGGGAAGATGAAAAACTGCGAAGTGCCATCCAGCAATCTGGCAAAAAACAAGCCCTTCTTTGCGGCTTTGAGAGTCACATCTGTCTCTATCAGAGCGCCATCGACTTGCAGGCGAATGGTTTTGAGGTTTGGATGGTTGCTGACGCCGTCTCTTCCCGTTTTTTAACCAATAAAGAAATTGCCCTGGGCGAATTAAGAGGCGAAGGCATCCACCTGACCAGCGTCGAGATGACGCTCTTTGCTCTCATGCGTGATGCCAGCCATCCAGCGTTTAAGGCGGTCTCAAGAATTATCCGCTGAAATCATGCGGCAAATATACGTAACTCTTATAAATAACAATTACTATTGATTGAATCTGTTGAATGGAGAACTTATGACGACTGAGTCAATGCCCGTAAAAAAGAAAAAGAAATCCGGATGGTGGTTGACCATCTTAATCCTATTGGTGATAGCAGGTGCGGTCTTCCTGTTCAATATCTACCGACAGCAGCAAACCCGTGAAGCCGCGATAGCCGAATTACGGACCACGCCTTTTACCCGCGAAACCCTGCAAACCACCATAAGCGGTACCGGAAACGTCCGCCCACGCCAATCCATTGTCCTTACCTGGCAGACCAGTGGAACGGTCGCTTCAGTGGAAGTTGAAGAAGGCGACCTGGTTGAGAAAGATCAGATTCTGCTCAGCCTGGACGAAAACGACCTGCCCGCTGAGATCATCCAGGCATCCCTGAATAAAATCACTGCCACCCAGGCACTCGACCAGCTGGATGCCAACATTTTGCTGCAGCGTGCTACCCTGAACAATAATATCGAATCGGTGCAATCTGCAATTAATGACCTTGAAACGCAGCTGCTTAACCTCGAATCGCGTGAATGCGAAACCTGGCGCACAGACAACCTGCGCAGCGATTACGACACTGCCTTGGAAGCATACCAGAATTGGCCTTCGGAGACCGGGTGGCTGCGCGTACAGGCTGCCAAAACTGCCCTCGATTTTTGCGACCCCCAGGTGATCTCACAGCAAATCAACAGCGTACAGAGCCAGCTGGACCTGCAGAAAGAAAATGAGTCGATGTGGCGGCAGGATCTGGAAAAAATCCAATTCGGTCCGGATCCGGTGGAGGTTGAAAAGCTGGAATTGCAGCTCAGCCTGGCAGAGAAACAACTCGCGACTCAATTCATCAAAGCACCTTTTGATGGAACCCTGCTGAGCCTCGTGCAGGTTTCAGGTGATCAGGTCAGACCCGGCACTGTTGCTGGCGAAGTTGCCGATATCAGTGAAATGTTCGTCGAAGTTCCCATTTCCGAGGTCGATATCCCTGCCATTCAAATTGGTCAATCCGTTAGTCTGTTTTTCGATGCCTATTTTGAAGAGGAATTCTCGGGCGTCGTATCCGATATTTCTTCAACTGCCGATCGCAGCACGGGTGTCGTCAATTACACTGTCACAATCAAACTTGAAGATCAATCAGACAGAATCAAACCCGGCATGACTGCGGCTGTCAGCATCCTGACCGATGAAAAGCCAGGTGCGTTGGTGATTCCCGCCGATTCGATCTTCTCTCGTGATGGTCTCGATTACGTCTACGTCCTGCGAAATGGCAACCCCGAAATGGTGCAGGTAACAGTTGGTGCATACTCGAACCAACTGATCGAAGTGCTCGGAACTACCATCGCCGAGGGTGAGCTGATCGTGGTCAACCCACCGATCGACCTCCTTTCCAGTTTCCGCATGGGTCCGGGTTCAAGGTTTCGTTGATGATTGAAAACACACCTGCTCCTGTAATCAAGATCCGGGACCTCACCAAGGTCTTCCACCTCGGTGGAAGCAACGACGTGCATGCCTTGCGCGGTGTCAGCCTCGATATCTACCCCGGTGAGATGGTTGCCATCATGGGTCCCAGCGGATCGGGTAAATCGACACTGATGAACATGATCGGCTGTCTCGATTCACCCACCAGCGGGGATTACTACCTGGACGGCTTGTTGGTATCCAACCTGGATGATGACGAACTTGCCGTCGTGCGCAATCGCAAAATCGGATTTATCTTTCAAAAATACAACCTGCTCGCCCGCGCTACTGCAGTTGAAAACGTCGAGTTGCCCCTGCGTTACAGTGATGATCCAACCAACATCACCGAGCGAGCCATAGAAATGCTCCAGCTGGTAGGGCTGGGTGACCGCCTCAAACACCAGCCAAACGAGCTTTCCGGGGGACAGCAGCAGCGCGTCGCCATTGCCCGTGCGCTGGTGAATCATCCTGCCATTATTCTGGCAGACGAACCTACGGGTAACCTGGATTCTGTATCCGGGCAGGAAGTGATGGATTTGTTGTTGAAATTGAACCGCGAAAAGAGCACCACCATTGTGCTCGTGACCCACGACAAAGACGTTGCCAAACAGGCGCAGCGCACGATCCGGCTTTTCGATGGCAAAATCATGGAAGGGGAGCAGCGCTGATGTATATTCGAGTACTCAAAGAAGCCCTTACCAGCATTCTCTCCAACAAAATGCGCTCATTCCTGACCGTTTTGGGGATCGTGATCGGTGTTGGCGCAGTTATCGGCATGTTGTCCATTGGCGCCGGAGCCTCAGACAGTATTTTGGGGCAGATCGAATCGATTGGTACTAATTCTATCTACGTCATGCCTGGCGGAGACGACGAAATCACCAACCCCAAACCACTCACCCTAACCGATGCCAACGCACTGTCCAACCGTATCCGTGCCCCGCATATTTTGCGGGTCACACCTGTGATGATGGGTCAGAGCTCTTTTTCTTTGGGGGATAGCCGGATTCAAACACAAGTTTTTGGCAGTTATCCGGAATATACCGAGATTACCGGATTGGAAATAGCTGAGGGAGAATTCATCACCGCGTCAGATGTTGACACGCGCTCTTCAGTGGTCGTCATTGGTCCAGACCTGGCAGAAGGTTTATTTGGTCGCACCAGCGGCGTTGTGGGCAGTACGGTTCGCATCAACAATTTCCCTTACCGGGTGGTTGGCGTGGCTAAAGCCCAGGGTGGTAACCAGTTTAACAACCCTGACTTGCAGGCATACATGCCGATCACAACCATGCAATTGCGGGTGACCCGCCAGACCATCCCCGATCAGGTCCAATATATTATCATCCAGGCACAGGATTCCCAATCGATCGACCTGGCAATCAGTGAAGCCCAACAAGTGCTGCGCGAAACCCACCGGCTCACTCCCAGGCAGGGGAATGATTTTACCCTGACCAACCAGGAAGACATTCTCGATATTGCTAATCAGATCACCAACATTCTCACCATTTTCCTGGCAGGAATTGCCGGTATCTCCTTGCTCGTCGGTGGCATCGGAATTATGAACATCATGCTGGTCACGGTCACCGAACGCACCAACGAGATCGGTTTGCGTAAAGCCCTTGGCGCTCGCAAAGGCGATATAATGCTCCAGTTCCTGACGGAATCAGCCTTGCTCAGTCTGATTGGTGGAATATTTGGCGTGATTTTGGGTTGGGGACTCGCCCAGATTGTTGGCACGATTGCCAGAAACAGCGGCACTCCCCTGATCCCGGTTGTGCAGATTGAAGTGGTCTTGTTGGCAACCGTTTTCTCTACGCTGGTAGGCGTCTTTTTTGGCTGGTACCCCGCCCGCCAGGCAGCCAGCCTCCAGCCGGTTGATGCGCTGAGATATGAGTAAGCTATTCGCCTGAGTTCGTGCCGGTATCCCGACCGTTGATCGTGCCGGTTTCCTCGCCGGGCACGCGTTCTGACCGAATGTCTCCACCACAAGGTCGTAGGGGCCACTTGTAAGGTACGGCTTCCATGCCGTACCGTGCCGTGACCGCAAGTCGCGGGAGGCCGTGGAAGGCCTCCCTTACAAATGAAAAAACATGTGTGGGAGACCATGGACCCTCACGAGGGCAGGGGACTCCCTTACAGAAGAACCCACTGCTTTCGAAGGGGCGGGTTCCAAACTCGCCCAAATCTTGTCCAGCAAGAAGAGGTGATCAAAAAAAAACGCCTGCAACAGCAGGCGTTTTCTGATCAAAAACCTAAAAAACCTTATCCACCGACACCCATAACCAACGCCAACAAAACGCCGCCGGCAATTACACTGCCAAGCTGACCAGCAGTGTTGGAACCCATGGCATGCATCAGGATAAAATTGGTCGGGTCCTCTTCCAGCGCCATCTTAGCCGATAAACGTCCAGCCATCGGGAATGCAGAAATCCCGCACGCCCCAATCAGCGGGTTGACCTTGCCCTTGGTAACCACAGCCATCAGCTTGCCAAAAAGCAATCCGGCGACAGTGTCGACGATAAAAGCCAGCAAACCGAGCGCCAAAATCAATATTGTGTCCGTGTTCAGGAAGCTTTGAGCGGTCATGGTCGAGCCGATTGCCAGCCCCAGGAAGAGCGTGGCGATATTGATCAGCTCGTTCTGTGCTGTCTTACTGAGGCGATCCACCACCAGTGCTTCCCGCAGAAGGTTGCCAAGCATCAGTGCTGCCATCAGAGGGGCGGCATCCGGCGCAACCAAGGCAACCAAGACCGTAACCAAAATCGGGAAGAGCACCAACGTCAGGCGCGAGACCGGCTTGGGCGAATATTCCATGCGGATCAGGCGTTCTTTGCGGGTGGTCATAAGCTTCATGATCGGGGGCTGTATGATCGGAATCAGGCTCATATAGGAATATGCTGCCACTGCAATCGGCGCGAGCAGATTTGGCGCGAGCCGTTCGCTGACGAAAATTGCGGTTGGACCATCAATGGCACCAATGCTGCCAATCGCCGCAGCCTCATTGAGTGGAAAGCCCAGCAAAATCGCCAGCAAAAGCGCGAAATATATGCCAAACTGCCCGGCAGCCCCCAGCAAAACCAGGCTGGGCTGCGAGAGCAGCGGGCTGAAGTCGATCATTGCGCCCACGCCCACAAAAATCAGCAGTGGAAAAAGTTCGGTCTTGATTCCGGCATCATAGATGACTTTCATAAAACCGACTTCGTTCGACATGCCCAAATTTGCAAGCAAACAACCAAAGCCGATCGGCAGAAGCAACACAGGTTCGTATTCTTTCCAGATCGCCAGGTAGATCAACACCAATCCGACCAAAATCATGACCGCATTGCCCCAGGTAAACGCGGCAAAGCCTTTACCCAGGTCTTGTAACAATTGGGTGAAATCCATTGACTTCCTCCTACCCTTCGAAAGTCATGATCGGTTGATTGTGTTTCACCAAATCACCAGGGTTCACGTGGATGGATGCAATCTTGCCATTCCGGTCAGCCTTGATCGAATTTTTCATCTTCATCGCTTCCAGCACATAAAGCTCCTGCCCAATGCTAACACCCTGACCTTCTTTCACCTCAATCGAGACGATCACACCCGGCAGGGGTGCGTTCAGGGTCTGGCTGCCAGCCGCAACTGGAACCGGCGCAGGCGTTACAGGTGCGACCGGTGTGGATGCGCTGCTGCTGTTTGCCGGGGTGGAAGCTTGCTCATCTTCTGGCCAAACTTCGTAGGTCCTTCCATCCACTTCGGCGATGATTGGTCTGGCATTCAAATCGTTCAGGGTTACCTGGTATTGTTTTCCTTCAATGGTGAGATTAACTTTCATCGGTTCCGTCCTCTGATGGTGTTTGAATAGAGTTGTTGGGTTCTGCCGGCAGTCAGCCAGGCGTTATCCGAACTCGCAGGTGTTGAGTGGGGGGCGAAAGCGTTTATTGCCGCCTGGCTTTGCAGCGCCCAGGCAACCGCAATCGCAGCCGCGAGTGCACCGTTATGGTCATTGGCAGGAGCTTTTTCGGTTTCGACAGCAATTACTTCAGCAAACGGCTCTTCTTCTTCGGCTTCCGGTTTGTTGGTCAGTTTCACCAGTAACGCCATGATGCCCCACAGAGCCAAAATCATCACAAAAACCAGCGCCATGCCGATCGCGGTGATCAATAAACCTTGTTGAAATGTTGTCATGTTACCGCCTAAACCGGCATGTTGCCGTGCTTGCGGGCGGGGTTCATTTCAACCTTGTTTTCAAGTGCCTGCAATGCTTCGATCAGTTTTTGGCGGGTTTCTGCCGGCTCGATGACTTCATCGATGTAACCAGCTTTGGCTGCCACGTATGGGTTCAGGTAGTCTTCCTGGTATTGCTGGGTCAGACGTTCTCGCTCAGCCTGGGGGTCGTCTGCTGCCTTGATCTGGCGACCATAGAGTATGTTCGCGGCACCCTCGGCGCCCATCACTGCGATTTCAGCAGAAGGCCAGGCGTAGGTGATATCCGTGCCCAGGTATTTGCTGCTCATCACCACGTATGCGCCGCCGTAAGCCTTGCGGGTGACCACGCTCACTTTTGGCACGGTCGCCTCGGCGTAAGCAAAGAGCACCTTGGCTCCATGCCGGATTACGCCGCCATATTCCTGCTGCACACCGGGCAAAAATCCTGGGGAATCAACAAAAGTCACAATCGGCAGGTTGAAAGCATCGCACATGCGCACCAACCGTGCGATTTTATCAGCCGAATTGATATCCATCACGCCAGCCATCATGGCTGGTTCCTGCGAAACCACGCCCACCGCGCGCCCAGCCAGACGCGCCAGCCCAACGATCGCGTTAGGGGCGTAGCCAGCCTGGATCTCCAGGAAGGAACCCTGGTCTACGATCGTGTTGATCGCATCCTGCATACTGTAAGACATACTGGGGTCTTCCGGCACCAAGTTGTTCAGCATTTCCGAGCGTCGATTTGTTGGATCATCGGTTTGCGCGACCGGAACTTGTTCAACGTTATTGGAAGGCAGGTAAGATAGCGCCTGGCGAGCCAGCGCGATTGCTTCCTGCTCGTTGTCGCCAACCAGCTGACAGTTGCCGCTCACCTTCAGGTGCACATCGGCACCTCCGAGAGTCTCAGAGTCGACCTCTTCGCCCGTCACTGTCTTGATCACAGCTGGTCCGGTCAGAAACATGTAGGATTGCTTGCGCACCATAATGATCAGGTCAGTTACAGCCGGGGAGTATGATGCGCCGCCGGCACAAGGACCCATGATCAGGCTGATCTGGGGCACCACACCGGAATAAATGGCGTTGCGGCGGAAGATCTCGGCATAACCACCCAGGCTATAAACGCCCTCCTGTATGCGCGCGCCGCCTGAATCGATCATGCCCACGATGGGTGAGCCGGTTTTGACTGCCAGGTCCATCACGCGGCAAATCTTATCAGCCTGCATTTTACCAAGCGAGCCGCCCTGGAAGGTAAAATCTTGCGCATAGATGTAGATGGTGCGCCCATCCACCTGTCCGTAGCCAGTGACGACGCCGTCGCCATAGCCAGATTTGCCTTCCGGGTCGTTCATGCCGGTGGTCAGGCCTCCGATTTCGCGGAAGGTACCCTTGTCGAGCAGCAGGTCGATGCGTTCGCGGGCGGTCAGGCTGCCCTTGGCATGCTGTTTGTCGATGCGGTCTTGTCCACCACCTAACCTGGACGCGGCTCGCATAGCCTTCAATTTGTCAATGCGGGGGTTTTCCTCGGTCATTCAATCTCCTTGTTTTGTTACTAGCCCCGAATAGAGTGAGCAGGGCTTGAATGCCAGAGTATTGTAACATCACTTCCGAGTGTTTTTGGAAATTAGACTGATGTACAACAGAGCGGGATTGCTATCATTAAGAAGCCCCCCTTTTATGGAGCAGGGTCCGTGAGGGTAGCGAACGGCAGTGTGGGCGCTCTAGATTAATCGGTTTGGGCGACCGTGGCAAGTCGCCCGTATTAAAAGAGATCTTGCTTTTCTGGGTTTGTGCCGGTCTTGGGATTGTGACGAAAAAGTGGACACAAATTAAGAGCCAAAATAGCAATGCTTGACAGAGGAAAAATCCAGAATGGAAGGCAAACTGGGAAGGCAATACCCAGAATAATTCAAACAGGGAATTTTTGAATTGATTAGGAGCACAAGAAAAAATTATGCAGTGAAACTGGTGCGATTTATTGACCAAGGCTTACTTTCAGCTGCGTAAATCGTAGTTTACCTGATGTTGGGCTTTAATGTAAAATGTAGGTGACCCAATTATTACCAATGACAGAAGTTTTACCTGGAAACAATAAACAAGATTTAGGACCACAAAGTCCGCCCACATCAGATCATTAACGAATTTTCAAAAAGGAGCCTTCTATGCATATGATATTCTTTGTTTTGGATGATCCAGATAAATTAATAGATGTTCTTACCGTATGGGAAAATGTTGGTATAACCGGTGTCACTATCTTGGAAAGTACAGGTTTGCATCGCGTCACTCGTAAAGCCTTCCCACTGCGTTACGTGCCAGCTTTCTATAGCAACGAGGAACGCCACCAGACCCTGATGGCGATTGTGCAGGATGAGTCATGTATTACTGCCTGCTTATTGGCAACCGAGTCAATTGTGGGTGACCTCAACAGCCCCAACACAGGTGTTTTCACTGCCTGGCCCCTTAGTGTTGTCAAAGGCAGTTCTTTCACAACAGAAAATTAAGTGGTTTAGTTAGAATTTACTGCGTCAACGGTGCTGATTACGTTTTACTTGCATCTAAATCTCCAAGTATAGGGATGTCATTAGTCTAAGGACTTATCTACGTGGAATACTTCCCGGCACCCTCCTTCTGGGTATAGCCTCTGCTCTTCCTGAATTGCTGACAACTACCTCTTTCAGCCCTCCCTTGCATAAAACTCGCGTAGATGAAGAATGTGCTTGGCAGAGACCAGGTTGTGTTCTTCAGTCCGCCCACAAAAAAAGATTCCTCACATCGTTCAGAATGACAAACAGCGTTCAGAATGATAAACACCGTTCAGAATGATAAACAGAGCATAATCTTTTTCTTGCGCAACGATGAAATCCTGTTATAATTCCTCTCAATGACTGGTCCGGTGCGCGGTCCTTTTTTTAGGCTGCAATCAGGGAGACCTGCAAAAAAAAAATATGTATAGGAGCATACGTCATGGCATTAACAAAAACTGAAAAAACTGAGATTATCAATCAATTCGCAACCAAATCGGGCGACACTGGTTCACCTGAGGTTCAAATTGCCTTGCTTTCCAAGAGAATTGCTCAACTGACTGACCACCTGCGGGCGAACAAACACGATGAAAGTTCCCGCCGTGGTCTGCTGAAACTCGTCGGTCAGCGCCGTCGCCTCCTGGCTTATTTACGCCAGAAAGATTACGAACGCTTTATGACCATCACCGAGACTTTGGGTATCCGCAGAAAGTAATTTCAGAAAAACAGTAATCAAACCACTTTTACCTCTCCAAGATATTTTGAAGGGGTAATTGTGGAATTTAATCAGCCAGACGGGAATTGAAAAACGCTGATCAACTCTGGTCACCGATTTTCAGTCCCTGATCTGGCAACAGGTGAAAGGAAAAAAATGAAACCTGAAGCAAAGTATTACCTCACACAACTTGGAGGTAAAGAAGTCAGTTTCGAAACAGGCAGAATCGCCCGTTTGGCTGGCGGATCAGTGATTATGAGGCAGGGCGACACAATGATGTTTGCCGCTGCCACCATGGGCAACATCCGTGAAGGAACCGATTTCTTCCCATTGACTGTGGACTACGAAGAACGCATGTATGCCGGCGGTAAAATCCCCGGATCGTTCTTCCGCCGTGAAGGGCGCCCCTCCACCGACGCCACGCTTGTGGCTCGTATTACCGACCGCCCATTGCGTCCGCTTTTCCCCGATGGGATGCGCAACGAGGTACAGGTTGTGCTCATGTCTCTCTCAGCTGACGACGAAAACCCCCTGGATATGCTCGCCATCAACGCTGCCTCCGCAGCCCTGATGATTTCGGACATCCCTTTTGACGGTCCGGTCGGCGCCGTACGGGTTGGTTTTGTCGATGGCGAACTGGTGGTTAATCCCACCCTCGAGCAGATGGCAATTTCAACACTCGACCTACGTGTAGCTGGCACAAAAGATGCTATCACCATGGTCGAAGCCGGTGCCAACGAAGTCACCGAAGTTCTGATGGCAGAAGCGCTGCAATTGGCGCACCAAGCCATCCAACCGATCATTGAGACCCAGCTGCAAATGGCTGCCGAGATTGGCAAATCCAAACGCGATGTCAAGGTTATCGTGAAAGACAGCGGTCTCACCGTCCAGGCAAAAGAAGCTGTTGGCTCCCGATTGGAAGCCCTTTTGGACCAGGAATATAGCAAAGAAAACCTCTATGGCGGCATCGACGAAATCAAAAATGCCTACCTGCTCGAAGCAGCTGGCGAAGAACCGACCGCGGAAGCACTTGCAGCTTACACCGCCGCTTTTGATGATGCTGAAAAAGCGATCATCCGCGACCGGATTCTGAACCAGGGCAAACGCCCCGACAACCGCAAGGTCTATGAAGTACGCGAAATTAGCAGCGAGATCGATATCTCCCCATGCGCTCATGGCTCTGGTCTGTTCACCCGCGGTGAAACCCAGGTGCTTACCCTGGCAACCCTTGGCACCCCCAAGGAAGCCCAGGAACTGGACAACTTGAACGGGATGGAATCGAAACGATACATGCACCACTACAACTTCCCGCCCTATTCCACCGGCGAAACCAAACGCATCGGTGGGCAATCACGGCGCGAGATAGGTCATGGCGCCCTGGCTGAACGAGCCTTAGTGCCAGTGCTCCCCGACGAAGTAACCTTCCCCTACACCCTGCGCCTGGTATCCGAAGTGATGGCGTCCAACGGATCGTCCTCGATGGCATCTGTTTGTGGCTCCACCCTGGCGCTGATGGATGCCGGCGTACCGATTACCAACCCGGTCTCTGGCGTTGCCATGGGCTTGATCAAGGAAGGCGACAAGTACGCCATCCTGACCGATATCCTTGGAACCGAAGATCACCTTGGTGATATGGACTTCAAAGTCGCCGGCACCCGCAATGGCATTACCGCCCTGCAGATGGACATCAAGATTGCCGGGATCACCCCCCAGATCATGGCTGAAGCCTTGGATCGCGCAAAATCTGCCCGTCTCTACATTTTGGACCAGATGCTCCAGACAATTGCTGAGCCGCGTCCAAGCCTGAAATCCCATGTTCCTCGCATCGAATCCATCAAGGTGCCGATTGATAAAATCGGCGCAATCATCGGACCCGGTGGCAAGAACATTCGAGCCCTGCAGGAAGAAACCAACACCAAGATCGATATCTCTGACGATGGCACGGTTTTCATCGCCTCAACCAGCGGTGTTGGCTTTGAAGAAGCCCGCGATCGCATCTTAGCCTTGACTGAAACTGCTGAGATTGGCAAGATCTACACCGGCAAAGCTGTGCGCATAGCCGACTTTGGTGCTTTCATTGAAATTCTGCCCGGCGTTGATGGCATGGTGCATATTTCTCAACTGGCATCTGATCGCGTCGAGAAGGTTGAGGACGTGGTCAATTTGGGCGACGAGCTGACTGTAATGGTCATCGATATCTCCCCCGAAGGCAAGATCAGGCTCTCCCGCAAAGCATTGCTGGAAGGCTGGACTGCGGAAGAAGCCCGCGAGCACGATAACCCCCGCAAATCTGGTGGTGGAGATCGCCGTTCTGGTGGTGGAGATCGCCGTGGTGGTGACCGTCGTTCCGGTGGTAGTGATCGCCGTGGTGGTGACCGCCGGTCCAGTGGTGGCGACCGTGGTGGCGACCGCCGTCCCCCCCGCAGAGATTAGTTCTACGATTTAGATCAAAGGTGAGGCTCCAGCCTCACCTTCTTTTTAAGCATCTTTTTTTGGTCATGGCAACCCGCCCCTACGCGATGAGCGGAATCCTTGCTCGCTCCATCTCCAGCTGCAAACGAGCGTCGGTTTCTGTTGAAATAAACCTTTCAATCAACCTGCACGGATATTCAACGCAATGCGCGCAATTTTCAATCGGGCGGGTGACAGCACAGGCACGCACGCGACACCCCCTGCACATGCGTGATTCCAGTCGCTGCTGGCTGTGGCAGCCATAGCAGGTCATGTCTTTGGTCGTGAGGCACAATTCTTCGCTGGAATATTCCGCCGCCAGCCAGCGCTTGTGCACCTCATCCCGGTTTTTGGTCGCCTGGAAAACGGGGCATTCCTCGCAAACCAGACCGCAGTATGCCAGTTCAGTCATCATCTGCCTCCTCGAGCGTGTATCCGCAGTGAATATCAAAAGGTGCCTTGAGCAATTTTCGCAAAGATTTTTCAAATTGGGCAAAATACTCCTGCGTTGCAGTATGGTAGTTTTCCAGCGTGTCGAACTCCCAAAATGACAAATACCGGACAAAACCCACCACCTTTTTTAGTGGTCGCGGCGGAGCCTGGATGCCATCGTCGTAGGTGTAAAAACGCTTCAGATAGCGGTTTTTTTGGCAGCCCGGGCACGATTTCTGAAATTGGGTCATGGTGACGACCAATTCTTCGAATGCTTCAATGTTGTCAGGCAAGACCTGGAAAACTTTGACCTCTGCAAATGACATAGAAACCTCCACTCAGAAAACATGAATAAAGGTTGCATTTATCTTGCCAAAAGAATTACTGGCAGGGAACACCCACACTGCGTTCCGACGCGCACCCGAGAGAGGAATTGTGTAATGTTATAAAATCAATGTCATCGGCGGATGAACTTGCGGAGGTAGTTCCACAAAACCAAGGCTTTCATAAAGGTGACGTCCTTCCGGTGAGGCATCCAGCGCGACATAATCGAGCTCAAGCTCACACGCTAGGGCAACCAGGCGTTCCATGATCCCGCGGGCAAGCCCCTGATTTCGGTATTCAGACCAGGTCAGGATATTGATAATGCGCCCATTACGCCCAGTTTGCGAATGAGGGTGGTACATGACGTTATAGACCTGCAAAAAACCTACCGCTGCTGGCTTATCATCGACAATACCAATCCAGGCAAAGATCTGCTCGTTCAGGCGGGTCTCAAGAAATCCTTCAATTTGTGACTGGGCTCCATCCAGCTCATCCTCAGGCAAGGTCTGCCCAAGCGCTCGCAAAAAATCGAGGCGAGCCTTGGCTAAAAAGGGAATATCGGTTTGTTCAGCGGGGCGGAATTCGATTGTCATGTCTACAGGTTCTCCTCGTTGAGTGTCTTGTTACGATAGACCAGGTCAGGGCGGGTTTGCCAGCCCTGGCTCTCCCAAAACGTATTCCCCTGCTCGTTGCTTGCAAAAACCAGCATGCCTGCCTTGGTGATCCCCTCAGCTTTCAGCGCGTCACAGGCAGTGTTTGCCAGCAGCTTGCCAATCCCCTTGCCTTGAAAATCGGGATGCACCAGGGCGTGGTAGATATAACCGCGCCTGCCATCATGCCCAGCCAGAATCCCGCCGATGGTCTGTCCATCTGCTTCGGCGATGAAGCAGGTAGTCGGATTGCGTTGCAGGAATTTGGCTACGCCTTCCTGGCTGTCATCAATGCTGCGCAACCCCCGATTAAAACCAGGCAAACTGCTCCACAATGCAAACAGGGCGGGGTAGTCTGTTAGGGTGAGCAAGCGAATTGTGACATTCATGTCAGATCAGAGCAGCCCGTAACGGTGCAATGCTGTATTCAGGATCATATTAACCAACTCTGTGTGGCTGATGCCATCCGCTTCAGCCTCGATGACGATATCCGAAAGCTTGGGCATCAAACCGGGCAGGGGGTTGATCTCCAGGATGTAAGGCTTGAAATTATCGTGGACATCCAGCCGAAAATCAATGCGGGCAACATCGAGCGCGCCAGTCACTCTAAACACAGCGGCTGCCAGCCAGTTTAACTCATCTACCATGTCGTCGTCCAGTGGCGCCGGGCAGAGATATTCCAGGTCGGCAGCGTGGTCAGTCTTGAGCAGGTTGCCATACACACCACCCGCTTCAATCCACGGCTCCAGGTTCACTTCCATCGGGGGCAAAAAGTGCAGCCCCGCCTGGATGCGGTGGGCATTTTCATCTTTCGGTATGCGCCGGGCGACCGGTCCGATCAGGTTGCCAACCAGCCCGACCGTCACCTCACGCCCTTCTATATAGCGTTCCACCAGGGCACTCTGCTTATACTTTTTCAGGATGTACCGGAGTTGTGTCCGCAGCTCTTTTTCATTATGCAGGATAGACTCATAGCTGATGCCCATGCCAGTGCCTTCCCGGCTGGGCTTGATGAAAAGCGGAAACTCCATCCCTTCTTCCAGGGGTTCATCTTCGCGCTCAAAACTCTGAAACTCGGGGGTGGGCAGGTTGTGCCATGCCAGAATGCGCTTGGTCATGGGTTTGTCCAGGGTAAGCGCCAGCGCCAATATCTTGGAGCCGGTGTAAGGAATTTGCAGTTTCTCGAGGATTGCCGGGATCTGCGCCTCGCGAGAATCGCCAAAGTGACTTTCGGCGATGTTGAAGCAGATATCGGGCTTGTAATCACGCACGGTGTCGATAATACTGTCATCGGCTTCCAGGAAGTCAGCCTGGTGCCCGCCTTCACGCAGGGCATCGACCAGTGATTCAACCGTTGATCTGGAATCTAGATCATCCCACTGATCATCGCTCATTCCTTCAAAAACAGGCGCGTTTTCTTTCAAATTTGCCAAAACGGCGACACGAAAACTCTTCATTTTTTACAAGCATCTCCTGGGGGTATTTTAATTAATTCCACAAGCCTGAATTATAGTAGCTTTTGTGAAATATTGAGATGAAGGTTTTATTAGGAGAAATACCTTCCGTACGGCTGGGGCTCGTCTCCAGCCGCAACGTGAATCTCGGTCACTGCGAGACCCTTTGCCATCTAGCGTGGGGAGTGTCTTCTGGCAGGCTGTTTGGCAAAGGGTCGTGGCAGTCTGAATTAAAGCAATTCAAACGAAAAATCTGGTAATTAACGTTTAAAGGGTAGACTGCCACGATCGTTTCACTCCACACTCCGTGCGAAAGCAATCGCAGAGACTGATAAAATAAAAGTCAAGGGCAGACTGCCGCGGTCGCTGCGCTCCCTCGCAGTGACAGAATAAAAGACAAAGACAAAGTCAAAGGCAGACTGCCACGGTCGCTACACTCCCTCGCGGTGACAAGCAGTCGCAGTGACTGAAAAGATCAGGAGGATCGCACCTCTCCCGCAGGAACACCATTTCTAAATCTGAACCTACAATTCCACCATCTCTGCATCCACAGCTTCTGCCTGGGCGATGCCCCGGTCCACGTTCACGAACCGCAGCAGCACGATGCCTGCAATAAAGAAAACTACCAGGGAAACGATGCCCAAACGCGGGTCACCAGTTCGAGCGGTGATGAATGCCATTAATGCCGGGCCAACCACGGTATTGAACTTCTCTGAAACGCTGAAAAAGCCGTAAAACTCGGCGCTTTTGCTCTTGGGCATCATCTTCCCAATCAGCGATCTGCTCAGCGCCTGGCTGCCACCCTGCACCATCGCTACGCCAAGGCCAAGCACGAACATGTGCCACTCCTCTTTCATGAAGAAGCCAAAAACAGCAATTACGGCATAAATGGCCAGTGCGAGGCTGATCGCTTTTTTGTTCCCCAGTGTTTTACCAAGCTTACCGAAAAGAATCGAGAATGGCGCTGCCACGAATTGCACCATCAGGAATGTGCCCAAAATGGTTAGCACGCTGAAGTTTAAATCGGAACCGTAGGCGGCTGCCATGGTGATGATCGTGCCAATTCCATTCGCGTAGACGAAGAATGTGATCAGGAAGAGGAACAGGTCCTTGTAGCCACGAATATCGCTGAGGGCTTTGCCCAGCCTTTTGAAACCAACCGTGACCACATTCTGACCAATTTCATGAGCTTCCCCGCGGGCGGGGGGTTCAGAAACGTGCCTGAAGAGGGGGATGGAAAAGACTGCCCACCAAATCGCAACACTGACCAGGCTGAGGCGCATCATCAGGGCTGTGGCTTCAGCTTCGGGCATACCTGTCATAAACCGGGGCCCAAGAAAGATCATGACTGCATTGATCAGCAGCAGCAAGCCTCCGCCGATGTATCCCAGGGCATAACCCCGGGCAGAAACCTGGTCGATTTCGCCTTCCCTGGCAACATGAGGAAGCAGGCTGTCGTAGAAAACCAGCGACCCGGCAAAACCGATCGTTCCGAGGATGTAAAGAACGATACACAAAGTCTGATCGGCAGGCTCCACCACAAACCAAAGCAGGGCGGTACTGATCACTCCCAGCGCGACAAAAAACGCCATGAACAGTTTTTTACTGGCTTTGAAATCAGCCATGGCGCCTAGGATGGGGCTCAATAATGCGGCGATCAGGCTTCCGATCGCCACCGCGTTGCCCCAAATCGGCACGGCAGCACCCTGCGCAATATAGGTGGCAAAGTAGGTGGGCAAAACCACGCCCATGACGGTGGTAGCGAAAGCGGAATTCGCCCAGTCATACATGGTCCATGCCCAAATACTGCGTTTGTATTGCTTTTCTTCTTCTTTCAGGTCAAGCTTGGCATTCAATTCCATTATTTCACCTATATATTTCTGAATAATCTATGATTAGTGGCGCGTCAACCAGCGCGCCGAGCGATAAGAAAGTCTCATTCATCAAACCCAGCAAAATGTCCGGGTCATCGGTTGTAAGGAGGGGCTTCATTTGCGGTCTGGGCAGGTCGTAGGGGTCCAGATAGGCTTTTAGGTACTTACGGAAGGGCATCACACCCCGTTCCGGCTGCAGCCGCAACATATCTTTCAGCTGAAAACGCGCAGTCTGGTAGACTTCCGTAACTGAAACCTCAGCACGATCTCGCCAGCTGAAGATCCACGGATTGGCTTTAGCTGCTCTGCCAACCATCGCCGCGTCACATCCGGTTTCATTAAGCATTTGCCTGGCATCTGCCACGGTCTTTACATCGCCGTTGCCAACCACGGGCACGTTCAGCCTGCGTTTCAGTTCGCCAATTGGTGCCCAACGGGCAGGTTTGTTAAAAGAGTTCTTTTGGGTACGACCATGCAGCGCCACCAACTTGGCGCCGTTCTCGACCGCAAGTTCAGACAACTCGATAAAGTTGTGATTGGTTTCGTCCCAACCCAGGCGCATTTTAGCAGTCACTGGCACGCTTACCGCCTGCGTCACCAGCCGGAAGATATCGCGCACCAACTGCGGATTGCGCATCACGCCCACGCCAGCCCCACGCCCGCAGACACTCTTCGCCGAACAACCCATGTTAATGTCAATCATGTCGGGGTGGAATTCTTCCTCAATCCGGGCAGCACATTCCGCCATGCGCACGGCGTCATTGTCCAGCAGCTGCACCGAAAAGGGGCGTTCCGAATCGCGGTAGAGCAGTCTTTTTTTCTCGTAACTTTTCTGGTTGGCATAATCGAGGGTGTTAATGAATTCAGAAACTGAATACGCCGATCCCAGTTTGCGCGTGATCCAGCGGAAACTGGCATCCGAAAGCCCATCCATTGGTGCCAGGATCAATTGCCCATAGATCGGAATGTCACCGATCATTAAGGTGGGCGTTTTTGTCGCCTTGTCCATTTTCAGTCGCTGATCCTGAAAAAGAAGGTCACGATTTTGTGTGCGCCCACTGCCAGCTCAACATCATCGTTTTCCCGTAACTCAAGGTCCGCCAGGTGGCTTTCATCCAGGTTGACCAACGTCACGGATTTGTATGGAAGGTTAGCAGTGATCTTCACGTCGATGGTTTCATCAGATAAGTTCACACCGCGCAGAATCCAGCCGGCTTCATTCTCAGCTTCTTTGAGTGTGGTGATCATGAATTCCGAGGGTGTCACTGTAACCATCTGGTTGGATGGCGCTATGCACCCTCTTTTAAGTGGTCCGACGATCGTATCCAGATCGACCTGGTAAGACTGAGCCAACACTACGGCACTGCCAAAATCAGCCCCATGGGGAATGATGGCGTAATTGAAGAGGTAAGTTGCCTGCTCCTGGGCGCCCATGGTGGGTAAAGGCGGTCCTGCCTGCCCCTGCCGGTTCCACAGATCATCGCGTGAGAGCCAGCCCACACAGCGAAGCAAGGTGAGCGCAATTTCAGCCTTTCCCTGCTCATCGCGCAATACCGCCACTTCGGGCAGCCCGCGGTTGGCGATGGTGAGCCCATGGCTTTCAATGCTTACATCGGTGAAGGCGCGCTGTGGCACCTCGGGTCGTGGCAGCTCGCGCCAGGTAGAATCGGCTTCCGGTAGATCAATAGGGCGTTCCACGATCTGGAAGTGACCATCAAAGCGGGCAGTGTCCACAACCAGCCCGCTGGGGAAGCGTACTTCCAGGCGGTGGTCGAGAGCGTTATTGTCAAAAACCACCTGCACGTTCACTTGTGGCAGACCCCGGGTAAGGCTCAGGGCAACGTCAAGTGCGCAGGTAACAAAATCGTTGCTGCGCTGGTCGCGCCTGTTGCTTAAACCGATTGGGATTTCGAGGTTCATGCGTAAAAGCATCATCTCAGAAAGCGAATTCTTGGTGGTTTCAACGCTTACAATTTTAGGGGTATAGAAACTGTCGTTCTCGGGCGGAGTGTAATTGTATTCATCCCCGCGGTCACCGCGATCGACAAAAGTGTTCAGATTTTCGTAAAGAACGTTGTTGGTTTTATCGTGCAGGCTGAAGCTGCCGTCCTCGCCGGTCAGTATCAGGGTGAAAAATTCGTTTGAGATGCTTTCCTGCAGTTCTTCGTTGTCTTCCCAATCGACAGGCAGTAATTCTTTGACCCCCTGGTTGCGCACCCACCAGGTTTGATAACCCATGGCAGGTAGGTCCTTGGCTACAAACGATAGCCTAACAGTAGGCACGTTGAATATCTTGACCCGCACCTTCGAATCCGGGTCACTTATGGCGGTCATGCTCCTTATTTCTGCAAGAGCGCTTTCAAGGTTTTGGGTATCGGGCTCTAAAAAATTCGAAAATTCGGCATTGATGCAGGGCATGTCCGGGTCTTGCCCAAAGCTGGCACGGATAAGGCGCTGATTATTGTGCCCGCTGCTTTCGGCGCCGCTCAGCCAGCCCGCCAGAGCACTGATCCGATAAGTGTTCGATTCGCAGAACTCGCGTTCTTCAAATTCCCATTCGCAAGGCAGCTCGTTTCCCGCTGCATCCACTACCGATAGGCGGGAATCATCGGATACCACGTCGATATCCACCGACACAAGTTCAGTTTTGGGGTAAGGTGAGGCATTGAAGACGGTCACAGCTGCCAGTTTGCCTTCCAGGTCGGGTCCTTGAGTGTTAATTTCAGATTGGATTGCCATCAGGCTCTGGCTGGTAAGGCTTTCGCCAACCTGGTCCACCTGGTCGAAACGGCTGATCATGTCATTGTGGGTTTCGTCGATCGAGCAGCCGCAGATCGAGTCGTGCGGGTGGTTGCTGATCAGCAGCTTCCAGGTTTGGTGGATGATCGGACCGGGATCGTTGAGACGCGTCGTCTTTTCGTGTTGTTTGAGTGGCAAAAAGGCATCGTCTCCACGCTTCAGCAGTTCAGCCCAGGTGCTGAAAGGCTCCACCCAGCGTTCCAGCAGGGTTTCGGAATAATGATTGCGCTGCTTGATCCACATGCGTGCCGAATAAACGCCCGGCAGCATATGCGCCTTTTGCGGGTCGCGTAACTCGCCGCTTAGCGATTGCAGATCGATCGATTTTTCTTCGACTTCCTTGCTGACTGCTGCCAGGTAGGCAGGCAGCGTGGAATGCAGGGCCCTTCTGTCAGAGGTTTCATGCTGGTTGTAATAGCGGATGTGCTCAGGCAATTCGGGGCGCGGTTCCAGATGGTCGGTGCCGCGCATCATCAAAAAGTGGTCGGTTGGGTTGAGCGCTTCCAGTTTGTCGGTTTCGTTGTCCAGCTTTTCCAGGCTTTTTTCGGGATCCTCGGCGGGCCACTCGGCAATATTGCCATAGCCGTCATACAGATGCGCCAGTAACACGCTGCTGCCATCCGGAGCCTGCCAACGCACCAGCGTGGGAGTATCTTTAGGTACACCTCGCCACAGGCAGGCAGTGTCCATGTGAAAGCCCTTGAAGATCTGCGGCAGCTGCCCAATATGCCCGAATGGGTCGGGTATGTAGCCGATCATCATTCGCTGACCAAACAAGGCGCAAATTTGCTTGCCGATATTCAGATTGCGGATGGTAGCCTCGGGAGATACCAGGTATTCATCGGGCAAAATGTACCAAGGACCAATCAAGATGCGATTTTCCTGGATGTATTTTTGCAGCAGCGGCAGGTTCGCCATGCGCATTTGCAGGTAGTCTTCAAGCACAATCGTTTGCCCGTCGAGCATAAAGTGCAAATATTCCGGATCATTCTCGAGAATCACCAGCAGATTATCCACCAGGTGGACGAGCTGAAGGCGGAACTGTTGGAAAGTTTTGTACCATTCCCGGTCCCAGTGAGTGTGAGAGACGATGTGTAAAGTTTGCATGGGATCTCCTTGCCTGGTATTCTGTCTGGCTAATTATGCCATAAAAAAGTAAATTTCCACTGTCGTGAGTGCTTGCGATCGTGAATGCCAACGCTGCGGGGCTTAATTTATTGTCGTAGGGCG
>DHCY01000027.1:156663-163696 GCA_002399085.1 Anaerolineaceae bacterium UBA4890
GAGGTGGGTCGGAAAGACAATTGGTGCGATAACTTTCATTCCACCTCACTCCGCCATCGTGAATGCGGTTACTCGTGAATGGAAACGCTGCACCAGGTGTGTGCCCGCTGAGCACCAGAGTCCTTCGGAAAATCCTGTGCCCGGTCAGAAGAGCGGCACAATCAAATCAATTCCTTCAACGCCCAGGCAATGGCGTCTGCGACAACCGGATCTGGGGAATCAGTCAGAGCCTTTTCCAATAAAGGAATGAACCTCTTTTGCCCACTGTTGCCCATCGCGATCGCGATATTTCGGCGGAAGCCGGCAAATTTTGTACGCCAAACCGGCGTATGCCGGTATTTTAGCTTATACTCTTCTTCACTGAGACTAATGCTTTCCGCCAGATCGGGGAAATCTTCGATAACAGGCTCTCGTGTCTTGACCCGTGTTTTTTTGTTCACCGGGCAAACGCTTTGGCACTGGTCGCAGCCAAACACGCGGTTTCCCATCGCTTTCCGAAACTCAACCGGAATCACCCCGCGGTTCTCGATGGTCAGGTAGCTCAGGCAGCGTCGGGCGTCAATCGTCCGGTCAGGCATAATTGCCTGGGTGGGGCAGGCGCGAACACACAATTGGCACTCGCCGCAGCCATCCACCTCAAATGGCAGGTCAGGATCAACCTCGAGGTCGATTAGCAATTCTGAAAGGTTCGTCCAGGAGCCATATTCAGGGTTGTAAAGAAGCGAATTCCTCCCAATCCAGCCCAACCCCGCCTGCTGCGCATAGCCTTTCTCGAGGATCGGGGAGCTATCCACACAAGCATAGGTTTCCACCTGCCTACCTGCCATCTCAGCAATCAATTCAACCAGCTTTTCAAGCCGCCGCGTAAGCACATCGTGGTAATCAGACTGTAGCGCGTAAGCTGCGATCCTGCCGCTTCCGGGCAGGGGTTCTGAGCCCCGGTCTCTGGGCGGGGGGTAAGCAGATAACAAACTGATTACCGTCCTGCATGACGGCAGCAGTTTTCTCGGGTCAGAGCGCGTCTCCAGGGACCGCTGGCTGGCAAGGTACGCCATCCCGGCGTGCCGCCCCGCATCAATCCAACCCTTAAAACGCTGCAACCCCGGCACGGGCTCAACGCTTGTGAACCCTATCGCAACAAAGCCGAGGCTCTCAGCCCCGGCTTTGATTTTTGCTTTCAGAGACATCTTACCCTGGAGAAAGGTCAGTCGACTTTGTATTGAAAATAGAAGTAGCCAAACGGCACGTTGCTGGCATTGACGATATTCCAGTTGCTTTTTGCCACGCCAACAGTCTGTGGGGCGGTGAAATTCAAAGTGAATTGAACGCTCATGGTCGGTGGGACATCTATTGGCATCTTGAACGTGTTTTGCGAGATGCCAAAGTTGTTCCCATCCACAAACTGGATGTAATAATCTGTGGTCCAGGTGGTTGTGCCGGTGTTCATCAATGTGACTACAACCTGGAATTTTTGTCCGGCATCCACGACCGAATCATCCGCAGGGGCACTGCGCGTCCATACGCCAGCATCAATTCCGCCTTGCGAGGTTGGTGCCATCATGGTGCTGGTGACCTGCGGCGAAGGCGTGACTCCCATGGCTGCTGTTGGGATCATCGTTAATACCGCGGTAGCAGTTGCCGTTGGTCTAGTTGTAGCTGTCGGCACGGGGGTGTTCGTGGGGCGCGCGATTGCGGTCTTCGTAAACTGAGCCGCCACCGTCTGGGCAACACTGGTCTGGCGGGTTTCCTCAGCCAACGGGTCTTCTTTCGGTCGGCAGCCTGAGATCGCCACCGTCAATACAAGTCCTATCAGCAGGACCAATTTTATCGATTTTCTGTCCATCATTACGCCTTTCATGAGACAACAAGATACTCTTTGGTAATTGTGACGGCAATTTTCTGATTTGTCAAGTTGACACGGCTCAGGGTTTGATCTCGGGCTTGAGTAGGTGGATCACATCCTCAGATGGCGATCCGTTTGCTTTCAATAACAAAATGATTTTCACTTGCTTTCCACCCAGTGACCCCAGGTCCACATCCAGCTGCTGATATTTTAGATCGTGGATCTCGTGCCATTCACCCAGCTTGTGCCGGTTGCCGGAAGAATCTTCGTAGTTCAGGCTGAAAAGCACATCGCAGGCAGTATTCCCTCGTTTGCAGCCCAGAATCGCGCTGAAGCGGGCGTTGACCGGAATGGTCATCGCCGGGAAGCTGCCTTCAAGGTAGGAATCGTCGGCATTATACAGCCCCAGCCAGAGCGCGGTCTCGTCGTCTTGCGAACCGTTCTCGAGGATGGGACGATTGTCCGAATATACATATCCGCCGCTATCACCAGGCTGACCTGGGCAATTCAACTTGCCTGTTGGGCTGGTCCAGGCTGCCGAGCAATAGGAATCCGCCAGGTTGATGTTGTCTCCCCGCACCTGGATCTCAGCCCAAAAAGTGGCATCCAGGTTGCGAAAAGCGAAGATCACACCCTCAGAAGTGCGCAGCTTAAATTCGGCTTTGTAGGCTCCAGCTCCGTTTGGGGCAGTGAAAGGGATGGTGATCTCAACAGTCTCACCCGGCGCTACCGCCCGGTTGCTGATTGGCTGGCTGACTGGAGCTCCCATGGCGCTGCCTGAGATGAAAACGACGTTATAGTTGGTGTTCCAGGTGCATGTTCCTTCGTTTCGAAGGGTCCAGGTTTTGGTGAAAGCGGTGCCGGGGTAGAACTGGCTGCCGTCTGGGATGGTTTCGTCGACAAAGCCCGCCAGGTTGCAGTTGGATGGATCAGCCAAGGCTGGGGTTGTCCCGCTTGTTGGAAATGCTGTCTCAGTTGGCATGGGGCTGGGGGTTGGCTCGATCGGTTGCAGTGTTGGCGTTTCTGCTGGTGCAGCCAGGGAAGTAGCTGTTTGGGCAGCGAGGTCAGTGGCGACAATGGCGGTGGTCATGGCTTCAATAGTGCTCGCGGAAGAAGTGCGAATGAATTCGATTTGATCTATGGGCGTCGGGCTCACCTGCGTGCTGGTGCAGGCTGCCAACAAGCAGACCATCCCGAGTATTAGAACGCCGGTAAACTTCTTTTTCATTCGTCCTCCGCAAGTTAATTATAAAGGATGACAGCCGGGAGGATGATTTTGTAGGTCAAGAAGAAGCAGAGCCTTCATCCGCGACGTAAAAAACAAGACTCTTCGATTACGAAGAGTCTTGTCAAAAGAGGCTTAGTTGTCAACGTCAAATTACCGTCCAACAAAAATCGTCCTGAAAAATGTTTTCAGCTTAAATTTATCACCGCTCAGCAGCGTCTGCGAGCTGAAAAGGTTCGATACACCGCGCACAATAAAATATACTGTAACGATCAAAACCGCCAACGAAAGAGCAATCTGCCACCAAGGCACTGCGCCAATCGCCAGCCGGGTCATCATCACCACCGAGGATGTCAGCGGGAAAATGCTCAAAAAGACGCTGAAGAATGAATTTGGCTGTCCGATCAACTGATTGATAACCAGGAACAGGAAGATTAAGGGCAAGGTGAGGATGAAGGAAGAATTGTTTGCCTCGCGCATATTTGGTGACATCGCGCCAACTCCTGCCATCAGGCTGCCATAAAGGAAAAAACCGAGCACGAAATAGGGTATACCCAGCAAAATTTTCTCAGATGAAAGGCTAAACCCTTGCAGGAAATCGAGGCTTTGCCCACCCAGGTTGATGAAAAGGACCACAGCCCCACCCCAGGCAATCATCTGCAGCAGGCTGGCAGCGCCATAACCCAGCAGCTTGCCCAAAAACAGGTCCATCGGGCTGACGGATGTCAACATAACTTCGATGGTTTTGTTTTCTTTATCCTTGCCAACCGCATTGACCATAAAGCTCGCGCTGACCAGGATCATCGTGTAGAAAAGGATCATAATCGCATAAGGGACGATAAAGGTCGCAAATGAATCCTGATCGCGTGTATCGGCAGTTTCCGGCGAAATATATTCATAGTTATAAATCACCGGGTTGGTGTAGCGCAGATACAACTGTTGGTCGCTGCCCATCAGGTTGTAATTGATCAGCTCATCCAGCGCGCCTTGCTGCACAATTTCTGTGATCATGTTGATCTCAGGTTTAATGTAAGTAACATTGCCGCTTTCCAGGTAATCGGGGGCGATCACAAAAAAACCTTCCAGCTGACCGTTGGCGGTACGCTGCCTGGCTGTGCTTTCATCCTCAATCTCGATCAAGGTGCCCCCTGTCAGCCAGTTGGGGTAATCAGCGATGATGCCACTCTGGTCCACCACGCCAATCGGCAGCGGATTGGCAACCTCACTGGTAAAAATTTGCTCAATACTCTGGGTCTGATCGTCACCCAGCAGCCCAAGCACGAAAAACAACAGGGCAGGGATGAGTGGAACCAATATCATCATGGTGATAAACGATCGCCTGGTGACCAAATTCAGAAATTCGAATTTAAAGACTTTCCACATGTTAGCCACGATTTGCCTCCTTAACAAAGAGGTCACGAAGTTTCAATTTCTTGTTATATTCCAATAAACCACGCCTGAATGCCTTTCCTGAGAGCCAGAAAACCAGCACAATTGTCAGGATCATGATCCCAAACTCCATCGCGATCTCCCAGGCAGGGATGGTAGTAAATGCCATCCGCAGGCTTAGAGAGATAGGTGCGCTCAGCGGAAAATAACTCAAAATCCTGGGGATTGTTCCATTGGGATCCGTAATGAAGCTGTTGAAAAAATACAAAGGCAGCACAGTTGGCAAGATCATCAGCCCGTTCACTCCCTGGGCTTCTTCCATTGTGCTCATCGTTGCGCCAATGATAGCCATTAGACCAGCGATAACAATAAAACCAAGCAGCAACAGCGCCAGGCTGATTGCCAGGTAGCCAGGCGAGACGTTTAGGTCAGATAGGAAGGTCAGCCGATCTCGGAAAATCAATAACCCGACCCCCAAAATTAACATCCAAACCCCAATCTGGGTAAATCCGACCCCCAGATTGCCGATGATCTTGCCGATCATCAGTTGGTTGGGAGTCACCGAAGTGATCATGATCTCCATCGTGCGGTTTTGTTTTTCTTCCACCAAAGATTGCAGCAGATATCCGCCAGAACTCATCACCAGGATGAAGTAAAGCACGCCAATCACGATTGGCACCATCAGTCGGTGCCAGCCTGTGCCATCAGATGTCTGGCTGCCATCCAACGATTCCAGGGAAACCTGGCTGCCAGCTTCAATGCGATCGAGGTGCGGGATCTGTTCTTGAAGCAGCAAATTATCCCTTAAAAGTTGGTTAATCTCACCAATGACATCGCTTGCCGGCTGTTTGTTGGAGACATACGTTATCGAATAAGTCGATTGGTATCCAGGTGGGATGATAAAATAACCCTGCAGGGTGCCGGTTTTAGTATCAGTTCGCGCTTTGCTTTCGTCAGTATATGGAATCAGCTCAATGAAAATGTCAAGAAAGCCGATCTTCTCGGGCACTTCCTGGGGTTGAACGATCAGGTTAGCCTGATCAATATAGCCCACGGGTTCAGTGTCAAAGGAGAGGTAGCTGAAGAGAACGGAAAGAGCCATAACCGCCAGAAATCCCACCGGAATGCCAAACAGCGCTATCCAGAAGCGGCGTTTGCCTACATGGTGCGTGTATTCGTACCTGGCGATATCAAATATTTTCTTCATTGCCGTTCCTGCCTTCTGATACCACCTTGATAAAGATCTCATCCAGGGTGGGTGTGGCGATTTCGAAGGAAGTCAAACCGACTTTTTGATCAATCAGGTGCTGTAGTATTTGACGGGGAATGTTGCCATCTGCGGGTGTCAGCCGGTAGTAAAGCCCCTCTTCTTTGATGCTTTCAACGCCGGGGAGGATCTCAGGTAATTCCGAATCGGTTTGAATCAGCACCTGGTTGGTGGCAAAACGTGCCTGCACGTCTTTCAGACTGCCTTCCAGCAATACCGTACCATGGTCGATCAGCACCAGCCGGTCACAAAGCTGTTCAACCTGGTTCATTTGGTGGGTGCTCATCATAATGGTCTTACCCTTGTCGCGCAGTTCCATCAGCAGATCCTTCACCAGCTGAGTGTTGACGGGGTCAAGCGCGGCGAATGGCTCATCGATAATGATGATATCCGGGTCATGAATCAGCGCAGCGATCAGCTGCGCTTTTTGCTGCATACCCTTGCTCAGCTCTTTGGTTTTCTTCTTCTGGTGCTCGGTCAGGTCGAAACGCTCAAGCCAAACAGGGAGTATCTCGTCGATTTCTTCTTTGGTCATGTTCTTCAGGGTTGCCAGGTAGGTCAGGTTGCGGGTCAATTCGACATCCTGGTATAAACCTCGCTCCTCGGGCAGGTAACCGATGTGGTTCATTTTTTCTTCGTCCATCGGACCGCCGAGAATGGTGATGTTACCCTTGTCAGGTTGGTAGATATCGAGGATGACGCGGATTGAGGTGGTCTTCCCCGAGCCGTTCGGTCCGAGCAAGCCAAAAATCTCTCCGGCGCGCACGCTGAAAGAGACGTCTTTGACTGCCTGTGTTTCGCCAAAACTTTTAGCGATATGATTGACAACAATTGTTTCCATAAATTGCTCCATTTGTAAACTAAAATTTACCAAATTTGAGTGTACCATAGTGAAGGTGCCTATGTGGTTGATATGAAACAAAGATTAACAATATTTAACAGATACAAGGATTTGTGTATGGCTACATTCTACAATTTGTCGGTCATTCCGATCCCTTTTTTTGTCATCGTGAACGAAGTGAAGGATCTTGCCCAATACCGTTAAGATCCTTCGCAACAAAAGCTCAGGATGACAAGCCAAAATACACTTATTATCTTATTCTGTCATCCTGCCATGCCTCTGTCATCCTGAACGAAGTGAAGGATCTTAACGTTTTTCTCGGCGACCCGGTTCTTTTGCACGCTCTGAGAACTCTTGCTGCCATTCTGAATGAAGTGAAGGATCTTGCCCAATACCGCTAAGATCCTTCGCAACAAAAGCTCAGGATGACAAGCCAAAATACACTTATTATCTTATTCTGTCATCCTG
>DHCY01000003.1:0-55814 GCA_002399085.1 Anaerolineaceae bacterium UBA4890
GAATGACAGACCTACCTAATATCCTTCACTTCGTTCAGGATGACAGACCTACTTAAGATTCTTCACTTCGTTCAGAATGACAGACCTACTTAAGATCCTTCACTTCGTTCTGGATGACAGAATGACAAGCGTTCATGATGACAGGATGACAAGCGTTCCAGACCTAATGAAATTCAATCAGCTCTTTCAGGTTGGTCTCTATTAACCTTTCATCCAGGCAGTGCTGGATTTGCTGCCAATACGCCTTATATTGAGCTGCCATTGGGAAAGTGCATTCCTGGGGGTTTGCCAGACATTTATTGACCGCAACCGGTCCATCGATGGCGCTGACGATTTCGTAAACGCTGATCAAGCCGGGTTCTTTTGCCAGCCTGACACCGCCTTTGGCTCCGCGTTGAGATTCAAGCAGGTCTGCCTTGACCAGGAGCATGTTGATCCGTGACAGGAAGGCTTTGGGAATGTCCATCTCTTTAGCGATCAGGTTTGTAGCAGTCCACCCCCGACTGTTTGATCTGGCTAAGAACATCATCTCTCTTAATGCATAGTCGACTTGGTTGGTTAACGTCAAAATATTTACCTGGGTGGATAGTTTTGATCGGATACCGGTCAGCGAAGAACGATCTGTGAACCATCACTGGAAAAATCCGACCATTCCGGTTTTGATTTTACAGTATCACCGTTAATTTCGGCAGGATCCGACAAAAAGTAGTCATTTTTGCAAGATAAAAAGAGCGAAATGGATTGGGAAGCTGTTGAAATTCGCTCACAAAAAGGTTCTCCCGGCAGTTCCTCCGGCGACTCACCAGCCAGCAGCAGCCCCAACGAAAGCTGCCCATAATCCAGCGTCAGCCCCAACAGTCCCTCCTCCCCGGTTTGAAAACCGAGATTCATAACACCATCGCTGAGGAGGCTTGCCGACGTCAGGGTGGTTTGAGAAACTCCTTCGCGCTCCAACAAGGAGTGAAGATTGCGGCTGGTTTGATTGGTATCAGGCGCGCAGCCCCACAAAACCTGGCCGATTTCCAGCTTTGATGCCAACACGAAGAGCCCGGAAAGGCTGGAACGACCACAATTTGGGATCACCAGGGTATCGAGCCGGTTGGAAAAAAGGGGCAGCTGCTTCGAAACCTGGTCGATCAAACTGTCGGATCCGGCACTGCCTGACACCAGGAGGGTTTGACCCTGCGCAGCTTCAATAAAGACGAAATTTTGTTTGATGTTGTTTGGAATGGTAATATGCAGTTTTCCATCAGGGGAGGAGCTTCCTGCCAGCCAGACTACCAGCGTCAAGCCCGCCAGCGCAGGAAGCAGATGTTGGGGCTGGTAAAGTGTTTTGGCAATTTTGCCCGGTTTCGGGCGGAAAATTAGCAGGAAGAAAACCAGGTAATATAGCAGTACCCAAAACAAGTCGATTCGCGTCAAAGTCCAGCTGTGGGGTGCCAAACCCGCCAGCCACATAACCATGCGGTTGCTGTATGCCACCCAAGGCCAGGCAACCCATGCCAAAACGCGTCCCAGCGGCAGCCATAATAAACCCAGACTCATGGCTGTCAATCCCAAGATCATGACTGCCGGCTGCACGGGCAAAATCAGCGGATTAGCGAGGAGGAAGAGCCAGGATACTTCCTGAAAGTGCCAGATGCTGAGGGGCAACACAAGCGCTTGGGCGATCATGGTAAGCAGGAAGGTTTCTGAAACCAGGCTGCTGACAGCCAGGGCAGTTTTTTGCTCCAGGCGCTCGCCCAGCCAACCTTCAAGGCGCGCCCTTAACGGTCCGGCAAACAGAGATAAGCCCAGGGTCGCCATGACTGAAAACTGAAAACCGAGATCCCAGGGCAAATGCGGGTTCAACACCACCATCAGGAGGGCACTGACGCCCAGATTATTCAGGGTGTTGCCCTTGCGGGAGATTGAATGACCCAATACCGCGTAGGAGCCCATGAAAGCTGCCCTGATAACGGAAGCGCTCGCCCCAACCAACAGGCTGTAACTGCCCAGGATCAAGATTGTGAGCGCCGCTCCTCGTTTTCGCCCAAACTGGCGCGTGAAAAACAAACTGATCAACCCTGCCAAAACGGACATATTAAAACCGGAAATGGCGATGATGTGGCTGGTGCCTGTCAGCCGGTAGGCACCTGCCAACGCAGGCGAGATGGTGCTTTCGTCACCCAATAAGATGCCTTTGAGCAGGCTGTCTTCCGGACTGGGAAAAATTTCACTCAAGACCTGCCCTCCGTTTTCCCGAAGACGGTAGAGAAGGGCTCTCAAAGGATTTCCGCGATTTTGCTCCAAAAGGCGAAAGCGAGGGAATTCCATAGTCGAATATACCCCCTGGTGTTTCAGGTATTCACGCCAGGAGAAATCAACACCTTCATCAGGAGGGAGCAATTCACCTTTGAGCTCAACCAAATCGCCGTACTGGATCTGACTGCCAAGCGGAAGATAAAAAATAACCTTTCCATGTACTTCGGGTTCACGCACCGCGAGGTCTTCCGCCCTCAGGGATTGTGATTGCACGATTATTTCGAGGCTATTTTGGGTCATCTCCGGCGGCGCGACCACCAAAGCGGTGATAAGTACATTACCTTTGTTGTGATAGTAGTGCAGGCTGCCCGGTTCTGGTTTCGGTAAACTCAACTGATAGAGCATGGCGGTCAGGGCAAAAGCTGCCAGCGCCAAGGCTGCAGGAAAACGACGAACTGTCTGCACCTTTTGTAGCATTCTTTTACGAAGCAGCGCCAGCAAGAGCGCCGCTACCCCCAGAATTGCCCACCAGTACCAGGGGAAGTCAAATTCTTCAGCGGCAAAGGGTCCGAAAACCGCCGCCAGACCCAGCCAGAAGAAAGGCATAAATGACGGCAAGCGGATTTGACGAGCGCGCAGGTTCGCTTCTTCAATTTCCTTTTCATCTCGCGAAGAAAAGTCAACCATCAGCTATATAGATTCCTGGCTTTGAGAGCGTTCTTCCAGGTATTTCCCTAATTTTTCGAGGGCGTTTTGGGCAAGCTGGGCTTTGACTGACTGGCGGTCGCCGTGCAGCTGAAAGTTGTATGCCCAGTCACCATCGGGTGTGGAGAGCCCAACCCAACTGGTGCCGACGGGTTTGTCGGTGGTGGCGCCGCCGGGACCGGCGATGCAGGAAACTGAGAGCCCCAGGTCGCTGTTGAAGGCACGGCGGGCACCTCGCGCCATCTGGAGCACCACCTGGCTGCTGACGGCACCGTGCTTTTTGAGCGTTTCCCAACTGACGCCGAGCAGGCTGACCTTTGCCTGGTAGGCATAGGAGACGATGCTGCCCATAAAGTAATCGGATGAGCCGGGCACGTTGGTGATGCGGTGCCCGATGAGCCCGCCGGTGCAGCTCTCTGCCAGTCCGAGGGTCAGTTTTTGCTCGAAGAGGCGTTTGCCGATGCGGGTTTCGAGATTATCGGTGGGCTCGATTTCTTCGGTGATGACGTGCAGCGGGGCTTTGGAATCGATCTGGCGCCAGATGTTGATAAGATCGTTTTGAGCGATGTAAGCAGCAATTTGCTCGCTGAGGAGACCTTCAGCAACCAGGTCTGCAGGCAGGGCTCCGGCTTCGAGGCGGGCACGGATGCGGCTGGAGGAGATATCGGAAACAACGATTTCTTCGAGGTAGACGATGCGGGCACCCTGGCTGGTGAGATCTTGCATTAAGCTTTGGTTGGGTTGAAAGCCTACGCGCGGGCTGATGACCAGCATGGCGTCCTTGATCAGCTCTTCCCAGCGATACCATTGCAAAAAGTTAGGCTGCTCACCCGAGAAGCTATCAGCACCGATCAGGAATGCCAATTCCAGGCTCTGATCTGTACGCGCACGCAGGGCTTCCATGGTCTCGGCGGTGAAGTTGGGGCGGTTGCTCTGCCAGACAAGCTCGCGCTCCAGGCTGCTGACACTCACTTTTTCAATTTCACCATCCAGAACGCGCGCGATTTCAGCGGCTGCCAGCTGGCAGAGAGCGAAGCGATGGTCGAAAGTGAGGGTGAGGGAACGTTTGACGCCTTCGCGGATGTTGTGATGGCGGAAGACCGGCATTAAAACCACTTCTGCGACACTGAAGCCGCGGGCGCGCAACGCCCGGACGGCATCGACGATCAGTTCGACATGCCCTTCATGAATCGGATCGGCTGAAGTGCCGAAGACCAATATAAGTCGTTTTTTCATTGGCTGTTATCACTTATCCTTAGCGTATTTTCGATCTGATGAAGCTGCTCCAACCACAACGAGGGGCTGGCATCGGCGGGCATGCGCCAACCGGAGCGGGGCGAGAGAGCCAGACTGAAGAGGCGGGGACCATCGGGCGAAGCAGTGCGCTTAAATTGATGTCGGAAAAAGCGCTGGTAGAAAGTTTTCAAGGTTTGCAAGATGAAACCGGGTTCGTATTCGCCGGCGAAAATATGGGTGGCTTCGGTAAATACCGCAGCAGGATTTTTGCGTTCCTGGAGGGCATGCCAGAGAAAGAAATCGTGCAGGCGGTAGGGACCCAAAACATCTTCGGTCGCCTGGCTGATGCTGCCATCGGCAAGCAGGGGTTTGAGTTCGGCTGAAATGGGGGCATCGGCGATGGTTTGGGCGACCTGCCGACCTTGCTCACCAAACAGCATTGCGGCAGCCCAGACGAGTAATTTGAGAAGAACTGTTTTGGGCAGCCCGGCGTTGACGTTATACATGCTCATCTGATCGCCGTTGTAGGTTGACCAACCCAGCGCATTTTCGGACATGTCGCCAGTGCCAACCACCAACCCATTGTGCAGGTTGGCTAAATTCATCAGGATCTGGGTGCGTTCGCGTGCCTGGGCGTTCTCGTAGGTGACATCAGGAGTGTGCCAATCGTGTCCGATGTTGGCAAGGTGTTCGGTGAGGGCGGCTTCGATTGAGATAACACGCGGTTTAATTCCAGTCAGATTTGTTAAGTCATCAGAATTTTTCAGCGACTTATCGGAACTGCCGGGTCCGGGCATGGAAACCGCGATCAGGTTTTCACGGGGAATTCCAAGCTGGTCGAGCGCATGGCAGCACACCAGAAGCGCCATGGACGAATCGGCACCGCCGCTAATTCCCAACAGCAGATTTTCAGATTTGGTGTGGCGTATGCGCCCCATCAGACCGGCTGTCTGGATTTCGAAGGCGGTTTCAAGCTGCTTGTTTTGATTATCAGCCAGCAAAAAGGGGACATGGGGGTCGCGTTCTGGGGGAGGAGAATTGGCGGAGCGGAGGGAGTCAAGCCCCCTCCGTACGACATGAGGAGAATCGGCAGAGCGGAGGGAGTCAAGCCCGTTCTCAACGGCGTGAAGGTCAAGTTGCAGGAGTTTGCTCTGGAAGCCGAGCTCAAAATCCTCTGCCAGCAGATTGCCATTTTGCCAAACCTGGCAGAGCCCGGAAAAAACATTTTCACCGGTGGATTCTGACGCCCCTGCAGAGCAAACAGCCAGGAGACCGGCGTTCTGACTGGAAAACTGGTGAAATTTGGTGTCGTATGTGCTATCTGCCAGGGCTGGCAGGGCGGTGAGGTTGAACAGAAGCATTTCTTCGGCAAACAATCGACCTTCAGGCAGGTCACCCAACACAATCTGCATGTTTTGAAGCCCTAACGAAGATAGGTTCAAGCGACCATGCTCAAAAATCTTGACCACAGATCCTCTCCAACTCAGGTTGTTGGGTGTATTAACTTTGGGAGACTGGAAATAGCGCGGGTCAGGCTGCTGATTGAGGACGAAGCCACGCAAACCTCCTGGTTCAATCACCGCCGTCGCGTCGTAGAGCTGGTTTTCGAGTGAAAGGGGCAGCCCCAGGACCACGACAAGGTTGGAACCGTCAATCGCGTCTTCTATCTGCTCGAGCGCGAGCAAACATGCCTGTGCCAGCAGAGGTTGAAGGAAGAGATCTGCGCAGGTATTGCCGCTGAGAGCCAGCTGGGGAAACAGGCAAAGCTGCTTTCGATCGGAACTTGAGGCGGTGTGCCGCAGGATTTCCAGAATCCGGGCGGTGTTGAAAATAACATCCGCTACGCGCAACTCTGGAACGCACAGATTGAGCAGCCAGTCATCTGCTTTCATCGAAAATCTCCTTTTCTTGCGTTTAATGATAACAATCTTTTCCTTACCGTGTAGAATTTGTTTGTTTATCTGACAATCGAATCACGGTACGTTCATTTTTCTCCCATTTCGCGCCAGGCGATTCCTGGTTTGGAAAGGAAATGTTGACACGTATATCATTTTATTTTCACCTGATTTTGGCTGTGGGGGTCCTTATTTTGAGCTCATTCTCCAGCGTTCAAGCCGGCAACGCTATCCAGAATACGGTGCCTGGTTATAACTGCTACCGGGATTCTGCGACAATCTTAGAAAGTATGCAGACCCTGGTAATAGAGTATCCTGACCTGGTACAGCTGAGTGTCATTGGCAATTCATGGGAAGGGAAACCCATTCATCTGCTCACACTGACCAATCGCTCTGCAGCGATTGCCAAACCGCGCCTGGTTATCGTGAGCGGGTTGCGCGCAAACGCCTTTGCCCCGGTTGAATTGAGTTTGCGCTTTGCAGAGCGATTGTTATCAGGTTATGGCGCTATTACCGAAAACACCTGGATGCTCGATCAACTGGAGCTGCAAATGATCGTGCTGGCAAACCCGGATGGTCGCGGGCGGGCAGAGGCACAAGCGCTGGATGGAATTGAAATCAGCTGGCAAAACAACACTCACAACGGCTGTGATTCCAAGGAAAACGGGGTGCGCCTGGATGGAAACTTTTCGTTCAATTGGAAAGCTTCAGCGTTTGGACCCTGTGATCCTGCCTATAGTGGTGCGGCGGCAGGAAGCGAACCGGAAACACAGGCGATCATGAACTACCTGGAGGAGCTTGGTGAGCAGGCAGACCCGATTTTGTTGATCAACCTGGATAATTATAAGAACCAAATTCTGAGCCCATACCTTTCTGATCCAACGGCGGATAACCCTCACCTTGAGACGCTTTATACTTTGGCAGAAAAGATCGGTTACAACACGCTCTCGGCACCTATCATGCAGGGTGATGTTAGCAATCCGGTCTTGTTTGGCACATTGGTAGACTATGCCTATGGTGAGGCTGGATTTCCTGCGCTCAGTTTCAGCATGGGAGACTCAATGGCTGGTGGTTACGTGAGCAGGTGCTGGTATTTTGAGGGTTACCTGTTGGAGAAGAATATTGCCGCCTTGGTTCGGGCGCTAAAACTCAGCCCGGACCCCTACCACCAGGCGTATGGTCCGGAAATTGGAACGCTTGGTGCAGATCAAGGGATTAATAGTGTCCTTATAGAAGGCAGCGCCGATGACTATACTTATTGGTATGAAAATGCGGACGTTCATAGCCAGGTGGAAAGCGCATGGTTTTCGATCGACCTGCCGCCCTGGAACCCCCAGTCTACGCTCTTTCCGATCCCGAACCTGGCGCGGGATGAAATGCGTGAGTATCTTTCTTACTTTAGCTTTGAAATTGATTATTCTTTGTTGAGCGCTGGCGAGCATCGCATCTACATCCAGACATGGGATTCGGCAGCAGGTGGGCAACCAAGCAATCCTGGTCTGGTGAGTGCGGTTGATATTTCTGTACCTTACCGGCTTTTTATTCCGCTGGTTGTTGAGCGGTGACTTTATCTGTCTGATTATTTATTATTCTTTATTTTTATATTAAGTAGTAAATAGTAATAGAGGCTGTGGATAATGGGGAGACGCTGCTACTATCACGCATTATTGAACGAGCGAACGAGGAAGCCCAGGCAATTCTTAAAATTCAGAAGGGCTGTTGAGAAGAGCGCACTTATCCACATTATTCTTCTTAATCACACCTGTCTTGGGGAAGCGACCATAGTTATTCCAAATTACTCCGCAGGTTTTCAACGAGAAGTTGCCAATAATTAGCAGGTTTTATACACAAAATGAGGGTAGTTATCCCCAGAAAAATGGGAGTTATCCACAATTTAGGTTAAAGGTTGAACTCGTTTTGGTAACCTTCGAGCAGGTGTTCTGCCTGGTCAATAAAATGGTCGAGGTTGGTAAGCAAGTCTTCTTTTTTGTCTTCCTGGAAGCCAAGCGCGGTCAGAAAAACTTGCCATTTTTGGTGGTATTGCTGTTCGTCAAGGCAGGTGAGGGCTTGTTGCCAGGTCTCCAGCACAGGCCAGAGCACAGCATGGAGCGATCCGCTCTCAGCCATGGCATCCACGCTCTGCAAGAAGTAGGCTTTGCGGACTTTTGCGATGTTGGGAGGGCAATCGCTGTGCTTATTGGAGGCTTCGAGGGTTTCTTCCCAGACCGGACGCCATTGTTGGAATAGTTCTTCGTTCATGTTTTCATTACCAAGCAAGCGGGTTAGTTCACCAATGAGGGGCAGTTGCTCAAGGATTTCAGCACGGCTGGTGAAATCGAGCATAAAACGGCGGGTGGTCAGAGCTGGTCCATTGAGGCAAGCGATAGCGTTGGCTGCAGTGCCGACAGCTTTGAAATAGAGCGCGATCCAGGCTTCCCAGGGGACTTCCTGGGGGTCATCGAGGTCAAACCAGCGTGTGCGCGCTTTTTCGGTAAACTGCTGGGCACGACCATAGACATTTTCGGGGCTGTCGAAGCGGGCACTGACACTTGCCTGGATGAATTCGAGCCAATGATCTTTGTCGTGCAGGATATTTTGGTGATTACAGAAAGCAAAGCCGATATAGGGATTCTGGCGCAGGCGGCGGTGGTAGGTATAGAAGGATTGATGATGGTGTTCGATATCCAGGGAGATTTCGTAGGTCACACGCAGCACTTCGCGTTTGATGGGGGGCTCTTCGTTGTGCACGAAAATCATGTCGATATCGGTGCTGCCGCCCAACAAGGGCTCGCCTTGTGAAACTGAACCAGTCAGATAGACTGCCACCAGGTCTTTTTCGCGTCGAATTCGTTTGGCGACATGGTCTTTCGCTATTTTGATCAGCATATCCTGGGTAATTCTCACAGCAACTCCTATTCCAGTGGCAGGCTTTGTTGATAGGGAGCCAGGTGCAACGCTTGTTTGATGCGGTTGGTGATGTTATCGAGGTGGGCAGTCTCGGCAATAAAGTTCAAGTCGTCGGTTTCGATGCTCAAGACCCGCCCTCGCCATTTATCCTGGCTGAAGAAGTGATCGTAGGCTTCCATCAGTTCGGAAATGTAGGCAGGGTCCATATTCCGCTCATAAGAGCGATCACGGTGGGCGATACGATTCATCAAGGTTTCGAGGCTGGCTTTGAGGTAGACCACCAGGTCTGGGCTGGGAATTTTATCTGCCAGGGCGATATGAACCTTGTGATAGATTTCCAGTTCGTCCCCGGTGATGTTAATGCCGGCGAAGAGAGCATCTTTGTCGAAAGTGTAGTCAGAGATGACCGTTTTACTGGCTGCCAGAGCCTGTGGAATGACTTTGTTTTGTTGGTGATAGCGGCTCATGAGGAAAAAGATCTGCGTTTGGAAGGCATAACGGCTGCGATCGCTGTAAAAACTGCTCAGGAAGGGGTTTTCTTCAAAGACTTCCAAGAGGACTTCAGCTTCAAAAGCAGGCTGAAGCATACGCGCCAGGGTGGTTTTACCGACCCCGATGACACCTTCGATAGCAAGATACATAGACAATCACTCCGTGTGCAGATTTGGCGTTAAAACTATACCATAAAGGTTGCCTTGAGAGAGGAACGGAACGACTGGTGGACATTCCCTGCGGTATGCCGGCAGAGGCAAGAAATTACAATTTCAAATGCTCATGCAAGGTCGCAGCTGCCTGGGCAAATTGGGGGGTGTAGCGCAGCTCGTCATCGCGGGGGCGCGGCAGGTCGATCGGCAGGTCTAGCACAATGCCCTGCGGGAAGCCTGCCAGAACCAAAACGCGGTCTGCCAGGAAGACGGCTTCCGGGATTGAATGTGTCACCATCAGGATTGTTTTGCGTTTCTCGTTCCAGATTCGCAGCAGTTCTTCGCTCATGCGCTCACGGGTGAGCTCATCCAGCGAGCCAAAAGGTTCATCCAGAAACAAGATGTCGGGGTCCTGCACCAGGGAGCGGGCAATTGCCACGCGCTGAGCCATTCCGCCGGAAAGCTCGTGGGGCCAGGACTTTTCAAAACCTTGCAGTCCGGTCAATTCGACCATTTCTTTGACTTTTTTATTGATTTCAGCTTGCGGTGTGTGGGCGAGTTGCAGGGGCAGGGCAATGTTTTCTTCCAGCGTGCGCCAGGGCATCAGGTTGGCTTTCTGGAAGACCAAACCGGTGCGGGGTTTGCGACCGTGAACTTCAGGAAATTCGATAGAGCCCGATTCATAGGGAATGAGACCTGCCAATGCGCGCAAAAGGGTACTCTTGCCGCTGCCGGAGGGTCCGATGAGGCAGGCAAACTCATTTTTTTGCAGGCTGAAGCAGACGTTGTCCAGCACCTGCAGAAGCCCATCTGTTTCCTGGAAGCTGACTTTGAGGTCCTGAACTACCAGGGAATTTTCAGGGTAGGAATTCATTGGTGTAGATCTCCTGGATATCCAGTTGGTTTTGCATCAGACCAATTTTGATCAACAAATTCATCATATTGGTCCAGCGTAAGTCTTGTTCTGCTTTGGTTTCGGGGGTCAACTGCCAGTGGTTGATCGATTCCCGCAATACTTCCTTCTGAATGGGGGCGACCTCATCGGTGAGGTTATCGACATACTTCTGGCTGATCGTCCAGGCTTCTTCAGGGTTGGCAGCGGTGTATTCAACGGCTTTCCTGAACGCCCGCACCATTTTCCGGACCAGTTCAGGGTTGTTTTCGATCGTGATTTCGTTGCTGACGATGCAATTGCCGACCAAATCGATGTAATCCTGGACGGCGATCACATTAATTTCATAGCCACGTGCCCTCAGTTGCACGGGTTCGTTTGCCAGGTAGACCACTACGGCATCTACCGTGCCGCTGACCAGGCTTTCAACCTGGGTGAAACCAATGGAGACCAGTTTGTAATCATCATCACCCAAACCTGTCTCGGCAGCCAGTGCTTCCATTCCAATGTAATTGGCACCATACAATCCAGGCAGCCCGATCTCTTTACCAACCAGGTCGGAGGGTGTGCTGATTTCTGACTCTTTGAGGGCAGCCACACCAACCGGATAGTCCTTGTACCAGGCAGCAACGGAGACCACAGGCAGTCCCTGTTCGCGGCTGAGCAACACCTGTTCTCCGGAAGCGACCATAAACTGCTGGTGATTGGAGCCAACCAGGGCGACCATGTCGGCTTCGTTTCCATAGGCGAGGTCAACTTGCAGCCCTTCTTCAGCAAAGAAACCTTTTTCGAGAGCCACATAGACGGGGGCGAACTGGATATTGGGGATATAGGTCAGGTTAAAAGTGATCTTCTCAAGCCCATCGCCATTGGTGGGCTGACAGGCTGAAAGTGCCAGTAATGGTACGATGATGATCAAAATAATTACGGAATTCTTCAACTTTCCTCCGGTTAAATCTCTTGCCAGGTCTGCCACTTCAGTGCGCGCCGCTCGAGGAATAAAACAATACTGTACAGGCTGGCAGCCAGGAAAATCAGGCTGAACACAGCCACAAAAACCAGCGCGGTATCATATTGACCGCGCCCAAGGTTGATCAGGTAACCTAAACCGCGGTCAGAACCAACCAGCTCTCCTACGATAGCGCCAATTATAGAAAGGGTAGCACCCACGCGCAGCCCGCCTAAAAGCACTGGCAGCGACGCGGGGATCTCAAGGTGACGCAAAATCTGCCATTTGCTGGCTTTGAATGAATCCATCAGTTCACGCAAATCCTGGGAGACCTGGCGCATTCCCACCAGGACGTTGACCAGGACCGGAAAGAATACGGTTAAGGCGCAGATGAGCACTTTTGAAAACAGACCTGGTCCGAACCAGATGATAATCAGGGGCGCGATTGCCACCACGGGGACTGACTGGCTGCCGACCAGAAAAGGCGACAATAGTTTTTCAAGGGTTGGCGTTTTTGAGAGAATGTAGCCCAGGATAGAGGCAGTGACAGCCCCGAAAAACAGCCCCAAACTGAGTTCGAGCAGGGTGTAGGAGGTGTTGTGCCACCAGATACCATTCGTTAAAACCTGGAGAAACTTAGCCCAAACGATTGCCGGGCTAGGCAGGATGAAGGTTGGCAGGTGAAGCAGCAGGTAGAGCGCTTGCCAAATTCCGAGGAACAGGACCAAAGATATCAGCGGCAAAATCCAGCGCTGCCGGGTGACCCTTTGCCAGATTGGGCTTTCTTGTTGAGTGCTTGTTCGAATCGCCATGGTTTGTTATGGCTAATTGTACAGGCTTTTGGTGGGGTGGGGGTAGATGGTCTCGAGTTTTCTGGGTGGAAGAAACCCTAGATAATTGGATTAATACTGAACTAACTGGATTTTAGCGGTGGGAGACGAGCCCCCACCGTACAGAGACAAGCCATCACCGTACAGAAAGAAGCCCTTAATCGCGATGGTTTGTTTACCCTCACGTTGGTATTCTAAGGATAATTCCGGCTATAATAATTCCAAGATGTCTTTATCACCGTTTAAACCCGAAAACATCATGCTGATGCCGAACCTTGCTGACCCAAGGACGAACGCCTTGGCAGACCAGGTTTGCACTTATTTAACCAAGACCGGCGTCGCAGTGAAGACTTTTCATTACGATTTCGAGAATCCTGGTATTGTTCCAGACCTTAATGGTATCGACTTGCTGATTGTTATTGGTGGTGATGGCAGCCTGCTACGAGCCGGGCTTTTTTGTGCACCCCTGGGCATTCCTTTACTCGGAATTAGATCGGGACGTCTCGGATTTTTGGTGGAATTGAATGATTCGGAACTGGAACAAAAGCTGGAAAAATTGCTCAAAGCTGACTATCGGCTTGAAACCCGAATGATGCTGAAGGCAGATTTGTTTTCTGATGACAGCCTCAAACATTCCTGGGACGTGATCAACGAGGCAGTTATTTGCCGGGGCAATGATGTGCACCCGATTGAGGTTCGTGTTGATCTGAACGAAGGATATCTGAACTCATACATCGCCGACGGCGTCATTGTTTCTACCGCGACCGGTTCAACCGGCTATGCTTTGGCTGCCGGTGGACCGATTTTGCCACCCGAATTGCGGAACATGCTCATTCTGCCAATTGCCCCTCATCTCAGCCTGGACCGGGCGGTGGTTTTGGCAGAAGGCGCGCAGGTTAATCTTCACCCGACCATCAAACACGACGTCGTCATCAGTATTGACGGCATGGACCCGGTTTTGCTGGCACAAGGTGACCGCGTGCACATCCAGGCGAACCGGCATTCCCTGCATATGGTGCGCTTCGGTGAACCAAACTACTTCTATCGCAACCTGGCAGCAGTGATGCAGCGCAACCCGATCCTGGAAACGGAAAAACATGACTGAACCACACGAACACGAACCCGAGACCGTGGGAGAGAATGCCGACGGCACGCCTGTTTTACGCTGTAATCGTTGTGGCAAACCGATAACCCCCGAAACCGCAGTATTGACACCAACCGGTTACCGCTGTAAGGATTGCATCCGCCAACAGCAAAAAACGTTTGACACCACCAAAGGGCTCGACCTGCTGATCGGGTTCCTGATTTCCGGATTAATATCTTTCGCAGGAAGCTGGTTTGTTCCCAGGTTGGGTTTCTTCACCATCCTGATAGCCCCCGGGCTGGGAACGCTGATCTACCGTGCGGTGCGGGTAGCGGTGAAACAACGCCGCAGCAAAGCCCTGAACAGTGCCATTTTAGCCGGCGCATTGATTGGCAGCCTGCCCCTGCTTGTGCCCCAACTGATCAACATTATCAGTATGCCCTCTGGCGCTCTTGCTCTGGGCAACCTGACCCCGTTCATTTGGCGTGTTGTCTACACTGTGTTGGTGGCAACCACTGCTTATGCTCAGACGAAAGGAATCCGCCTTTGAGGGTAACATGCTGCGCGAACTGCATATCCAGAATTTTGCGATCATCACCGACCTGACCCTGAAATTCGAGCCTGGTTTGGTGGTTTTGACCGGTGAGACTGGCGCTGGTAAATCCATCATCCTGGATGCGCTCAGTGCCGTATTGGGCATGCGCGTGGATAGTGGGGTGGTCAGGGCTGGCAGTAACCAGGCGTTTATTGAAGCCTTGTTTGAACTGGATGATGTGACCCTGGATGGTCTGCGACCGATGTTGGAACAGGAAGGTCTGCTTGATGATGAACGCTTTCTAACCCTCTCGCGCGAGATCCGTGCTGAGGGGCGTTCGATCGCTCGGGTGAATGGACGCAGCGTTAACCTGGGCATCCAGTCTGAGATTGGTGCTTCCCTGGTGGACGTGCATGGACAATCGGAACACCTTTCATTACTTAAAGTCAAAAGTCACCGTGAATTGCTGGATCGCTTTGCTGGCAACACTGAGCTGCTGCAGGAATACCAGAAAAACTACCATGCCTGGTCTGAGCTTGAAGCAGAACTTTCGGAACTAAAACGCATCCAGACCAACGCTGATGAACGCGCAGATATCTTGCGCTACCAGATCGGGCAGATTGAGGCGGCAAAGCTCAAGCCAGGTGAGGAAGAAAGCCTGCTGCAAGAACGAATGCGCTTGGCGAATGCTGAGACGTTGAGCCGATATGCCCAGGCAGCCCTGCAGACCCTGGACGAAAGCTCGCCAGATACCAACACGGTCACAGATTTGCTGGGCACGGTCTCGCATGACCTGGACGCTCTGGCAAAGATAGACGCACAGATGCAAACACTGGCAGACCAGGCAGAAGCAGCGCTGAGCAGCCTGACCGATATTGCCTACGAACTGCGCAGCTATACCGAGCAGATCGAATTCAACCCGGCAAGGCTTGACCAGATTGAAGTGCGCATTGACCTGCTCAACTCACTCAAAAAGAAACACGGCGGAAGCATTGATTCTGTGTTGAATTATTTCGCTGCCGCTCAGGAGGAGTTGGATAAAATAGAAGGTGTAGAGGCTGAGATAGCGGAAGTCAATGAAAAAATCAAACGGGTTAAAGAAAATCTCGCTAGCAACGCCCTACAATTGAGCGTGAGCCGCCAGCAGGCAGCCAGCAAGATGTCTGCCCAGATGGAAGAACAACTGACCCTCCTGGAGATGCGCAAAGCCCGGCTGAAGGTGCAAATCACCCAGCAGGAGGTGAAGGATGGTTTACCAATTGGGGATGGAATCGCGTTTGATGCCCACGGGATTGACAGGGTTGAACTCCTGATCGAGACGAATCCCGGCGAAGGGTTTAAACCCCTGGTAAAAATTGCCTCGGGCGGAGAGACCTCACGCCTGATGCTGGCATTGAAAAAAGTTTTAGCGGAAGCCGACCAAATTCCGACGCTGGTCTTTGACGAGATTGACAGCGGGATAGGCGGACGGGTGGGAATGACGGTGGGGTCGATGCTCTGGCAATTGGGAAGGCATCACCAGGTGATGTGCGTGACCCATCTGCCGCAACTGGCTGCCTTTGGTGACCAGCATTTCAAGGTAAACAAGCAAGCCTTGGATGAGAGAACAATCACCCAGGTTTGCGAAGTCAGCGGTGATTCGCGTGTAGCCGAACTGGCTGAGATGCTTGGTTCTCCAGGACAGCAAAGCATGCAAACTGCCAAAGAATTACTTGCCTCGGTGGGCAAGATTACGGGTACAATTCATTGGTAATATCACCCGCTTACCAACCGTGGATCGACTCTTTTAAAAAAATAAACTATATACAGGTTTTTTGCAAAAAAGGAGAAGCATGCCAATTTCAGATGACATTCTTGCAGTGATTTTGGGTGGGGGTCAGGGCAAACGTTTGTACCCGCTAACCGCCGAACGAGCAAAACCAGCGGTGCCAATTGCTGGAAAGTACCGCCTGATCGATATTCCGATCAGCAATTGTATTAATTCAGGCATTTTTAAAATCTCAGTTCTCACCCAATTTCTTTCAGTATCTTTGCATCGTCATATCAGCCGTACCTATGTGTTTGATAATTTTCACCCAGGTGGGGTGCAGATCTGGGCAGCTGAGCAAACCATGAACAACACCGACTGGTACCAGGGCACTGCTGACGCGGTTCGGAAGCAGTTACAAGAAATTCGCAGTTCAAATGCCAAACATGTGCTAATTTTGGCTGGCGATCACCTTTACCGCATGGATTACGCCAAGATGGCGGAGTTTCATATCGAAAACAACGCCGATATCACTGTGGCTGTGCAACCCGTCCCCAAGGATGAAGCCTTCCGTTTTGGCATTTTGAAGCGCGCAGAAGACGGTCGGATCACCCGGTTTGCCGAAAAACCCAAAGATCCTGCCTTGTTGGAAGACCTGGTGAGCCGGGATGACCCTGAAAACCCTTATTTAGGATCGATGGGTATCTACATGTTCCGGATGGACACGTTGTTGGACGTTTTGCGACCTGATTACGCCGACCACAAACTGGACGACTTCGGGGGTGACATCATCCCGTCAATGATCAATAAAGGCAAACCAGTTTACGGTTTCAACTTTGAGGGCTATTGGAGAGATATCGGGACCATTCGCACCTTCTATGAGACCAACCTTGAGTTGGCTGAATCTTACCCGGAGTTCGATTTTTATGATTCGGAAAACCCGATCTTCACCCATCCCCGGTTTTTGCCGGGAAGCCGCGTGTATGGCTGCGCCCTACGACAGGTTTTATTGGCAGAGGGCTCGGAGATCTACGCGGATTGTATCGAACACTCTGTGATCGGTCTGCGATCGATTATTGATGAGGGCACCAATATCAAAGACACGATCATTATGGGTGGCGATTACTACGGAACGCTCATCAATGGTGCTCCCCTGGGAATTGGAAAGAACTGCAATATCCAGGGCGCGATCATCGATAAGAATGCGAGCATCGGCGATAACGTGGTGATCAAACCCTTCCCGAAAGATTATGAGAGCGATCATCCTCTCTACAAAGTTCGCGAAGGAATCGTGATCATCCCGAAAAACACGACTATCCCGGCTGGTACAGTGATTCAGCCATAGAAGAAAAATGAATTGGTTTCGAATCGGCTTGCGAGTCTTCCTTGCGAGCCGATTTTATACCTCTTTCCAAGGTGTTATTGGTATCCAAAAGCTGATCAGGCAGATAACAAACCATATACGGCAATGCCAAAAGCCACGGCAACATTGAGGGAAGTTTTTTGCCCTGCCATGGGTATGTAGAGAACACGGTTGGCTAACGTAAGAATTCCGGGGTCAACGCCAGCTGGCTCGTTACCAACGATCAGGGCAAACTTACCAGGGATACCGGACTGCAGAGGAGAAAAAAGGTTCTCAGCCTCTGGAAGACACTCCAGGGCGAAAATTTGGTAACCTTCGCTTTTTAAAAGTCTGACAACCTGGACGGTATTGTTGTGAGCGGACCATGCCACCCGTTCTTCTGAGCCGAGGGCAGATTTGGAAAGATTATGATTGCCTAAAGGAGAAGGCGTAAGACCGCATAAGTAAAGCCGGGCGATGCCGGCAGCCTCACTGGTTCGAAAAATGGAGCCCACGTTTTGTGCAGAACGAATATTATCCAGTATTCCGACAACCTGAGCCTTAGTGGATAAACCCGACCCGGGTTTCCATTGGCTTACCTGAGGCGTTACTTTTTCCAGATCTGCTCCGCAGCGCGGACAAAAGCTTCCTTCATACATTGATAAATCGAGCGGAAAGCGAAACTTACACTGCTGATTTTTGCACTCGAGGAAAAATATATGACCTGTCATAGGGTTATTTTATCTGAGAATTTATTAATAAATGTTAGCCGCTTGAGTGAGGGGGGCACCCAAACGACTAACACTAAAAGTATACACAAATGTACCCACAAATTCAAGTAATCAAAAAAAAAAAAAGAATGAAAATGACTGATGAATTGTGTTGCACAGGTACTTAACAGACCCCGTTTTTTATTAACAAATACCTATAAAAGTGTTAGTCGCCTGGGTGAGGGGGGCACCCAGGCGACTAACGAAGATAAGTATACACAATTTTAGCGAAAAATCAAGAGTCTTTGAAAAAATTCCTGAAACAACCAGCCACGCCTGGTGATAAAGCCAGGGTTGTGATCAAGAGGTTTTGCTATGGCTGTTAAAATGTTAGCCGCTTGGGTGAGGGGGGCACCCAAGCGACTAACAGGCAAAAGTATACACAAACAAGACCGAAGCGCAAGGCTCAATTACAAAAATAAGTCAAAAACCATGCTAAACTTACGAGAACCATATAATTGTTAACCTCTTGTTAACAACACCGTTAATCTTGGTTTTTGATTGCCTGACCAGCCTGGGTGCAATATGGCAAGACGCTATAGCCTCTCATTAACAACTCATGCAAAATTAGTTCAAGAGCTCTAATCGTATTCGAACGTTCCAACCCGCCATCATGCATGAGGACAACTTTGCCTGGTTCCAGGGCTTCGCGAAAGTGGATTAGAATCTCTTCCGGGCTTAAACCTGACCAGTCCCTGGTATCGATATTCCACATTGAAACTTCATAACCCATGGCTTCCGCGTTCCATTCCAGCAAGTCGCTCTTCTTGCCATAGGGCGGTCGAAAACACGGAGCAAATTGCCCTGTCAGGTCCTCCTCGCCTTGTAGTGCTCCCAGGATAGCCAATTCAGTATCGTGAACTTCGTAATAGAAGTAAGAGTAACCGGCGGCAGAGAGATCGAAATGGTTAAAACCATGAACGCCAACGGTGTGACCATTGCTGGCAATTGCTCTGACGGTTTCGGGATGGCTAACTACGTTGGCGCCGATCAGATAAAACGTAGCTTGGGCATGGTAACGTCCGAGCACATCCAGTATCTGGGAAGTCCACAATGGGTCTGGTCCGTCGTCAAAGGTGAGATAGACTACCTTTCCCGGATCTGCTGGCGGCAGAACCTGCTGAGCGATCACCGCCTCTACCGGCATGCCCAGGAGAAAAACAAGTATTGCGAGGCTGAAGGAGGCTTTGAATAGTTTCCTGGATTTCATGGAAGCTGGCTGCTCCTTCGACAAAAAGCTCCTAATTCGACGGTGATTCGATGAGAGTTCCCGGCATCGTCTGCCAGCTGCTCCCGTTGTTGGCGGTTATGAAGATCCGGTTTTGCAAGAGGATATCAGGCGACATGGTCGCTGTGAGATAACCGACATTTTCGTTCATCATATTCAAAGAAACCGGTGTGAGACCGATTGGCAAGCTGGCAGTTACATCCCGCCAGGTCAGCCCACCGTCTGAGGTTTGCATCATCCTGCCGCCGCCGTATGCCAAACCGTTCTCAAGGCTGCCAAAATCAGTGAATTCTATGTTCTCAAGGGTTGATCTATAGGTAAAACTTTCACCGGCATCGGTTGAAACACAGAAATGAGCAGCCATCTGACCATTGGCGAGATAGGCTCTGATGGGGACAATCACTTCGGTGCGGCTAATTCGAAGGATATCCATCGGATCCAGCTCGGTATTTTCGGCATCGGGGATGCCTTCACAAGCCAGCTGGTTCCACGAAACGCCACCATCCGCGGAACGGAAGAGATAGAGCGAACCGGGCATGGGGCGGCTGCCACCAATCAGGGCGATTTCCTTAGTGAGCATTAGAAAAGAGCTTTTGATCCCTCCTGAGGGCAAGCCGTGGTCATCCAAAGATGCAGGGTCGTGAGTGAAGACTTGCGTCCAGGTTGCGCCTGCGTCGGAAGTGGTCTGGATGCTTATGTATTGGGAGCCGGCACCTACGCCAAGGTCAGATACCAACATGCCATCCTGGGCACTAACGAAGGACATTTGGCCGCATGGGAAGTCCAGTTGGTGGGTAGCCCAGGATTGACCACCATCGTTTGTGCTATATAAGACCCCAGGAGCTTCGATTTGCGACTGGCAGATCCAGCCTAAATCGCCATTTGGGAAAGCAAAGCTTAGGGAACCCGCATTAGTGGGGTCGTTGAGCCCGGTTGGTGTGACGTTGAACCAGTGCTCGCCAAAATTCCTGGTGTTATAGATTTTGGTTTGATCCAGCGTCGTAGCCCATCCGTTCCCACCGACAAAAATGTAAGTTTTGTAGAGCGGTGAAAGGTACATGGGCGTGTTTGTGGGCAGGTTAACAGGTTCCGTTGGGACCGGCGTGGGTGTTGTGAGTGGTTGAACGCACCCTGCGATGAGCAGCATAAAGATTATCGAGAGTGCCAGCAGTGATTTTTTCATGATTTACCTCGTTGTGTGTCTCAGCAGACAAAAGATGCATTATCTATGCCGGGAATGCGATCAGATTCATTCTACCAAACATGGGGGACTTAGATTCAGAAATAGTTTCACGTGAAACAATGACAACAACCTGATAAGGGTTTTGCAGACGTTTCACGTGAAACAAATGGTTTATTACGTCATGGTGACTGATTAGCAGCTACAATTGGGTTATCGACTTTGAGGAGGAGAATATGGAAAAAATTTTATTCTATGCGATGAACGGGGAAAAGATGTGTTTTCAACACGTTTTGTTGAACGCGCTGGATCTTACGGGAGCGGGCTGCCAGGTGAAAATCATCTTCGAGGGCTCATCGGTGAAATTGCCCTCGGTCTTAGCCTCTGAAGGGAATAAGCTTTATCAGAAAACGCTTGAGGCAAACCTGATTGCTGGAATTTGCCTGGCTTGCTCGCGCGCATTGGGCGTATATGAGGTGAATGCCGTGCTGGGACTGCCGTTTTTGGACGACATGATGGGTCATGCCGGTACAAGAAGCTATATCGTTGATGGCTGGCAGGTTATTAGCATGTAGCATGGTGTTTTGAGCGACAGCGGGGATCGGCAGAAGAAGGTTAAGATCCTTCACCAAAGAGGTTCAGGATGACAAGAAGGTTAAGATCCTTCGCAAAGAAGGCTCAGGATGACAAGATAAAAATGCTCAGGATGACAAGATTGTTGCTCTGAGCGACACGTAGACTCTGGACAGATGAAGGTTAAGATCCTTCACCAAATAAGGTTCAGGATGACAAGATAAAAAGGCTCAGGATGACAAGAAAAGAAGCGTGTTGGTTTGTAGTTCAGAACGACAGCGCTCGTGACAGGTGAAGGTTAAGATCTTCGCAAAGAAGGCTCAGGATGACAAGAAAAGAAAGGTTCAGGATGACAAGATTGTTGCTCTGAGCGACACGTAGACTCTGGACAGATGAAGGTTAAGATCCTTCACCAAATAAGGCTCAGGATGACAAGATAAAAAGGCTCAGGATGACAAAATAAAAAGGCTCGGGATGACAAGGGGCGGTTAAAAGAAAAAATGTCCTCGGCGCGAGTCGAACGCGCAACCGTCTGCTCCGCAAGCAGGTGCTCTATCCATTAAGCTACGAGGACGTTTTTGTTAGGACAGATATTCTAACCCTGATTCAAATCCCGGTCAAGGGAAACTTTGCAAAGTGTTATTTCCCAGCGAAAATGTCATCCACCTCATTCGCCAGCGGTAATCTCGAGGCTGGAGAAGACCAGTAAATTTCTTTACCGATAAGTGGGCTGCACAAATCGTTGCGCGTAGGTATCACGGTTTTTCCTGGTTCAGAAATCGAGTTATTATTGCGCGGACTGCAGCGATTCCAATGCGCTTATTCCAAGTGAAGTAAGCGAAAAAGATTGAAGTTCTTTGTGCAGCCAACCACCCCAGTCTTCAGTGATATGGATTGGTTTGAGGATTCCAAATTCAGCCATCGGCTCAACCACGATTCTATTGATTAAATGTTCTTCGCTTAGGAGAATATCCTTTTTTCGTGCCAGGTACAGAGATGGAAAAATTTGTCTAGACTGTTCAGCAAGCTCCAAAACAAAATCCCGCAGCAATACTGGTTGCGCTTCTTTCAATGACAACAGATGGTGTAACACCAATCGAGTGAATGGAAAATAAACGACATCATCTGATGAATAAAAATACGAAAAAAACATCCAATTTGTCATTTTCCACCAGGTTGCCAAAAGATGCCAATACTGCCATGCCTCTGTATCTGCTAAAAACTGGTGCCCTAAATGGCGGGAAAACCAAGGGATGCATTGACGAAAACAAAATCGTGCTCCCATATTCCAGGTTCCTTCTTGTTTTTCATACTCTTCAGCTTCCGGTTGATTGTTATGAGATTAAAGGCTTCCGGGTCAAATTTGCCGCCAATCCAATGAAGAAGCTCATCGTGCATGTCGTTTTTCGGGTCACTGATTGCTTCGAGAAAATCTATATAACCACCAGTTCCGCCCACATCTTCGGGGGGACCGGAACGATTGCCATCCAGGCAGATTGGCAAGGTGGTTTGGGGGTCGGGATCAAGCACTTTTTCTAATACAAGCGAAATTTCCTAGCCATCACCAAAATCGTACTCATAAATGCTGCGCTGTCCGGCTTTTTTGTAAAGCTGGTACAGTTGATATTTGCTGTCATCCTCGTCCACGGTTTTAAAATCATCGTCAAAGTCGGGGAGTCCATATTGGACGCCTGCGATCGTGAAGCGTCTCAGGTGGTAGTCGACCCAGCCGAACAGCACCTGAAGCACCTCGTGCAGCTGGTCGAGCCGAAAATCTGCTGGAACGATAAACCTGCGCCAGATATCGGGTTTGATATCTTTTAATGTGGCTTTGAATTGCAATGCTTTGTTTTTGTCAATTGCCATCAGAAATCTCCTTCGCTGGGGGAACCTCTCCCGGCTCATGTTAAATAGCATTGTGCGGAACTCCCGGTGGTCGCCTTACAATTAGTTTGCACGAAAAAACACCAGCCAACATCAGCTTTTTTCGTTTATACTGAAGGGGCAAGCTTTGCCGTCACTCACCCAAACCAGACGGAAAAGGAGGAAGCTTTGAAACAACTGATCACCGGCGATGAAGCCATCGCCCGAGGTGCCTGGGAGGCTGGCGTCCGTTTTGCCGCAGGCTACCCGGGCACACCCAGCACCGAAATCCTTGAAAACACCTCAACTTATCCCGAAATCCACTCCGAGTGGGCTCCCAACGAGAAAACCGCCCTCGAATCGGTGATCGGCGCTTCGATTGCCGGGGCGCGCTCGCTGGCAGCCATGAAGCACGTCGGGCTCAATGTCGCCGCCGACCCATTCTTCACTTTCGCGTACATTGGCGTGAATGCCGGGGCGGTGATCATCAGCGCTGATGAGCCCGGTCAGTTCTCCTCGCAAAACGAGCAGGATAACCGCAACTATGCCAAAGCCGCCATGGTCCCCATGTTCGAGCCCGCTGACAGCCAGGAATGCAAGGATATGCTTATCGAGGCGTACGAGATCAGTGAAAAACACGACATCCCGGTGCTCCTGCGAATGACCACGCGCGTCTGCCACTCCAAGAGCATGGTGGAACTTGGCGATCGCGCTGAGGTTCCCATCAAACCCTACGTTAAAAACATACAAAAATACGTGGCTGTTCCTGCCTACGCCCGCCTGATGAAGGTCAAGATCCAGCAAAATTTCGAGCTGCTCAAGGAGTTTTCCAACAACTGCCAGTGGAACCGCGCTGAATACGGCGACACCGAGATCGGCATCATTTGCTCGGGCGATTGCTACCTCTACACCCGCGAAGTCTTTGGCGATGGTGCTTCTTACCTAAAATTGGGCTTCACAAATCCTCTGCCAGACCAACTGATCAGAGATTTTGCGTCCAAGGTCGAAAAAATCTATATCATCGAGGAAAACGACCCCTACCTCGAGCAACACGTGCGCGCGCTTGGCATCCAGTGTGACGGAAAAAATCTTTTCCCGCGCAACGGCGAAATGACCCCCGAGGTGATCCGGCGCGTGGTTTTCGGCGAGCAATATCCGCTTGAAGAGCAGCTGCAAAAGGTTGTAGTTCCACGACCACCGACATTGTGTGCCGGCTGCCCGCACCGCGGCTTCTTCTACGAATTGGGCAAACGCAAAAAGGTGATGATTTCGGGCGACATCGGCTGCTACACGCTTGCATCGGGTGCGCCATACAACGCCATGGATTCCACCGTCTGCATGGGCGCTAGCATCAGCCTGGGGCACGGCGCGCAGCAAGTCTTCGACATGGTGGTAGGCGAGAAGCCCCGCGTGGTCTCCGTGATCGGCGACTCCACCTTTTTTCACACCGGCATCAATTCGCTGCTCGATGCCGCTTACAACCGCAGCAACCTGATCACGGTGGTGCTTGACAACCGCATCACTGCCATGACCGGGCAGCAGGAAAACCCGGGGTCCGGGTACACCATCGCGCGCGAAGTGACCGAAGCGGTCAATATCGAGAGCCTGGCGCGCGCCATGGGCATCAAGAACGTGCGCACCATCAACCCCAACCAACTCGCAGAGGTCAACGAAGCACTCGACTGGGCACTGGACATGGACGAACAGACCGTGATCATCACCCGTTGGCCCTGCGCGCTCAAAAAACAATCGCCGTGGGACCTGGAAGAGTTCCAGGGTGCTTTCACAGAAACCTATTTCGTGGACGAAGCGGTCTGCATCGGCTGCCGAAAGTGCACCCGCACCGGCTGCCCGGCGGTTGTTTTCCAGTTTGAGAAGAAAAAATCGTCCATCGATCCCGACAAATGCGTTGGCTGCAGCGTCTGTGCCCAGGTTTGCCCAGTGCAGGCTATTCAGAAAGTTGAGGCTTAGATGAGCACAAAAAACATTTTGATTACTGGTGTGGGTGGTCAGGGAACCATTTTGGCAAGCAAACTGCTCACTAACGGGCTGATCGAAGCCGGCTACGACGTCAAAATGAGCGAAGTGCACGGCATGTCCCAGCGTGAAGGTCCGGTGCTGACCCATGTGCGCTATGGTGATAAGGTTTATTCACCTATCGTTGAGAAGCGCAAAGCCGACCTGATCATGGGATTTGAAGAGCTGGAAGTGCTGCGCAACCTCGATTATCTGCGTGATGATGGCAAGGGGATTGTCATTTTCAACCGTGTGCGCGTGAACCCGATTGGTGTGCAGATGGGCAAGGATAAGTACCCCACCAACGGTGAAGAACTGATAAGAGAGCGGGCTGGTAAGCTGATCGCGCTGGATGGGCAAGCAGAGGCACGCAAGCTGGGCAATCCGCGCGTGATGAACATCATCCTGCTGGGTGTGCTCATCCGCGAACTGGGGTTGGAGGAGATCGACTGGAACCGTATTATTGCAGAGAATGTGAAAGAAAAATTCGTCCCCCTCAACCAGCAAGCGCTGCGGGTGGGGCTGAACCTGGAATGATTGTAGGGAACCGGGTGCAGGGAGCGGGTAACTGAAAAATATGGCTTTGCACCCCACACCCCCAACCCTCTCCCAGGAGAGGGTGGGAAGGCGCAGGGAGCAGGGATCGGGGAACTGGAAACAGGGAGCGAAAATTTGCATTCCAATGTTAATTTTGGATATAAGGCTGCAAGTTAAATTGATTCAACCAGCGAAAACTAAAGCAAATAAACACTTCAAGCTGTACGATCATCCGAAAACGATATGCTTTTCGTTCTTGTTTGAATATTACACTAAAATCTATTGTAATTCTACTAACAATATCATATAATACAGACATCCGGGTGCTGATTTTTCGTTGCATTTACCCGCGCTTTTGCCCAAACCACTTATTTGTAGATAAATATTTTCGCGACCGCCATAACAAACCTTTTCCAAAGATCGGTTTGTTCAGGCAATTTCTCTGATTCACAGAGGTCCAATACACACCATTTGATCGGCATAATCTGAATCGAGGAGGTTAAAGATGCCCAAGAAAAAGTTCTTAAGATTATTCCTGGCAGCAGGGTTGTTCTTTCTGCCATTCAACATAAGTTCATCACAAGTCCGAGCTGATTCCACAATAAACTCTCCGCCGGCAACAACGCCTGGCTGGACATTCACTGGTGAACAAACAGCTAACTATCTGGGTCAATCCTGGATACCGGTTGGAGATGTGGACGGCGACAGCTATGATGACCTGATCGTCGGAGCCTACGGGTATGACACGCCAACCATCACGAACGCAGGGCGGGCATACCTATTTTACGGTTACTATACCGGGCTTGATAGCACACCCGACTGGGTGATTGACGGAGAAATGACCGATGCCTATTTCGGTTACAGTGTGGCTGGAGCAGGGGATGTAAATGGAGATGGGTTTGAAGATGTCCTGGTTGGCAGTCACGGCTTTGACATAACTGAACCTGAAACCTTAAACGTGGGCAAAGTCTACCTATTCCTGGGTTCTGAAGGTGGTCTTGAGATCACGCCTGCCTGGATTTTCACCGGCAGTCAGGCTGGTCAGGCGGTGGGTGTAAAAGTAGCAGGTCTGGGCGATGTAGATGACGACGGTTTTGACGATTTTGCGGTCGGATCCAGCGGTTGGGATGGAGGACAGACTGATGAGGGGCTTGTTTATGTTTTTTACGGCTCTGCAGACGGACCTGCCGACACAGCGGATTGGACAGCGGAGTCAAACCAGACTTCCAGTAATTTTGGTGCATCCTTGAGCGGACTTGGCGACGTCAACGGGGATGGCTTTAACGACTTGTTGGTTGGAGCGAGTACCTATGACAATGGCATCACCGATGAAGGCGCAGCCTTTGCCTGGTATGGCTCAGCAGATGGCTTCGGTGATCCTGCCGGTCCGGATTGGATGGCTGAGAGCAACCAAAGTACTCGTTTTTTCTCCTATTTCCTTGGCAACGCGGGTGATGTGAATGACGATGGCTATGATGATGTGGTCATTTCGTCCTTTGAATATAGCCATCCCAGCGCAGCTGAAGGTGTTGTGTTCCTGTGGTATGGCTCTGAGAACGGAATTAATGAAGGCGAATCAGGCAATCCCGGTAATTCTGATTGGCAGGCGGAAAGCAATGCTTCGGGGTTTGCCTTTGGCACCGTCACAGGCATTCCGGCGGATATTAACCACGATGGTTATGATGACGTGATCGTTGGATGTCAGCTGGGAACACCGGGAATTTTTGTCTACTATGGTTCGGAAACTGGACCCAACCTGGGGGTTAATGGGGATTTGACCAATTGGGATTGGCATGTCAGTCAGCCCAGCATTCCCGGATTGACCAATGCATTTTTTGCCCGGCAGGCAGGCTCGGCTGGAGATATCAATGGGGATGGTGTGGACGATATTGCCGCCTCATCTCATTACTACTACGAAGACAGCACCAATGCGCTCTACCGTGCCGGCAGAATCTGGGCATATTATTCCTCCGCAGGCGTGATCGAGGGTACGGTCACCTATACCGGACCCGGTGCAAGCCCTTTGATAGAAATCAGTGCTCATTTGAGCTTAAGCGGACCCCCTGAAGCGAATGAATTCGAGTTTGGCGGGGATTTGTACTCGCTAAGAGGACTCGATGACGATACATACTACATTTTCGCGGTGATCGATTTTGATGGCTCCGGCGGACCTCCCGATCCGGAAGATATCATCTCTTTCTACGATCCCGATCACGATGGCAACCCAAACCCGGTGGTAATCGCCTCAGCAAACCGCGTGACCGGTATCGACTTCGAAATCACCGGCTCACAGCTTTTCTTGCCAATGATAACGAAGTGAGGTGTTGTAATTCTCTTTCTCCAAGCGCGGACTAAACCGCGTCTGGAGCCAAGAAAACGTGGGAACAAAAACCTCTATGGCATGTGGAGTTTAGAGATAAGTTTGATAGTATGACGAAAAGTTTTCCCTAAAACTCTCCAGCCAAGCCTCTATAAAGGTCCTCTTCTCAAACAGCGGGAGCAGGTCTTCCGTTAAATCGTTAATACTGATAATCTGAACTTTTTCGTTAAGCAAAGCCAGCGCACTTTGCGTTGTGTAAGGCTGTTGTCCATCTTTGGCGAGCTTTTCTTCAAGCGGCCAGATTTTTTGTTGCATGAACCACAAAATGTCGTAATAATCCCGTCCTTTGACCGTTGACTCACCTTTATGGAAATCACGCTCAAGGCAAGCGATCAGTTTGCCAGCCATCATGGTTTCCAATGAGAAGTGACTTGCAACGTAACTTCTGCCAAATTGGAGAACCGGTGTTTTTTGGAGAATAGATACTTGTTTGTGTTGGCTTACTTCCACCTTCAAGTGCAGGGCTTCCCCCGTATGTGCGCTTAATCCAAGTTCATAAAGAACAGGGAACTTGAGTGTCGTGCGCCGAATCCCCCATTCACCGACCTGGGTTTTTGCCGTAACTTCCGGATAGCCAATATACGACTGGAAATAGGTGAGCAAGTCGCTTTTCAACCTGCCCAGGTCGGCCTCGCTGCTGTTATCCAGGTCAATATCCTCTGACAGTCGGTTAAGTCCATAAATTATGTGGAGGCACGTGCCGCCTTAGAAATTCAGTGTTCGGTAATCAGGATGGTTGTAAATGAAACCCAAGGTGTATGCCTCTAAGATTCCCTTCAAAACAATGCACTTGGTTTCATTAGGCAATAACGGATCTCTTTGGGAAAGAATGTTGCGTGCACCTGGATTAAGCTTGCCATACCTTCTATTTCAGGTTTTTCAGAACCCGTTCCATCTTTTTGCTTTGGCTATGCTCGACAAAACCTGCAAGAGCCAATTGATCTTCACCAGTGAGATCATCCAGATTAAGACGCAATTTCTCTGGAAGATTATCACCTTCATTAGCGCTGTATGTCGGCAATTTGCGCAAATACAGATAAAAAAATGATTTTCATGATCAGGAGACCAGGAAAGAACTGAGGAATAAAGATTCAACCCGAACCCCTTGGGCTCGTGACGTTCACGATGGATCTCCTCGTGGGCTTCGACGGATATTATTTACCAAGGATTTGTAATATCTTAATTCTTTAATGGGGAGGTGGTCAAACCTCCCCAGGAAAACTAATCAAAGGTTCATTATTTAGCAATAAAGGGTAAATTCAGAATATATGGTTCCCGAATTACCATCAATACATTGATGACTTGAGGGCTGTTTGGTGCTGAGGGCGCTGTAATAGCGATTGTTCCTTGATATTCACCTGATGGAAGCCCTGCAGGATTCACTGAAGCAAGAATATTTGACGGCGCTGTTCCGGATAGGGAGCTTATCGATAGCCATGAAATGGATTCACTCGCAGTCCAGGTCATGCTCGCGTCGCCATCATTCCGGATAGAAATTAACTGATCTGGTGATTGTCCCAAACCCTGAAAAGTCACAAATTGAATGGTCTCCGGTGCAACTGACAAAGATATTGGCAATGTTGGACGATCTCGGTAAATTACCAATTCGATTAAATGTTCACCGGTCTGACCATCACTATCCTGAGCCACCAATGTAATAGTGTGGGAGCCGGCTGTCATATTGGTGGCATTAATCGTTATTGAAGGACCCACTCCCAGCAATCCATCCAGTGTTGAAGACCATGTTAACAACGATCCATCAATTGTTCCATCTTCGTTATCAGTCCCCTCACCACTAAAGATTATCGTTTGATCCTCAACGAAAAATTCATTATCACCTGGTGAAGTAATCCTGGCAACCGGATCATGCTTTGCCATTGAAAAAACAGCATCTGATGTGTCAATTGAAGTGCGCAACCCATCACTCGCAATCACACGAACAAAACCTTGGTAGGTGCCAGGCAAATGATCAGTTGAAATATCATAGCTATTGGAGAACACCCCCGTCGCTAAAGTTGTCCATGTAGCGCCACCATCCGTGCTGTATTGAATTGTACTCATGACCGGATCGCCGTCAGCATCACTCGCATTCCATGTAACCGTCAGGTCAGGTCCGGTTATTATTTCACCGCCATTAGGGTAAATTACCTGCACCGAAGGAGCACTATTTGAAGAGTCTCGTGTATCCAAGATATCGGCTCCATGAAGTAGAACAATTCTATGGAGATTCTCTGGTTTTGGTAGAAGTAATGTGAATGATCCAATGTTCTGATCATCAATAGCGGTCATGCCGACTATTGAGTCGACACCAAACATCGGTTCAAAGGGATACGATACAATCTCCTGACCCATGTTGTCTTCAAATCTTATGGTATAGGTGCCAGGTTCAGGCGGAGAAAGAAAGATGGCTGTCTCATATTCGTAAACCTGGTCAAAAGATCCAGTATTTAAAGCCTTGTCAACAAAACCGCTCACTAAGAATACAGTAGATAATGTGGTTTCAATGTTCTTGTTGACCTCTTCGTGCCTTGCCACGAGTTTCTCTCGAAGCTGTAAATATGTCCAATCTGAAGTCCATCGACTTTGACAATAGCTCATTAAATCACCAGAATTTGGGGGCAAAATTGTTTTGGATATCGTATTGAAACCGTAAAACGCATTGTTTCCTGAAGTAGCATGACTTATATGTCCATTAGGGTATGGGTAATTTGAATCAAAACCAGCCTCATTACCATTGCATAGAACATGATATTGCCCAACGGAATGTCCTAGTTCATGCGGATGCGTGTACCGGTCAGTGATATACGCAGTTGCTACATTAGAAGGTATCCCATCGGCCACACCATTCAGCTGAGCATCGGTCGGTTGATCCACAAGAACACCTAAGTAATACTTCTGACAACTACTACCACAACCATCCATTAGTCTTGAGATTTTTAGCATCGAATTAATTCGAATAAAGTGAAGCAGATTCGTTGGTGGTCCTGCGAAAAATACCGGTTTGATGTCATAAGGATTGTCATGATCCAGATATGGAATGGGAAAGGTGGCAGAAATTTGATCGGCAATCCTAGTAAAATCATCTGTTTCCGGGCCGTGTTCCACATCATCTTGATCAAATAGTATTCCAACCAACCTTACTTCTGCAGGTGGGGATTCAACAAATGATACTGATGCTTTGCAATCGTTAGCAATGTCTGTAACATCATTGCACACAAAGGTTTGATCAACAATTCGCACCTCAAATTCTATATCTCCATTTAACCACATGGGGTCTATCTCAAAATAGAAACTATCATTTAATTGCCCTCTGTCGGGATTTACTTTTACATTGATCTGTTTTCCAACATTCGAGGGTTTTACCGGAGAACCAGGAAGAACAGTGCCATCCGGGCGTCTAGCAATTAATTCTGCATTAACACCCGAGATCAGTTCATTAGTTGCTTTCACATGAGCTCTGACATACGTTTTCCGATCCTTAATCAATAGCACATCATTCAACAAGTTTTGAATTCCTTGCGTTACTTCAATGCCAGTTAATTCCACTCGATTGGATTCTGCCATTGCATTTAAACCATAATAGGCACGGAATGTTCTGCTCTGTCCAGGGGTAAGGTAAACTGGATTGAAGTATAAAATTACTGCACTGTCATTCGTTACAGAATCTGAAGGATTTACTGTGTAGTCCCAAGAGGTGCCACTCGCTTGTGGCCAATCAGCAATCACAAAACGGTCAGGCACCGTAGCAATCCCACCCCTTAATTGACCTCTTCCCTGGACACTTTCAGGATTGAATGTCGGGGATTCATAAGATATCCAATATTCGGGGACATTTGCCCCCGACCATTCAGATTGTTGCGTAACTTGCCCGTTCCCTTCGATGAAATACGGAGCGCCATCATTTGAGCCCACCATAACATCAAGCATGATCCTGATGCCAGCAGAACGGCTGGTTAAGTTATTGTTTTTCACTACATATTCAATTAGGACGGTATCTTCATAACCCGACGCAGGGTTTGTAACGAAAGTTAGGTACTCAGTTACATTGACCCCGCTTTGTTCCCAAATTGTGGTTAACTTAGTACCATCACTTGTTGGTGGTGAAACTGGGTCTATCCCCTGCCCCAGCTCGTAATCGCTAATGACGCCTCCATCGTTTATCCTCAAGCTGCTGAAGCTGGACCATACACCCGTTGGATAACCATATAAAAGTCGTTTATTGTCATCCAAACCTGAACCGGGGTTACCACCGGTTGTACCAATAACAAACCTTCCTCGATTTGATGTTAATGCCTTAGTGTATATATTTTCAATTGATACGGACGGACTATCCTGGATTCTATTTTCATCAGGTCCTTTTTCTTGATCCTGATGATTAGCCAAAGACGCGCTTGGATTAAACAACAAGCATAAAACTAACACAACGAGTAGCATTTTGACTTTCATGGATTCCCTCCTAATTAGATTAAAAAAAAGATTGTTCAGAATTGCTTGTTAGTGAAATAGACGAAGTGTAAAAAAATAATCAAATATCCACAAGATTATTCATACATACTATAAAATATATTTATTTTTTTGTCAACAGATTGCAAGGACAGGTATATTTGACATTCGCACCATTCTGCTTATAATTCAAAAACTGAATTATATGGAAAATGAAATTACTGCTGAAGAATCCACTCGCGCGCTCGAGATGCTGACGCACATCGAAGCCAACCCTGATATCAACCAGCTAACCCTGGCAAATGAGCTCGGTGTGGCCGTGGGTACGATCAACTGGCACCTGAAGCGCATGATCGCCAAGGGCTACGTGAAGGTCAAGCGCGCCCAGCGCAAGAAGCTGCGCTACATCATCACACCCGAAGGCATTGCCCTGCGTGCGGCATTGACCGTGGATTACATCAAAAACTCCTTTAACCTCTACCGCCAGGTGCGCGAACGAACCAACCTGTGCCTGCAGCAACTGCAGGATGCCGGCTACGAGTCCGTGAACGTGTTGGGCGGGGAGGACGAAGTTGCCGAGGTGGTACGCCTGACCTGCCTGGAGCAGGGCGTGGAGGTGACGGATGATGCACAGGTACCCACAATTCATATCGAAGGCATTAAAATTGCACTAAAATTACCAGAGGCTGCGCAAACAGATACAGCCGCTGAAGAAGACAAAAACCGAGGTGATCATGGATAAGGAATTGGACCTCTCCACTCAACGCGTCTGCGTAACCGGTGGTGCCGGCTTTTTGGGCACGCATCTGATTGAAAAACTAAAAGAACAGGGAGCCAATGAGATCTTTGTGCCCACTTACCCTGAGTATGACCTGGTGCGCGAAGCCGACATCCTGCGCATGATCAACGATGCCCAACCGGATGTGATCATCCACCTGGCAGCCAAGGTCGGCGGGATTGGCGCAAATCGTGAGAAGCCGGGCGAGTTCTTTTACGACAACCTGATGATGGGCATTCAACTTATCCATCACGCCTGGCAGATGGGTGTAGAAAAATTTGTCGCCATCGGAACCATTTGTGCTTACCCTAAATTCACCCCGATTCCATTCAAAGAAGAAGACCTCTGGGAGGGCTACCCCGAAGAAACCAACGCTCCTTACGGACTGGCCAAGAAAATGCTGCTGGTGCAGTCGCAGGCTTATCGCGATCAATATGGTTACAACTCGATCTTCCTCCTGCCGGTCAACCTTTATGGTCCAGGTGACAATTTTGACCCCAGGAGTTCGCACGTAATCCCGGCGCTGATCCGTAAATGCCTGGAAGCCAAAGAGCAGGGCGCTTCGGAGATCGTTGCCTGGGGCGATGGCTCGCCGACGCGTGAGTTTATCTATGTGGATGATGCTGCCGAGGGTATTACCCTTGCCACCATGCGCTATAACAGTTCCTATGCGGTCAACATCGGTTCGAATTTTGAGATCTCGATCAAAGACCTGACCGAGCTGATCGCGCGGCTAACTGGATTTGAAGGCAAGATCCGCTGGGATACCAGCAAGCCCAACGGGCAGCCCCGGCGCAAGCTGGATACCTCGCGCGCGAAAGAACGCTTCGGCTTCGAAGCGAAGACCGATTTTGAAGACGGACTGCGGCGCACGATTGAATGGTACGCCAACGAAAGGGCACATGGCAGAGAGTAAATTGCTTTCTTCAACCCAGGTCGTGACCATCAAGCCGGCGAAGGGCTGGCTGGGCATCGACCTGCAAGAGTTGTGGCATTACCGCGAGCTGATCTATTTTCTGACCTGGCGGGATATCAAGGTGCGCTACAAGCAAGCCGCGCTGGGCATCGCCTGGGCGATTTTGCAGCCGGTTTTGACCACGCTGATCACCTCGATCGTGTTTGGCTATTTGCTCAATGTCGATACCGGCAATTTGCCTTATCCGGTTTTCACGCTGGCGGCACTGCTGCCCTGGCATCTTTTCCAGCTTTCGCTGCAAAAAAGCAGCATCAGCCTGGTTGGAAACGCCAACTTGATCACCAAGATCTACTTTCCGCGCCTAATCATCCCGCTCTCGTCGGTTTTGGCTGTGCTGGTCGATTTTGCGATTTCGCTGGTGATTTTGTTTATTGCCATGGCAATTTACAGGATGCCGTTGAGTTGGAATGCCTTGTGGCTGGTGCCGCTGACGCTGCTAACGGTGTTGGCAGCGCTGGCAGTCGGGCTGTGGCTCTCGGCACTGAATGTTCAATACCGCGACATACAGCAGATGGTGCCGTTTTTACTGCAGATCTGGATGTATGCCACGCCGATTGTCTACCCGATCACGATCATCCCTGAGGGGACCATCCGCTATCTTTACAGCCTCAACCCGATGGTGGGGGTGGTGCAGGGTTTCAGGTGGGCGCTGTTTGGCGGAGCGCCGCCGGATATGACCCTCTTGTTTTCCTCGATCGCGGTGGTTGTGCTGCTGGTGAGCGGGCTGTTTTTCTTCCGGCGAATGGAAAAAACCTTTGCGGATGTGGTGTGACATGGAAAAAGATACTTCCATCATTGTCCGCGGCATCGGCAAGCGCTACAAGATTGGCGCATTCCAGGAGAGGCAGGATACCCTGCGCGACCTGATCGTCAGCCAGGTGCAGAATATTGGCAACGTTTTTCGGAAGGGCGGCGGCAAAAGCAAGAAAGAGGAGATCTGGGCGCTGCGCGATGTCAGTTTTGACGTCAAGCAAGGTCAGGCTCTGGGAATCATCGGCAGAAATGGTGCCGGGAAGAGCACTTTGCTCAAAATTCTCTCGCGTGTGACTGACCCCACCGAAGGTTATGGCGAATTGCGCGGAAGAGTTGGCTCTTTGCTCGAAGTTGGTACTGGTTTTCACCCGGAACTGACCGGACGCGAAAATATATTCCTCAACGGTGCCATTTTGGGAATGCAAAAACGTGAAATCGAAGCCCGTTTTGACGAAATCGTCGATTTCTCGGAAGTGGAAAAGTTTATCGATACACCCGTGAAGCGTTATTCCTCCGGTATGTACCTGCGGCTGGCTTTTGCTGTGGCAGCCCACCTGGAGCCAGAAATTTTGGTGGTGGATGAGGTATTAGCGGTGGGTGATGCCGATTTTCAGCGTAAGTGCCTGGGCAAGATGGGCGATGTGGCAGATTCGGGGCGTACAGTTTTGTTCGTAAGCCATAACATGAGCGCCATTCAGCGCCTTACGCAGGAATCGATCGTGCTGGATAAGGGAAAGGTGCTGATGCGCGCGCCCTCGGCTGAAGCGGTCGATTTTTACCTCAACCGCGGACTTTCCAAGCTGGGTGAACGCTTTTGGGAGGAGGACGAAGTGCCTGCCAACAGCGCGCCTTTCAGACCGCTGGCGATCCGTATTATCGATAAAGAGGGGCATATTTCTGATTCGGTGCGTTCGGTCGACCCGATCACGATTGAAATTGAATATGAACTGACCGAGGAGATCACTGGCTTGCGCGTAGGATATTATTTGTTCACCACGCGCGGTGAGGCAGTTTTCACCAGCTTTGATATTGACTCAGAAGCACTCTTCAGGGAATACACCTCGCGACCGGCGGGCGTATATTCGAGCCGCTGCGTTATCCCGGCGCATACGTTGAATGAGGGTCGCTTTGTGTTGGGTGTGAACGCCAGTTCTTACCGCATCAAGCGCTACTTCCAGGACGACCAGGCACTTAGTTTTTCGGTGGACGCCAGCGGCGCGGCGGGAACACAGTGGCCCGAGCCGCGCCCCGGTGCGGTGCGCCCCGCCCTGGAGTGGACCATTGAGGAGCGAGGTCGCTCATGATCGATAACTTGAAAGACCTCTTCGGCAAAATGCCGCTGATCATGGAAGCTTATTGGTCGCTGCACGGAAGGAACAAGCCCTGGAGCGCGCATTATGAGCTGGAAGGGCTCAAAAGTGTGCTGCCGCATGCTGTGGATGATGTGGTCCGATATAAACGGGCAGCTGAGCAGCCGCGCAAGATCGCTGTATTTTCATCGCTGCATTATTGGATTGAGCAAAGCATGCTGGTGGCGCTCGGTCTGGCTGGGCAAGGGCACGAAGTGAGCTTTGCCTGGCTGCCGTACGCGGAGTGGGATAAGGAAATCAAACCCTTTGATTTGCGCCGGCAGGATCTTTATACGAGGGATATTCTGCAGCCTGCCGCGAAGGTCATGCGCATAGGTAGTTTGCTTAAGCAGAGCCTGAAAGCCGGCGCTTTGCCAGAGCTGCCGAGCGAACTGCAAAAAATTGTGGACGAGGTTTCCGATTACGATACCCAATACACACTCCAGATCGAAGAAACTGATTTATCGAGCCCGCTCTACCGGTTGCGCAGGCAGCGCAATGGGCAGGCGGCAATCGCGATCTACGACTGGTTGCAGGAAGAGAAGCCCGATCTGCTGGTGATCCCCAACGGGACGATTTTGGAGATGGGCGTTGCCTACCAAGTGGCGGGCTTGCTTGGGATTGAGACGGTCACTTTCGAGTTTGCCGACCAGCAGGAACGCGTCTGGCTGGCGCAAAACGACGAGATCATGCAGCATAACACCGCTGACCTGTGGAACAGCCTGGGCAACCAACCCCTGCCAGAGAAAGCCAGGCAAGCATTGATGGGCTTGTTTGCTGCCCGAAAGAATGCCAATTTGTGGGGTAACTTTGCCCGCCAGTGGCAGCAAAACCCGGTGAGGGGCGGCGCCAGCGTCCGCGATAGCTTGAAATTGGATGCGCGACCGCTCGCGCTTTTGGCTACAAACGTTTTAGGTGATAGTCTCACGCTGGGCAGGCAGCGCATCACGCAGACCATGGCAGAAATGATTGTCAGGACCATTGGTTACTTCGTGAATCATCCGGAATTGCAGCTGGCGGTGCGCGTACACCCCGGTGAACTGAAAACACACGGCACCTCAATGATCGATGTGATCAACCAGGCGTACCCGCAATTACCTGAAAATATTCATATTATTCGCCCGGAAGATAAAACCAACACTTACGACCTGGTGGAGATTGCCGACTTCGGTCTGGTTTACACCACCACGGTTGGGATGGAAATGGCGATGACAGGTTTGCCGGTGATCGCGACAGGCAAGACCCATTATGCCGGTAAAGGCTTCACACTCGACCCGCAAACCTGGCAGGAATACGAGCAAATGCTCGAGCGCGTCAGCCGGGACCCTGTTGCTGCCAGGCTGAGCCCTGAGCAAATTGAAAAAGCCTGGCTGTATGCCTACCTGTTTTTCTTCGAATTTTCGCTGCCCTTCCCCTGGCATATACTGTGGCTCGAGGATGACTTCAAGCAGCGACCGATGAGCTATGTGCTTTCTGATGAGGGGCAGGAGAAATATGGGCAGACTTTTGGCTACCTGGCTGGTGAGCAACTCGACTGGGCGGCGCGAGGGCTGGCAAGGCTGGAAACACTGCAATTGAACGAGGAGAAATCTTGATGAGCCAGGATACGATCAAACACGAGATTGGTCAGTTCTATGACGAAATTGGCTGGCAGATGGAAGACGAGGGTGTTTACCAAAACGCGCGCTACGAAGACCTGCGCCCGGTATCGGCGGAATACATCCACAAGTGCCATATGCGCGTCAAACAACATTTGGCTCCCACCGGAAAATATCTGCTGGATGGCGGCTCGGGACCGGTGCAATATGATGAATATCTGACCTATTCGGAAGAGTACCAATACCGCGTTTGCATGGATCTTTCGCTGGTGGCATTGCAGGAGGCGCGTAAACGCCTGGGCGACAAGGGCATTTATATCTGTGCTGATATTGCCAATTTGCCCTTTGCCGATGAAGTTTTTGATGGTATCGTCTCGCTGCATACCATCCATCACGTTCCGATTGAGGAAAAGGTGGAAGTCTATAAGGGGCTTTACCGAACGCTCAAGCCCGGACGCAGCATGGTGACTGTGGATGGCTGGTCGGAAGTGCCTTTGGCGAAGGCGATGAACTTCTTCATGCGGGTTGCTAACAGATTGCGGCGTTGGACCGGCAAAGAAGCCCCACCGATGCCCGACGGCACTTCGGCAAGCCAGGCGAACAACGCTGAAAAGCAAGCAGCTCAGGCACCCGTGGGCACGTTTGTGCTGAAAACTTCTGCCAAGTGGTTTCACAGCGTAATGGAAGGCGTTTTGCCGTACGAAATTCGGGTTTGGCGCAGTGTATCGGTAAAATTCCTGCGTTCTGTGATCCAGCCGGAATGGGCAGGACGGTTCTGGCTAAAGGTTTTATACCGCCTGGAAGAGTGGTTCCCCCACTATTTCGGTGAGAAGGGTCAATATCCCCTCATTATTATCTCGAAAAATAAGCGCAACCAGCGCTAAGGAGCAAGTATGGATTGGTCGAACAAAGTAGTCTTGGTTACCGGTGGAACCGGGTCGTTTGGGAAGAAGTTTATCCGCATATTGTTGGATGAATACAACCCTGCCAAAGTGATCGTATATAGTCGTGACGAGCTTAAGCAGCACGATATGCGTGAGGTTCTCGGTTTTAATGACCCGCGCATCCGTTATTTTATCGGAGACGTGCGCGACAAAGAACGATTGAGCCGCGCCATGTATGGCGTGAATATCGTGGTGCATTCAGCAGCGCTCAAGCAGGTACCGGCTTGCGAATATAACCCCATGGAAGCGATCAAGACCAATATTTTGGGCACTGCCAACGTGATCGATGCTGCCATTGAGAACGGTGTTGAAAAGGTACTGGCGCTTTCGACTGATAAGGCGGTCAACCCGATCAACCTCTATGGCGCCACCAAGCTGGCAGCTGAGAAGCTGAGTGTGCAAAGCAACGCCTATGCCGGCGGGCGCAACACGCGCATCGCCTGCACGCGGTATGGCAACGTGGTGGGTTCGCGCGGCTCAGTGGTGCCGCTGTTTATCAAGCAGCGCCCGACTGGTGTGTTGACGATCACTGATGAACGAATGACTCGTTTCTGGATGTCGCTCGAGCAGGGTGTGCTTTTTGTGATCAACGCAATTGAACAAATGCAGGGCGGTGAGGTATTTGTGCCCAAGATCCCTAGCATGAAGATGACCGATCTGGCAAAAGCGATGGCGCCCGAGGCTGAGATCAAGATCATTGGTATTCGTCCCGGTGAAAAACTTCACGAGAGCCTGATTTCTGAAGACGAAGCGCGCAATACGGTGGAATTACCTGATTTGTACGTAGTGCAGCCTTCTGGCGCAGAGCTGTGGTTTGGGCAAGCCTGGAAGGAAAGGGGCGTGCCCGTGCCGGATGGTTTCGTTTACAACAGCGGTACCAACAGCCAGTGGCTGGATGTGGAAGGCATTATGGCATTCATCAAGCCGATTGAAGAAGAACTGGCAAAGGCGAAATAGCGATGACACGCTTGCTGATCACTGGTGTGAGCGGGCTGCTGGGGGTTAACCTGGCGCTTGAGGCTGTTGACAGAGGCTTCGAGGTGCTTGGCTGGAGCAACAGCCGGGCTCTGAAAAACACACCATTTCAGCAGAATTCGGTTTCTTTGGAAGAATTGGAAAGATTGCCTTTTGCACTAAAAAACGCACATCCGGATGCGGTGGTGCATTGTGCCGCGATCGCCAATCTGGATATCGCGGAGCAAAACCCACAACTGACCGAAACGGTCAACGCGCAGGCTCCAGGAGTTTTGGCGAAGACTGCAAAAGAAATGGGGATTCCCTTTGTACAGATTTCCACCGACGCGGTTTTTGATGGGAGCAAGGGCAATTACAGCGAAGAAGACGTGCCCAATCCCCAGAACACCTACGCGCAATCGAAACTTGCCGGGGAAACAGCAGTCCGGCGGGCATACCCGGAAGTGCTGATCGCGCGGGTTGTGTTCTATGGCTGGTCAATAAGCGGCAAGCGCAGCCTGGCAGAATTTTTCTTCAACAACCTGAGCCAGGGCAAACGCTGTAACGGCTTTACCGATTCAATCTTCAGCCCGCTCTACGTGCGGGACCTGGCAGACCTGCTGCTTGAAGCGCTTGTAAAGCAATTTACGGGAACCTACCATTTTTTCGCAGCAGAGAGTTTGAGTAAATATGACTTTGGTGTGAAAATTGCGCGGTGTTTTGGCTTTGATGAAAGCCTGATCACCCCCATTCGGACCGCCCAGGGCGAGCTGCAGACCCAACGCTCGCTCAACCTGAGCAGCAACCCTGAGAAGTTACGAACCGCGCTTGGGCATGACCTTCCTGGCATTGATGAAGGCGTCGAGCGCCTGTTTAAAGATGATCAAAAAGGATTGCGAAAACGACTGGCAGATTTTTTGGCATAATGGAGACACTATGGAACTGAAAATTGGCAAACACCAGATCGGGGATAAGCACCCCACCTACTTTATCGCAGATATTGCCGCCAATCACGACGGCAGCCTGGAACGCGCACTGCAACTGATTCGGCTGGCTGCCGAAGCCGGGGCGAATGCCGCCAAGTTCCAAAACTTCCGCGGACCTGAAATTGTTTCTGATTACGGTTTCAGCCACATGAACGCCCAGGTTTCGCACCAAGCAAATTGGAAAAAGAGCGTTACCCAGGTATACAACGAAGCCTCGGTGCCTTTTGAATGGACGCCTGTCTTGAAAGAAGCGTGCGATCAGGCTGGCATCGACTACTTCTCGTCTCCGTATGACTTTGAAGCCACTGATATGCTCGACCCTTATGTGCCGGCATATAAGATTGGCTCAGGCGACATTACCTGGCTGGAAGCCTGCCTGCGCATGGCGCGCAAAGGAAAGCCAGTGCTGCTGGCAACTGGTGCCTCCAATATCGGTGATGTTCAGCGGGCGGTTGACGCCATTTTGGCGGTAAACCCCCAGCTGGTTTTGATGCAGTGCAACACGAACTACACAGCCGCCGATGGGAATTTTGACAATATCCACCTGAATGTGCTCAAAACCTATCCCCAAATGTGGCCTGAGCTGGTTTTAGGGCTCAGCGACCACACCCATGGGCATGCCACTGTTTTGGGCGCGGTTGCGCTGGGGGCAAGGGTGATTGAGAAACACTTCACTGACGATAACAACCGCGAAGGTCCGGACCATGCCTTCGCGATGAATCCGGAAAGCTGGGCGGAGATGGTGAGAAACACGCGACAGTTGGAGCGCGCGCTTGGCTCTGGCAATAAGATTGTCGCGGATAACGAAAAACAAACCGTGGTCGTGCAGCGACGCTGCCTGAGGGCTGCGCGCGATATCCGGGCTGGTGAGAGCCTGACCCGCGATATGATCGCCGTTTTGCGCCCGGCAACACCCGGAGCGATCGAACCGCACGAGCTTGAAAATGTGCTGGCTCTACGGGCGCTGAAGGATATCGCGCAGGGGCAGGAACTGCGCTGGACACAGTTAGGCGATTAACCTATGCGAATACTCTATCTGACCCGTTCCGATTCCGTTCACGATCAGCGTTTTTTGCAGACACTGGCGCAGAGTGAGCATGAGGGTTTTGTCTGGCGCCTCTTTTCCGGGCAATACCCCACCCCTGAAGGCGTGACGGCACTGGAATGGAAAGGCTTGGAAGGCGGACTGCAAGCCTGGAACCTGCCCTTTGCTCAAAAAGAAATGGAAAAGGCGATTGCTGCAATCGAACCTGACCTTATTCATGCTGGTCCGCTGCAAGACCTGGCATTTCTGGCTGCCAAAACCGGATTCCCGAACATTTTGGCAATGAGCTGGGGTTTTGACCTGATGAAAGACGTTTGGGCGAGCAAGCTTGATGAGCACCGCGCGCGTTTTTCGCTGCAGCGCTCCAAGCGCTTGATCACGGATGCTTTTTGCTCTGCGGAGAAAGCAGTTGAACTGGGCTTCCCCAGAGAAAAGATCTGCATCTTCCCCTGGGGGGTTGATCTTGAACATTTTTCTCCCGAAACCGCCCGGCAGGCAGGCTTAGCCTGGCGGGAAGAGATGGGTTGGCAGGACAATCTCGTGCTGCTGTGCCTGCGCAGTTGGGAGCCGAATTACGGTGTTGATGTTCTGCTAAAGGCTTTCGAAGAAGCGACTCTTCAAAACCCGGAGCTTCGACTTATCTTGTTGGGCGATGGCAGTTTGCATGAGCAATATGTGGAAAAATTGGAAAACGAGACCCTCAAGGATATCGTTTTTGTTGGCGGTCGCGTGCCCAACAGTGACCTGATCAGGTATTATGGGGCTGCGGATATTTACATCACACCCAGCCACGTGGATGGTTCGTCGGTATCGCTGATGGAGGCGTTAGCCTGCGGCTTGCCAACGATCGCCTCTGATATTCCAGCGAACCTGGAATGGGTGTACCATAATGAAAACGGCTGGATCTTCCCTGATGGCGATATCGATGCGCTCAGGGATGCCATCCTGAACATCTCTGCCAATCAGTTAGCACCGATGGCAGCCAATGCCAGGACTACGGCTGAACGCAAAGCCGACTGGCAAAAAAACCGGCAAGTTCTGCTGGATTGTTACGAGCAACTCTTGCCAACTGAAGGAAACTAACATGAAAAAGAAACTTATCTTAACTCTAAGCGTGGTCATGATGCTGGCAGCAGCGGCGTGCAATATTCCGCTTCAGAAAAAAGTTGCCACACCCACCCTTGTCCCAACTCCCACGCCGGATATGAGCATGCAGCTCTACTACGGCGAGGGGATGCAGATCATGCTGCCACCCACCTACATTGCCGAAGACATAAAAACCCAATTGCCTTCCATCATTGAGACCATCACCAACCTGGTCGGCACCACCGAAGGCTTTGCCGGTGACCTGATTAAGGATCTGGAAGGCAATGTTTCGTGGTACGGTTTCGACGGCGGAACACCTGCTGTCTACCCGACCCGGTTGATCGTGATTCGCAACAAGTCGTTGGCTGGAATTCCAGTAGGGATACTGATGCTTGGGCTGGAGCAGATTTTGAGTCGTAACGAAACAGATGTGGATCGCGATTCGCTGACCCTGAATGGTCGCGAAGTGACCCGTTTTACTTACTCTAAAGATGCCAGCGCCTGGGCTGCCTACATTTTCAAGGAAGAGAACAGGCTATGGATCAACGTCTTCATCACCACACCGGCAAACATGGCGTCTTCGTTGGGCGATTACGACACCAGCATTGGTTCAATGCAAATCGACCCGATTGCAGAGTAAACAGAAGGATTCATTGAACAGGACAGCGATTATTCAAGCCAGGCTCAGCTCAAGCCGCCTTCCGGGCAAAGTCTTACTGGAGGTGGACGGTGAGCCAATGCTGGCGCGGGTGGTCGCGCGTGTGCGCCAGGCTCGGCTCGTTGACAATATTGTTGTCGCTACGACCAGCGATCCGACAGATGAACCAATTTTGCACTATTGCCACGAGCACGGGATCGCTTGCTTCCGCGGAGACCCTTACGATGTGCTGGACCGCTTTTACCAGGCTGCGCTTGAATACAAAGCAGACGTGATTGTGCGTATTACTGCCGATTGCCCGATGATCGCGCCGGAAGAGATTGAACGCGTGATCCAGACCTTCTTGGAAAGCGGTGTCGATTTTGCTGCCAACCGACTGCCTCCGCCTTTTAAGCGTACTACCCCAATCGGGATGGACACAGAAGTGTGCTCTTTTGAAGCACTGCAGCAAGCCTGGCAGCAGGCTGAAAGGCCCTACCAGCGTGAACACGTGATGCCCTATCTGTATGACACGCCGGGCAGGTTCAAGGTGCAGGTGGTGGATATGCAACCCAGCCTGGGGCATTTGCGCTTCACGGTCGACACTCCAGAAGATTTGCAACAGGCAAACCAGATCTATGCCGCTTTTGGCGGAAGAGATGATTTCAGCCTGAAGGAATTGCTGGCAGAAAACGAGCGCCACCCGGAATGGCAAGCCGGGGTTTCCAAAGTTCAGCACAAAAACCTTTACGAAGTCGACCAGCGTGCTGCTTTAGAAAAACCTATGCGCAGGAGCGGTTCAGTGCCTTCCTGCCCGCTTTGTGGCAGCGCAAAGGTCAGAGATTTTGAAAAAGTAGAGTCGTTTGGGTTCCCTCTGCAATACCTTATCTGCGAAAATTGCGGCTTTGTTTTCCAGGACCCGAAGTCCAGCCAGGCGGCTGACCCCGATTTCTACCAACAGACTTATCGCCAGATCTACCAGGAAAGTGCCGAACCGACCAATAAAGACCTGTATCAACAAACCCAGCGCGCGCTGAATCAGGCAGGTTGGCTGAGAAGTCTGGGTTACAACCAGTTCGAAAGGGTACTCGATATTGGTGCATCTTCAGGGCTGCTTCTGCAGACCTTTTCGCAGCAGTTTGAGGCAGAGGTAACAGGCGTAGAGCCTGGCGATGCCTACCGCTCTCTGGCAGAGTCAAAAGGTATCCTGATGACTGATTCCATTGAAAAGCTAGTATCCAGCAGGTTTGCTCGGTTCGACCTGGTGACGCTGATGCACGTGCTGGAGCACCTTGAGCAGCCCGTACAGGTGTTGAGGCAAATTCGTGAAGACCTGCTTGCTGAAGAGGGATTGCTGTTGGTGGAGGTGCCTAACTTCTATGCGCACGATTCTTATGAGCTAGCCCACCTCTCTTGTTTTACAGAACACACTCTACGTGAATTACTAAGATTAGCCGGCTTCGAGCCGATCGCAACCCGCAAACACGGCATGCCCCGTTCTGAGATTTTGCCGCTCTACCTGACTGTTCTTGCAAAACCTGACAGTACCAGTCAGCAAAAGTCCCCAAAACTAGAAAAAGCAGTCCGGCTGAAACGCAGCCTGGGCATGCTCAGGCGTAAGCTCCTGACCCGGCTCAACCCGAGCCGAGCCTGGCTGCCCCTGGAGGGTAAGCAATGACACCCTACCTGACGCTTTTCACCGCTCCCAAGGCATTCAGCGACGCACACACCAGCTTAATCCAGCATAATGCCCTGCGTTCATGGCAGGCTCTGGGCGATTCTGTGGCTGTCGTGGTGATTGGTGAAGAGGAAGGAATTGGCGATGCAGCGAATAGCTATGGTTTCAGCCACAGACCAGATGTTCGCCTGAACCGGCTGGGCACACCGCTGATCAGCTCCATTTTCGAACTCGGTCGCCAGGAAAACGACAGCCCCTTTTTGGCGTATGTCAATGCTGACATCATTCTCTTCCCGGAAACGCTCGATGTGATCCGCGCTGTTGCCAGCCAGGCTGAAAAATTTTTGATGATCGGGCAACGCTGGGATCTGGAAGTGCTGCAGCCGCTCGCTATTGAAGGCGATTGGGTGACTAATTTAAAAAGCGTTATGCATAAAGAGGGTCGGTTGCATACCCGCACTGGCAGTGACTATTTCATCTTCCCCCGCTCCTGCTTCCGGGAAATTCCGGATTTCACCGTCGGCAGGGCTGGCTGGGACAACTGGATGATCTACCAGGCAAGGCGGCAAGGTTGGAAGGCGGTCGATTGCAGTGCTGAGCTGGATATTATCCACCAGGATCACGACTATCGCCACCTGCCCGAGGGTAAACCGCATTACCGCCTCCCGGAAACCGGAGAAAACATCCGGCTTGCCGGCGGAAGACGGACAATTTTTGAGCTTGATGATGCCACTCACCGCCTGGTGGATGGGAAGCTTAAACCTATGCTGCTCACCTGGACAAGGTTTTGGCGCGAGCTGCAAAACGCACCACTATTGAAATCGGACAATTACGCCCTGACACAAAGACTCTTCCAGCTCTTTCATCCGCGAAAAGCGCGGGTTGAGCGAGCAAAACAAGCCGAGATGGATCGCAAATTGACTGAATCTGGTTTGGGAGGCAACTGATGGCACGTTTGGGAACCAACCCTTCACGTGGACAGCAGCTCGGTTTCACACCCCCACGGGTGAGCGTGGCAGTGCTGGTTTACGCCCCCAACCAGGCTGGCTATTTTCAGCATCGCCTGGATGTGACCCGGCTGACGCTTGAGAGCATTATCACGAATACGCCTGAGCCCTTCGAGCTGCTGGTTTTTGACAATGGCAGCTGCCTGGAGATGACCGATTTCTTAAAAGAATTGCACCAGGCTGGAAAAATTGATACCCTGGTCCTTTCGCAACAGAATATTGGCAAGCTGAACGCGCTGTGGCGGATTGCCAACCTTGCCCAGGGTGAGGTGATCGCCTATAGCGACGATGACGTCTACCACTTGTCGGGTTGGCTGCCCAGTCACCTTCAAATTCTAGATACGTACCCCAATGTAGGCGCGGTGACCGGTTTTTACATCAAGCAGCGCGTGGTGATGAGCTCTGAAAGCACGCTGCAGTGGGTGAAAGGCTACGAAACGGAGCACCCTGACCTGGTGGAACGAGGCAATTTGATCCCACGCAAATGGGAAGAAGAGTATATGGACAATTCCGGTCGGTCTGAAGAGCGCTACCAAGGTGAAATCGCCGGAGTTGAGGACATTTTGGTAGATTACCAGGGCGTGAAAGCCTGGGTCTCTGCCCACCATTTCCAGGTGCTCAGCCCCAAAAAGGTTTTGCTCGAGGTGCTGGCTGAGATGCTGGAAGACGGCTGGAGCGACCTGATGATGGGGCGCATGGTGGAAATGGACGACCGCATGGATGCCAAAGGCTACCTGCGTCTGACCACACACGAGCAGACCATGCGTCTGCTGGGTAATGCCATTGATGATGAAGTCCAGGGGCTTGCAGCCAGGGATGGGATTAGCACCCAGGCTGCTTTAAGCAACGCTGCTTCAGAGAAGAGAACCGGCATTTGGAATAACAAGCTGATCCAGAAACTGGCGCAGCGGACAATTAACTGGCTCTACCGCGGTTTACATGAAAACAGGAGGAACGGATGAAATTTCTGATAGCTGGCTTGGGTTCAATCGGGCGCAGGCACCTGCGCAACCTGAAATTGTTGGGGCAAACCGATCTGATACTTTACCGCACGCACCAGGCAACCCTGCCAGACACCGACCTGGTGGATTACCCGGCGTACACCAATTTGCAGGAAGCGCTGGAGCAGAAGCCGGATGGTGTGATTGTCTCAAACCCAACCGCCTTGCACCTGGAAGTAGCGACTGCCTCGGCGAAGGCTGGCGCAGCGCTGTTGATTGAAAAACCGGTCTCAGACAGCCTGATCGGCATCCGTGAACTTCAGGAAGCGCTCGACCAGGCTGGCAAGCCCGCACTGGTTGGCTTTCACCTGCGCTACCACCCGGTTTTGATCCAGATCAAAGCGCTGATCGACAACGACGTGTTAGGGAAACCGTTGAAAGCGCACGCTCATTGGGGCGAATTTTTGCCTGGTTGGCACCCCTGGGAAGATTACCGGCATTCCTATGCCGCCCGGGCTGATTTGGGTGGGGGAGCGCTGAACACGCTTTCGCACCCGATCGATTACCTGCGCTGGATGATGGGAGAAGTTCGTTCCCTTTCAGCCAGGCTGGATAACCTGAGCCCATTGGAGCTGGACGTGGAAGACAACGCTGAACTGATTTTGAAGTTCCATTCCGGATCTCTGGGCACGATCCACCTGGATTATTACCAGCGACCTCCTTCGCATACGCTCGACATCGCCTTCGAAAAAGGTCGGGTTCGCTGGGATAGCCGCTCGGGCTGCGCGACCATCGAAAACGCAGAGCAAGAAACCATCGAAACCATCTGCCCGCCTGACGGTTTCGATCGCAATGACATGTTTTTAGCTGAGATGAAAGATTTCATCCGGCTGACCCAGGAAGAGGATTTCCCGCATTGCACCCTAGCAGATGGCAAACGTGTGCAAAAGATAGTAGAAGTAGCGCGTCAGAGCTCATCACAGAGCGGTTGCTCGGTCCACCTGCCTTCATAGAGTCAGCCCGATGGTAAAATCCAAGCAAAAGAAATGAAGATGTGAGAATGGCAGAATCGATATTAAAGAAATTTGAAATGACCGGTAAAACCGTAATTGTGACAGGAGCGGCTGGTTTGCTGGGTAAGCAATTCAGCCTGGCATTAGCCCAGGCTGGCGCGAACGTGCTGCTGGCTGATCTGGCTGAAGAGAGCGCTGTGAAAAACGCGCTCGAATTGAAAAATGAAGGTCTCAGCGCTGCTGCGGTTCGGGTGGATGTCACTGATCCTGCTTCAACGAAGGCAATGGTAGAGGACGCGCTGAGTGTTTTTGGTAGTGTGGATGTGCTGATCAACAGTGCTGCCCTTGACCCGAAATTTGACCCTGCCAATGCCGGCTCTCAGGTCGCCAATGCCTTCGAGACTTATTCGCTCGAATCCTGGCGCACGGCGCTGGATGTGAACCTGACCGGTATGTTCCTGGCATCTCAGGCTGCTGTAGCGCCGATGCTGGAGGCAGGTTCAGGTGTGATCGTCAATATTTGTTCCACCTACGGGTTGGCTGGACCAGATCAACGCCTTTATGAGCGCCCGGATGGCAGCCGCTCGTTTAAACCGGTGTATTATTCGGTGACCAAAGCCGGCGTGCTGGGCTTTACCAGGTATTTGGCTACGTATTATGCAGGTAAAAATATCCGCGTCAACGCGCTCACACCTGGCGGGGTCTACAACAATCATGATGAGGTATTCACGAAGCAATACAGCAGCCGCACGGTGTTAGGGCGGATGGCGAACATCGATGAAATGAGCGCGGCAATGCTCTTTTTGTGCAGCGACGCCAGTTCGTATATGACCGGCAGCAACCTGGTGGTCGACGGAGGGTGGACGGCTTGGTAAAGCAGACTGAAGTTCTGGCGCTGATCCCAGCCCGTGGCGGCTCGAAAGGCATACCGCGAAAGAATTTGCGGGATTTTGCGGGGGCACCGCTGATTGCTTACAGCATTTGGGCGGCTTTGCAGGCAGAGCTTGTCAGCCGGGTGATCGTCTCGACTGATGATGAAGAAATTGCTGAGGTTGCCCGTTCGTGGGGTGCCGAGGTGCCTTTTATTCGCCCGGCAGAACTTGCCCAGGATGACACCACCGATTTGCCGGTCTTCGACCACTGTTTACAGTGGCTCAAGGAAAATGAAGGTTACCAGCCGGATATCGTCGTGCAGCTGCGCCCGACTTCACCAGTGAGACCAATGGGGCTGATAGATGATGCTGTTATAAAGCTGCTCGAAGAGCCAGCAGCCGACTGCGTTCGTGGGGTGGTTCCATCGGGTCAAAACCCCTTCAAGATGTGGTGGATTGACAGCTGCGGTCAGCTCGAACCGCTTTTGACGGTGGCTGGGCTCAGCGAAGCATACAATGCACCCCGGCAGGCACTGCCAAAAACCTATTGGCAGACCGGGCACATCGACGCGATCTGTACGAAGACAATTATAGAGAAACACAGTCTGACAGGCGACGTGATTTTGCCGATCCTGATTGACCCCCTTTATACGGTTGATATCGACACACCGGCTGACCTGCAGCGCTATGCAAAACTGATGCTCGACCCACACATCCAGGCGGTTGACCCCCTGAAAAGACGGCGATCCTTCCCGGAAAATGTCAGTACCCTGGTGATGGATTTCGATGGCGTTTTAACCGATGATATGGTCTACACTGACGAGAACGGAACAGAGAGCGTGCGCTGCAGCCGATCGGACGGTTTTGGCATTTCTCTTTTAAAAGAAAATACCAGGGTACATGCACTGATCATGTCCCGTGAGACCAACCCAGTGGTCAGCGCCCGCGCAAAAAAACTGGACATCGAAGTTTTCCAATCGGTGTATCAGAAAGATCAGGCGATTCAGGCATTGATTGCTGAGCGCAATCTGGTGTCAGGTGAAGTTATTTTCGTAGGAAACGATTTGCCCGATCTGGCGGTATTGCCTTACGTAGGCTTTTTTGCCTGCCCAGCGGATGCCCACCCCGAGGTAGTAAGGCAAGCCGATCTGGTGCTTGAACATGCTGGCGGTGAGGGGGCGGTTCGGGAATTGATTGAAATTATTATTGAAACAACAGCTAAAAAGGAGTTGTAATGGCTCGAGAAATTTATCTTGGAAATCGTTGGGTTGGCGATGGTCATCCGACCTATATTATTGGTGAGATAGGCATTAATCACAACGGTGATCTTGAGGTTGCAAAGAGCCTGATGTTGGCAGCCAAACAGGCTGGCATCGACGCCGTTAAATTCCAAAAACGCACTCCCGAAATCTGTGTGCCGTTGGAACAGCAAAACCAGATGCGCGACACCCCCTGGGGTTACATTACTTATCTCGATTACCGTTACAAGGTTGAGTTCGACCAGGAAGCATACACAGAGATCGACCGATACGCTAAAGAACTGGAGCTGGATTGGTTTGCATCTTCGTGGGATATTCCTTCTTTGGAGTTTATGGAAAGCTTCGACCCACTCACGCATAAGATCCCTTCGGCTCTGCTGACGGATAAAGAGTTGCTGCGCGCGCACCGTGAAACTGGCAAGCCGATCATTGTCTCGACCGGCATGTCCACCATGGAGCAGATCAGAGAAGCAGTGGAAATTTTGGGCGAAGATAAGATCGTCTTGTGCCACACCACCAGCTCCTACCCATGCCCGCCGGAAGAACTGAACCTGCGCATGATCCAAACCCTGCGCGACGCCTTCAGCTGCCCAATTGGTTATTCAGGACACGAGGTGGGTCTGGTGCCGACCGTGGTGGCAGCGGCAATGGGTGCCTGCCTGGTGGAACGTCATATCACGCTCGACAGGGCTATGTGGGGGTCGGACCAAAGCGCTTCAGTGGAACCACAAGGAATCGCCACGTTAGTTAAGTATATTCGTGTGACCGAAAAGTCACTTGGTGATGGCGTTAAAAAAGTCTATGACAGCGAGCAGTCTTCGCTGAAGAAATTAAGGCGGATCAGCCAGTAAGATGAAGCCAGCCAACTTTATTAGCCGGTTGCAAAACCGGGCAAAGCGGGATGCAACCCGACGCAAAAGTTATAGCGACCTGCGCGCGATGTCGCAGCGTGTTTGTGACCACGCGCCTGAACCACACCAGAAGCCGATAATTTTCTTTGATGCTTCCACCCGCCTGGATGGCATGAGCCTGAATGCCGGTTTCGCCATAGTGAGCGCCTGGTCGTTGAGCTTGCAGGGTGTACCGATTGTACATTTTGTTTGTGCAGCCGGGATGAAGCCCTGCGTTTTGGGGACCAACCGCAAAGACCCTAACGCTGCCCCGCCGTGTGCCAGTTGTATGAGGCAGTCTGCAGCCACTTTTGCGAATAGCCAGGTGAGCAGGTTTGAGTATCTGAGCGACGCTGAATTTGAACAGGCAATCACAAACCTCGACCTGCCAGGCTTGATGAGTTTCGAGTACCAGAGCATGCCTCTGGGAAAGATAGTTTTGCCATCCATTCGCTGGATATTGCGCCGGCATCACCTGCTGGATGACCGATATACCCGGGAACTGTACAAAAATTATCTGCAATCTGCCTGGTCGCTGGCTGGACAATTTGAAAAGTTGCTCGAGGAAACCAAACCTCTATCGGTAGTGGTCTTCAATGGCATGCAGTATCCAGAGGCAACTGCCCGCTGGCTTGCCCAAAGGCGCGGCATCCGCGTGGTCAGCCATGAGGTTGGCTTGCAGCCAATGAGCGCGTACTTTACAGACGGAGATGCCACCGCCTACGACCTGGATATTCCGAAAGATTTCCAACTGAGCCAGACTCAGAACGAGAAACTGGATGCCTACCTTACCGCCCGTTTTAAGGGTGATTTTCACATGGCAGGGGTGCAATTTTGGCCCGAGATGAGCCAGCTGAGCCCGGAATTTGTGCGGTATGCCAAAGGCTTTAGACAGGTGGTGCCTGTTTTTACGAACGTCATTTTTGACACCAGCCAGCCACATGCCAACGTGATATTTGAAGATATGTTCACCTGGCTGGACCAGGTTTTGGAAGTTGCCAGGAGTCACCCTGAGACGTTTTTCGTGATTCGTGCCCACCCTGATGAAGCCAGGGCAGGCAAAGCCAGTGAAGAATCGGTGGCAGAGTGGGCTGAAAGGCGACAGATCGAAAAAATTGACAACGTGCGTTTTATTCCTCCTCAGGAATTTATCAATTCCTATGACCTGATTCGCATGGCGAAATTCGTGCTGATTTACAACTCCACTATTGGCATGGAGGCCTCCATCCTGGGAGCCGGTGTGCTTTCTGCCGGTAAAGCGCGCTATACCGCTTCGGACGTGGTCTGGTTCCCGAAAGACAAAACGTCCTACCTTACCCAACTGGAAGCATTGCTGCAAACCGAACGGGTTGATGTTCCGCTGCATTTTAAAACCAATGCCCGGCGTTTCCTATATTGGCAACTCTACCGCTCATCACTCAGCTTCGAGGAGTTCCTCGAGCCGGATGGCATTTGGGCGGGGTATGTGAAACTCAAAGAATTTGAAACGGAGTCCCTCTTGCCTGGTCATTCGCAAACTTTGGCGACAATCAGCGACGGGCTGTTGAACAACAGTGATTTTATGCTCAAGGAGGAACGAGAATGAAACTGGAAAGAATCGTTGCCCTGGTGCCCATGCGCCATGATTCAAAACGCGTGCCTGGAAAAAACTATCGCCCGATGTGCGGCAAACCGCTTTATGCACATATTGTTGAGACCTTGTTGAGCTGCCCTGAGATCGCCGAAGTGGTCGTGGACACGGATTCGCCGATCATCATCGATGGTTTGGCGAAAGATTACCCACAGGTGACGGTGCTGCGGCGCCCGGAAGAACTGCGCGCTGATACCACCCCGACCAACGAAATATTGGTGCACGACACCAGCCTGGTTGGGGCAGACCTTTATTTGCAAACCCACTCCACCAACCCGCTGCTGAAAAGTGCCACAATTTCGCGGGCGATCCAGCAGCTGCGCGAGCTTTACCCCGAACATGACTCTCTTTTCAGCGTCACTCGCCTGCAAACCCGGTTTTGGGATCAACTGGGCAGGGCTATCAACCACAACCCGGCGGTGCTCTTGCGCACGCAGGATCTGCCGCCGATCTATGAAGAGAACTCCTGTCTCTACCTTTTCACCCGCGAAACACTGCTCAACCGCCGCAACCGTTTGGGGGACCGCCCGTTCATGTTCGAAATGGACGCGCGTGAAGCAACTGACATTGATGAAGAACTTGATTTCGTCATCGCTGAGACATTAATGAAAATACAAGAATAAACGAGGTTTTATGAGAACTGTACTGATTACTGCACCATATATGATCCCCTTCATGGATCGATTCACCCCAATTTTGGAGTCTTTTGGTTTGAACGTGGTCGTTCCCGCTGTGGATGAGCGTTTTGAAGCTGACGAATTACTGCAATATGCCGGTCAATATGAGGGCACCATCTGTGGTGATGACCGTTATACTGCCGAAGTGATCGCTGCCAACGCTGGCACCCTGAAAGTGATATCAAAATGGGGTACCGGAGTGGATGCCATTGATGCTGCTGCGGCAGAAAAGCATGGCATTATGGTTGGTCGCACGCCGAACGCTTTCACTGTGCCGGTTTCTGAGAGCGTTATGGGCTGCATGCTCAGCTTTGCGCGCAATATCCCCTGGATGGATGACGCTATGAAGGCGGGTGAATGGAAGAAGATTTCCGGTCACACCTTAATGGAATCGACGTTGGGCGTGGTTGGCGTTGGCAACATTGGCAAAGCTGTTATCCGGCGGGCGCGAGCATTTGGAATGAAGATTTTAGCGAACGACATCATCGAAATTGAACCCGATTTCATTATTGAGCAGGGAATTGAGATGACCACCCTGGAAGATTTGCTGCAGCGAGCAGATTACATCAGTTTGAGTGTTTCGCTCAACCCTACTTCTTTTCACTTGATTAATGCCGAAACCCTGGCACATGTAAAGCCATCTGCCGTCTTGATCAACAGCTGCCGCGGACCGGTAGTGCACGAAGAAGCCTTGATCGCAGCTTTGCAGGAAGGGCGTCTTCGCGGTGCCGCACTGGACGTTTTTGAAGAAGAGCCTCTGCCGGTTGACAGCCCCCTAAAAAAGATGAGCAACGTCTTACTCTCGCCTCATAACACCAACAGTAGTCCATTTTTCTGGGAGCGAATTCACTGGAGCTCCATGCGCAACTTGCTGGTCGGTCTGGGAATTCCGGTGGGAGACATTAACAGCTTGAAGGCGATGGAAAAGAAATAGCACTTGACGCAAGTCAAGGTATTTAAATGGCGAGAAACCACAAGTAAAAGGATAATATGGATCAGAAGATTAAAACAGTGTTAATCACCGGCGCTGCAGGCGGGGTTGGACGGGCGACTGTGGCATATTTCGAACAGCGTGGTTTTCGGGTGATTGGAGTTGACCGTTTGCCCAAATATGATGAATTCCCTGTAGACGGGCTTTACATCCAGGCGGACATCTCGGTACCTGAAAACATGGAAATGATCTTTGCCAAAGCCGAAAGGTTTTCGGCGACCCTGGATGTGCTTGTTAACAATGCCGCCTACCAGGTGACAAAGCCACTGATCGAAACCAGCGTTGAAGAATGGGATGCGGTCATGAGTTCTAACTTGCGTGCCGTCTATTTGGGGGCAAAACTGGCTTATCCGATGTTGAAAGCGGCTGGTAATGCCGCGATAGTGAACGTCTCTTCCGTTCATGCCGTGGCGACCTCTGCCAACATTGCCGGCTATGCTGCCAGCAAAGGGGGAGTGCTCGCGCTTACCCGCGCCTTGGCGATCGAATTTGCGCCGGATAATATCCGCGTAAATGCTGTTTTGCCTGGCGCGGTCGACACGCCCATGCTGAGAGCTGGTTTTCATCGTGGTCGTGAAAATGAGGCTTCTGAAGAGGAACAAATGGCAGCCCTGGCTGCAAAAACGGTCAACGGACGGGTGGCAAACCCGGAAGAAATCGCCTCGGTGATTTACTTCATGGGTGATAATTCTGTTTCCAGCTTCATCACCGGGCAAGGCTTGCTGGTGGATGGCGGAGCAACCTGCCGTTTGAGCACAGAGTAGACGCTGATTATGACCCCTTCTTTGAAAGACCGGCTGATGAATTTTGCCCGCCGCAGTTACGACGGGTTGCGCCGCCTGCCGGAACTGCCGGCGGAAACCTTTCACCCCTGGCGCATAGAATCGAAGCGCCGCCTGGCTGCCCTCAAAGACACTCACAAAGGCGAGCGCTGCTTCGTGGTTGGCAATGGACCCTCCCTGAAAAACACAGATCTGTCCAAACTGGAGAATGACTTTTGCATTGGCATGAACCGCATTTTTTTGGCGGCTGATGAACTTGGTTTTAGCCCGGATATTCTGGTTTGCGTCAACGATTTGGTGGTGGAACAGTCGGTCGAGGAATTTAGCAACCTGCAAATGCCCAAGTTTTTTGCCTGGCGAGCACGCAAATGGCTGAAGATGGACCCATGGATGCACTTTCTTTACACATCGTACACCTCGCCCAAGTTTTCGAAAGACGTCCGCGGTCGGGTGTGGGAAGGGGCAACGGTGACCAATGTTTGCCTGCAGCTGGCGTACCATTTGGGCTTCTCTGTAGTGATTTTGATTGGCGTTGACCACAGTTTTGCCACCAAGGGCAAACCCAACACCACCATCCAATCCCAGGGTGACGACCCCAATCATTTTTCGGCGGCTTATTTTGGGAAAGGCTTTCGCTGGCAGTTGCCCGACCTGGAGACCTCGGAGCTGGGCTACCGCATGGCGCGCCAGGCGTATGAAGAGAGTGGGCGCAGGGTTTTGGACGCGACCGTGGGTGGTAGGCTGGATATTTTCGAAAAGGTTGATTACGAGAGCTTGTTTTAAATCTATGATCCCGGACATTCTTTAGTTTGTCATCCTGAGCTTGTTTTGCGAAGGATCTTGGCGCATGACCGACGAGCTCTTGCATATTTGAAATGCAATTCCTTCTTCACGTAAGCATTGACAAGAGGTCTGATTACACACCTTGCGAAAAATTTGTTCCGTTTGCCAATGTTAAGATCCTTCGC
>DHCY01000003.1:56082-70810 GCA_002399085.1 Anaerolineaceae bacterium UBA4890
GGGACGCCGGCACAATCGGGATGGCTCACTGACGCCGGCACAATCGACGCAAACATAAACTATAATTCACCCATGCCCGAACAACCGTTAGTCTCCATCATCACGCCTTCCTATAACCAGGGTGCTTTTCTTGAACAAACGCTGCGCTCTGTGCTGGAACAGGATTACCCAAAGATCGAATGTTGGGTGATCGACGGCGGGTCAACGGATAACAGCCTGGAAATCATCAAGCACTATGCACCGAGACTTGCCGGCTGGGTTTCGGAAAAGGACCGCGGGCAGGCGGATGGCGTCAATAAAGGATTTGCCAAGGCAACGGGCGAGATTGTCGGTTGGTTGAACTCAGACGACCTTTATTATCCGGGGGCGATAGCGGAGGCTGTGGAGGCTTTCAGGCAGCATCCCAATGCCAGTTTTGTTTTCAGTGATGTCGAATCGATAGATGAACACGGGAATGCCTTCAACCTGATGCGTTACGGCGACTGGAAGCTGCCAGACCTGATGAGTTTCAAAATTATTGGGCAGCCCGGGGTATTCATGCGCCGTGAGGTGCTGGAACAGGCTGGTTACCTGGACTTGAGTTACAACTACCTGCTGGACGTGCAGCTATGGCTTCGCATGGCAGCCATTGCTGAACCGCATTACGTTCCTGGCAAAATTTGGGCGGCGGCGCGTATGCACTTGGAGGCAAAAAATATTGCCCACGCAGAAGAGTTTGGTGCAGAAGCCTTCAGGCTTGCCCGCTGGCTGAGCGAAGACCAACGCTTTTACCCGCTGAGCGCGAAGATATTCAATAGAATCTGGTCAGGAGCGCACCGGATCAATGCCTTTTACCTGGTTGAGGCTGGCAAGTACAGGGAAGGTCTAAAGGCGTACGCGCAGATGCTGCGTTATCAGCCGATACCTTCGGGCAAGACTTTGCGCAGGATGGTATTTACCCTTTTATCGGCCTTGGGTGTCATCCGTTCCCGAAAGTGGTATGACCAAAAACGGAAAGAAAATTACTTGAGAAAATAGGGACAAGGCTCGGTTCCAAAGGGAGGCTTTGCACTCAGGAGACCTTCGCCAACCACAGGAGACCTTCGCCAACCAGAGTCCCATGGAGGTAGACCAGCCAAGATTTCCCCTACTTTAACCTCACCCCCGCTTTGCGGACCCTCCAGAGGAGAGGGATGAAAACCAACGGTATAATTAGCCCATGACCGCTGCGCAACCACTTGTCTCAATCATCACGCCTTCCTACAACCAGGCGAAGTTCCTTGAAGAAACCATGCTCTCTGTATTGGAGCAGGATTATCCCAACATTGAGTACATTGTCATTGACGGTGGCTCGACCGATGGCAGTCTTGAGATCATCCACAAATACGCCGATCGCCTGGCTTACTGGCAGAGCCGAAAGGACAAGGGGCAGACTGATGCCATCAACCAGGGCTTCGCGAGAGCCAGGGGCGAAATTTTGGCGTGGCTGAACTCGGATGACATTCTTTACCCTGGCGCGGTCAGCGCGGCAGTGCGGCAGCTGCAGATAAATCCGGATATTGGTATGGTCTATGGCAATTGCGATTGGATAAACGCTGAAGGCAAGGTGATTGGTAAGTTCCCCGCTGCTCAAACCGATCTGATCAAGCTGCGCCGCGGACATGTGCACATTCCACAGCAGACCGCCTTTTTTTGGGCAGCCCTGTGGCGTGAGGTGGGACCGCTGGATGAAAGCTTCTACTTCGCGATGGATTACGACCTCTGGACCAGGCTGGCAGCCCAGGCACCCCTGCTCTATGTGCCCGAGCTTTGGGCAGCTTTTCGGTTGCATGAAGGCGCAAAATCGATCGCGGAAGATGATCGCTGCTGGCCCGAGATGCTGCGGGTGCATTACCGCGACGGAGGCAAGAAAATCTCACCAATGACCATCAAATACACGATTCGCAAACTGATGCAACCGTTGTGGATCCGGCTGCGCAGGCGACGGCTTTCTGGCTGAGCTGGAACCTGTGGTCTTAAGCGATCCCGCTCTAGATCTCACTGGGCTGCTCTTCCATTACATCAATTTTGAATTTTCCAGACTGAAGGTTCACCAGAACTGTGCCGATACTGGCGATTGCCAGACCAATCACGCCAACCCAAGTAAGGCGCTCGCCCAGGAAAATCCAGGCGAGCAGGCTGATTTGGATGAGCATGGTGTTGTTGATGATGCTGGATTCCATCGCCGTCAAAACTTGCAGGCTTTTATTCCACAGCCAGAAAGCCAGGGCTGTGTTGACAACTGCCAACCAGAAAAGGGTCAGCCACGTTCTATTGCTCAAGGGCGGTAAACCCTGAAAACTTAGTCCGCTTCCCAATAATAAAATCGCACCAAAGCCCATGCTGATCCCGGTCACCACGATTGGGTCGAGACCTCTGTGCCGGTTGACCCAGCGCCCCATTACCGAGGCGACCGAATTCGAAAACACGGTAAAAATCCCCAACGACAGCCCCAACATGCTCTTCGGCAGGTTGGTTTGCGGGAAAAAATAGATCAGCACTCCCAGCAAAAAGACAGCCAAACCAACCCACTGCAGTTTGCGGACTGGTTCGCGCAAAAAAAGCAGCCCGATGAATGCCACAACAGGGGTTGTAAAATTGAGCATCAGGCTGAGTGTGATCGCATCAAGATACTTCAGAGACAAGAACTGACCTCCCTGGGTGAAGGCGTAATAGAACAACCCTAACAAGAGCAGCTGCCCCCATTCTTTCCGGGTTAATTTTTGAATTGATTCCCGCTTTATGACCAAGCCAGGTAAAAGCACGAGAAAGGCGATAGAATATCGCAACCCCGCAAAAATGAGTGGGGGTATTTCCTCGATCGATAATTTGATGAAGACCCATGAACTCGACCATAAGAGGGTCACAAACAGAGCCTGGATGATGGCTTTAGTTCTTTGAGATACAGACATGAAAGCACTCCTTTTCGCTACACGATGAAAGAATGCCTACCTAACCCCTCCCGGTTTTTATCCGATCCGGTGCTACGCTTTCGCTTTTGCAACGCTTGGTCCAGACCTGCAGTGGCAGCGGAACCCTAGATGCTCAGGGCGGCAAGAAAATTGTATCATTAATTGATGACTGGTCTGAAGGGACAACGACAACGGTTACTTTTGTGAGAATGATGTGATTTGAATACCCAGAAAACCCACCCCCAATCCCCATCTCAAGGAGGGGGTGAAAAGGTTAAAACTCATGTACGGAGCGGACACCGGCCGCTCCACGTGTTTGTGCGAGAAACCCACGCCCCGACCCTATCCCAATGAGGGGGTGAAAATGCTAAGACTAACGTACGGAGCGGGCACCCGGCCGCTCCAAGCGCCCTCACAACCCTCAACAGGTGATAGGCACACAGGAAGGGGTATCCCCTCCTGGATATTGTTCACCCGCATTGATCTTTTTTTACAAACCAGCCTGCTCATCCGGTTGGTGAATACCAAAAACGTTACCTTCGGTATCCAGGTAATAACCCTGCCATGCCATACCCGTCAAAGCCATTTTTGGCAGGGCAACTTGCCCGCCCGCCATGAGGATTTTCTGCTCAGTCTGGTCGTAATTTTCCACTTCCATGGTCAGGACTGCTGAGTTTGTACCCATTTCAAGGCTGGGGCGTTCCGCTGGACGCGGTTGAATGGCGCCGTTAATGCCTGGTGTACCTTCTTCACCGGTGATTATGCCAAAATATGGGCTATTGACGTACTCGCTGTAATCTTCAAACTTCCAGTCAAAAACCTCTGAGTAGAACTTCATTGCACGTTCCAAGTCAGCTGCCTGCAATTCAAAATGAACGGGACGGTTAGCCATTAAAAACTCCTTTTACTTGTGAGAATGCAATAAGTATAAAAAAGGATTTGGCTTCAGCCAAATCCCTGTCTAAGGATACTTGTAAATTAGTCGATTAAGCGCCCTTGCCTAGCTGCTTTCCAACTCGCTCGAAGGCATTGAGGGCTTGCTCGAGATGGTCCTGGCTGTGGGCAGCAGAGATCATCACGCGGATGCGGGCTTTGCCTACCGGAACGGTTGGGAAGCCGAGCGCGCCGGCAAAAATGCCTTCATCAAACAGCTTACGACTGAACTCGCGTGCGAGCTGAACATCGCCCAGCATGACCGGGGTGATCGGGGTTTGGGTGAGACCGGTGTCAAAACCGAGCCTGCGCATTTCTTCCTGGAAGAAGCGGGCGTTTGCCCAGAGGCGATCGACCAGTTCAGTAGATTCTTCGAGCAAATCCACCGATGCCAGGCAGGCAGCCACATCGGTCACGGTGACGGCGGAGGAAAACAGGAAGGGGCGCCCGCGCTGGCGCAGCCATTCGATGATTTTCGCGTTGCCGGCTACAACGCCGCCGACCACGCCGAACGCCTTGCTGAAGGTACCGATTTCTACGTCCACCTGACCGTGCAGTTTGAAATGGTCTACGATTCCGCGACCGCCTTCACCGACGACACCTTCGCCGTGGGCGTCATCGACCATGGTCATCAGGTTGTATCTTTTGGATACTTCGACCAGTTTATCCAGGGGGGCGAGATCGCCATCCATCGAAAAAACACCATCGGTGATCATCAAACCGCGACGGTAAGTTCCCTCGGCTTCCTTGAGCACACGTTCAAAATCTTCCACATCGGCATGCTTGAAGCGATGGATTTTGGCGCCTGAAAGGCGGGAGCCATCGATGATGGAAGCGTGGTTCAATTCGTCTGAAAAGATGGCATCTTCTTTGCTGACCAGGGCGGGGATAGTTGCACCGTTGGCGCTGAAGCCCGATTGAAAAGTGATTGCGTCTTGCACGCGCTTGAAAGCTGCCATGCGCTTTTCCAACTGGACGTGCAGGCTCATTGTTCCGGCAATCGAGCGTACGGCGCCGGGACCTACACCATATTTTTTCATCGCCTCAGTGGCTGCCAGAACCAGGCGGGGGTGATTTGCCAGACCAAGGTAGTTGTTGGCGCAAAAATTGAGCACCTGTTTTCCATTAATGATCACAGAAGGACCCTGGGCTGAATCCATTGTGGGGATGTTGTTATAGAATCCGGTTTCCTTGAGGGTGGTGAGTTCTTCGTCAATCCAGGCTAATTTATCAGTCATAATCTCCTCGTTTTCATCTGGTGAATGTTTACATAGATTATACCCTCCTGTTTCCTCGTTACTGGCAGCTGATGCAGTATAATTTTCTGGAATTATCCGATTCAAGGAGTGATAAATGTTGATCATCAGAGCGCAAGATTACGACGATATGAGCCGCAAGGCAGCCCGGTTTATTGCAGCCCAGGTACAGTTGAAACCGAACAGTGTGCTGGGTTTGGCAACTGGCTCCACGCCCCTGGGCACTTACCGGGAATTGATCCGGTTCCATCGGCAAGAAGAGCTCACTTTTCGCGATGTGCAAACCGTAAATCTGGACGAGTATTATGGTCTGCCCCCCACTCATGATCAAAGTTATTGCCATTATATGAGGGAGAACCTCTTCGACCACATCGATATTACGCCCGGCAACACGCACGTGCCGGATGGGCTGACCCAGGATCCGAATGGCTATGGCAGGGAATATGATGAGATGATCACTTGCATGGGCGGGATCGACCTGCAGTTGCTGGGCATTGGCAGCAATGGTCACATTGCTTTTAATGAACCCGGCAAGGTGTTTTCTGCCCCCACCCGGTTGGTTGACTTAAACAAGAACACGATAGAAGATAACGCCCGCTTTTTTGACTCAGAAGAAGAAGTGCCGCGACAGGCGATTTCGATGGGCATGAAATCGATCCTTGGCGCGAAACGAATTTTGATCCTCGCGAGTGGTATTGGCAAAGCAGAGGCTGTGAGGGCGATGGTGGAAGGTGCGGTCGACCCGATGGTTCCGGCTTCGATTTTGCAATTGCACCCCGATGTTATTTTGATTGCTGATGAGGCGGCATTGTCGTTGATTGAATAGCGACAACGAGACGGTATGGCAGCTGTCCCCAGCAGGCTCAAAAACAGCTTACTCGTAATACCCGGCGATGGCAACCGCCCCCGGACCGACATGCGACCCGATAACCGGACCGGTGCTGGTTAGAATTAATTCGATTGGCTGCAGTTCCTGCTTTAAACGCTCCAGAAGATAATTGGCTTCTTCCAGTGCTGCGCCATGCATCACTGCCGCGTGCAGTTTTTCACCCTCACCGGCTTTTTGCTTGAAATAGTTGAACACCTTGTCCAACATCGATTTTTTTGTACGAGCCAACCCAGCTGGCTCAATTTTTCCGGTTTCTGAATTCACTGCTACCAGTGGGTGGACGGAGATGACAATACTGCTAATTAACTTGAAGGCTGAACCCAACCTTCCGGAGCGAGCAAGGTTGGTAAGCGAAGTAAGACCAACCGAAAACACCACTTTTTGGCGGACGCTTTCGATCGCATCCAGTACCTGCTGCACTGAACCACCGAGCCGCACAGCCCTGGCTGCGGCAAGTACCTGGAAGCCCTGCTGCATGGAGATGGAGCGCGTGTCCACCACCTGCACTGGCACCTTGCTTTCTTTGGCAGCGTTGCCAGCAGAGGCAAACGTGCCGCTCAGCTTACCGCTGACGGTGAGACAGACTATTTCGGTGGCGCCCAGGCTGGCAGCCTCTTCAAAAGCTGCCAGAAATTCTCCCGAACTGGGTTGTGAAGAAGTGGGTATTGCGGTCGTTTCGGGTAAACGGCGGTAAAACTCATCCGCAGTCATCGTGACGCTGTCAAGATATTGCTCACCATCCCAAATAATGTGGGTGGGCACTTTGATGATGCCATAGCCATGGGTAAGCTGCTCAGGAACATCACAGGCACTGTCAGTCACGATTTTGATCATAGTCTTCTCCAGTCTTACATAGAACGCAGAACCACATTGCATTCTTTATTTTAGTTGAATATAAAGAGCGAGGACAGCCCGGTACTATTATTGGATCTGGGGGTGAACGCAAAGCGCCAGGGCTTTTGGACCAGTGTGAAGCCCAACCACTGGACCGGTGCTGGAAATGGACAATTCCAGCGGTTGCGCGACCTCCAGGATGCGGTCTTGAAGTTCGAGCGCACTCTCCAGCGCATCGCCATGCAGTATCGCCAGGCGACAATTGGAGATATCTGGCACGCGCTTGAAAAACGCATTCAAGAGACCTTCTTTTACACCCTTGTAAGCCCGTTTAAGAGCTATCGCTTCAAACTTACCCTTATCAGAACTCAAACACAGGATGGGTTTGACTGGCAGCATGCCCGTGAGCCAACGGAAGGTATTGCCCATACGACCTCCGCGTGAAACCCAGGAAAGTGTGTCGAGCCCAAACAAGATAAAAACCGATTTCCGAGTTTTTTCGATGGCGTCCAAAACTTCACTGATGGAGCCGCCTTCCTCGGCACGGCGCGCCCCTGCCAATACCTGCCAGCCAGTGAGCATGGTGGTGCCCTGGGTGTCAACGACATGAATGGGCACCTGGTAGTCTGCAGCAGCTATCTGGGCTATTTTCATAATCGAGCTGAGTTTGGAGCCGATGGATAAACACACGATTTCAGTTGCGCCTTTTGTGATCGCGGCGTCAAAAGCTGTTTTAAATTCACCAACTGAGGGGGTGGCGGAGGTGGGATGCACCGGGTCTACCGCAGCGCGGCGGTAAAATTCTTCTGGCTGGATGGTAACGCGGTCAAGGTAATCTTCATTGCCCCAGATGAGATGGGTTGGCACGACCTGAATATCGAATTTATCAATTAATTCCTGGGGAATATCAGCGGTGCTATCACAGACGAATTTGATCATGTTAAAACTCCTTCTTCATTATAAAACACAAGTTTCTAAAAAAAGAAGCATTTTCGATCATAAGTGAAACAAAGATACCTGAAGTTACGGCAATTCCCGAGCCTCGCATCGCAGGACAGACCCTCGTGGCGGTGGGCTCAATTGGCTATTGTGGATGCCCATGCCCAGCGGCTTCCTGGCAGCGGTTCGAGTCGTCTGAAGCCAGCCCTTGCGTAAAAGCTGGCAAAACCAATCTCACCCAGATCATAACGTCCCGGAAGTGCCGGGCGGGGTTGGGTGATGTCATCCAGCGGCAGCACTTCAACCTTGCTGGCTCCGGCTTTGCCGGCATGGCAGGTGGCGCTTTGTACCAAAGCTAAGAACAGCGATGCATACTCTGCCCGTCTAAGCAAGGATACCTGGCGGATATCCCATTTTTGACCTGGCGTTGCTGTTGAATCATCCCCAGGAATAAAGACGAGTTCACAAGCGCCGATAACGTGCTGGTCTTCCAGCAAAATTACACCCGAGCGGAGACCTGCGTCGCGGAAATTATCCAGACGCGCTTCCTGGGGGTTTTTACAGCGCTCAAGCACCTCCAGAATGATTGCCTGCATCTCCGAAGAGAGACCGGCTCGCTTGTTTTTATCTAAAATATTGGTAAATGCGAGGTAATCGGTTGGGCTTTGGGGAATGCGAAGGCTGAAACGGGCTGGCAGCTGCCATGCATCTGGTTGGTTGCCCACGTAGAGACTGGCAGCGTATTCCTGATATTCGGCAGGCAGGGGTAACTTAAAAAGATTGCAAATGTAGGTGACATCCTGGTAATCCTGGTGGTCAAACGGATAACCCAGGTGAAAGTCGACCTGCCATTCCGGATGGATGCAGGCTACATTCATGCCCGAGATTTTCCCCTGCCCGTTGAGCGAGTCGCCGGGGTATTCAACACCGCCAACGATTTGCCCCTTACTGTTGCGGACGAAACTATGCAGGTCAATGCGGTGACCGGCGCCGTTTTCGAGCACAAAGTTGTGCAGCCACTCGTCCCCCCTGGGTAGATATTGGTAATCAAGGCGGCGCAAAATGTTGAGCAAACGCGGCAGGTATTGCTGGTTGATCGCCAGGTCAAGGTCAGAATGCTCGCGGGTTTGCCAGCCTAAAAGGGCATCCACCGCCCAGCCGCCATCCACCACCAGGGGTATGCCGGCAATTTCTGCCAGCGACAATACCCTGGTGAGTTCCTCTTCGTCCATCAGCGGTGTTTCAGAAGGGTATACGCGCGTAGGAAAATCGGCAAGCAGCTCTGCTAATTGTGGGTCAGAGGGGCGCATGGCGTTAGGGTCACTCATAGGTTTCTCTCACTGCGCGCCCCATCAGGATCGGGCTTTGGTTCAATTTTGCCAGCGCCCAAAGCCAGCAGAAGCGAAATAACGCAAATCCCGGCAGCCACCAGGTAGACCTCGCGATTACCGAAGCGGTCGTAGACGAAACCACTCAAAGCGTTGCTGATCATATAACCGATGCCAAACATGGTCACATAGATGAAGGCATGGGCTGTGTTGGAAACTCGTTTTGGCAGCGAGAGGTTGACGAGCATGAGCGTGCCAACCAGGCGGAAGGTGAAACTGACCGAGGTAATAATGCTTGTGAGAAAAACAACTGACCCGGAAGGGAAAAACCAAACCAGTAGGCGCCTTGCCAGGTCAAAAAGGATAACGGCTACAATAATCTTCTGGATGCCAACTTTGCGGATCACCCGATCGGCAATCATCATGAAAGGCACTTCCCCAATGGCACTGAGCGAGTTTGCGAGACCAACAAATCCAGCCCCCAACCCCAGGTTTTGCATGTAGATTGGCTCGAACGCACGAACACCATCCTGGGTCGGGTCTGAAATTGCCAGTGCCAATACCATCAGCCACAAGAAACGATGCGATACGATCAGCTTGAGTACGGCTGGAATACTGAGATTTTCCTGGTTTTTTTCCTCTTCCACTTCAAATACAGAATCGGGCATCAACAATAAAACAACCACACTCAACCCGGTGAAGAAGAGGAAGAGGATGGTGTTATAGGTAATTCCGAGGGATTGATAGAGCCAGCCAGCAAAGAGCGTGGCGACAGCGTAGCCGATGGAGCCCCAGAGGCGGATGGAACCGAAGCTGGAATTGCCTTTGTCAGTGGATTTGGCAGCAACCGCGTAGGAGAGGTTTTCTGAAGTTGAATAAAAGGGACCCATCACCATTCGGTAGACCATGTAGGCAAACAGAATCAGCACGAAAGCTTTGAGCCAGGCGATCGAACTAAGTGAAAACGCCATGATCACCAGGGAAATGATGAGAACCTGGCGCTTATTTATTGCGCGATCATAAATATGCCCATACCTGGGCGCGACAAGAATTACGACTGCCGACCCGGCGATCATTATCGTGCTGATTTGAATTCCGCTGAAACCAAGCTGATCATAATGCAGTGACAGGAAGGCAATCAGCATTCCCAAAGCAGCAAAAATGAAGAGGAAATACAGTCGGAAAAGGATTTTAATGGATGGTTTAACAGTGGTTTTTGGCATAGTAACCGGGCATGGATGTTTGTTTTGTTTATTGTATCATTTCAGAGCCGGCGAAAAGCAAGAAAGGTCAAGGAAAGATCAATGTACGCCTGCCTTGCTTGAGGGTAAGTACGAAGGGATTTTTAACAGACTGCTACGGTATTTTATGAAAAAATCGGGGATTAACGGTATACTTAACCGATACAATAAGCAACAATTCCTGGAGGTCTCATGAAAGCCGTCGTCCAACAACAGCAACTTGCCCACGGTGTCAGCACCGTATCGCGTGCGGTCACATCCCGCAGCACGTTGGCAGTTTTATCCAACATCCTGATCAAGACCGACGATGGTCGATTGCGCCTCTCAGCCACCAACCTGGAACTGGGGATAAGCGCGTGGATTGGCGCCAAAGTGGAGCAAGAAGGCGGGCTAACCGTGCCGGCACGTACATTTGTGGATTTGGTAAGCAACCTGCCGAACGAAGAAGTTACGCTGACGGTCGATGATCATACCCAGAGCCTGAACGTCAAATGCGGTACGCTCAATACTGACATCAAAGGGATTAGTGCTGAAGAATTTCCGCCCATGCCGACCCCAAACCTGGACGAAGCGATTGCGCTGAACGTCGAGAACTTCAAAGAGCAGATCCAGAAGGTGGTTTTTGCTGCCTCCACTGACGATGCCCGTCCGAACCTGACCGGCGTGCACATGACCTTTAACGGTTATACACTCGAAATGGCTGCTACGGATGGCTATCGCATCTCGATTGCCAAGTCGGAAATGGCTCAGAAGGTTCCGCAGAACTTCGAAGCGCTGGTCCCAGCCCGTGCCCTTTCAGAACTGAGCCGCATTGCAACTGATGGCGACGAGACTCTGCTGATCTCGTTTCCCCAGGGTCGCGGTCAGGTTATCTTCCAGATGAAAAATGCCCAGTTGGTGTCCCAGCTGATTGAAGGCAGCTTCCCGAATTACAGCGCGATTATTCCGCCGTCTTTTAAGACGCGCACCGTGCTCTCGACCGCCCAACTGCTAAAAGCCTGCAAGCAAACCGAGATTATTGCCCGGGAAGGCAGCTACATCGCCAAGTTTGACATTCAACCTGAGATTGAGGGGCAGGAAAGTTCAATCATGGAAATTTCTGCCCGCTCTGAGCAAACCGGATCGTCGGAAGTGATCGTGGACGCTTCGGTGGATGGCGTGCCGTTATTGATCTCATTCAATATTCGTTACCTGCGTGAAGCGCTGGAAGTGATCAAGACCCCCAATGTGATCCTGGAAACCAACGCGGTGCACACGCCGGGTTTGCTGCGCCCTGCCGGTGATGATAACTTTACCCATATTATCATGCCGATAAATACGGCAAGATAGCTCATAGCTCATAGCTGATTTTAAAAAATTGACAGTACGGGCGGGTTCAAAACCTGCCCTTTTTAAATATTACCTCAATAAAGCCAACATCAAGAATGTCCGCCAAAAGCGGGCTGGCAACCGGTCAGGAAACAGCAGCGGTGCCCTCAGACCCAACGGTCTGGATGTGCGAATGAACGGTTTCGAAACAAAGTTTCTTTTTTGTTTAACTTGCTCAACTCCCCTTTTGCCATCACCCGGTCTGTTTCTCCTGATCACTATGACAAAGGAGAAAAATGTCGAAACAACCGAAAAAAATAGAAGATCAGAAGCCCAAGCTATTCGAAATACCGTTGGATGCAACCGATGAGGAATTGGAAGCGCTGGCAAAGGCAATCCGCGTGTCTTACCTTGGGTATGACCCCCAGGAATCACCGGATTACGTCCCACCTGAAGACAAGAAGAGAAGGAGTAAACAAACACCCGCCAACCTTAAAGATTAAACCATCCAGAGACAATTTGCCCGCCCTGCTGATGGTGGGGCGGACAAATTTTGCAGTTTAACTGAAAGTGCTATAATATTTGTATAAACACTTCCGAACTCTGTTTCTAACGAACATAACACAATTTGATTGTCATCCACAGCCAATAAGGAGCATCATGGGCACACAACGTTCCATCAGGAGTTTAATCTCAACCATTATGGCAATTGTTTTCCTTCTCTCCCTGGCTGGTAATGTTGGGGCAGCCAGCCTGGCGCAGGACCCGCCGCCTATCAACGGCAGTTCGCAAATTGAAGTGATCTCCCCTTATTATTCCATCGAACATCTCACCACTGCCGATGGCACCCAGCTGACCGGTCACATCATCAACGGACCCTCCCGCCCGCTGCCGGAATTTGAAGCAGAACGCCAAGCATTGATGACCGATATTGTTCCGGAAGGAACACTTGCCGACTTCCCTTCTTATGACTGGGTTTTCGGCTGTTCAGCGGTTTCCGGCGCGATGATTGCCGCCTGGTATGACCGCGGCGCTTACCCCAACCTCTACACTGGTCCGACGAACGGTGGTGTAATGCCAATCACGGACACAAGTTGGTCGACCTGGACGGATGGCTTTGTAACCTACCCCAACAACCCCCTGATCGCCTCCCACAGCGGGCTGGATGGGCGCACCACCAAGGGCTCCATTGACGATTACTGGATCAGTTATGGCAGCGGTGCACAGGATCCCTACATGACCGGCGGTTGGACCCCGCATACCTGGGGCGATGCCATCGGCGACTACATGAAAACCAGTCAGTACGTCTACAACAACACCGATGGGTCGACCCATTTTTATACATGGTACTCCTCCGCCAAACTGACCTGTGCCGATATGGTCAGCAATGATGTTGACCACTTGGATGGCACTTATGGGCGCAAACTTTTCTACGAAGCCCACGGATACACTGTCACCGATTGCTACAACCAGAACACTGATAACAACTATTCTGGCGGTTTTTCCCTGGCTAACTTCCAGGCGGAGATCGACGCCGGGCACCCTGTGCTGCTTAATCTGGCGGGGCACTCCATCGTTGGCTACGGCTACAATGGCTCCACCATCTACATCCGCGACACCTGGGATAGCGACCCATCCCACACTTACACCATGCAGTGGGGTGGTAGCTATGAGGGCATGGAACTGCAATCGGTCAGTGTGGTGAAACTTTCGCCGACTCATGTGACCACTTCCAAGGTCTTCCTGCCCCTCATCCAGAAGCCTGCCGCACCGCCACCCACCAACCCCTTCCTCAACCCTGGGTTTGAAGAGGGCGCCGTTAGCTGGTCTCAATCTTCAACTGGCGGATGGGATCTGATTATGCCAACTTCTGAAACACCAGTAGACGCACACAGCGGTTCGTGGCTTGCCTGGCTGGGCGGGGCTAATGATGAGCAATCTGAGCTCTGGCAAAACATCACCATCTCAGCTGCCGCGCCCTACCTGCATTTCTGGTATTGGGTGGCTTCCGAAGAAACATCATGCAATTACGATTACTTCCATGTAAGCGCGTATTACAACGAAATATTCACCCTTGGGTTGTGTGAGGCTAACGAAACAGGCGGTTGGGTCCATAAGGTTTTAAACCTTTCTGCCTATGTAGGAACTGGCAAAACGGTATGGTTTTGCGTCACAACAGATGGCAGTTTGAACAGCAACGTCTTCCTTGATGATGTATCAATGACCGCATCCGCAACGATGATGCAACTCCCAGCAAGCGCGGTTGAACACTACCCTGGAGCAGCACTTGAGGGCAAATAGCCGGACGATTGTTTGCTTGAATGTTGATTTGTAAGGGCGGGTCCCATAGACCCGCCCAATCGTTGGCTCAGAAATCAGCTACATCTCCATATATACCAACTCCCAAATGTGACCATCAGGGTCGGTAAAATCGGCGCCATACATGCCATCAGCGCCTTCGATCACTACTTCAGGCAGTAGTGTAGCTCCGTTCGCAACTGCAAGCGAAGCCATGTTGTCTACGGCTTGTTTTGAATTCAGGCTCAATGCCAGCAGCACCTGGGCGCTATCCTTCGCGTCCGGAATCGAACGACCGGCAATGAATTTACGGTAAAAGGGATATGTCAAGAGCATCACCCAGATTTCGTCTGACCAAAGCATGGCGACACCCTGATCGTTGCTGAAATCTTCGTTCTTGGTGAAACCAATTGCTTCATAGAAACGCACACTACGTGCCAGATCTGACACGGGTAAATTGACGAATATGGTTTTGTTCACGGGAAACTCCTTTCTTGTGGGATTGGAAGGATAACAGAAAGAGGGACTGATTTTCCATAGTATGTAGAGGAGGTTGCAGGAAGGAGGAAATAATTGGTGCATGCGTAACCCAAGCATACCTGCCCTGTCCCGCCATCCGATTGCATTCAGTTATTCCTCTTTGACTAACATGGCGGTGGTTGTAGGTCAGGTTCCGTAGTTGAACCTGACGTCAGGAGTGTTGGCGAACGGTGGGTCTTGTCAAAAGTAAAAGGCAGACTGCCACGCCTCCTGCGGGGGCTCGCAGTGACTG
>DHCY01000003.1:70983-77523 GCA_002399085.1 Anaerolineaceae bacterium UBA4890
GGGCTCGCAGTGACTGAGGAAAAGATTAAAGACAAAAGATCAAAGGCAGACTGCCACGCCCCTTCGGGGCTCGCAGTTGTAGGTCAGGTTCCGTAGTTGAACCTGACGTCAGGGGTGTTGGCGAACGATGGGTCTTGGCAAAAGATCAAAGGCAGACTGTCACGCCCCTATGGGGCTCGCAGTGACTGAGGGGGTTAGCTGCGGAATCCTGTCTATGAAAGCCTTTGTTAACCTTGCTGATTAACATGGCGGTGGTTGTAGGTCAGGTTCTGTAGTTGAACCTGACGTCAGGAGTGTTGGCGAACGGTGGGTCTTGTCAAAAGTAAAAGGCAGACTGCCACGCCCCTACGGGGCTCGCAGTGACTGAGGGGGTTAGCTGCGGAATCCTGTCTATGAAAGCCTTTGTTTACCTTACTGATTAACATGGCGGTGGTTGTAGGTCAGGTTCCGTAGTTGAACCTGACGTCAGGAGTGTTGGCGAACGGTGGGTCTTGGCAAAAGACAAAGGCAGACTGCCACGCCCCTACCGGGGCTCGCAGTGACAAGAGTAAAGATCAAAGGCAGATTGCCACGCCCCTACGGGGCTCGCAGTGACTGAGGAAAAGATTAAAGACAAAAGATCAAAGGCAGACTGCCACGCCCCCTGCGAGGGCTCGCAATGACAGAAGGTGTATCAGCTAATCGGTAATAATGTCTTTCGCCCAGGAGCGATTGGTGAGGTACCAATCGACCAAATTGCGCACGCCCTCTTGCAGCCCAACACGGGGTTCCCAACCCAGCAAGGTGCGGGCTTTGTTGACATCGGCGACGTTGCTGTAGACATCTGCGGGATGGGCGGGGATGTAGACGCGGTTTGCCTTCTTACCCAGCAATTCCTCGAAGGTTTCAACAAGCTGGTTAATGGTCATTACATCATGACCGCCCAGGTTGAAGATGTCGTAACCGACATTTTTGAGCGCCAAAAGAGTACCTTCGGCGATGTCGTCCAAATAGGTGAAGCCGCGCGATTGTTCGCCATCGCCTGTAATGGTCACCGGTCTGCCCTCAGATATCCACTGGCAAAAACGGAACATGGACATGTCGGGTCTGCCGGCTGGACCGTAGACGGTAAAATAGCGCAAAACGCTGATATCGATGCCGTAGAGGTGATGATAAGAATAGGCGAAGGCTTCGGCACCCTTTTTACTGGCAGCATAGGGAGCCAGGGGATGGTCGGTGGGGGCGAGCTCGGAGTGCGGCGGGGTGCCGTCTGCACCGTAGAGGCTGGAGGTGGAGGCGAGAATGAACTTGGGTACAGCCTGGCGGCGGGTATATTCGAGCAGGTTGAGTGTGCCAAGCGTGTTGGTGTAAAGGTAACTCCAGGGGTCCGAGGTGCTCTGGCGCACGCCAGCCATGGCAGCCAGGTTGATGACAGCCTGGGCTTGGGGGACAACTTGCGCGAGTTTGTCAATGATTGCCAGGTCAGTGATATCGGCTTTCAGAAAAGTGAAGGCAGGCTGAGGAAGCAAAGTTTGCAGGCGGTGCTGCTTCATACGCACGTCGTAGGCGGCAGAAAGGTTGTCGACGCCGACAACCTGGTGCCCCTGTGCGAGGAGGGCATTGGCAACTTGTGATCCGATGAATCCGGCTGCGCCGGTGACGATGTAGATGCCCATCAGAGTTTGATCACATTGAGGCTGGCTTTGGGCACGTCTTTGGTAGCGTTACGCGCGTCGAAAACTAGTTGGGCTTTTTCGACCACCATGTTGTAATCAATTTTGGCGTGATTGGTGATGATGGCGACCAGGTCGGCATTTTCGACGCTGGCGGCAAGGTCTTTTTCAGAACTCATCTGGATGTTTTCGTGATCCAATTCCGGAACGAACGGGTCGTAGTAGCTGACGATCGCGCCTTTTTCACGCAGTAGGTGGATGATATCCAGGGCAGGAGACTCGCGCATGTCGTTGATGTTAGGTTTGTAGGAAACACCAATCACGAGAACTCTGCTGCCATTAAGCGGTTTTTTGTAACGATTGAGGGCATCCTGGATGCGATTGACGACGTAACGGGGTTGCCCGGTGTTAATTTCGGAGGCGAGATCGATGAAGCGCGCATTGTAGTTGAGCGTCTTCATCTTCCAGGAGAGATAGAGCGGGTCGATGGGGATGCAATGCCCGCCCAGACCCGGACCTGGGGTAAACTTCATGAAACCAAAGGGTTTGGTCGCGGCGGCTTCGATAACCTCCCAGACGTCAACATCCAGGCGCTCGCACATCTGAGCCAGTTCGTTGACCATGGAAATATTGATCATTCGGAAGGTGTTTTCGAGCAATTTGGTCATTTCAGCGACTTCGGCGGTTGAAACAGGCACAACCGTTTCGATGGCTTGTTCGTACCAGGCTCTGGCGACGTCGGTGCAGTCGGGGGTGATGCCGCCCAACACTTTGGGTGTGTTGACTGTGGTGTAATCTTTACGACCAGGGTCGACCCTTTCGGGTGAGAACGCGAGGAAGAAATCTTCGCCGACCTGGAGGTTGCTTTCGGCGGTGAGCTTGGGTAAAACGAATTCGCGGGTTGTGCCCGGATAGGTGCTGGATTCGAGCACGATGACCATGCTGCGGTGCAGATAGGGCGCAATCTGCTCGCTGGCGCTGGCAATAAAAGACATATCGGGGTCACCGGTCTTGCGCAGGGGGGTCGGGACGCAAATGGAAACCGCGTCAATCTCGGCGAGAACGGAGTAGTCCGTGGTGGCACGCAGGCGACCGGAATCGATATGTTTACGCAGCTGGGCGTTGGTGATATCGGAGATATAACTTTCTCCGCGGTTGATCATTTCCACTTTTACTTCATCGGGGTCGATACCAGTCACGTTGAAGCCGGCGTTGGCGAAAGTGATCGCCAGGGGCAAACCAACATAACCGAGACCGAGCACGGAAATATTCGCACGTTTTTTCTGAATATCTTGAATCAAATCTTCTTTTACCATTTATTTCCTCGCAGAGGCTGACTCTATTAAAACAAACTGAGTTGTTCAGGCGGCTTCTGATCTTCTAAGTCGTTAAAAATTGTTTTTTCTTCGTTTACTTCGTTTATCTGCAGGTTTGCTGCTGGCATTCTTTCAGCAGCTGGAGGCTGAACCGTTGGTTGCGGATCCGGCTGCGTGACTGCAGGAGCAGAGATGAAGCGTTTTAGTCTGGCGAAATCTTCGATCAGGGTCTGGCGAAGAGCAGGCTGATGCAAAGCAGCGGCAGGATGGTACATGGTGACCACTTTGCGGCTGCCTATATTATGTGTGCGCCCATGGATGGCACTGATGCGCCCATCGGTAACGAATTTTGACATCGAAATGCGACCGAGGGTGACAATCACCCTGGGGTCAAGCAGTTCAATCTGTTCGTCGAGATAACGCTGACAGGCAGACAGCTCCTCGGGCAAGGGGTCGCGGTTGTTGGGTGGGCGGCATTTGACCACGTTGGTGATAAAAACCTGGTCGCGGTTCACCCCGGCAGCCTCGAGCAATTCGTCTAAAAATTGACCAGCCTGACCGACAAAGGGCTTACCCTGCCGGTTTTCATGGAAACCGGGGGCTTCACCAATGAACATGATGTCAACATTGGCAGGACCTTCGCCGGGAACTGCGTTTAACCGTTCTTTTGCCAACTGGCAGAGCTGACAGCTGTTAATTTCTTGACGAATTTCTTGTAATCTTTGATCTGCAGACATAGAAACACCCAGTAAAGATTTTACCGCATCATAGCTCTCTAGACGCGATTTGGTGGAAGAAAGTTCCTCAATTGGTCCTTATTCAGCTCTGAAAGGGTCAAGAGGAGGGCATCTTCCTGGTTATCCTGGTAATAATTCTTGCGTACTCCGGTGGTTTTGTAGCCGAAGCGTTCGTAGAGCTTGAGGGCAGCCTGGTTGCTCACCCGGACTTCCAAAAGGGAAGAGACCGCTCCGCGATGAGCGGCGATCAGGAGGGCGGTGGCTAAGAGTCCCGCGCCAATGCCTTTTTGGCGATGATCGGGATGGACAGCAATGGTGGCAATATGAGCTTCATCGACAACCAGCCAGACCACAATGACGCCGACGAGCGTGCCATCAGGGTCGATGGCGACCTGGCAAATGCTGTAACTGGTGGTCAGTTCGTAGGCGAAGGTATTTTTGGGCCAGGGTTCGTTGAAACTAAGCTGGTCGAGCAGGCTGACCATTGCCAAATCTTCCCGCTGCATTGGTCGGATTGTAAAGGGAGTGTTCATAGGATGAAGTTATTCTGGCACGTTGCTGAGGGTGTGCACATAAATGGGCGAGAGGCTGACGATATCGTCGGCATGCCCATCCTGCAACTTATTCCAGGCGAGTTCTGCCAAAACTGAGGGTCTGCGAACGCAAGCGGAAGCCGGGGCAAGCTGCGAGGTCTTCCATTTGCGCCCCATAATTTGGCGTTCTGCAGCGCCCATCTCGCCGACCACGTAGACCGGCGCAGTGATGGTGGCAGCGATGGATTTGATGTCATCGACTTGTGTTTCGCTAATCTGCCCCCAGCTGGGCCTTTTGTAGCGGAAGCGCGCCCAGGCGAACCGACCTCTGCCAACCTTGAGCATGGCAATCATGGGGCGGCGCAAACCGGGCTGGGAAGCAACCAGCACTTCGAGCGATGGCACCCCGGCGATCGGCAAGTTTTGCCCAAGCGCCAAACCTTTGGCGGCGCTGAGACCGATGCGCAAGCCGGTAAACGAACCCGGACCGAGCGCGACGCCAACACCGGTGAGCTGCGAGGGCTTGACCTGGCATTTTGCCAGCATCTCAGCGATTGCAGGAACAAGTTCGACTGTGTGATAGTTTTGGCTGCGCCAGGTGTGCTCAGCCAAAACCTGGACACCGTCGTAAAGTGCGATGCCAATAAATTGTGTAGAGGTGTCGATTGCAACCAGCATGTCAGGCTCCAAACAGGGCTTTCTGAAGCTTATTCAGCAAATTTTCATAACGTTTGCCGTTAGGTGTAAAGATGAGATGTCTCTGTTCGGGGTTGATCCAAGACATTTCGATCCAGAGGTTTTCCGGGGGCAAACTGGACTTCATCCGTTCTGCCCATTCCATCACTAAAACACCGTTGGAGAGTGCTTGCTCTACTTCCAGGATAGCGCTGTCGAGCGGTTGGTCTGGCATGAGGCGGTAGGCATCGGTGTGATAAAAAGTCATGCCGGTGGGGTGGCGATATTCGTTCATGATGACGTAAGTTGGGCTGGTGACGCGGTCGGCGGAGCCCCAACCCTGGCCGATGCCGCGCACCAGTGTGGTCTTGCCGGAGCCGAGGTCTCCCTCGAGGCAGACAACATCGCCAACTTGCAGAAGATTGCCCAGGCGCACACCGACCCGCAGGGTCTGTTCGGCGCTGTGGCTGAAAAATTCAAAGGCATGAGGCTTTAAAATAGGCATCGTTTCGTGTATTTATCCCTGTTGATGATTATACCTTATGGCATGCTAAATAAGACCGATGTGAAAAGCTACCGGGCTTATTTAATAGGTTTTGGCGAACTAAAAGGTTAAATTTTTACGATGGGCACCCAGAGTTCCATCCTGTAATCCGGGCTGTTCAGATCGCCTTCGAGATAGTGTTCGAAGTCGGGCGTACCGGCGTGACGGTAGCCATTTTCTGGCAGCCAGGTGCCCATGGCGTAATCCCAACCCTGCATGATGCAGGCGGGCACCGGACCTTGCACTTCAATAATTGCGTACTCTGCCGCAGGCACGTTGAGGACCTGCAAACCAAGTTCGGCGGCACGAGCGGGGTCAGCCAGGTCGAATCCGGCAATATAGGAAAAGGACATCGGCTCCTGGGTGTAATCGAAACATGAGCCGAAACTCATACCGTTGCCCAACCCCAGCAACTGGGGCATGGAAAACTCGGTGAATAAGCGGTCCCGCACAGCGGGCAGATTTTCGTTTTGACCATTTTTAACAGCAAGCCCCGCCACCTGGAAAGCGGGTTTGGATTCTATTCTCACATTCATTTCTTCCTCTTCACTCTTTAATGGATATTTGGATACAGGTGGAAACACCACAACTGGCTTTCAAATGTTGCTATAAACTTGTAGATCTAAGCTTGTTAAAAAGTGATCTCTTCGTGAGGAGTAACCATTTGCTCAAGGATATGTTCCAGCCCCATGGTATGGGCACAAATGCCGTGAGCCTGGAAGTAATTACAGGTACAACTCCAGTCTCCATTGTTGTAAGTGACGACGTGCTCGTTATTTTCCCCTTTAAAGCGAGCTTCAAAACTATTGAATTGGATGCGGTCTTTTTCTTCCGCATATCTTTTAGCCTTTTCGATTTTACCGATTAATCCACTGTCCATAGTGTATAGGCTCCGTTTCTTATTTAATAAACAAAAACACGCGCCAAGGATAAGCGGCGAGTGTCTTAATTGAGAACTCCGTTTGAGCACAGGTGGTGCGTATCAAGCTAACTCCTGCATAGTAACTTCATTATAGGATGTTTTGGGCTTTGAGTCAATCGAAACTGGCAGGATGTCACTGTTTCAAATTTGACTAAAAACCC
>DHCY01000039.1:0-90337 GCA_002399085.1 Anaerolineaceae bacterium UBA4890
GAAGTGAAGAATCTTAACAGTATCTGACATTTCACTTCGACGTATAATTGCCGTATCGGAGGTATTATGACTAAAAATTATATTCTTGACCCCCAAAAGCTTTCCAAACAGAACCGCGGAATTATTTTGCTTTATGCCATCACGGGTGCCATCGCCATGTTGGTGATCTTTCTGACCCAACGCCAGGCTGCCAATCCCCCTTGGTTGGCGATCATATCAATCCCACTTCTGATCATATTTGTCGCTGCCCGATCGATCAGGCAGCGCAAAGAATTGTGGGATCAATATATGCTCACGTGGGAGGACGGCTTTTTGATCCAAAGTCAACCTAACTATCCTGACACCAAGGTTCCGTTAACCTCTGTAACCAGAATTGAGGAGACCAAAGACGGGCTATATCTCTCCACCAGGCAAGGTAACCGCATCTTTGGTATTCCCAGGCAGTTGAGGGAGGAAGATTACGAAGAGCTGCGGGTGATGCTGAATGAAGCGATCGCCAAACAAGAAGAAAGCCTGCCAGAAGAAGAGGTGGGCAAGTCCCTGGAGCCTGCGGACGGTGCTTCGGCAGTTGAATCGGAAGCTGAAAGGGTTGATGACCTTCCCGGAGATGAATTGTAAGGCGTTGGGAACTATCTGAGTTTCTTCAGCATTCGCCAGGCAGGTTCGTGGACAGCTTGCCACTGTCCAAACTGGTCCTGGTAACGCCAGCGTCCTTCTTCCGGACCGACCACCTGGTATCCATGCTTTTCGTACATACGCCTCGCCAGGTGGTTATCGCGGGCGACATTGATGCGCAGGGTATCGAACCCGCGTTTTAGCAAATAATTTTCCAGAAATTCAAGCATATATCCGCCAAGACCATGATTCCGGTAGGCTGGTTTGAGCCGAAACGAAAACAAATAAGCGCGATGAATGCCATCTGCCAACTCTGACTGGTTGGATAGAAGCGAGAGAAAAACCTGACCTATGATCTCGCCAGCCTCATTTTCTGCGACCCAGATCAGGGTATTGCCGCTGCGGCTGTTTTGGAAATGCTGTTTGTAAAGCCGGCGAAAATGGGCGTATTCGCCATCCCATTCCATGCCCGGCAGATCGTCTTCGACTGCCTGGCGGATGCGCACCAGCCCGCCAATCGGCATTTCGTAGGTGGTTTCGGGTAAGATTTGCGTGCTCATTCTGATTTCAGCAAATGCTCAAGGAGGGCGATTTCTTCCTCATAGCTGTTGATCTTGCCATCCAGCCATGAGGCATTCAATTCTGACAGAATGGCGTCATAAAGGGGCGAAGGAGGTAAGCCGCGCGCTTTCAATTCTTCGCCAGTCGTATAGGCACGCACCCGGCGGTAGGTTTCCAGGTAATCACGCAGGGGCTGTACCTGACTCTGATCTTCAGTTGAAAAAATGACTGTGCGGATGACAAGTTCCGGGTAATCTGCCAGAGTCTGTGTGATCTGGCTGGGTTTTAACTGTATGATGGCAGGCAGAATCTCCCTCAATTGGGCTGTCTGCCTGATCCGTTCTATAGTGCGGGCGGTGAGCCGCAACCGTTTGCCAATTTCCTTGATTGCCTGATCAGAATGAACTTCCAGCCAGAGCATCCAGATGGCGGTTTGGAAGTCCTGGAGGCTCATGCTGTTGTCTTCGACATGCTGGGCTGTCAGTTCAACCCGACGCTGCTGAAAAGGCTTCCAGCCCAATTCGGGATGAATAGCAACAAGGATGCCCAGGTTTTGCAGGGACTGCATGATCTGACTGACCTTGCCTTCCAGGAAAATCAGGTCGAATTCGTGCTGGATGCGCGCTCCGGAAAGCTGATCGATCAGTGGCAGGCTAGCTTTTAGCAGACTCAGGGTGCGGGTTTCGATTTCGAAATCAAAGCGTTCGGCGAAGCGCACTGCGCGTAGCATTCGAGTGGCGTCATCCACAAACGAGAGGGCGTGCAGAACGCGAATTTGCTTCTGCATGAGGTCGTCGTAGCCGCCCCAAAAATCGAAGATCTGCCCAAAGTGATCGCCGTCCAGGCGCAGTGCTAGGGTATTGATGGTGAAATCTCGCCGGTGCAGGTCCATTTTGATGCTGCTGCGTTCAACCACGGGCAGAGCAGCCGGACGATCATAAAACTCAGTGCGGGCACTGATCAGGTCCAGGTGTTCAGGGATGGCACCCTCGCTGACATCGACGATCCCCAGGTTGGCAAGGATTTCCTCACGATTTTCGGAGAGAATCCACTTGGCGGTTCCGAAGCGCTTATGCACCACAGCACGACCACCATAGATGCTCACCAGGTGGTCCGCAAATTCGATAGCATCGCCCTCCAGGACGATGTCAAAATCCTGGCTGGGACGCTGGAGAAGCAAATCCCGCACGAAACCACCGACAATATATGCCGGAAGTTTCTGCAAGCTGGCTTGTTCAGCCACCGCCAGGAGCAGAGTTTTTCGTTCTGGCGGCAGTGCCTGGTCAAGCGCTTCAACCATCTCGGATTGCGGCAGGGGATTGCCATTAGCGTTGAGCGTGCCGATCAGGTCTGTGCGTGTCACAATGCCAATCACATCCCCGGTCTCGGGGTTCACAACCGGAACCTGCCCCCAACCAGTATTAGCCATGATTTCTTTCAGGCGTGCCAGGGAGTCTTCGGGAAAGACGCGGATCTCGCCGGCTTCCATCAGATCTTCCACACTCTTTTGCAGGTTGTGCTGCAAGGCACGATCCACATTGCGGCGGGTGAGCAGCCCAATTATCTTTCCGTCCTTCACCACCGGGTAGCCTTCGTAGCCATAACGATTCATCAGGCGGGCAGCTTCCTGGGCAGACATAGCCGGGTTGAGCACCAGAGGGTCTCGCGACATGATCTGTTGCACTTTCATTTCGGGTGTCACCACCACTGGCAAATAACGGTGCACTTCTTCGATTGTCTGCTGCATCAGCAATCGAGTGTTTTCTGGAGTGGGTCTGTCCTCGGGGCGGATCAAAGCAGAGGAGGCACGTTTGTGCCCGCCGCCTTTGAAATGCCTTGCCAGGCGACCGACATCCAAATTATCGGTCGTTGAGCGGGCGACCAAGCGCACCCCTTGCTTGGTGGAAACCACCAACACCAATCCATCCGGGTCGAGAAAATCACGCAATTTATGCGCCACTGATGAAATCTCGTCGTTCAGGTCGAAGGCTTCAGCACAGGCAACCAGGATGGTCAAGCCCTCAACTGTGTGCGTACTCAGGTTGGTGAGCAGGCGATCGTAGAGCTGCTGCTGCACATTCGTGAGCGGTGGATTGAGATAGCGGGAGACAATGTTCAGGTCAGCGCCTTGTTCCAGTAAAAACGCAACCGCCCTGGCATCCCGGGGGGTGGTATTGCTGTACCCAAGCGAGCCGGTATCTTCATAAATACCCAGCATCAGCATGGTTGCTTCCAGGCTGCCCAACTCCAGGTTGGCTTCCTGAATTTTTTCGACTAAGAGGGTGGAGCAGGCTCCGCTGGTTTCAAGAATCATTTCCCACTCAGGGTGAGATTGTTTCTTACGTGGATGATGATCGATAACACAGACTCTCGTTCTATCCGTCAGTCCGCGTAGCGTGACTAGAGACTGCGTGTCCACCAGGTAGACCTGGTCGATATCCTGGTTGGGAAGGTCTTTAATCGTAGAAAAGCCCAATTCCTGCCCGTACTTTTCCAAGAATTCGCGTCCATTGCGGTTGATCTGGCGGGGAAGCAGTGCGTAAGCTGCAGGCACAAGCAGATGCGCGCCCAGCATGGAAGCCAGGGCGTCAAAATCCGCTTGCTCGTGAGTCATGATCAATTGCATGTGCTTAACCTCCCAGGCGGTTGGTTTCAATTTTCGTACCAAGCTGCCTGGTTGTCCGGGTTGTAGGCATTATAAATTGATTGAGAGAGCCTTGCAAAAAGTCTGTTCGCAGGATCGTAGAGGAACTGCTCCTGGGTGTGGGCGAATATGACCAGCACGTAATCGCCGGTTGGCGTAAAAACCACGGCACTGTCGCTCATGGTGTGGATCAACCCGTCGATTTCGTTGGTCCAGCCGTGCTTGTGGGCGATGGTCGCTTCGGGAGGAAGACCTGCCTCAAGCAGCGCAAGGATCTTGTTGCCCTTGAGATAATCCAGCATCAAGGCACATTCATTGGGGGTGACCTGACCGGGGAAAAGTTGCTGCTCGTCTCCGGTAGCGCAGCGATAAATCCTTGCCAGCAAGTCGCCGGCTTCACTGGGAACGGTCTGGTTGTAAAAATCAGGGTCGAGGTAGATGTCCCGGCGCGAGTTGGCAGGGGTGGTGATGCGCTCCAGCAAAGGTGAACCGGGGTCGAAGTAGCCAGCCAAGAACGTGTTTTGATAGCCCAGGTCGCGCAGATCGGCGGTGACCATCAGCGGACCGTTGTTGTTGTCCATGTACGCTTTCATCAGCCCATCCGCCGGTGGGTTGAGCGACTCAGCGATCATTTGTTGCATCCAGTTTAAGGCTTGACTGGGGTGCGGTTCTTCGATACGCCTCATGGTTGAAACCATGATCGGAATTTTGATCGTGCTGGCGGCGGAATAGGCGACATCCACCGGCACATCCTGGTGGTCGAGGAGAGCGAAGTGCATGGTTTGCCCGCTCTGCAGATCCTGCAAGTAGAGTTCGGCGAGCCCATCAAACTTTTCCAGCAGGACCACCTGGCGCAGCATGGCTTCCAGGTTGTGCCAATCCAGGGGGAGTGCCGGTTTTTCGCTCACGCTCACCCCGACGATTCTTTCGGTTGGGGAGAGCAGGGCGCGCGTGACTTGCCCGATGGTTTCGGCGAGCGAAGCTACCTGGAAACCGGGTTGCCCTGGCGTGAAATTGGTCGTATAGAGCACCGGGATGGGGGCAGAAGGCGGTTGGTCATAACGCAGGCTAAAAATCTGGTTGAGGAACTGGCTCATCAGCGTTTCATCAATGGAGTAGACAAGCTGCAATTCCCTGGCAAACTCTGGCTCCGGGTTTGCCCCCCACAGCGAACTCCAAAAACCCTGTTTTGGTTGCAGTCCGTCCAGTTGAGCCAGGATAGCTTCAGCATCGATTGTGAAACCGAGTTCGGCAGGGGTGAATTGCATGCGCGCCTGGTTGTATCGTAGTTCGACCGGGAGGGAATAGGCGGTGTTGATGCGCTGGACAGCTTCTTCGGGGCTCAGACCGCCGAGCGGGATGCCGTTTAGACTGGTGTAGGTGGGGATGACCTCTGGAATGGCTTTGAAATTTGACCAGATTTTCAATCCAACCACCAGGCTGGCGAGCAGGAATGCCAATCCGAGACCCAGAAATAGCCAGCGCCAGTTGTTATTCTTCTTCCGTTTGAGACTTCGATATCTTCTCATCGAAACGATTTTACCATTACAGGGAACAGATAGCTGATAGGTGATAGGTGATGGCTGATAGATGATAGCTGATAGCTGATAGGTGATAGCTGATTGGAAAAAATTTAGGACGCTTTCTTTCTCTTTCCTTTATATTTATTATTAATAATATTTGTAGGTCAGGTTGCGCATTTCAACCTGACATCGTGAGCGTTTGCATAAAGAATGTGCCTATCCAAGCAAATCGGTTTCCGTAGGATGGACTTTTGCCGGTTTCCGCTTTCGAACCTGGCAAACGAAAAGAAAACAATTGTAACGGACGGCTTCTACGCCGTTCCGCACCCTGCCGACTATTGAAAAAAGAAAAAGCCCCGTAAGGGACGGGCTTGCCCTGGTGAGGGTCCACGCCGTCCCGCACCTTGCCGACCATGGCGATTGCACCTACAAAAAAAATATTTCCTCTGACTATGGCTCTCCCCTACGATAATGAGTATTCCCCATAATTTCAACTATAATTAGGCATGGCAAGCAACCATAAAAGGAGATGCGATTATGGATAAGAAAGACAACAAAACCGGCGGGTTGACCTTGTTGGGTATCCTGGCTGGTCTGGGAATTGCCAAAGCCAGCTGGATTTTTTACAGCAAACGCTATATCGATCACCATGCCAAGCTCAACATCATCCTGGATGCTGAACACCATACCTATCACTCTCCAGCTGCCGGCGCGATCAATTATTTTGCCAACGGTCAGGGAGACCGAACACCCCTCCTGTTGGTCCACGGTTTGCATTTGTATGCCGGTCTTTACGATGTTTTACCGGTTTTTGAAGCATTCGGACCTTCCCGACCGGTTTACGCCATAGACCTGCCCGGCTTTGGCGGTTCAGAGAAAACAGATCGCCCTTATCGTCCATCCATGTACCAGGAAGCCATCACCGATTTCATAAAGAACCAGATCGGTAAACCAGCTCACGTGCTGGCACTTGGTAATTCCAGCGCCTATGCCTCCATGGCAGCCCTGGACGAACCGGATTGGATCCGCTCACTGGTCCTGATCAACCCCCGTGGCTTCGAAATGCCCCATCCGACCACACTAAAAGCCCAAACCTATCACGACAGAGCGAAGGATATTTTCCTCTCGTACCTCAAAGTACCCTTGTGGAGCCTGCCCATTTACGATGCTTTAGCCAGCCGAACAAGAGTAACCTCCTTTTATCACAACCGCTTCTGTTATTCTGTGCCGGGCGACCTGATCGACCTAGCATACACCTCCGCGCACCAGGCTGGGGCTCATTTTGCGCCGATGGTACTCTTAAGTGGGAAGCTGAAGGTGCCGAATGTTCGCGAGAAGTACTACGAAAAGCTGACCGTTCCGGTTTTTGTGGTGTATGACAATGAAGAAGGGGTCAGTTTCGACATGCTGCCCCAATTGGTCAACGATAAGCCTGATTGGAAAGCGTTCTGCAGCCGAAATACGCGGGGCATGCCCCATTTTGAACGCACCGGTGACCTCTACAGGCAGTTTGACTTATTCTGGAAAAAACACGACCAATAGACCAGGATAATATGGACCAACAACGCACAAAACCAAAAATACACCCCCTGAGCATTGTTGCAGCAATCGGTTTTGCCCTTTTACTGATCGGGGTGGCATACCTGGTTTTTCGCGCGCAAGCTGGCAGGGCGCAACCCGCCCAGACCACACCGCAATTCCAGGTCACGCTGCTGCCGGCTCCTACTGAAACCCCAACGCTTGAGTCAACCTCTTTGCTGGTGACGCCAACCCCGGCAGATGTGTCGATTTTACCGCCAGACGTGGTCGCTGTCGGTCGCTACGTCAAAGTTGTGGGCACTCAGGGGCTGGGCTTGCGCATGCGCGCTGAAGCTGGCACTTCTGGCGAAGTCAATTTTCTGGCAATGGATGACGAAGCTTTCAGGATCATTGGCGGTCCGATTACCAAGGATGGCTACACCTGGTGGCAATGCGAAGCCCTGCTCGATAAGACCCGTTCGGGTTGGGCAGCTGAAGATTTCATGCAAGTGTTGGAACTCAGTACTCCCCAACCTTAAGAATAATTACATCGGTGGTAAGGATTGAACTTGTTTAGTCGTAAGAACAAAAAGAACTCATCAAAGCCAAAGCCGGAAAGCTTTGAACCTGACATGCCGGTCAACCTGCAGGCAGCCCTGGCGCAATCGGTGGGAAAAGCCCGCGACCATATGGAAGATGCTGCTTCATCCATAATCTTACAACAAGGATTTCGTGACCAAACCAGGCGGATCGGGCTTTTTGTGGTTGCTGACGGCATGGGTGGTCACCTGAATGGGGAGCTCGCCAGCTCGATAGCGATTGAAACTCTTAATGCCTATTTAATACCAAAAATCTGCGAACACCTGGCAGATTTACCTGCTGCTGAGGAAATTGAACTGTTACTGGAAAAGGCTTTTGAGCTTGCCCAACAGGCGGTTTTGGAACAGGTAAATGGCGGCGGCAGCACCTTGACGGCAGCCTTGGTCGTCGAGAGAACCCTTTATTATGCTCATGTCGGTGACTCGCGCCTCTACCTTGTGGGCTATGATGCTGCTGTCGAAATATTGACCCGCGACCATTCCCTGGTGCAGAGGTTGGTTGATCTCGGTCAGATCAGCCAGGCTGATGCCGAATTGCATCCTCAGAAAAATGTGCTTTACCGGGCACTTGGTCAGACGGAAGGTTTCAAAGTGGACCATGGCTACCGCGAACTTCTTTCCCCAGGCTTCCTGATGTTGTGTTCGGATGGGCTGTGGGGCGTGGTGGAAGAAAATAAAATTATCAACGTAATTAATTCAGGAAAACCTCTCAACGAACGCGCCAACCAATTATGCGAGTTGGCAAACCAGGCGGGTGGACCGGATAACATCAGTGTGATACTCGTGGAAATATCATAGGAGAACAAATGGCAGATCGGAAACGAATTTTGGTTGTTGATGACGAAAAAGGACTTGCGAAAATTATCCGCCTGAACCTGGAACAGGATGGCTTTGAGGTCGTTGAGGCATACAACGGCAGCCAGGCGATGGAAAAATTGCGTACCACTTTGCCAGACCTGGTTTTGCTGGATGTGATGATGCCGGATATGGATGGCTTTACCGTGTTGAAAATGATCCGCGAAATTGGCAATACTCCGGTGATCATGCTTACTGCCAAAGGGGAAGAGAGCGATATCGTCAAGGGGTTGGAGCTGGGTGCGGATGATTATGTGACCAAGCCATTTAGCCCGCGCGAGCTCTCGAGCCGGATCAAGGCTGTTTTACGGCGTGGGGACTTCAGCCGTGATGAAGATTCTGGCAAAATTGTGGTTGACGACCGTCTGACCATTGATTTCGATCGCCATGAGGTGTGGGTTGAGGGCGAGTTGGTGCAGCTGCGCCCGACTGAATACCGCTTGCTCTACCACCTGGTGCAGAATGCCGGTTGGGTTTTGACGCACGACCAGATCTTGAACAAGGTTTGGGGTTATGAGTACGAAAACGAACCGCATTATGTGCGGCTTTATATCAATTATTTACGTAAAAAGTTGGAAGTCGACCCCGCTAACCCACAATACATCCTGACAGAACGGGGAGTGGGGTACCGCTTTGTGGACTATAAGCGTGATCGATAGATCAGCCTGCTAAGCCTTCTCCTTGGAGAACCCTTGGCAAGCCAGGGCGGGTGGGGACCACGAAGTGGTGGATGAGGGTTGAATTGAAGAACGCTGAACAATTTGCCAGATTGAAAACCAGAATCCTGCCTTCATTTAGATCGTTTTTCTACGAGATACCGCCGTATAATTAAGTCAATCCGCTATCACCTACCCATCAACTTTTCAATCCGGAGGTTAGTATGGCAAAAAAAAATTCCAAGCCCGAAATAAAAGACAAAAAAGTGAAATCCGCCCCTGCAGACGTGCCGGACAATTCTGTTGAAAATCCCGAAGGCGATTCTGATATCCGACCAGCGAAATTGAAGAAGCTCTCCGATGAAGTTTATGAGCGAGAGTTGAAAAAACTCCAAATCGAGTTGGTCAAATTGCAATACTGGGTCAAAGAAAAGGGATTGAAGGTGGTGGTCATTTTTGAAGGTCGTGACGCTGCCGGTAAGGGTGGAACAATCAAACGCATCACCGAGACACTCAACCCCCGAATTGTGCGCGTCGTCGCGCTGCCAGTGGCTACCGAAAAAGAAAAATCGCAGTGGTACTTCCAGCGCTATGTAGCCCAGCTTCCGGCTGCGGGAGAAATGGTGCTGTTTGACCGCTCCTGGTACAACCGCGCCGGTGTGGAGCGCGTGATGAGCTTTTGCACTGCCGAGCAGGTGGAAGAGTTTTTCCGCTCCGTTCCTGAATTCGAGAAAATGTTGATCCGTTCCGGAATCATCCTGATAAAATATTGGTTCTCTGTCAGCAACGAGGAGCAGGAACGCCGCTTTCAGGCTCGCATCGATGATATCACCCGCCAGTGGAAGCTTAGCCCCATGGACCTGGAATCCCGCAAGCGCTGGGTTGAGTATTCGCGTGCCAAGGATGATATGTTCCGCTATACGGATACCAAATTAAGCCCGTGGTACGTAGTGGAGGCGGATGACAAAAAGCGGGCAAGGTTGAATTGTATCAGTCACCTGCTGAGCAAAATTCCATACGAAGACCTTACCCCGCAGGTCTTGGAGCTTCCGCCCCGCCAGGTGGACAACAGCTACGTGCGACCACCTTTCAGTGACCAAACTTTCGTACCGGTGTACGAGATTCCGGAGGAGTGACAATCCATCTGTCTTTCTGGGCTATGGTTGCCGCCATCTGTCATCCTGGGCTATGGTTGCCGCCATCTGTCTTCCTGGGCTATGGTTGCCGCCATCTGTCATCCTGAGCCTTAGTTGCGAAGGATCTTAGCTTGTAAAGGTCATGATTATTCGCTGTCGCTCAGAAAGATAAACTGCTGTTAATCTAATTGAAAAACCCGCATGGCGTTGCTGGTGAGCTGACTGCCGACATCTTCAAGCGTTAGCCCTTTGATTTCCGCAATTTTTTGGGCGATTAATGGAATAAAAGCGGGTTCATTTCTCTGCCCTCTATGCTTTTGCGGAGGCATGAAGGGGCAGTCAGTTTCCAGTAAAATCTTGTCTAAAGGCAACGACGAAACCAGAGCCCGCTTTTCGGTGGCATTCTTATAGGTAACTGGTCCGCCAATACCAAAGCAGAAACCACAATCCAAGAGCGGTTCTACAAAACTCTGGTCGGCGCTGTAGGCATGCATGACGCCCGGGTTTTGCTTTAAACGAGAATTCGAAGGAAGGTTTTGATGCCAACCCAGCAGGATCGACACCAACTCGTGAGCCGATGCCCGCTCATGGACCACAATCGGCAGAGCTAGCCGCCTTGCCAGATCGAGCTGTTTCTCAAGCGCGACCCGTTGCTGCTGTGGGGTGGCGTGATCGCGATAGTAATCCAACCCGATCTCTCCGATTGCGACCACTTCAGGTGCGCGTGCTAATTTTTCCAGGTCAGTAAATTGAGCTTCAACCAGATCTGCTGAATAATTCGGATGAATTCCAGCGGTGGCAAAAATATATTCGGGGTAGTCTTTTGCCAAGCCGATGGAATTGCGGGTGCCGGCTAAATCGATCGCAATGTTGATAATAAAGAGCAGTCCATTATCTTTGGCGCGCTGGATCACAGCTTCGCGGTCTGCATCAAAAGCATCAAAATCGAGATGGGCGTGACTATCGAAAAACATCAGATTTCTTTCAGGAGCAAGGCATTGTGCCCAAAATGAGCGGCAACCCAAAACCCTTCTCTTTCAAAAAGATTGATACTTCCGTTGTAAGCGGGTCGGCTATCACCTGGAAAGTCGAAAGGCATCCCAGCAGTTAATCCCCCACCATACATTTCAATGGCTTTTAGAGCTGATTTTAGTGCGTATTTCTGCAGACCTTGCTTCCGGTAAGCCTTTTCAACAAACAAGCAGGTAATGAACCAATCGGGAAGTTGGTTGCCTTCTTCGACCCAGGCTTTTAGTTTTCGCGTTCTCAAGATTTGTTCCAGATTGGCAGTCTTGCCAAACTGAGCCCAGCCAATGGCTTTGGAATCTTGATACAGAATTGCTCCTGTTGACAGACCTTGGGTGACACATTCCTGATGTAATGAACGCCTTTCATCTCTGTCCAGCTTTTGAAACTGGCTGGAGCTGACTTGATGAAACATGCACCAGCATCCACCTCGAACGCCTTTATGACGTAAGAACATCTTTTCAAAGTCTGTCCAGGTTTTTGGCGTGAGGATTTTAAAGCCGAGATCGTCATTGATGGGATGAAGTTCTGTCATAGTTTAATTTATACCACAACCACCCTGAGCAGCTCAAAAAATATGTTATGATTGGGTTGACTAAAGCATGGGGAGGATGCGGCAAGTTAATTTTTCAAAAAGCGCGGTAATCAAAAAGAATGAACATTTCTTCCTACCTGTTTGGTTTCATCCTGGCAACACTATTGGGGGCACTTTTTCATCTCTGGCGTGATGGAGGCATCTTACGGTTGGTACTCTACCTGGTTCTCTCGTGGGTCGGATTCCTGATCGGTCATCTTGCCTCCGGTACGCTTGGGTTCACCTTTATGAGCGTTGGTCCGGTCAACCTGGCGGGAGGAATCATTGGCAGTGTTACCTTCCTTTTCCTGGGGAATTGGATTACCCAGGTTCAACCTGAGCTGGTCGCCCGTAAAGAGTCATGACCGATCAATACAGCGACCCGGTCAACCTGGTAAAAGAAGGTGACCTGGTACAACTCCACGGAACCACACACAAAAATCACCTGCTGATCATGAAGGCAGGTGAGGTTTTTATGACCCACCGCGGCGTTATCAGGCACGACGACATCATCGGGCAGCCCTGGGGTGTGCGCCTTGAATCGCACAGCGGACATCCTTTTTTTGTGCTTCAGCCAGGAATCACCGATTTGGTGCAAGCTATCAAGCGCACCACCCAGATCATGTACCCCAAGGACATCGGTTACATCGTCTTGAAACTTGGTGTCGGTCCGGGCAAGCGCGTACTGGAGTGTGGGGGCGGCTCGGGAGGGCTGACGACAGTTTTGGCTTACCTGGTTGGCGACACCGGCAAAGTCTATTCTTATGAGCGCAATCCAGAGGTGCAAAATCTTGCACGCAAAAATTTGCGCTTATTTGGGCTGGACCAACACGTTGAGTTCAAGCCAGGCGATGCCGCACAGGGATTCGATGAGCGTTACCTTGATGCTATCTTCCTTGATTTACCCAACCCATACGACTATCTTGAGCAGGTTGGTGCAAGTTTGAAGGGCGGCGGTCAGTTTGCGACACTGCTTCCAACAATCAACCAGGTGGAACTGACCTTGCGAGCACTCTCACACAGCAATTTTGCCTTCATCGATGTCTGTGAGATCCTTTTGCGGCACTATAAGCCCGATTGGGGTCGCCTGAGACCGGTAGACCGCATGGTTGCCCACACTGGGTATCTGATCTTTGCTCGTTCCATCCAGGCTGAACTGGAAGATTTGGGGGACGAGGCAGGCGAAAATGAAACCGACGATTGAGCTGCCCTCCGATTTGCCGGCTCGCCTGGCAGAGCAGGCAGACACTGGCGTTCAATTCGAAGGCATCGGTGATGACCAAAATGTTCCCAGACTGATACCAGCAGCGGTGCTTCTTCCGCTCATTCACCTGCGCGAGCAGTGGCATTTGGTCTACACCTTGCGTTCGGTGCGCTTGCATGATCACAGCGGACAGGTGTCTTTCCCGGGTGGCTCGTGGGAAAGCGCGGATTCCGACTTGATTGCCACAGCCTTGCGGGAAGCCCATGAAGAAATTGGGCTGGACCCGACCGCAACGCGGGTTTTGGGCTGCATGGCTCGCATGGCGATGGTCACCCGATTTCTCGTCACCCCGGTGGTGGCAATCGTTGACTGGCCAACCCCCCTGACCATAAACCCAGATGAAGTTGACCGCGTGTTTTCGATCCCGTTAGATTGGCTTGCCGACCCGGCGAACAGGGAATACCGCGTTCATACCCACGGGGGAACTGATTTTGATGTTTTGTATTTCAAGAACTACGATGGTGAAATCGTTTGGGGTGCCACAGCTCGCATGACGATGGATTTCTTGCGGCTGCTTGAGTAGTTTTTTCAGAATAAAAAGGCGCGATCAAAGTTCAGCAAAGCGGGCGTGGAACCGTCCCTTACAAAATGAATGCTCCGGTCTATGGCACACACCCTTTAAGGGGGATTACCGAGCACAATTTATGAGGATGAAAAAAAAGATCTGTCCAACGGACAGATCTTTTCGTTTCCAAACTATGGGAATAAGAAGACTAGTCTTCCTCTTCCTCTTCCTTCTTGCCTTTTTCCAGAACCTCGGGTTCGGCTCCGCCTTCCTCGAGCTCGACTGGTTCTTCTTCCTCTGCAGCAACGTAACCAACAGAGACAATCACTTCATCTTGGGGGGTGTGGATGGTGATTTTGTCACCAAGATCCAGATCTCCTACACTAATTGTGTCATCTGCGCTTGCGATACCGCTGATGTCCACCTCAATTCGCTCGAGGATATCAGCCGGCAGGGCTTCGATTTCGAGTTCATTCAGAACCTGATTGATTAAAGAACCAGGCACTTCGTCCAGAACGGGGGCTTCGCCAATCAATTCGATAGCGACGTTGGCACGAAGTTTTTCGGTCATTGAGACGGCGAAAAAGTCCAGGTGAAGCAAGTGACCAGTGACCACATCGTAGGAGCGGTCGCGGATGATTGCCCTGGTCTTTTTGCCATCTTGATCAAGCGTAATCAAGGTGGTGGGGGTGATTTTCCGCATCATAAGACTGGTGGAGTGAGTGTCCATTTGAATCGGATATGTGTCAACTTTGTGACCATAAACCACACCGGGCAGGATGCCCTGGCGGCGCAACTTTGCAACCTGCTTACCGGTCACAGCGCGCTTTTCAACTTTGATAATAATATCGTCTTGCTTTGTAGTCATTTTTCCTCCGGGCGCCTCTCACCTTGTTTCAGGTTACCCTCGCCCATAAATTTACCAGCCGGTTTGCTGGCGACTGGTAATGATAACCGTTGGGCTGATTTTCGTCAACAATTTTGCGGATTTTGTATGCCCCCTGTAAACAGGTAAAGCATGGAATATAATCAAACAACGGAGGATATCATGTGTGGAAGATTTACTTTGGCAATCGATTCAGAAGACTTGCGTACCCAACTGGCGCTGGGGCAGATGCCGCTGGATTGGGAAAAGCGTTATAACGTTGCACCTTCTCAGGATGTTGCTACCGTTATCAACCCTGAGAGCCGTAATGTGATCTGGATGAAGTGGGGCTTGGTCCCGTTTTGGGCGAAAGATCCGTCAATCGGGTATAAGATGATCAATGCCCGGGCGGAAACAGTGGCGGAGAAACCTTCTTATCGTAATTCCTTCAAAAACAAGCGCTGTCTGATTCTGGCGGACGGGTTTTATGAGTGGAAAAAAGAGGGCAAGCTTTCAATTCCATTTTATTTTCAGGTGCAAAATGGGGCACCCTTTGCTTTTGCAGGTTTGTGGGATGATTGGGAGCCCAAAAGCGTCTCCTCGCTGCCAGGTGTACCCGGGCTTACGACCTGCACGCTGATTACCACTGATGCCAACGAAGATGTTATACCAGTGCATCCACGCATGCCAGTGGTATTAACCAAGGAGACCATGTGGAGTTGGCTGGAAGAAGACGACCCACGTTTTTTGCAAAGCCTGCTCAAGCCGCTCCCGGCAGGCAGCCTGAACGCTCATGAGGTTAGTCGGGATGTGAACACACCCCAAAGCCAGGGCGAATATCTGATCGAGCCGGTCGAAGGACGATTGTTTTAATTTGCAAAAGCGCGATTGTGCGTGCTCGGCAAGGATGCCGGCACGATCAAGAATCTCTCTGGAGAGCTACGGTCAAAGCTCGTCTGGCTTAAATCAATAACCCACCCCCCTGCCCCCTCCCTGGAGGGGGTGGTAATAGAAGAGCTGGAATTTTCAAATCCAATAATTGATGCGATCTTAATGTTGAGTGGCACATTTGTCACCAGTTCCTTATTTGATGGAGACCTATGGTCAAAGCGCGTGCCCGGCAAGGATGCCGGCACGATCGAATAGCACTGTGGAGACCTACGGTCAAAACGCGTGCTCGGCAAGGATGACGGCACGATCGAGCATCTACGTGGAAACCTACGGTCAAAGCGCGTGCTCGGCAAGGATGCCGGCACGATCAAACTTCTCCGTGGAGACCTACGGTCAAAGCGCGTGCTCGGCAAGGATGCCGGCACGATCTAATTTCTGTTCCCTGTTCCCTGTTCCCTCGTCCCTCTTCCCTTCTACTACTTATCGCCCAGGCAACGGATGTAAAGTAAAATTAGGTCCACCAATTAGGGATAAGGAAGTAAGTTCTATATGAAATCATCGAAACATGCTTTTTTGGCAGTTATCTTGATAAGCCTCGTGTTGGCAGCCTGCCAGCCGATTGTTCAAACACCCCTGCCAACCGCCACCACACAGCCAATTGAAACAACCGAACCAGAACCAACCGCAGTTCCCCCGGAACCGGTCGAAGAAGACCCTATGAGTTGGTGGAATGAAGTCGTCTTCTACGAGATCTTTGTACGCTCGTTCAAAGACAGCGACGGTGATGGCATCGGCGACTTTCAGGGAATCATTTCGCAACTCGATTATCTCAACGACGGTTACCCCAACACCACAGACGACCTGGGCATCGGTGGCATCTGGCTGATGCCAATCATGCCTTCGCCGTCCTACCACGGTTACGATGTGACCAATTATCAAACGGTCAATCCTGATTACGGCACGCTGGCTGATTTCAAACAATTGCTGGAGGAGTGCCATGTTCGTGGTATTCGCGTAGTGATTGATTTTGTGGTTAATCACACCTCCAGCGAACATCCCTGGTTCCTTTCCTCCCAGGACCCAACCAGCGGCTTCCGCAACTGGTATGTATGGGAAGAACAAAACCCTCGCAAGCCCGGTCCCTGGGGACAAAACGCCTGGTATGAAGCTGGTGGATATTATTATTACGCCCCCTTCTGGAGCGGGATGCCCGATTTGAATTTCCACGAACCGATGGTCACCAAGGCGATGTATAACGCCACAGAGTTTTGGCTCGATTTGGGTGTGGATGGCTTCCGGGTGGATGCCGCACGCTATCTCTTTGAAGAAGGGGTCAGTCAGCAGGATACCAAGAGCAGTATCGCCTGGTTTCAGGATTGGCGCGATTTTTACTTACAAATAAACCCCGATACGTATACCGTCGGTGAGGTTTGGACAGATACGCAGATCATTGCCAAGTATAACCAGCCCACCCGCGGCATGCAGCAGTACTTTATGTTCGACCTGGCTGCTGACATCCTCGGCGGCATCTACTCACCCGACCCTTCCCGCATTATGAAGAGTTATCTCGATACGCTTGAGTACTTTCCCGACCAGCAGTTTGCCACCTTTTTGACCAATCACGACCAGCAGCGTGTTGCCTCGTATTATGGCGGGCGATTGCAGCCACAGAAACTTGCAGCGTTCGTCTACCTAACCGGTCCCGGTACACCTTATATCTATTACGGTGAGGAAATCGGTATGATCGGCGGCAAACCGGATGAGCTGATCCGCAAACCGATGCAGTGGTCGCCGCAGGCGAATGCCAGCTTCAGTGACGAAGAACCCTGGCAAGAGTTCGCAAAAGGATGGGAAGACACCAATGTCGAGATTCAGAACAATGACCCCGAATCTTTACTGAATTGGTATAAAGCTCTTGTCAATACCCGTAATCAACTCCCTGCCCTACAAAAAGGCAGCTACTTGCCCTTTACTTCCTCCTGCCGGCGGCTCTACGCAGTGGCACGCATCTTTGAGGAGCAGGTTGTGTTGGTGATGGCGAACCTGGGCGTGCAAACCATGGAAGATTGCACCATTTCGATTGAAGAGAGCCCGCTTGCCGGTGATTACCAGGTTGAAAACGTATGGGGCGACCTCCTTTTTGAGCAGATCAGCTTTACCGAAACCGGTGCTTTGACAGATTTTATGGTCGCACCTGTGCTGGAAGGCGGACAAACCATGATTTTTATCTTGAACAAGTAATTGTTCTATTAATTAACTTACTAGGAGAAACATGAAAACACTTGCGAAAATTCTAAGCTTTTTGCTACTCATGACCGTCATGGCTGGCTGTGGTGCCAACTCCACCCCACCAATCCCCACGGAAATTCCGACCGAGGAAGCCACCCAGGCGCCTGAGCCAACTGAGACAGAGGAAGCCGTTGAAGAGCTGCCACTATACGTCAATCTGACCTGGCATCAACACCAACCGCTTTACTACAAAGACGAAAACGGTATCTATACCCGTCCATGGGTGCGCGTGCATGCCACCAAGGATTATCTGGATATGGCAGAGTTAGTCGCCCAGCATCCTGGTATGAAAGCCTCTTTCAACCTGACCCCGGTCTTGATTAAACAGCTTGATGATTTTGTAAACAACGGCGCCAAAGACCTCTACTGGACTTTGGCGGAGGTGCCAGCTGCGGAGTTGACTACAGAACAAAAAACTTTCATCCTTACCCGTTTTTTTGATGCCAACTGGGATCACATCATCGCAGTATATCCGCGCTATCAGGAATTGCTCGACCTGCGTGATGGCACTGATGCGGAAGCGATCGCGGCTGCTGTCGAAACTTTCAGCGAGCAAGATTTCCGCGACCTGCAAATCTGGTTCAACCTGGCATGGATCGACCCCGATTATCTTGCCGTGGAGCCTTTTAAAGCCCTGGTTGAGAAGGAGCGCGACTTCAGCGAGGAAGACAAAGCCATATTGTTCGATGGTATCAGTGATTTGATCGCCAAAGTGATCCCAACACATAGGGACCTGCAGGACCAGGGTATCATCGAAGTGACAACCACTCCTTACGCTCACCCAATTTTGCCACTGATCTATGACACCGACCTTGCTTTGGTGGGCAACCCCAGTGCGATCATGCCCCAGGTACGCTTCAGCTATCCTGATGACGCCGTCTACCACTTGGAAAAGAGCGTCGAGATTTACGAGGAGCACTTTGGTATGCCTGTGCGCGGGTTGTGGCCGGGAGAGGGCTCTGTTGCCGAAGAGATTGTCTCGATGGTCAGTGATGCGGGCTACCAGTGGATTCAAACCGGTGAGCCTGTTTTGGTCGCTTCGCTTGGAATGGAAGGCGATCGCTTTGCCCGTGATGGCGCAGACACCGTACTGGACCCCGACACCTTCTACCGTCCATATTACGTCCAGGGCGAAACCGGCGAACCAGTGGCGGTTTTCTTCCGTGACTGGGTGATTTCTGATAAAGTTGGTTTCACCTATTCCGGTATGAGTGGCGAAGACGCCGCCCAGGATATGGTCAATCGCCTGGAAAACATCCGCACCAGCCTGGAAGGAAGCGAAGGTCCCCATATTGTCACCATTGTAGTGGACGGCGAGAATGCCTGGGAAAACTACGACAACGATGGCAAGGAATTTTTCCATGCCCTTTATTCGAAACTGGCTGCCAGCGAGACCTTGGAAACTATTACTCCCTCGGAATATCTGGCGCTCTATCCTGAACAGCGCGAACTGCCGGAACTCTTCCCGGGAGCCTGGTTTAGTGCCAATTACGATACCTGGATCGGCGAGCAAGAAGAAGCCGAAGCCTGGGATCTGCTTGCCAAGGTGCGGGCAGACCTGAAGCAATACGAAGATGGTACCCTAAGCACCTCCCCGGAAGATCTGGCAGAGGCACAGGATTTCATGTACCTGGCTGAAGGCTCTGACTGGTTCTGGTGGTATGGCACTGATCAGGACTCCGGTCAGGATAGCTATTTTGATGAAGGCTTCCGCGCCCTCCTCAAAGGTGTTTACACCTCTCTTGGTGTGGATTATCCCGCTTACCTGGACATTCCCATCATCCAGCCACAGCCACTAAAGCCGGATGTCGCGATTACTGGTCAGATGACGCCCACCGTTGACGGAACTCTGAATAATGAGGAATGGGAACCTGCAGCAAAGTATTTTTCTGGCGACGAATCTGTCATCGGTACTTTTGCTTATGGGATGGATCAGGAGAGCCTCTTCATCGCTTTTGATTTTACGATTCCTGATAACACAAACACTTCCGTGCAGATTTACCTTAATGCAGCTGGTGATAGAGCAAAATCCATGCGCACTCTCGATGATTTTAACCTAATCTCACCGGCTTCCCGCATGATTCATCTGCCTTTCGACCAGAGCGCGATAACCATGTACACGGCTGGCGAGCAGGGTTGGATGGAATCAGGCGAAATTGAAGGAAATGTCATTTTGAATGGTAATCACGTTGAAATCTCATTGCCAAAATCAATCCTTGGCGAAGTTGGCGCGGGAACAGTTGTTCCAGCCCAGGTTGTTTTGCTGACAAATGAAAATGTCCAAATCAATCAAACAGCACCAATCGGCATCCAGTATTTCAGCTTTGAGCCGCTTACTTCAATTTTGAGGGTCGAAGATCCTGAAGGCGATGACTTTGGACCTGGATCGTATACCTACCCGACCGATGGCGTTTTCAAAGCCGGCGATTTTGACCTGACCTTCTTCGAGCTTTCCACCGACGGCGATAACTACTACTTTACCTTCGGAATAAAGTCGGGAATCACTAATGGCTGGGGTTCGCCTTCGGGCTTCTCAGTGCAGACCTTTGATGTTTACATAGACAGAGACCCCGGTACCGCAAGCGGTGCGCGTATGCTTTTGCCTGGTCGCAATGCTGCTTTGGCTGCTGAAAATGGCTGGGATATCGCGCTCTGGGTCGAAGGCTGGACACCCCAGGTGGTAGTTCTGGATGGTGACGGTTTACCTGTCAACTACACCGAAGCTACCAGTGCGATGAAAGTTTATGTTGACAACAGCCAAAATGCGGTGGTTGCCAGTGTGCCGACGGCATTCTTCGGTGACGATGATCCAGCCACCTGGGCATATGCAGTCGCCGTGCTTGGGCAGGAAGGCTACCCAGCGGCTGGCGTTTGGCGCGTGCGCGATATCAGCCAGAAAGCAGAAGCCTATCGCTTCGGCGGTGCCCCGGCTGACAACAACCATACCCGCATTATCGATCTGCTCATCCCTGAGGGCGCAGCAATCAGCCAGCAGGATGCCCTGGGCACTTACCCCTCTTCAGCATCGCCGATCGATGGGAAGGGTCCTGACGATTTTGCCATCGTGCCCACGATCATAATAGAAAGCGCAAGTTAAAAAACTCATGAGAAAAGATTTTCAACTTACGCTGCATCACAGACCAGATGTTGAACTGACACTTGATGACGGTCGCATTATCACCGGCAGGCGCGGGGCGCCTTTGGAAGAATTTGCGGAAATTGTCCAGGAGGAGGATCAGCCACAAATTGTGGGCATGATTCTGGATGGGTCTCTACGGGAACTGACCTATCCCTTGAATAAGGATGGCGTTGCTCGCCTGATCAGTATGTCAGACTCTGACGGCGCCCGTATTTACCGCCGCTCGCTGGTTTTTCTGCTTGAAGTAGCCTTCAAAAATTGCTTTCCAGAAGGGAAACTCACGATTGACCACTCCGTTTCTTCAGGCGGATACCATTGTCAGATTGATAATCTGGATGGCTTCGGTCAGGCACAGGTTGAAGAACTTCAGGAATACATGCGCAGGCTGGTTAGCGATGACATACCTTTCATTCGGGAAACTGTTCCGTTACAGGAGGCGATCGATTATTTCAGCGCTGCTGGCGAACTCGACAAGGTCAGCTTATTAAAATATCGTCAAAGGTCAGACTTAGTACTTTACCGGGCGAATAATGTGCGTGATTATCACCATGGTTACATGGTGCCTTCCTCTGGCTATCTGAAATGGTTTGCCCTGGAATTGGTGGACGGTGGTTTTGTTCTGCGCTTCCCGCGCCGGCACAGCCCGAAAGCCCTGCAGCCCCTCGGTAGATTCCCGACTCTGCTGAAGACCTTCAAGGAATATGGCGAATGGCTGAACAGGCTCGGGATTCCTTCGGTAGGCGCGCTCAACGATGCTATCCAGGATGGACATATTGATGAGGTCATCCTGGTTTCAGAGGCTCTGCACGAGATGCAGATCTCCAATATTGCCGACCAGATCTACGAGAATCGTGAGAAGGTGGGCGTAATCCTGATTGCAGGACCGACTTCTTCGGGCAAGACAACCTTCTCAAAGCGGCTTGGCATCCAGCTTGTTGCCAGGGGGATCAACCACTTTGCGCTCGAGATGGACAATTTCTTTGTCGATCGCGAAAAGACCCCGCTTTTACCCGATGGAACCAAGGACTATGAATCTTTGCGGGCAATGAACCTGGAACGCATGAATCACGATGTCAAGGCGCTGCTTGCCGGGCAGGAAGTACAGCTGCCGCGTTATGACTTCTTTACCGGATTGAGTGGGGATGGCAAGGTAGCCCGCCTGGATAAGGGTGACATTGTGATTTTGGAAGGCATCCATGGCTTGAACCCGGACTTGCTGCCCGAAATTGACCCGGCAAACACGTTTAGGATTTACATCTCCTGCCTGACGCAGCTCAATCTTGACCGCCATAACCGAATTTCCACAACTGACACGCGCATGATCAGGCGCATAGTGCGCGATGCCCGCGACCGCGGTTATAGTGCCAGCCAGACCATTGCACGCTGGGAATCTGTGCGCATGGGCGAAAAGCAGCATATATTCACATACCAGGAGCACGCTGACGTGATGTTCAACTCTGCCCTGGCTTACGAGATATCAACTTTGAAGCCGCTGGTGGAGCCGCTGCTGCGCCAGGTAAGCTTTGGCACGGTGGAACACATAGAAGCCAAACGCTTGTTGAAGTTTTTGGAATGGTTTTTGCCGACCACGTCTGAATTTGTGCCGGATAACTCAATTTTACGGGAGTTCATTGGTGATTCAATTCTGACCGATTTTTCCATGTGGCGCAGATAGAATGCGGATGCTGTAATATGAAAAGCCGGGTTCACAAAGTGAGCGCGGCTTTTTTTTCGACCGATTGTGCCTGCGCCCCAACGCAGCACCCCGCCGCCAGGTGTTGGCTGCCGGGCAGACTCCAACAGAGAAATCCCACGCTCTGTCCGCAGACTGGCACAATCACAAATTTAGTGACCAGATTGTGACGCAAAGACCACTAAGATCCTTCGTCCCTCAGGATGACAAGGTAAAAAAGACGCAAAGACCACTAAGATCCTTCGTCCTTCAGGATGACAAGGTAAAAAAGACGAAAAAAAGGAATCTTCATTCTTCCCCTTAAAACAAAAGGTTGAGTCGAAAAGACTCAACCTTCCAATAGATTCAAACTTAAGCTTTTTGTTCCTGGATTGCTTTCTTAATCATCACCGATAACCGGCGGACGCCTTCGGTAATTTTCTCAGGGTTTGCAGCCGAGAAGTTCAGGCGCATTGTATTGTTCGGACCTCCGTTGGGGTAGAAGGGTGCACCGGGCACGTAGGCAACTTTTTCTTCCACTGCTTTTGGGAAGAGCTCCAGGGCATCGCAGCCTTCGGGCAGGCGCAGCCAGAGGAACAAACCACCTCTTGGCGTTGTCCAGGTCGTTCCTTCGGGCATATAGTCCACGAAAGCCTGCAGCATGGCATCGCGGCGTTCTTTATAGACGCGCTTGATCGTCTCAATATGCTCTGGCAACCAGTCTGATGCAGCCATTTCGTAGGCAATATACTGGTCAAAAGTCGAACACTGCAAGTCGGCGCCTTGTTTTGCCTGGACCATGCGTTTGATGACTTCAGCTGGTCCAATCACCCAGCCAATTCGCAGACCAGGAGCCAGGATTTTGGAGAAGGTGCTGGTATAAATGACATTACCTTCGAAGCTGCTATTTCCACAATTATGGTACTGTGCATCCAGGGTAGCAATTGGGGTAATCGGTTCGCCTTCGAAGAGGAGCTTGCCGTATGGATCATCTTCGATCAGCGGTACACCGTACATACTCGCCAGTTCGATCAATTTCTTGCGGCGTTCCAGCGTCATTGTCACACCCAGAGGGTTGTGGAAGTTGGGCAATACGTACATAAACTTGATGTTTTGTTTGATAATTCCTTCGAGATTGTCAGTCACCAAACCATATTCGTCAGTCTCGGCTGTCACATAGGTGGGACCGTAGGCGTTCCAGGCTTGCAGCGCACCAAGGTAGGTAGGCGATTCGGTCAAAACACGGTCGCCATTGTTGATAAAGATCCGCCCAACAAAATCGAGGGCTTGCTGTGAGCCGGTGGTGATGAGGATGTTATCCTTGGTTACACCCAGCCCAGATTTGTTTACATCTTCTGCAATCCATTGACGCAGCGGGTCATACCCTTCGGTGGTGGTATATTGCAGTGCTTTTTGCCCATTTTCGGTCAAAACCTTATCGCAGGCTGCCTTCATTTGTTCAATCGGAAAGAGCTCCGAGGCGGGGAAGCCACCTCCAAACGAGATGACATCCGGCTGATTTGTAACTTTCAGCAGCTCGCGAATAAACGAACTTTTCATCCTTTGTGTGCGGTTGGCGAAACGAAGTTCCCAGGGTGTTGGCATTTGTTTTACTCTCCTTTTTTTTGTGTCTATTTCATGTATCTGCTAACAATTGTTGCCGCGCCAGGCAAGGCAACCCTGTCGCCAGGGGTGAGTTCGGCGGGCGGGTTCTGTCGCCAGTTTGGCGCGTTTTGGAAAATGAAAATCTTGGTCCCTTCTACAGCGGCTTTCTTATCAACGAACGCCTGACCGGTCAGGTAGCCATTGCTGTCAATGGCGCAGCTGGTGACTTTACCAATCATGCGACCTTTCAGGTCACAAACCGGGTCGCCGTGATGTGCCATGCGCACGGCTTTTTCGTCAAAAGTAAAGCGGGCAACCACACCGGTGCGCTCGGCTTCCCGCTTGACAAAAGCTTCCCTGCCAATAAACCAGGCTGAGTTGAGTTTCAGGAAGGGCAGGAACCCCGCTTCACCGATGGTCAGGTTCATGTCACCACCCATTTCGTGCCCATAGAGGGGCAGTCCGGCTTCGGTGCGCAGAGAATCTCGTGCGCCTAGACCATTGGGCAGCATTCCCAGGGGGGTGCCGGCTTCCATGAGGGCATCCCAGAAACGAACTGCATCGCTGGGGTGCACAAAAAGCTCGAATGCCATCTTTTCTCCGGTGTAACCGGTGCGCGAGACAATCACATCGATGCCGGCAACTACACTCGGGGTAAGTTGGTTGCGGTTCAGGCGGCGGATCTTACGTTGTTCTGCCGGCTCAGCGAGCGAGCAGAGGATTTCCCGGCTGAGAGGACCTTGCAGGGCAATATCGACCAACATATCCTTGCCTTCTTTGGGATCTTTCAGATTGCGCAAAATTACGTTGCGTCCAAAAATTGTCACCCAGGGGCGTTCGCGGTCGACCAGCACTTCACCATTCTTGACGGCGTTGAGCCAAGCCCAGTCTTTGTCTTCGTTGGCGGCGTTGACCACCAGCAGGTATTTTTCTTTGGCAATACGGTAGATGATCAGGTCGTCAATCACATTGGCGTCCGGATCCATAAAGTGCGTGTAGACCGATTCGCCGACGTTGCGGAAGAGCACGTCATTACCGCAGACCGAATCGAGGAATACGGCTGCGTCTGGTCCTTCTGCCAAAAAGACGCCCATGTGGGTTACGTCGAACAAACCGGCTGCCTGGCGGGTAGCAAGGTGTTCCTGGAGGACAGACGAATACCAGAGCGGCATTTCCCAGCCAGCAAAGGGGGTCATTTTGGCACCCAGGGCAACGTGCGTATCGTAAAGCGGCGTACGCTTGATGGGGGCATCCACCGGGTCCTCCCAGACAAAATCTGGGCGGGAATCGAAACTCACATCTTTGGGCATGCCCACGAAGTATGGTTTGTAGTGATCGATCGGGTCACCTTCAGGTTTCTCCCAGACCGGATCGGCTTTATTGATCGATACCGGACCTGGAATTCTCTGGGTCAGGTCTTCATCGTAGTAAATAAACCCGGTGGAAAGCCCCACAATCCAAAGCCCTGCCAGTCCCAGTTTTTCTGCTGGCACGGTCAGAACATAGCGATAAGGTGCTTTACAGGTCAGCACGCCTTCGATATCACCTGAGGAGGTGTGCATCATCGTGTTTTGCGAATCACCAGGATTAAGGGCTTCGACGTCACTGGTCATAGTCAGGTTCAGGAACATCCGCACAGTTTCACCAGTCATCTCCAAGGCACCATACCCTGAGCGGGGATGATCTTCGAGGTAGAAATAATGTGGGAAGCCATGGAACTGTTTAACTTCATCGATGCCGGGTTTGGCATCTGCCATGCTGCGTACGATGCTGTTTACTTGGATCAGCTCTTCAAAATCGAGCTTGGCACGGGTTTTGTTGCCGGTGCGTCCGATCATGTAATAGGGGGTGGTTGCTTTGAAAAGGCGGTCGATCAGACCTGCGATTTTTTGGAAATCGTTTTCTTTGAAGCCGCGTTGTGTCAACCAGGTGGCACCCATGCGGATACCGGTGGAGCGCATGGCAGATTTATCGCCCGGAATTGTATTTCGGTTGACTACAATGCCAGCCAGATCCAGTATTCGGGCTCCGAGGTCGCCGTTCAGCGGTACACCATCCTGGCTCTTGTAGGACTTACAATCCAGTAATAACATGTGACTATCAGTGCCACCATAGGGGACCTTCGCGCCCAGTTCTTTGAAGGCATCTGAAAGTGCCCTGGCGTTTTTGAGGGTTTGATCTTGCAGCTCAATGAACTGGTTGGTGGTGGCAAGTTTAAAAGTGAGTGCCATGGCTGCGATCGCATTGACATGCGGTCCGCCTTGTTCTCCGGGGAAGATGCCTTTGTCGATTTGCTCGCCCAATTCGCGATCGTGACAGATCGTGACTGCTCCGCGGGGACCGCAAAGCGTTTTATGGGTTGTGAAACTGACCACATCGGCAATACCGATAGGGGAGGCGACTTTCTTTGCAGCGATCATGCCGGCAATATGAGAAATATCTGCCAGCAACCAGGCGCCGACTTCGTCTGCGATCTCGCGGAATTTCAGCCAGTCAGGGATCCAGGGGTAAGAAGTGTAGCCGGCGATGATGATCTTAGGTCGGGCTTCCTTGGCAATTCTGAGAATTTCGTCATAATCCAACCGTTCGGTTTTTGGATCAACCGTGTAGTGGTGGGCGTTGTAAACCAGCCCTGAACGGTTGACTGGTGAGCCATGGGTCAGGTGACCGCCGTGCAGCAGGTCCATCCCTAAAATGGAATCTCCGGGTTTAATCAGTGCCGTATAGATGGCGGTGTTGGCTGGTGCCCCTGAGAGAGGTTGAACGTTGACCCACAGGTCATCCGGAATAAGGTCGTTGGCGGCGAAAAGCTCAGCCGCGCGGCGGCGTGCCAGCGCTTCGACCATGTCGACATACTCGACACCCTTGTAGTAACGAGCGTCACTGTGACGGCGATAGCGACCCAGCTGCAGCGCGTAGTCCATGATGGTGTCTTCGTCCTGGTAACGCGTTTCTGGGCGGGGGTAGCCTTCGGCGTAGATGTTTGTGAAAGGCGAACCCAGCAGGTCGCGTACTGCTTTTGGAGCGATGCTTTCACTCGGAATCATGATCAGACGCCTTGCCTGGCGTTCAGTTTCAAAATCTACCAGACCTTTCACATTGGGGTCATAAACTTCTATATCTTTTTCAAACAGATAGTCACTCATAAAATTACCTCAAGGAATAATTTTCTCTCTGCCAGCGGGCAGAGGTGTAGTTGTGGACTGGATTAACCAGAGGAAGAAGGGTATTAAAACCGCACGATAAACCGTCGGCTACAGAGACGCAACTGTAGTCATTGTCGAAGTTCACTGCTAAGTTCGCCATCATTAGTATTGTACCTTATTAAGCATCGCAAACAGCGGAAAAATGCCTGCAAAACAGGGCTTTTCCAAGCGCATGGGTTGCTTAAGCCTGTACTATAATCAGGGAATGACAGAAGAAAACACCAATTTGAGCGAAGAAGTAGATTTGATTAATGCCGCCAAAACTGATCCGGAGGCGTTTGGACAGCTCTACGAACGCTATGTGGAACGGATCTACAACTATATTTACTTCAAAGTAGGTTCCGTGAAAGACGCTGAAGACCTGACGGCAAAGGTTTTCTTCAAAGCGCTGAAGAGCGTTGGCGGTTATCGCCATATGGGACTGCCTTTTTCAGCCTGGTTGTACCGAATAGCCCACAATTTGGTTGCGAATTTTCATAGAGATCGCTCCAGAATCCAGGAAATCTCGATCGAAAACCTGGTTTTGGAAGATCGAAGCCACTCCAGCGCGCCTGAAAATCTGATGGAAGCAAAACAGGAAAGCGCGTTTCTATTGCGCCTGGTGAACGACCTTTCACCCCAAAAACGGGAGTTGGTTATTCTCAAACATGTGCACAGGCTCTCTAATGAGGAAATTGGGAAAATTTTTGGCAAGACCGAAGGGGCGATCAAGAGTTTGTACCATCGCACACTGGTGGAATTGAAGGAACGGGCAAAAAATAACGACGAAACGCGTATCCTCTGAACCTTTGGAGGGTTTACTATTGCAAGGAGGAGGACGAATGACTGCTACTGAAGATATAGATCTTGATCTGAATAGATTTGAACAACGGCTTGCAATGCAACTTGAAAACTACGCCCCTGACAGCCATTTTGTGCAGGATTTGAAGGCTCGACTGGTTACTTCGAAAGTGTTCAACCGACGGCGCGAGATTGGTGCCATTGTTGTCGCCAGCCTTTCACTGATATTTGTTGCTACGCTCGCCTTCTACTTTGGCATGCTCCTCCACCGAGCCAAAAAGAAAATTTCACGGTAGAAGTTTATTCCTTCTTTCATCATTGTTTTCTGAATTGATTTGGGTCAGATTGCCACTATGAGGGACGGCTTCCAAACCTTAACAAACGGGCGGTGTCCCAGACCCGCCTAGGCCTCACACACGAAAAAGAGCGGTTTACAACCGCTCTTCATCTGTTAAAAATTACAAATTCTTACCCTTCGTAGGTGTCACGTACCCAGTCGCCCACCATCCAATATTTGAAATCACGGTGGTGATAGGTGTCGACTGCCGCTACAATTGCGTAGATCAGGGCGCCGATCGGAACCAGGCTTAGCAGCAGGGCGATGGGGAAGCCACACAGACCGACCAGAACCACAGTCAGGATAGCCGAAAGCGCCCAGGCGATGCCAGCCAGGATAGCAGCACCAAAGAAAAACACACCCTGGAAGATTAAGGCTTGCAGACTTTGGTAGGCAACGTAACGCGAACGGTCTTTATAAGCAAAGTAAATGATCAGAGGAGGCAAAATCCCCAGCAAACCTGTAAACAGGTTCAGGAAGATACCCAAATGAGCGAACATAGCTAAGGTGCTCTCTTCGGAATGTGAGAGACCAGGTTGGGCATTGAAAACCGGATCTGGAGATCCATCGCTTTGAGCATCGATAATCACCGGTTCGGGGTCAATAAAATCGTTTTGATCAGTCATGGAAACCTCACTTTCGCTTGATGGTAACAATTATAAACCAAGTTGATTGAGGCGTTCAATAAGGTTGTCATCTGGAAAAGATTTAACATATCAATCATCAAAAATGTCCTGTTTCTTTCACAACAAAATTGCTTATGATAAAATCCCATTATGTCTGTGAGAGTTGTATTTATGGGTTCGCCCGATTTTGCACTTCCAACCCTGGAAGAGCTGCATCGTCATTACCAGGTGGTCGGTGTGGTCACTCAGCCAGACCGACCGGCGGGTCGTGGACGCAAGGAACAACAATCCGAGGTCAAAAAGCTTGCCCTCAAACTGGGTTTACCAATTTTTCAACCGCAATCACTGCGAAAATTATCGGCAGTTACCCGACTTGCTGAATGGAAACCCGATTTGATCGTTGTTGCGGCATACGGGCAGATTTTGCCTAAAGCAGTCCTGGAGATGCCCACCAAAGGCTGCATCAACGTGCATGCTTCACTGCTGCCTGCCTGGCGTGGGGCTTCCCCGATCCAGGCAGCAATCGTCAATGGTGATGAGAAGAGTGGTGTGACCATCATGCTCATGGATGAGGGCATGGACACCGGCGGGATTCTGGCGCAGCGCTCGGTTCCAATCAGACCGGGCACAACGGCACCAGAGCTCTCTGACCAATTGGCGCATTTGGGTGCACGCACGCTGATATCAATTCTACCTTCCTACCTACGGGGCTCTTTGGGGGCAATCCCTCAAGACGAATCACGAAAAAGCTATGCGCCCAAGCTGACCAAGCACGACGGTTTACTGGATTTCAGTCTCCCGGCTCAGGTTTTATTGAACCAGGTGAACGCCTATCAGCCCTGGCCATGCGCTGTGTATGAATGGCAGGGCAAACGCCTGAAGATCATCGAAGCCCACGTCCACCCAACCTTCGAATGCGACCCCAGGGGACGGTTTGTAATCAACGGTCTGCCCGCGGTATGTACTGGCGATGGTTTGCTGGTGCTCGATACGGTGCAGCCGGAGGGAAAGAAACCTATGCCGGGAAAGGCATTTCTCAACGGTCAACCCGATTGGCTGGAAAACGAGTAATCCCTGCTTAAGTACATGCCCGGCGGGGATGCCGGCACGATCGAATCAAGGTAGGGGCGATGCCTGCGTCGCCCATGCTGGTTATATGGAGTAGAGACCTACGGTCAAAACGCGTGCTCGGTGAGGACACCGGCACGATCGGGTCGATCACTCTTTTTCAGAAAAGAAGGCTTTCTTCCACTCGTAAAGCTTGTTCAATGCCTGGATTGGGGTGAGGGATTCAAGGTCGAGGTTTTTAAATGCATCCATCAACGGATTGTTTTCCGGGAATAAACGCAACTGCTCTTTTTCCTCATTCACTGTAGGTAAGGTTGTACCGGAGCTGGCTTCCAGCTGCTTCAGAATCTCGTTTGCACGCGCAATCACAGGCGCGGGCAGTCCCGCCATCTGGGCAACATGGATGCCATAAGAGCGGTCTGCCGCACCCGGCACAATTTTGTGCAGAAAGATCACCTGCTCATCGGCTTCGGTGACCGCCACGTTATAGTTGTGCACCCCCGGGAAGAGCTCTGCCAGCTCGGTAAGTTCGTGGTAATGCGTGGCGAAGAGTGTGTAAGGCTTCAATTTCGGATGGCTGTGAAGGTACTCAATAATCGCCCAGGCAATCGAGAGTCCGTCATAAGTGCTGGTGCCGCGCCCAATTTCGTCCAAAATCAATAAACTGCGCGGAGTGGCGTTATTCAAAATATTGGCGGTTTCGAGCATCTCCACCATGAAGGTCGACTGCCCGGCGTGAATGGCATCCTGAGCGCCAATGCGTGTGAACACCCTATCGACAACCCCGATTTCAGCCTGGTCTGCCGGCACAAAACTACCGATCTGTGCCATAAGGACGATCAGAACTACCTGGCGCAAAAAGGTGGATTTACCACTCATGTTCGGTCCGGTGATCAGCCGGATGATCTCGCCCTGTTCAAAAACCGTGTCGTTGGCGATGTAGCGATTGCGCCCGGTGAGCTGCTCCACAACCGGATGTCGACCAGCCAGGATGCTGATGCCTTTTTCTTGATTCAGAATGGGTCGCGTGTATTTATTCAAAGCTGCCACTTCAGCCAGCGAGAGCAGGCAGTCCACTCTGGCGATGCTGCGGGCAGTCTCCAGCAGTTCTGCGCCCGATTTTGCCAACTGAGCAACCACCTGCAGAAAGATTTTTACCTCGATCTCGTGAATTTGGGTCTCAGCGTTGAGCACCAGCGATTCATATTCCTTCAATTCGGGGGTAATGAAGCGTTCGCTGTTGACAAGTGTTTGCTTGCGGATGTATTCTTCGGGTGCCCGCTCTGCCAATCCGCGGGAAATTTCGATGTAATACCCGAAAACCTTGTTAAAACCGACTTTGAGTGTCTTCAGACCCGTGCGCTGGCGTTCGGAAGACTCGAGCGAGTTGATCCATTCACGGGCATGGGCAGAAGAAGAAACCACTCCATCCAGTTCATCTGAGAATCCGGGGCGGATCAGACCGATTGTGTTAAGTGTGGCGGGTGGTTCGTCGCTGATCGCCCTTTCCAGCAAATCCAGCTCGTTTTCAAAAGTCTGCCAACCCTTCAGAACTGGTGTTAATGCAGGATGGTCATGCTCAAGCAGACCCATCAAAGCCGGCAAGGCTGCCAGGTCTTCGCGCAGTGCCACCAGGTCGTTGGGGCGGGCAGAGCCGTTCACCAGCCGGTTGACCAACCGTTCAAGATCATGCAACTGTTTGAGCGTTTCCGCGATTTGCTTGCGCTCCACCCCGTGGTCATAAAAATAGGCGACTGCATCCAGACGTTGGTCGATCTTCTCGATGTCCAGCAGAGGCTTATTCACCCAATTTCGCAGCAGGCGTTTACCCATGGCTGTCTGAGTTTTATCCAGTATTGAAAGCAGTGAACCATCGGTTTTGCCATCGCGCAAGGTTTCGGTCAGTTCAAGATTTCGACGGGTCTCGGCGTCCAGAACCATGAAATCAGAAAGACTATAGGTGCTGAAAGACAACGCAATGTCAAGTAAGCCTTTTTGCGTCTCTCTCAGAAATTTAAGTAAAGCGCCAGTGGCACGTACAGCCAGCGGGTAGGGCTTGAGTCCCAAACCTTCCAGGTTGCTCACGCGAAACTGGCTCTTAATCAACTCCTGGGCACGACCTGGTTCAAAATACCAGTTGGGGATGCGCGTAAGGTTATAACCAGGAATTTCTTTTTCATCCGCATTTTCTGAAAAAAGCAATTCAGCTGGGCGCAATCTTTCCAATTCAGCCCGCAGCATGACTTCCACATTACCGCCTGATAGTTCGGTGGCAGAAAGCTCACCTGTAGAAATGTCTACGTAAGCCAGTCCGGCTTTGCCATCCTGCAGGTAATGACATGCCAGGTAGTTGTTACGACCGCTGGGCAGCAGATTTGGCTCCACCACTGTTCCGGGCGTGACCACTCTGATCACCTCACGCGGGAAGAGCCCCTTGTCGGGCTGATCGCCAACCTGTTCGCAAATAGCGACATGATAGCCTTTTTCAATCAGGCGACCCAGGTAGTTATCGACAGCGTGAAAAGGGATGCCCGCCATGGGCACGCGCACACCCTTGGCTACCGGACGCGAAGTCAGGACGATATCGAGCGCTTCGGCTGTTTTGCGAGCGTCGTCATCGAAGGTTTCATAAAAATCGCCCAGCCGAAAAAACACGATCGCATCCGGATATTCCTTCTTGATCTCCAGGTATTGCTGTCGTAGGGGTGTGATCGTTTCTGCCATTTGTATCTATTTCAGGTTCTCTTTAATGTAGGCGTCAATCTGCGCCAATGCCTCGGGTAGTTTGGAAGGGTCTTTGCCGCCGGCTTGTGCCATATCCGGGCGACCACCGCCACCACCGCCGACTACCAGGGCAACCCTTTTGACGAGGTCACCGGCTTTCAAGCCTCGTTTGATCAGGTCGGGCGTTACTGCTGCGATCAGGGCAGGTTTTTCGTTGACCACAGTACCCAGAACTACCACGCCGGTGGGGTGTTTTTGACGGAATTGGTCTGCCAGGGAGCGCAGCGCGTCGATATCAGTGTTGGGGATAATCGCGCTCAACACCGGAATGCCTTCCACCTCACGGATGTCTCCAAGTTTTTGCGTGAAAGCCTGGTTGGCAACAAGGGTGCGTGCCTGCTCCAATTCACGCTGTGTTCGTTTAAGTTCAGCTTCAAGCGCTTCGAGCTTGTTCAGGGTGTCTGCCGGGCTGCTTTGCAGAAAAGTGGCTACCTGGTTGAGATGGCTGACCTGTTCGCGTGCAAAATGGTAGGCACCCAAACCGGTTACTGCCTCGATGCGGCGCATGCCAGCGGCTACGGATGATTCGGAGAGGATATAGAAAGAGCCGATCTCTGCGGTGTTATCTACGTGGGTTCCGCCGCAAAGCTCGTAAGAAACACGCCCACGCTCGTCCGCAATCTTGATGGTGCGCACGGTTGAGCCATACTTTTCGCCAAAGAGGGCGGTGACACCCTCAGCTTTCGCCTGGTCGAGCGATTTGATCTCTTTGCTAACCGGAATAGCGGCTGCAATCAGCTCGTTTACGCGTTCTTCAATTTTAAGCAGATCTGTTTTTGAGACCGCGTGTGGGTAGTTAAAGTCAAAGCGCATTCGTTCTGGGTCCACCACCGAGCCAGCCTGGTGTACCTTTTCACCCAAGACTTCGCGCAGGGCGGCATGCAGCAGGTGCGTACCGGTGTGGTTGCGCATAGTCCCTCGACGTGAGCGCAGGTCAACCTTTACAAGGGCAGCGTCGTCTGTTTGAGGTTTGCCTTCGGCAACCTTGCCAGCCAGTACAATCAGCCCGGTTACGGGTTTGAAGGTGCGCTCGATGTCAACTTTCCAACCTCCGTCCGAAGAGATCACCTCACCAATATCGCCAATCTGACCACCCGACTCAAGGTAAAGCGGGCTGCGGGTGACAATCAACTCCACCTCGTCACCCGCCTGCGCAGACTGCATCAGCTCGCCATCTCTCAAAATTGCCACCAATTTAGCTGCAGAGCTAAAAGAAGTGTAGGGGTCATAGACCGCGCCTTCTGCAGGCAGCTTTCTCTGGGCTTGCAGATCGCGCAGCAAGTTAGCAAAAAACTCGGTGCGGTTGCCATTCATGTCGGCAAAAGCGGAGCCTTTGCCCGATGCTTGTCGGTGAGCCTCCATGGCGTCGTAGAAACCTGGTTCATCGACGCTCAAATCCGACTCAGCCAAAATATCCCGTGTAATTTCAACCGGGAAACCGAGTGTGGCATACAGTTCAAAAGCCTGTTTGCCGTTCAGGGTTGTTTGTCCTTTTTCCTTCAGCTCTTCAATATAGGTTTGCAGCATGGCAAAACCGCTGTCGAGTGTTTCAGCAAAGCGTTTTTCTTCGCTGGTCAGGGTGTCATCGATCAGTTCCCGATTGGTGTTCAATTCAGGGTATGCCTGCTGGTAGTTTTCGATAACTTTGGCGGCTATTTTCGCCATGAAGGGTTCGTTCAGGTTGATCGTCCGGGCAAAGCGAGCTGCCCGACGGATGATCATCCGGCATACATAATTCCGACCAGCATTCCCAGGGATAACCCCATCGGCAATCAGGAAAGCCGCCGCCCGCACATGGTCGGAAATCACCCGGTAGGCGGTCAGATTCTCCTGGCGCTCCAGGTCGGTTTGTCCTGCCAGGTGTTGGGTTTCATCCAGCAGTGGCTTGAGGAGGTCGGTTTCGTAGTTGCCACTGACACCCTGGATGATCGACACGATGCGTTCAAAACCCATACCAGTATCAACATGCCGTTTGGGCAGGGGCTGAAAATTGGTGGGGGAGGTGCGATTGTATTGGATAAAGACGTTGTTCCAGATCTCAACGATGCGGCTGCAGTCGCCATTCACCGCGCAGATATGCCCGGGAACGGATTTCATATTGCAGGCAGAGGCACCGAAGTCGTAATGGATCTCGCTGGAGGGTCCGCAGGGACCGGTCTCCGCCATCTCCCAGAAATTGTCCTTGCGTCCGCCTATCACCAGGTGGTCAGGGTTGAAACCGGGCTGCGCCAGCCAGACATCACGGGCTTCATCGTCGGCGGGCAGGTCGGCCTGGTCGTCAACAAAATAGGTTGCGTAAAGCCGGGATGGGTCGAGCTTCCATGTCTTGGTGAGCAGTTCCCAACTCCAGCCGAGGGCTTCTTTTTTGTAATAATCGCCAAAAGACCAATTGCCCAGCATCTCAAAAAAGGTGTGATGGGTATTGTCGCGCCCGACCGTATCGAGGTCATTGTGCTTGCCCGAAACGCGCAGACACTTTTGTGAATCGACCGCGCGGGTGTAAGGGCGGGTCTCGGTGCCCAGGAAAACGTCTTTAAACTGCACCATGCCGGCATTGGTGAAGAGCAGGGTGCTGTCTCCACCCGGAACAAGTGATGCGCTCGGAACGATGGTATGCCCGCGCTGAGCAAAAAAATCGAGGAAAGATTGGCGAACCTGGTTTCCGGTTAGATACATAAGAAAACTCCAAAAGTGGTTTGATTAACTCAGAAATTATACTTGATTACAACGTGTAAAACTCAGCGGGAGTGTCTGTTGTCTCTCATTAGCCTTCCTGGCAACTTCCCTTTGGATTTTCTTTTCAGTGATAAGATAATCCTGAATCAAAAAATATGCCTGTTTTCCGCCGCTTATCCTTCTCAATTTTACGCTCTCTGTTAACCCTGGTTCTGATAACTGCGGTACTATATGCCACTGTCATGCTCACCCCGCCAGAGACTCTTGCTTCGCTTTACATGCCAGAGAAAACATCCCCTCGCATGACGGAAGAAATGTACGAAGCAATGATCCAGGATATTATCGAAAAATACCATCTGGATGATCCATTCCCGGTGCAATATGTTTACTGGGCTGGAAATCTTCTCAGAGGAAACTGGGGCTACAGCCCTAATCTGCAAGAGAATGTTTTTAACGGTCTAACCCGCCGGGCTCCAGCTACATTAGAACTGACCTTTTACGCAATCATTATTTACTTTCCACTGGGTTTGCTCAGTGGTGTTACGGCAGGAAATAAAAAAAGCGGCATAGCAGACCGTTTATTCAGGACTACAGCATTTATCGCGACTTCACTGACGCCGATGATTTTAGCAATCATCATGATGGTGGTTTTTTACATCACGCTGCGCTGGTTTGCACCTGGACGGCTGGGGACAGCTTTTGCACCATTAATCGAAGCTGAAGGATATAAAGCCTATACTGGATTTATCACCATCGACGGATTGTTGAATCGAAATCCGGGTCTTACAGTGGACGCTTTACGCCACCTTGCCATGCCGGCGATTACACTTGCTTTTGCACAATGGGCAATTTTGGGGCGTATCACCCGGGCGGCGGTAATCGAAGAAAATCAAAAAGAATACATCACCGCAGGTAGAGCAAGAGGTTTGCGTGAAAGCACACTGGCATGGCGCTATGCCCTGGGGAACGCCACCGGACCGGTTTTAACACATACCATACTATCGGCGGCATCGTTGATGACCAGCGTTTTTGTTGTAGAAATTATCTTCAACTACCCGGGTCTTTCCACGGTTGGTGTCAAAAGCCTGGCATTCATTCCTGACGCGCCAAGCGCGATGGGCTTTGCTATCTATAGTACAGTGCTGGTTTTGATCCTTACTACCCTGTTGGATTTCCTGAAGGTTGTCGTAGATCCTCGTTTGCGGGAGGAATCCTGATGGGCATTACCCGAAAGTTTTTCTCGCGTTGGCAGAATTGGATTGGATTGTTCATGGTATTGGCTTTCGTGTTGATAGCCATCTTTGCTCCTTTGCTTTCCCCAAAAGATGTGGAAACGCAAGGTGTTGTTTCGTCCTATCTGCGTGTTCCTCAACCGCCCAGCCCCGATGCGCCTTTGGGCAGGTTGCCTGACCAAACGAGTGTCTATGAAGCCCTGGTATGGGGAACACGTGACGCGCTCAAGTTTGGTGTGGGAGTCACAGCTGTTGTTTTTCTGGTTGGGACGCTCATTGGTGCCGTCGCCGCTTTTTTTGGTGGCAGGGTCAATACCTTGTTGATGTGGGCTGTCGATAGTTTCCTGGCATTTCCGATAATCGCCGGAGTAGTATTCTTTCAACAAATCAATCATAATTTGTTGGTAGATTTGTTGGAAAGTACGGAGTTTGCGGGTTTCTATTCGTACGTTGTCCAAAATCCAACGATATTGGAGAGTGTCAAGCCCCTGTTTACTCTGTTTATGGAAATTAATCCAACTGCCCTTGCGTTTGCATTGCTGATGTGGATGCCCTATGCCCGCGTTATGAATGCCTCGGTCATGAGCAATAAGCAAATGGAATTTGTGTTGGCAGCCAGGGTTTCTGGGGCAAAAAAAGGGAGGGTAATCTTCCGGCACCTGATCCCTAATGCAATCGCACCAGTTCTGGTTTTGGCTGCCAAGGATGTTGGCGCTTTGGTCGTGCTGCAAACCACCTTTTCTTTCATTGGTTTGGGTCATCCCACGCCATGGGCTTCAGCTCTGCTTTCCGGAAAAGATTGGATTTTTTCTCCAAAAGGAATAGTGACCTATTGGTGGGTTTTCCTGCCAATTACAGTAGCTTTGATTTTATTCGGGGTGGGTTGGAATTTGCTTGGGGACGGGCTGATAGACGCGATGAATCCCAGGACAAGGCAAACCTGAATTTCAAAAAAATGTGACTACATTTAGATAATAAGAGAGCCCGGTTTTAATCAGGCTCTCTTTCCAAAGCACTATCTTACGGTTTCCTGATCAGAGGCAGGTACATAAAGTTTGTAGCATGTCTATAGTAATATATTCTCAGGTAATCGATCCGACTTCCTTCGGGGATGTTGAGGTTTATGTTAAAAATATGCCTAGGATCCCCCGATACCAGGTAAATACATCCGCCAGAACTGTCCGTTCTCCATTCCACGTTGCTGCCTCGCGGGAGCAATGCTGAACCAGCAACATGCACATAGTGGAAACCTGGCTCGAATCCACCTCCAACAGGAAGCTTATAAGCGACACGAAGACCACATACCCTCAGTGAAGAGCCAGTGACCAAAGGGCGCCAATTGATCACATAGCTCTTAAGTACCGGATCAAAAACCTCGCCGACATACCCACTCAATTGAGTATTGTAGCCAAAGAATTTTCCGAAAGGCAATGCGACAATATCGTCCAAATTGCCTACATCATTGTAAGACGTAATCCAGGCATTACTCACATCTGCCTGGATTCCCTGTTCACCTTCTGGCACGGATTCTGCTTTCGCTTGCGGGATGGAGCTGAAAGCCAGGAATGAACTGAGCAGAATGATGGCTGCCATTACAGTCAACAATCGACTGGCAAATAACCTTTTTGTTTTCATAGTTTACCTCCATTTTCCATCACTGATATCATGGAAGCCGGTAGGCAACCCGCATACCGCAAAGTTGCATGGTGGCGCCGAATACATACGGTCGGTAGTTCAAAAGGTAAGCATATTCGGTCGAGTTTACAATATGTAGAAGTTCAGCGCTTAAAGTGGTTCCATACCCGGTATTTCCACTGGAGGGAACACTAACGAGATCAGCGAGCCCACCAATGTTATTGTAGCGGGTTATCCAGATGTTACCGTTGTAGGCGCTCGTGTCGTAGAAGTAGAACCGTAGGTAATCAATACGTGCTCCATTGGGGATTTCCAGGTGAAGGTTGAAGATTACCCAGGGGTCCCCTGCAGATAACACAAGGCAGCCGCCACTGCCATCTGTCGTCCAACTAACAGAGCTGTCGCGAGGTCGAAAAGCCGAGCCATTGACATGGAAGTAATGAAAATCACTCCAGTTAGGCTCAGCACTGAGACCTTGCTGATCAGGGGCGCCTTCAGGGATCATCGCATCCCAATCGATATTCTCTGCCTGCGCATCACCGCTTTCGGGGGCGCCTAGCAGGCTTGCTTCGATAACCGGACCGGTATAGCCGACATCATCTGGCTGCAGTTCGCGTACTCCAGCCTGGATCTGAGCGGTCATACCTTCCTCGGCACCGCTGGGTTCGGTAACACCTGCTAGTGCAGCTGGCTCCCCAATATCGGTACCACCTTCATCCAGGCGATTGCTCAGACCGGCGCTTTCCGCCAAGGCTTCTGGCTCGTACCCCGGCTCCGATGACCAGGGCCAGACGATATCTTCTGCTGCTGTGATCGCGGTGAGGCTCAACAGCCCAATCATTACCAGAATTACTGCCCAGGGAATTTTTCTCATTCTTGGTTTCATTTTGAACCTCCTTTTTAGTTCAAATCGCTTGTACAAGAAACGGATGACAGGAAATGGTTCTTACCTGCCAAAGACCCTCAAAAGAGGTGGATACAGTTGCTAAAAGGTTTTAGTGATCTCCTCAAACAGCAGGGAGAAGGGTGAAACAATTAAAAATTGTTGGACAACAATATTATACGATGTATTTTGTGAAATGACAAGTGCCAGGTAGCTTCTTTAACATCAGGAATCCGGAAAATCTAAAGATATCCAGACCTCTTTTTAGTTGGTTTGGTGAGCTGGCATTCGTCGACATAGCCAAATTTAAAGAAACGGTCTGATTGAATTTTCAAACCGTTTCTCACCCAAATCAAAAAAGTATCAATACAGCCGGAATTCGCTTTTTTCTTCCTCAAACACGGTTGGGTCCAGCACGTGGGTGGTGGGGACGAAGTTCATGAACCCACGGGTTATTACCAGGCTGCTGGTTTTTGCTCCGCCAGGGAAGAAACTGACGCCTTCCAGTACCGCCTTGGAAGTGGTCATGACTGGTGTAACGGCTGTGGCGACGAAAACCAGGTCGTGTGCAGGGGCAAGGTCGTCCTGGGTGTAGACCCTGTTTAGGTCGATGCCCATTCCGATCAAACGCTCCCGGTCGGCATCGTTTCTCGCCTTCCAGATTGCCTGCATCTTGCCACCCAGGAGTTTGACTGCAGCTGCTGAAATAACCCCTTCAGGAGCAGCGCCAATGCCCATGACTGCATGCACGCCGACCCCTTTGAAGCAGCTGAACACGCATGGCATCAGGTCTCCATCCATGATTAATCTGACCCGTGCTCCGGTTGAGCGAAGCCTGGAGATCAATTCTTCGTTTCTTGGTCGGTCTAGTACCGTAATGGTGAGCTCGGCTTTGTCACGGCGTTTCAGTGCCTTAGCCAATCGGTTCACGTTCTCTTCCGGCGCCAGGCGGATGTCTACATAATCGGCGGCATCCTTGCCCACACAGAGTTTATCCATGTAAGTATCCGAGGCGTTAATCAGCCCTCCGCTGGGCGCAGCCGCAAGGACGCAAACTGCACCAGAATTCAGATTGGCGGTGGCGTTAGTGTTTTCAAGCGGGTCTACGGCAATATCGATGTTTACTTTGCCATTTCCGAGCTTTTCTCCGATGAAAAGCATGGGGGCGTCGTCCCGTTCGCCTTCTCCGATTTTGATTTCACATGATACACCTGGGATGCGGTTTAATGCTGTTCTCATTGCATTCACCGCTGCTGCATCAGCCAGGTTTTTATCCCCCTGCCCGGCAGCCCGGGCTGCTGCGATAGCTGCGTTTTCCGTCACTTCCAGCAATTGCCAGGAAAGACTCTTGTATAATTCCCTAAGATCGTCTGTTTTTTGCTCGTCAGCCATTACTCTCCTTTAATAAGTTACAAATTGTTTCAAGCTTTCCGGTCAAAAAATCGAAATCTATCTTATATCAACCACCTTTCCGATAAAACGTTAATTGTTGTTAGTAAATCCATTATACTTGCATCGCTGTAGAATAAACGCTGCAAATCTCAATAGGACTAATTGAAAAACAGTTGAAAATTGACGAACGCTTTTTTCTGGAAAGAAAAGAAATCAATAAAGGCAGACAGGCGGTTGTCTATTTTTGGGAAGGGTTTGCCTACAAGGTTTTCCCTGAAACCTATCCCCATGAAGCAATCTGGCGCGAGATGCAAATTCAGCAAGAGATAGCGAGGGCGTCTCTACCGATTCCAAAATACTATGCAACTGATCACCCAAACATCATAGCCATGGAGTACATCGATGGTATTCCTCTTTCAGAAAGGATGCTGAACCAGGGTTATGCCTCTGGATTGCAGGATTTGCTTGATCTGCAAAGAATGGTTCACAGGGTTGATTTTTTAGACCTTCCGTATATTGATGATTGGCTTCGGGTGGAACTTGAAGGGAGTGATTTTCCTGAATCTATTAAAATTCAGGCTCTGACTTTTGTCGAACTGCTTGGTCGGGCAAATAACCTCTGCCATCTCGATTTTCATCCCCTCAATATTCTCTGGAGCGGGAGTAGCTACAAGATCGTCGACTGGGTCAATGCCAGGCTCGGAAAACCTGTCTATGACCTGGCAAGGACGTATGTGATCTTTCATGAGGTTGCTGCTCCGCTGGCTGATCAATATCTGAGTTTTTTACAGGAGTCCGGGGAAAACATAGACGATTTCAACAAAGCTGTCTACGTGATGGCTTTGTGGCGTGCGAAGGAAATGGGAAAAGAGACCTTCAGTCCTCCTAACCACTCATCTTAAGGGAGACCCCTGCCCTAGTAAGGGTCCATGGTCTCCCTACCTGGTATATCTTGTTTTCGACGTACAATCGAAAAGCTTTACTCCATCGTCTGGCGGTATGCCAGGGCGCGCTGCAGGGTGCTTTGGTCGGCGTATTCAATGTCCCCGCCCACCGGCAGCCCCCTCGCAAGGCGGCTTACCTTGATGCCCATTGGTACGATGCGCTGCTGCAGGTATAGCGCAGTGGCATCGCCTTCCATTGAAGGGTTGGTGGCAATGATCACTTCTTTGGTCACGCCATTCTTCAGCCGTTCGAGCAGCTGAAAAATCTTGATCTGGTCTGGTCCGATGCCCTCGATTGGAGAGAGCACGCCCATCAGCACGTGATACTTGCCCTGGTAGACACCTGTGCGCTCGATCGCCAGCACATCCAGCGGTTCTTCCACCACGCAGATGGTCTCGTCGCTGCGTTCTGACGAAGCGCAGATATCGCAAATTTCCTCCCCCTTGAGCGTAATGTTGAAACAGCGTTGACACTGCGAGGTCTCGCTCTTCAGCGCTTCCAACGCCTCCGCCAAATCAACTGAAAGGGCTTCCGGTGATTTGAGCAAAAAGAAAGCCAGCCTGGATGCCGACTTGGGACCGATACCAGGCAGGCGCGAAAATGCATCAATCAGGTTTTGAACCGGATCAGGAATTGAGCGCATTGACTAAAAACCCAAGCCCATTCCGCCCAGCATGCTGGTGAAGGGCGCCATCTTTTCTTCTGATAGCTTGCGGGAGCTCTCCAGGGCACTGTTGACTGCCACCATCACCAGGTCCTGCAGCATGTTGGCATCTGCGTCTTCCAGCAGACCCGGGTCGATCTCCACACCTTTACAGACCTGGTTGCCGCTCATCGTGACCGAGACAGCACCGCCGCCGGCAGTTTCTGTGACGGTCTCGTCTGCCAGTTCCGCCTGTGCCTGCGCCATCTGCTCCTGCAGCTTGGCAAACTGCGCCATCATACTTCCTTGTCCTTTGCTGCCTCCAGAGGGGGCGCGATATCCTTTAGCCATGTTACTCTTCCTTTCCTGCCTGGGTGGGGTCGTTCTCCAGCAGCTCTCCATTTAAATTGTTGATTGCAAAATCGACCAAGTTGATCCCGGTTTTGCTACCCTTGGGTGTCAGATTGACCTTCTGGTCGCCTACGGTGCAGATCAGGTTAATTTCGCGACCATAGACCTTGGCTAACATAAAGTTGATCAGTTTGCTTGACTTATCTTCCATCATGCGCTCGCGCAGCAGCTCGCTGGTAAAGTTGAGCACAATTGTGTCGCCACTCGCCTGTACCAGTTTGCCCGAATTGACTACTGCTGCCGTAATGCGGTTTTTTAATCCTACCTGGCGTTTCACGCGATCCCACTGTGATTGTGCCAGTTCGAGCGTCAGGGGTGTGCCTGGAACGAACGCCGGGTCGGTTTCAGTAATTTCAATATCGGTACTCTGTGATTTTTTGGGAGCGGTTTTCTGTGTGGTTCCAGAATTTTCGCTCTCGTAAACAATTTCCTCATCTTTATCTGCGCGTGTTCTTCGCTTTGGCTGTTCTGGAGCATCAGCTTCAGTCACAAGAACCGGCTGGGGCGGATAGAGAGAGGTTGCCAATGCCATCTCGAGCCCCAAACCGGGGTGCCAGTTGGCTTTCAGGTCAGTGGAAGCTTCACTGAAAGCGCTGATGATGTTCACGAGTTGGGCGATCTCAAATTGCTCTGCCTGCTGGTTCATTTTTTCGCGAGTCTCAGGCGTGAGTTCGAGATCCTGACCGGCTTGCAGTTTGATCACTAGCAAATCGCGCAGGTAATCGACCACCTGCCGGGCGTATTGACGTGGGTCGGTGCCGCCGTCGAGTGCTTTGTGGATGATTTCGAGCCCGCCGCCGCTGTCTTCCTTCAGAATCGCATCCACCAGTTCGATCACCGACAGGCTTGTGGCGGTACCGAGCACTTCCTGTGCAATCTTGAGTGTGATCGTTTTTGACATGGATGAAAGCTGGTCGACCAGTGAAATGGCATCGCGCATCGAGCCGGTAGCTTGCCGGGCGATCAGGCTGAGCGCTTCTGGCTCGATCTTGATTTTCTCTTTTTTGGTTAGTTCGCTCAATTTCTTGACGATTGTGGGTACCGGGATGCGTCTGAATTCGTGACGCTGGCAGCGCGAAAGTACGGTCGCGGGGATTTTGTGAATTTCCGTAGTACAGAGGATAAAAATCACATGTGCAGGCGGCTCTTCGAGCGTCTTGAGCAGCGCGTTGAAAGCGGATGTGCTGAGCATGTGCACTTCATCGACGATGTAGACCTTAAATTTGCCCTGTGATGGGGCGAAGTTGATCTTGTCGCGTAGTTCGCGCACATCGTCGACACTGGTGTTGGAGGCAGCGTCGATCTCGATCAGGTCCATGAAGCGTCCCTGGTTGACAGCCAAGCAGTTTTCGCATTTGTTGCATGGCTGGATAGTCTTGTCGGGGTCGAGACAATTGACCGCTTTGGCGAGCAGCCGGGCGCTGGTGGTCTTGCCGGTGCCTTTGGGTCCGGCGAAAAGATAGGCGTGCGCGACGCGGTCGGTGGCAATGGCATTGCGCAATGTTTGGACAATGTGGTCCTGACCGACAACTTCATCCCAAAGGGCGGGGCGCCAAACGCGATAGAATGCTTGTGACATAAATCTCCCTGCAAAAAGTATTATGGAACCAGCCAGCTGGCGTGCTGCTGCCCGGATTGATCGAGCAGCTTAATCTGGCTGCCTGATGTCCAGAGCGCCTGGTCTGAGTTCCAGTAGAGTTCGATAACAGAGTTTGTACCATGTTTGGAATAGAGCCTGACGGCACCGTTCTTGTTCAACGTGAGTTGGGGTAGGCTGTAAGTCTCGCCCGAGGACGATGAGAGAGACCAGCCATTCAGATTGACACTCGAATCGCTTTGGTTGCGAATCAGAATGTACTCCACGTTGAGATCTCCCGCGCCGAAAACGCCCTCGATGCTGAGCAATCCGTCTGAAAGGGGTGCATCAGTCTCAGCCGAGACTTCCTGGTTGGCTTGTGAAGGTGCGCTTGCCAATGTTATTGCTGGAGTAAGCGTGGGTTTGGCTGTTAGGATGGGGGTTCCCCTCTGCCAAAGCCATAACACCAAAAGCATAGTCGCTGCTGAAACAACGATGTTAAGTAGCAAAAACGGGAAGGTCTTTTTCCAAAACGTCATGATTTCTTTTGTTAATCATAGCATAAAAAGACCCCAAGGGCGCAGAATTAAAGGTGAGAGAAAGAGTCGAGCCAAAGTTGAACGGAGCGGGTTTATCTCCCTCCGCAACAGTCTTCCAGGCTAGCACAGCAGTTGGAGTCGAGCCCCAGCCGTATTGACATTGACAAATTAGAGAGAATTAGTTGATCAGTAAACTTTAACAAAACGTTTACATTTTTTTTAATCAGATTTAACTAACACGGGTTAATATAATCAACGTTCGTGCAAAAATTGTTTCTCTCCTTTCAAAGAGCACGGACAGGATCAAATTGTGAAAAAACAATTAGTAGATCGAAACTAAAACAGCCGCAGGTGAGGCGGCTGTTTTAGTTTAATTTACAGATTGGGGAGGGAAGAGGGATTCCACTTTGATGGTACTGACTATTGAATCGCCTCGTCCAAAAGCTCACCCAGTTCCTCGTGAAACACATACGTAGCGGTGTGATCGTAAGGGGTGGGGTCGCGGTTGATAAGTACCAGCGCTTTTCCCCGGAAGTACTGCAACAAACCAGCCGCGGGGTAAACCACCAGCGAAGTCCCGCCGACGATCATCAGGTCGGCTCTGCGTATCGCGTTTTGGGCTTCTGCCATCACGCGCTGATCCAGCATTTCACCATATAAGACCACATCAGGTCTGATCATCCCACCGCATGGCGGGCAGAGCGGTACGCCTTCACCTTCCCACACCAGTGCTGCCGGGTAATCTCGATGGCACTTCATACAATAAAAACGCTGCATGCTGCCGTGGATCTCAAGCACATTTTTAGAGCCTGCTGCCTGATGCAAGCCGTCGATATTCTGGGTGATCACAGTCACATCCTGACGATTGGCTTCCAGCCGGGCAAGTGCCAGGTGAGCCAGGTTTGGTGTGGCATCCGGGTAATACAGATTCTCTCTTTTGTAGGTGTAGAACTCCTCGGGATGAGTGACCATGAATGAATAACTCAGCATCTCTTCCGGAGAGTAATTCGTGTTCTGCTGGCGATTATAAAGCCCGGTTGCCGAGCGAAAATCAGGGATTCCAGAACCTGTCGAAACCCCCGCGCCACCAAAAAAGACGATTCTTTCTGCTTCGTTGATCAATTGCTCCAGGATTTCTGCTGCTTTCATTGGGTTGTTCCTCCTCAGTAGATCAGGCATTAATATCGCCTCCCTGCACAGTTAGTTGAACGCTCATAGAGGCAGACTGCCACGGCCACTGCTACGAACACCAATGTGTTCTGTACAGACCGATGTGGGTTGAGCCCACTCGGTCTAGTCGCAGTGACCGAGGGTTTCTAAACCGTTTCTAAGTTGCCTTCCGCCTTTTTTTTGCCAATTTTATTTAGCGGTGGCAGCCAGTTTACGAACAAGGCGACCGCAATACCGATGAGAGTGGCAACCACGCGCTCGAAAGTATAAACAAGCGGGTCTGTCTCTGTGATCGTAAGCATAATCAATAGGTAGACGATTGCGGTAATCGCCAGGGAACTGGGTTTCTTGATGATTACCATGAGCGCCATCAATGGAAATGAAAGCAACCCGACCAAAAGGTAAAAATTGATATTAGCAGGTTGTATTCCCCAGGTTTGACCCAGCAATACTGCAAAAACGTAGGCATAAATACCAGCGATAATCGTACCAAAGGTTCGGTCAACCGCTGATTGGAACGAAGTTTTTAAAGTCGGCTGCATACAGACGATGGTGGCGATGCTGGCATTATAAGGCGAACTGCCGCCGCGATAATATTCGATCACCAGGCAGATTATCACTGCCAAAGCAGTCTTAATTACCCGCATACCGGGTGAGTTCTTTTCCAGGTAGCTTCCGATTTTATGGAGCAGATCGTTTTTTTGTTCGACTGTTTTCATTTCTTTAGGAGACGATGACTTCATTATTTAATACCTCAAGATGTTTGCATAAGATATACCACAAGCCGCAAAATTGTGTTTTGAGACGCAATTCTCTTGTTATAATATTTTCGGAGGAACCATGCCCTATCCAACTGCCCACCCCAATGTAACAGAACGAGCCCGCCAGGTGATTGGACTTAACCCGATTTTTCTGGACACCGAAACTACCGGTGTCGGGCTGTATGACCTGGTGATTGAAGTCGGAATTGTTGATCTTGATGGAAACGTTTTGTTCAACAGTCTGATCAACCCCGGTCGCCCGATCCCCTCAGATTCGAGCAAAGTTCATGGAATTACGGATGATATGGTGGCGGATGCGCCTTCTTTGAACGAGGTGTGGCACGAAATTGAAGCTGTTTTGCGCAACCGCGCTATCGGCATCTATAACGCGGAGTTTGATTATCGCCTGATGAAGCAATCGGTAGACCATGCTGGTATTCCGTGGAGCATTAGAAAGAATCAGGCTTTTTGCATGATGAATATGTTTGCTGCCTGGTACGGGGAGTGGAACCGACGAGCAAATAACTTCAGATCTCAAAAGCTGGAATTTGCCGGGAATTTCTGCGGCATTGACCTACCGAACAACCACCATGCCCTGGATGACGCCCGGCTGACAGCGGCATTGCTGCGCTACCTGGCGGAGTACGAGAAGAAGTAACATTTTTTCCGATTGTTCGTCATCCTGAGGAAAGAAGGATCTGACCCAATACCGTAAAGATAATTACTCAGTACACTTCTTGTCGCTATGGCTCAGGTTGCCAAAGAAATCTCACCAAAAATATCGTACAACAGCGGCACTTGTTCCTGCAGTGCTGAACGCTCGGTGCGCCAGCAGAAGACATCTCCGATTCCGCCATACTCATAAGCAACGATTTCCGGCTGGCGCCAGGCACCCGCACGGATTTGCTCTGCAGCCCAATTCACCACTTGCCAGTCATCAGGCTGGAGTTCAAAATGATCGGTCGGGAAGTTGGCATACTCCCGGATTCCGGTTATGTGTAGTTCTGAGAGCCGCCCCAGGGGCAGTCTGGCGATGTAATCTTTGAAATCCATACCAAAGGCGTTGGCACTGATCTGAGCATGGGAAAGATCCAAAAGTAAGCCCAAATCACAATCCTCGATTATTGCTCGGATCAAATCCGGGTCGGCTGCCATCCTTAGATGGGGTAAGAATTCATGCCAGGGCAGGTTTTCGGCAACAATTTTCACACCAGGGAAGGCAGCGCTCAGGCTGGCAAGATCCTTTTTCCAGAGCCGGAGCATTGCTTTTCGATTTTCCGGACTGTCCGCTTCCAGGGCGAGATCATTAGAAAGGTGGATATTCAGGTGAGGTGTGTCGGTTGTGTTCAAAAAGCGATCAATCAAGCCAAAATTTAAAGACTGAATATTGTTCGCGCCAACCGATATTTCAAAATGAATATAAACCCGACCTAATGGTAGAGCTGCATTGACAATTCCATCCCATTCGGGGCATTTGAGCAAGTCAACCTTGACCGCACCTTCTTTAAGCAAATCTCCCAGATGGGTGGAGTAATTAACGGCAAACTTCATATCAAGCCGTGTTAGCTTCGGTGCCTGCGTCGATAAAGGGGTCGAATTTCGTTTCCAAGTCGTGCCGGAATTGTTTTGTGTACAGGTTGTAATAGATCCCCCGCTGCTGGATCAGGCTCTTGTGGTCTCCACTCTCTGCTATCTGTCCGTCTTCGATCACAAAAATCTGATCGGCAGATTTGATGGTCGAAAGGCGATGGGCAATGATAAAACTTGTGCGTCCGCTCATGAGTTGGTGCATGCCCTTTTGGATCAGGGCTTCGGTTAATGTGTCGACTGAACTTGTAGCTTCGTCCATGACGAAGATATCAGGCTCTGCCAACAATGCCCGGGCAATGCTGATCAGTTGTTTTTGTCCGACCGAGAGCAAATTGCCACCCTCACCTACATTTTGATCAAAACCGTGTTCAAAACTTGTAATAAAGTCATACGCACTGGCAAGTTTTGCCGCTTTCTCGACTTGTTCATCACTGGCTTCCAGGTTTCCATAACGCAAATTTTCGCGGATACTACCCGAGAAAAGATGCGGGGTCTGTAACACGACACCAATACGGCTCTGGATATTCTGAAGGTCATATTCCAGATAGTCATGACCGGCGATGAGAATTCTGCCGGACGTAGGCTCATAGAACCGGCAGAGCAAGTTCACAGTCGTGGTCTTTCCACCACCGGTAGGTCCGACAAGGGCAACGGTCTGACCTTGCTTTACCTGGAAATTCAAATTCCGGATGACGGGCTCGCCGTCTTCATAATGGAACGAGACATTCTCAAAAATCACGTCGCCAACCAATGAAGTAGGGGGCAGGGTATTTTCCCGGTTTACGATAGCAGGTTTGGTGTCTAGCAGCGAAAAGACTCGCTCTGAAGATGCCACTGCGTTTTGCATCTCAGCATAAACGCGGGCAAGATCCTGGATAGGCCAGAGGATCATCATAATGTAAGAGACAAAAGCCTGTAAGCCACCGACGGTCAGCGTTGTACCCGATACCATTAACCCACCTTGCCAGAGCACCAGCACCAGCGAGATCGCGCTGATGGTCTGAATGGTCGGCAGGTAAATTGCCGAAAGGAAGGCAGCGCGGTAACTTTCACGGAACATTTCCGTGGAAAGAACCTCAAATGCTTTTAGATTTTTATCCTCGCGGCGCAAGGCTTTGACCACACGTACGCCAGTGATGTTCTCATTCAGCGAGGCAGTCATCTTCGAATTGGCTTTCCGTGACTGGCGGTAGTGGCGGTAGATGTTTACCCTGAACTTGAATGACACGATGATCATCAACGGAAGTGAGAGAACCACGATCAGTGCCAGTTTCGGTTCGATGGTGAACATATAAATCGAAGCGAAGATGATGTTGGTAATAGCCCAGGTCGTATCAATGATGCCCCAGGTAAGCAGATCTGCCATTTTTTCAGTGTCGGAAGTGACACGCGACATGATCCAACCCAGCGGGGTCTTGCTGAAATACGAAAGTGAGAGCTTTTGAATGTGGTTGAAGAGCGCTTTTCGCAAGTCATAGCGTACACGCTCACCCTGTAAACCGATCAGGTAAATGAACAGGAAGAAGCCAAAAGACTGAGCCAAAACGATTGAAGCATAGATGCTAAAAAGTCTGACAAGGGTAGAAATATTGCTTTCTGCGATGCCCTCATCGATGATGCGCTTATTGAGGATCGTAAAGTAAGCATCCAGAAACGAAACCAAGGCGATGCCGATCATGGCGAAAAGCATGGTTTTCCAGTGCGGTTTTAAAACCTTCAACAGGCGTCGCAGGACAGGACCTTGTGAGGTCACATTGTCATCGTACTCGGATTCATCATAGAATGTTGACACTGTCAATTTCCTTCTGCAATTCACTGTCGATACGAGTCTGGATACTGTAAATATCACGATACATGCCGGGTTCATTGAGCAATTGTTCGTGTGTGCCGCATTGAGCGATTTCGCCTTTGTCGAACACTAAAATCAGATCGGCAGCCATAATACTCTGGATACGATGGGCGATGATGAAGGTGGTGCGGTTCGCCATCAATTTATCCAGCGCTTCGCGGATTTGCATTTCAGTTTCCATATCCACGGAGGAGGTGGAGTCATCCAGAATGAGGATGCGCGGGTTGATCAGCAAAGTGCGGGCGATGGCGACGCGCTGTTTCTGCCCTCCTGAGAGGGTTACGCCGCGTTCTCCAACAAGCGTGTCGTAACCGTTGCTGAAGTTGAGAATCACATCATGAATTGCAGCTTCGCGAGCGGCTTGTTCAACTTCCTCCTGTGTTACTTCACGGTGTACGCCATAGGTGATATTGTCGCGAATTGAATCGGAGAACAAGAAGGGTTCCTGTTCCACGATGCCAATTTGTGATCGTAGATATGAGCGTGAATACTCTTTGAGGTTTACTCCGTCCAGCAAAATGCTGCCGTTAGTGACGTCATAAAAGCGCGGCAGCAGGTTCACCAGCGAGGTCTTGCCCGACCCGGTCGAACCGAGCAGCGCGATCACTTGACCCGCCTCACATTTGAATGAGACATCCTTTAGCACCGGATGCTCTTTCTCGTACTCAAAGTCGACATTTCTAAACTCGACCTCTCCCCGGATACCTTCGGCAGGCTCATAGGTGGATGAGAAAAGATCTTCTTCTGGTGCACGCAGGATCTCTGAAACACGTCCGAAGGAAACGAATGCGCGCGAGGTATCCACAATTAATCTGCCGAGATTGCGGATAGGCCAGATCAGCCAGGCGATCAACGAGTTAAAGGTGACAAAATTGCCGATGGTTAGCGCGCCATTGATCACCATCATCGCGGCAGTGAAGCTGCTATAAATCTGCTGCCCGGCACTGATCAGGTCGGAAATCGGCCAGAAAAAGGAGTGCATCAGGTTCAGTTTTTTACCGCGATTGAATTTCTCGCGGTTGTTGTCATCAAATTTCTTGATCTCATAATCCTGACGGGCGAATGCCTTGACCACCCGGACCCCACTCAGGTTCTCCTGCAGATTGGTGGTTAAAACTGCTTCCTGCTCCTGGTAAGACTCATAAGCCTTGCTGAGTTTTTTGAAGAAGATCATCGATACTATCAGGATGATAGGAACAATGATGACAGAAATCCTTGCCAGGTGCGGACTGAGGCTGTAGATCGCGAACAGGTTGATAATGAAGATGAAAACGATACGTCCGATGCCAACTGCCTGCTCGGCGAAGAAGCGTCTCAACGTATCAACGTCGGATGTGGCGCGTTCCAGCAGATCGCCGGTTTTCGCTTCAGCGTGGTAGGCATAAGACAATCTCTGGATGTGATCAAAGAGATAATCACGCAGCCGGCGGGTGGTGTTTTCGGCAGTGAATGATGCCATCCAGTTGCTCATAAAGGACGAAATCGCCTGGAGTACAATCATCGCGCCGAAATTTAAAGCTGCAAGAAGCAGCTGGTTGCCAACAAAGCCTTCGCCGATCACCTGGTCAAGGTAGCGTCCGAGCACAAGGTACATATTGGTACGCGCGAATGCAGCCAGTCCAAGGAAGACCGTGGCAATCAAGTAGTTGGTATGGTAGCCCTTCATTAAATGCCACAAACTCGCCAGCTTCTTGCTGGAGAGAATTTTAGGCATGTCCAGATCTACGTAACTTCCTTCAGGCTTAATCACAAATACTCCATACTTGTGCCGATATAATTCTTTCGGCAAATAAGGAAGTATACACACGGCACTCAAGAGCGTCAATAAAGTTCGACATTATTGCATAGGGCGTTGGAGCTACCAACACCTTTTTTGATTAATGATGTCTATCGGTTCATCTTCACGAATTCGATTGCCTGATCGATAATCTTCTGATTATCTTTGTCCAACAGCATTGTATGAGAGGCGTGGCTTAAAACAACAAGTTTTTTAGTTTGGGAAGAAATCGATTTGATGATCATCGAACCAGAACTAACCGGCACGGTCTGGTCTGCTTCACTGACAACTACCAGAGTGGGTTGGGTGACCTTATGGAGATTGCGGCGGACCTGCTTTTGCAGTTTCAAAAGTTGAACAGCCCCTTTCAGTGGATAAACGTTGTAGCCTTTCCACTGCCGGTCGTCAGATTTGTGACTTTTATCCAGGTATTTCATAAAAAATTGTGCAAGATAAGCGGCATTCAGCTTGCGCACTTTCAACGCAGGTGAAAAAAGTAGCAACCCAGCCACTTCTGGGAACTCGCTCGCAACCAGGAGACAGAGCAAGGCGCCCATCGATTCACCGCCCAGCCAAACCTGGTCACAAGTCTTGCGCAATTCCAGGTAAGCCTGGCTGACGGTTTTATACCACTCCTGCCAATGAACTCTGTTCAGGTCGTCAGGGTGGGTGTCGTGCCCCGGCAGGAGTGGCGCGGAAATGGTGTAGCCTTGCTGGTATAGTCGCTCTGCCAGGGGCTTGACCTCGGTTGTTGTGGCGGTGAAGCCGTGCACAAGAACGAAGCCGGTTTTATTGCCAGAGTAAAAGAAACTTGACCCGTCGAGATGGGGTTTGACCATGTATTTATTTTCCATAATTCTCCAGCATATAAATGTAAGAAAGGCCCTGCCCTCGTGAGGGTCTGTGATGGTGCCGGTATCCTCACCGTGCAAGGGATTTGACCGGAGGTCTCCTGACCGAGCGTGTGATCGTGCCGGTGTCCTCACCGTGCACGGGATTTGACCGGAGGTCTCCTGACCGAGTGTGTGATTGTGCCGGTGTCCTCACCGTGCACGGGGTTTGACTGGAGGTCTCCTATCATCCGCAGTGGGTCAAGCCCATTCCCCACGATGGTCATTGCCAGTATTCCAGCCTGTCGATCAGGGTTTGGAAGTTATTGGTTCCTGATGACATGCTCATAAAGCCGAAATTACCACCTTCCACAATCGCATCACTTGTTACCGAGCCAACTCTTTGCCTGTTGATGTAAAACTCAAACGAATTATCTTTAGCCAAAATGCCAATTTGATGGTTCTCTGCCAGGGGGCTAAAGTTGTCGCTTTCGGTGTAAGGCAGTATGTCTATGGTTTCATTTGATGCAGTATACAAAGTGAAGCCCCAGGTACCATCACAGGTCACACCCATGTAATAAAAAACACCCGGTCTGTTCCAGCGGATTACCAGACCAAAACGGTCCTGACCCTGACAATTGGGCATGCTGAAGCTGGTCTCAACATAACCATTTTTGAATTCAGGTTTGGTGGTGTACCAGCTGCTCCACCAAGGGGTGCCTTTGGATGTAAACTCGAGTTGACCATTCTTGATCTGTGAACGGAGAAAGCCGCTTTCGAAGTCCCAGTAATCGCCACTGTCGAAATTCTCACTAAAAGTCACTTCACCGCCCCAGGGATCTGTTGAAACCAACTCGGTGGGCGAAGGTGTTTGCGAGGGTTCTGGTTGATTTTGCTCTGGCTGGGTTTGGGTGGCAGTCTCTTTTTCGGCTTGTGTCTCTGCTGGCAGCGTCTCGGTTTCTACAGGTAAGGGAGTGGCATCCTGGACTAGGCGGGTAGCTTCATTCGTTTGGGCACCCTGGGTAAGGATCAATGAAACGCTGGTCTGAACCACGGGGTCCTGAGAATAATCGTCTGAACCGGGTAGATTGCAGGCGGAAAACAGCAGTAAGATGATCAATATGGGCAAAATTTTTTTCATAGATCAAATCCCTCGTTTCTCATGGATTTAGTTTCTATTCTACCTCAGACAAGCCCGACATGACCAAAAATGCCCCGGACATTAGGGACTATAATTGGGGCGTATCCTGGTTGGATTCTTTTTGTTAAGTTTTATAGAAAACAGGAAAGGTTAGAAAATGGACTTATTTACTAAAGCATATGAATACGAAACCGTCAGACAAGCAAAAGAAGGCGGTTATTACCCTTATTTCATTCCGTTGGATCGCAATGAAGGCACCGAAGTGGTTTACCAAGGGCAAAGAATCATCATGTGTGGCTCGAATAACTATCTCGGGCTGACAACTCATCCGAAGGTGCGTGAAGCGGCTATCGATGCGATTAAAAAGTATGGAACCAGTTGTACCGGTTCTCGCTTTTTGAACGGCAACATGACCATCATCGAAGACCTGGAAGAAAAATTGGCAGAGTGGGTGGGCATGGAAGCCGCCCTGGTCTTCTCGACCGGTATGCAAGTGAATCTGGGCGCAATCAGTTCGATTGTAGGCAGACGCGATATCATCATTCTTGACAAAGAAGATCATGCCAGCATCGTCGATGGTGCCATGTTGAGCGGCGGTAAGATCGAACGCTTCCGCCACAACGATATGGCGCACCTGGAACGCGTGCTGCAGAGCTTGCCGGAAGAGCCGGGCAAGCTGCTGGTTGTGGACGGTCTCTTTAGCATGGAAGGCGATATTGCCAACCTGCCTGAAATCATTCCACTCTGTAAAAAGTATGGCGTTCGCCTGATGGTGGACGATGCCCATGGCATGGGCGTGCTGGGTGGGGGTCGTGGTACGGTAGCGCACTTTGATATGACCGAGGATGTTGATTTGATCATGTCGACTTTCAGTAAATCGTTTGCTTCGATCGGTGGTTTTATTTCCGGCGAATATGACGTGATTGATTACATCAAACACCATGCCCGCAGCCTAATTTTCAGCGCCGCAATCCCACCTGCGAACACAGCTACAGTTCTGGCAGCTCTCGAAATCATGCACGATGAACCCGAACGAGTAGAGCGGCTGACAAAAAATGCTGAATTTATGCGGGCAGGCTTTGCACGGCTTGGTTTTGACACCGGTAATTCCGAATCACCGATCATTCCGATCATTATTGGCGATGATGCCCTTACTTTTAAGGTTTGGCGCGACCTATTTGAAAATGGTGTTTTTGTGAACCCGGTAATTTCTCCTGCCACTGCACCCGGTCGCCAATTACTGCGCACTAGCTACATGGCAACCCATACCGAGCCGCAACTGGTGAAGGTTTTGGAAGTCTTCGAAAAAGTCGGTAAGGAAAACGGATTGATTTAAGCGATTGTGCTGGCGTCCGCGCCGGGCACACGATTTCGCCGAAGGCGTCCACCGAATGATGGAATGCCCGGTGGTCATTCCCTACTAAGATCACGCAGGGATGGCTTCAATGCCAATCCCTTACGTAGGCGTAACAGGCTGAATTATGAGTCGATCGACTGTTCAGACACAATGTCGATCACAGTTTGCTTCAGCTTATTCTTGCCGGGTTTCTTTTTGAACACCTGCGTAAAGCGCGCCAACATCTTTTTACTCAGTTCTCTGCTTAGCTCCCCAAAACGCTCCTGGGTGATGCGTTCACCTTTCTCGAACCATTCCATCGCCGCATAACCCATCACCACTGTCATGGAGGTGGCAATCGCTGAGCTCAAAATCCAGCCAGGAACGCTGCCAAGTTTCGACAGTTGCTGAAACAAAGTGCGACCGAGCAGCGCCAGCCCAAAAGTGCCCACCAACTCACGCGCGCGGGCAGGCGTGATCTTATATTGGTAAATACGCGCAATCGTGAGTACCATGCCCACCTGATTGGTGACTAACGGGATAAAGTCGATCACTGGCAGCGGTGTCAGGGCAATTGCTGCTGAGAGCGAGGAGGCTGTGCTGATTGTTCTCCAGGCAATCTTGCGCCGATACATGGGCATGGCGTTTGCCAGGGCAATGGTCATGGCGGGGTCGGCAGCGATGATCGCCATGGTGATGTCGGCGATGCCCGTGCCTTTAAGCGCAGATACCGGGATGACCTGGTACTCATCGACGCCCAGATTCTGGGCTGTGCGCTCGATGATGGCGTCCTTGTGCTTGCCCGCCAGGTCAATTTTGTTCAAGACGATCACAAAGGGCTTTTTCAGCATCAGCATTTGTTGGTAAAGATCCTGTTCGGTTTGTTTGACACCCTGGATGGCGTCGAAAACGATGATCAGGAATTGTGCCGAGCGGGCGGCTTCGAGTGCGCGTTCGCGTTCCTGGATACCAACCGGACCGACCGCATCCGCCCCGGGGGTATCCACCAGATTGAAGATGCCGGCGTCGGCTTCCTGGTTTACACGGGTGGTGCCGGGAATAGGGCTGACCGCTGCTTTGTCCTGGTCGTTGCGGATAAACTGGTTGTAAAGGGTCGATTTGCCAACGTTGGCTGGTCCGACGATGGCAACTTTTTTGTGATTGCCCAGGACAGCCTTGGAGTGGGTAAGCGCCAGGTCAATCATGGTTTTGGTGGGATTCTTGCCCAGCGGGAGGTTGGAGACGGTTTCCTCCAGTTTGCGACGCTGCTCGTCAGGCACGACTGTCCATAATTGCCTGATGAGAGCCTGGCTTGGCTCAGGGAAGAGTTGCTGGAAATCTTTGAGTGATGGCATGGTCTGTCCTTGTCAATGGTGGTTAAATTATACAATAAGGATTGGTGACAACGGAATAGTACAAGACAAATCCCTGCGGCGGTTTCCCCGGATAATGTGGTAGCCGTCCCTTACGGGAGTTGTGACCATTAATTTTTGCCGGATTTGGTTGACTTTTTTGCTCGTTTCGGGTAATATCAGTTTTCGTTGCGGCGAGGTAGCTCAACGGTGGAGCAGTGGACTCATAAGCCATTGGTTCTGGGTTCAAATCCCAGCCTCGCCATTTTTTTTATTTAATAGTCTGTCATTCTCTGAACGCTTGTCATTCTGAAAGAAGTGAAGAATCATAGCAGTATTGCCACAACGATTCCGACCCAGTACCATCAAGATCCTTCGCAACTAAAGCTCAGGATGACAAACTTTAGAGCTCAGGTTGACAACAGGCGTGTCGCCACAACGATTCCGATTCAGTACCATCAAGATCCTTCGCACTCGAAGAGTCCTGCGGAAAAAAGCTCAGGATGACAACTGGTTTGTCATTCTGAACGAAGTGAAGAATCTTAGCAGTATTGCCACAACGATTCCGATTCAGTACCATCAAGATCCTTCGCAACCAAAGCTCAGGATGACAAGTAAGAGAATAAAGATCCTTCGCAACTAAAGCTCAGGATGACAGCTGGTTTGTCATTCTGAACGAAGTGAAGAATCTCAGCAGTATTGCCACAACGATTCCGACCCAGTACCTTCAAGATCCTTCGCAACCAAAGCTCAGGATGACAGGTAAGAGAGTAAAGATCCTTCGCAACTAAAGCTCAGGATGACAGCTGGTTTGTCATTCTGAACGAAGTTAAGAATCTCAGCAGTATTGCCACAACGATTCCGACCCAGTACCTTCAAGATCCTTCGCAACTAAAGCTCAGGATGACAAGTAAGAGAATAAAGAGTAGTCGACTATGCATCAATGATGCCAAATTCAAAGGTGGTTCGGCTCTCAAACTTGTCTCCAGGCTGAAGGATTGGGCTGGGAAAGTCCGGGCGATTGACCGCATCTGGTGGAAACTGGGTCTCGAGACATAAGCCACCATATCGCGCATACGGGACTCCAAATCTACCCGGGACAGTCTGATCGATTACTCCACCAGCATAAAAATGCACGCCAGGCATGTCTGTCCAGACAGAGACCATTCTGCCGCTGGCAGGTTCGGAAAGCATCAGCTTTTTCGAGAAGCGAGCTGGGTCATTTAGCACCCAGTTGTGGTCGAAACCTTTGCCATATTGGAGTTGCTCCCCTTCCTTAAAGATAGCTGAGCGGATGGCTTTTGGTGACCGGAAATCAAAAGCGGTACCCGCGACCGGATAATTGGTTGTGGGAATCAGGTTCTCATCGACAGCAGTGAAGCTGTCGGCATCGATCCACAACATATGGTCGAGAATGTTACTGCAAGCCGGACCGCCAAGGTTAAAGTAACTGTGATTGGTCAGACTAAGTGGTGTTGCCTGGGAGCTGACCGCCTGGTACAAAATCCCGAAGCGATTGGCGTCACCCAATGTATAGGTGACCCGGATGTTCAGCTTACCGGGATATCCCTGGTCGCCTTCAGGGCTTGACAGGCTGAGAATGAGGCTGGCAGAATCTGGTGTCGAGGTGGTAGCTGCCTGCCAAATCCTTGTTTCGAAACCTTCTGGTCCGGAATGGAGGTTGTTGGGTCCGTCATTTTTTGGAAGGGTGTAGATTTTTCCATCGAGTTCAAACCTGCCCTGACAAATGCGATTTGAGACCCGCCCGATGATGCCGCCGAAAAACATTGGATTGGATAAGTAAAGGCTGGGGTCCTGATAGGAAAGCACGACATCATCGAACTTGTTGCGGCGATCCGGTACGCTCAGGCTTTGGATAACACCACCCAAATCCAGAATGCCAGCAGAAAGCCCGTTGGCATTTTTTATTGTATAAAGGGTGATTTGACTCCCATCAGCCGTTTGAAGAAAAGGGGATTTCGTTATTCTGTTCATTGAATTCATTTTATCAAAAAACTTCATCTATCTCAGACTGAATTGTGAGGAAAGAATGTTAAGCGGAAGGCGTTTATAATTTGCTTGAGACAAGCAGGCTTACCTCTGGGGGCACAATAGGCAATGATATAATTTTGGAAAACTTGATGAGGAAAAAACATGATGAGTGAATTTTTAACTTACCACGAAATTGACGCTGCCACCGACGCTGTTCGCGCGCGATTTACCACCATTCCGCAAATTGGCTTAATCCTTGGCTCCGGGTTGGGTGAGCTGGCAGATTCAATCGAGAACCCTACCATCGTGCCTACCCATGAAATCCCCTTCTGGCCGGTCTCGACTGTTCCCGGTCACAAAGGGCGCCTGGTGATTGGCGAACTGGAGGGCAAGCAGGTGATGGTATTGCAAGGTCGCACCCATTTTTACGAAGGTCATTCTGTTAGTAAAATTGGGCTGCCCATCCGCGTGATGCAGCGCCTGGGCATGCAGACCCTGATTCTCACCAATGCATCCGGCGGTTTGAATGACGCCTACTATGCTGGTGATATTATGCTGATCAAGGACCACCTCGCGCTGCTGCCGATGGCGGGTCAAAACCCACTACGCGGACCCAACCTGGATGAGTTTGGACCGCGCTTCCCGGACATGAGCGCTGTATATAACCCCGAGCTGATCGAGCTTGCCCAGGAAGTCGGCAAGGAACTTGGCATTAAGTTGCATGAAGGAGTTTATGTCAGTCTTTCCGGTCCTTCTTTTGAAACCCCGGCAGACTGCCGCTTCCTGAAGATGGTAGGTGCCGATGCGGTTGGCATGTCCACCGTTCCTGAAGCGATCGTTGCCAAACACGGTGGAATGGACATCCTCGGATTTGCTACAATCACCAACAAAATTGACCCGGATGGCACCAACAAAGCCAGTCACGAAGAGGTGCTCCAGGTTGGCGATCAACTCGCACCAAATCTGATGAAAGTTATCCGGGGAGTCCTTCGCCGGCTATAATTTCGTTTAAAGATGAATTACGTTATTCGGTTTCTTGCGGAATTTGAAGTTCCGATTTACTTGGTGTTGGGCATCGTTGCCCTGGTGTATTTACGGCGCGTTCTGATGGCGCTGGAAGAAAAACGCAGCGCAATTTTTGGGCTGGAGCGCGAAGCCGCCCAGCGTAAGGTGGTTTCAGCGACCTCCGTGCTGATCCTGGTAGGATTGCTGACAGTTGGTGAGTTTATCGTGGCTACTTTTTTGGCAGGTGAACTGTCGCAGGAACCGACTTTTGCCACGCCGACAATCGAAGTGCTCACCACAGCGACCACCACGCTGCCTGGCGTGATCCCCACCGATGCGACGCCAACACCCACACTTTATCCCCAGGCTGATATCGAAGGGATCGACAGCGCATGTATCAACGATATTTTAGAAATCGAAAGTCCGGAACACCTCGAAGAGATCAGTGGTGTTGTAGAATTGATTGGCAGTGTGAACACTGAAAATTTGGGCTCGTACAAGTATGAGTATTCGACGATGGGTGAACCAAACTGGCAGACCATTGCAGCCGGAAGCGGCACACGCATCGACGAGAGCCTGGGCAGCTGGTATACCAGCGACCTGGTTGCTGGTGAATATATGCTCAGGTTGGTCGCCCTGGATAACGATGGGGTTGATCAGTCGGCATGCGTTATCGTTGTTACCGTTACAGGGGATCAGTAAAGGAAAAAATGGCAAAACTAAAAGTCCTTAAAGCAAATCATGGTCATTTTGACGAGATGGTTGAAATTGATCACAGTATCAGCAGCAAGTATGCCTATCGTCTGATCACCGATCTCGGTGCCCAGGCTTCTACTTTTAAATTCGAACGCGTCAAGCTTCCCCGTGAAGCCCATTTGAGTTACATGAGGGATAAAGATTCACTGCTGAAATCCTGGAATGATGCCAATCTGATTTACGTGGGCGAACTGGATGAAGTCCTGGTAGGCTATGTGGTAATTGACAGCAAAACTCTCTCGGCTACTGCCCGCGTGAGCGACCTGGTGGTGATGCCCGAATTGCGGCAAAAGGGTATTGGGCGCACCTTGCTGGCGGTTGCTGAAAGCTGGGCATTGGAGAACAAACTCGAGCGTGTTCTCGTTGAAACCCCCATGCGCAACTATCCCATGATCGAATTAGCGCTATCGTGCGGATACGAACTTTGCGGCTTTTTAGATCAGTATTTCCCCAACGATGACCCGGCTTTGTTCTACCAAAAAAGGCTGGCGTAAGGCGTGATGTATTTATGCAGTTAATGATCAACCTCTCCCTGGTGCTTGAGACCCTCAACCAGATCCTGTACGCCGGTGTGGCAATTACAGCAATTGCCCTGCTGATGTACGCCACTGGTTTCAACTTCAGGGACCGCATTGTGCAAACCTTTGCCCTCATTTTGGTGTGCGTCGTGTTGATATACACTGGTGAGACTGTTGCGGCAGTCTCAGACAAACCAGAGTATATCCAGCTATGGCTGCAGTTAAAATGGATCGGTCTGATGATGCTTCCGGCGGTTTATTTGCACTTTTCAGACACGCTGCTCACTGTAAGCGGAAGACCCAGCCGCGGCAGGCGCAAAACTTTCGTGTGGCTCACGTATCTTTTTACTGGTCTGGCTGCTGTTCTGATCTTTTTTGGCATATCGATTGGCGGGCTTGCCCCCGAAAAAGCGCCAATGTATTACCTGGAACGCAACCAGGTTACCCTGTACTTTGGTATCTTTTACATCGTTGTGATGGCGATGGTCAGTTACAACCTGGTTCGGGCGATGATCCGCACTGTCACCAAAACCGGCTTGCGGCGCATGATCTACCTGTTTTTGGGCGCTGCCGCGATAGCAATCAGCAGCATAATTTTCCTCTTCCATGGTAATTCCTGGTTTGCCCTGCACCCGCATTGGTTCTGGTTTTTTAGCATACTGGGATCGTTGATTACCGGATTCTTCGTGGTTGTTATGACCTATACGGTTTCCTTCTTTGGCTTGCTTTGGACAGACCGCCAGATCAAGAGCCGCTTATTTCGCTGGCTCTTGCGTGGTCCTTTTACGGTGGCAATCGTTTTGGGACTGACCACGATCGCGCGCAGATACGGAGAGCTGCAAGGTGAAGCCTATAGCTTCTATGTTCCCATCGTCATGGTGGGTGGCTTTTTGCTCATACAGTATGCCATCAATATTTTCTCGCCATATATTGAAAAATCATTCTTCTGGGGAGATGACCGCAAAGACCTGGAAGCAATCCAGTCTCTGCAGGACAGGATGCTCACCAACCGGGACCTGCACCAGTTTTTGGAGACCACTGTAGCTCTCATTAGCGATCGCTTACCTGTTTCAGGTGGATTCATCGCCCTTTTGGAAGGTCAAAATGTGGTTAAAACGGTTAGCGCAGGTGATCAAAAAGCCATTGAAGATATCGATGTCAGCGATCAATTCATCAAGCAGGTGCAGGAAAACCTGGGCGAGCAAGAGGGGCTGATCGAATGGGATGGTTTATACCTGGTGCCCCTCGAATTTGCCTTCGAAGATGAAAAGTCAAGGTTGCTGGGCTTGGGTGGTTTTGTAAAAAATGACAACCGGGAGGTGGAGGATGAAGATAAAGAGGCGATCCTCCAGCTTGCCGAGCGCGCCACCCTGGCTATCAAGGACCACGCTTTGCAAAAGCAGGTCCTTCAGAGCCTTTCCGCGCTGCAAACCGAGGTCGATTACCTCCAGAATTTGCGTGCAGCAACCAGTTTCAATGTTGAAAAATTGAAGAATTTCCAACAGCCAGAATTGCCTGAAGGCATGTCAACCTGGGTAAAAGATGCCCTGACGCACTATTGGGGCGGACCGAAACTGACCAATAATCCACTGATGCAGTTTAAGGTGGTTGAGGAAAAAAGTGGAAATCAGGACGGCAATCGCACAAACGCGCTGCGTACCGTGTTGACAGAAGCGATCGAAATGACCAAGCCGTCTGGCGAGCGCAAGTTTACCAGTGAGTGGCTGCTGTATAACATCCTCGAGCTCAAGTTCTTGCAAGGAAAAAAAGTGCGCGATGTTGCCCGAAAACTGGCTGTCTCTGAAGCCGACCTTTATCGAAAGCAGAAAATTGCGATCGAAGGCATAGCCCAAAAAATAGCAGATATGGAAGCGAATGCCAACGGAAATGGCGATCACGCAGAAACCGCCAATGAGCCTGAGGAAAAAACCTCATAATTGATTCTGGCACGAATATTGTAGGGTTCAGGCTGTATATTGTGATCGGTATGCGGAGTAAAAAACGTGGCGCAAAGCAAGACAACAGGAAAAATTAGCAAAGCTAAAGCACTTGAACTGCAAAAAGTCCAGGAGGCTGACGAGCAGCGCAAACTTGAACAGCAGAAGAAGACCCGGCGAGTGATCTGGGACCTTACCGCGCTGTTCCTGTTGGTTGTCGGGGCAATCCTCCTATTGGCATTGCTGGGAATCACCCACGGGAACCTCGTCGATAGCAGCGTTTTCACATTGAAACGCTGGTTTGGTTGGGGTCGCTTTCTGGTCGCGATCGCAATCTTTCTTGCAGGCTGGATTTTGTTGCTTTGGAGGAAATCGCCGCCCGAAGACTTCAAACTTGGTCGGATACTGATCATTGAACTCGGATTGTTTCTCCTGCTGGGTGTTTTTTCGGCATTCGCTGACGATACTGTCTCTGCGGTCAATGCAGGCATCAGCGCAGGCGGCATTGTCGGGTTTGGTCTGGCATATCCGCTGCGCAGCCTTGTCGGAAACGTGCCGACTGGCATCTTTTTATCGGTCATATCCATGGTGCTGCTGATCCTCGGTTTTCGTTTGTCCGCGCACATTGAGCGATGGGCAAAAACCGAAGCGGGTCAGTTTCAGGCATATCCCCAGGTTTTTCTGGATGATGCACCGGGGTTGCCAAACCTTGAACCTCTGGCTGCAGAAAAAGAAAAAAACGAAACCACTCGTATAGTCTCGAAAACAGGCTCCAAGAAAACCGACCAGATGGAGTTGCCCCTTGCTTTCCGCAAAGGCGCGCTGGCAGATAACAACAAACCGGTAAAACAAGTCAAAATAAAGCCACGCTCTGATCAGTTGCCGCCTTTGAGTTTGCTCGGTCAGGAAAAAACGGTGCTTGCCAACCAGGCGACGATCAATATGAACGCCGCCATGCTCGAGAAGACTTTGGGCGATTTCGGTGTACCTGCCAAGGTGGTTGGCTATCGGGTGGGACCAACCGTGACGCAATATGCTGTCGAACCAGGTTATTTCGACAAGGGCAACACGGAAGAAAAGCAGAAGGTCAGGATCTCAAAAATTTCAGGGTTGTCGCGAGACCTGGCGCTTGCTCTCAAAGCCGAACGGCTGCGCATCGAAGCCCCTGTGCCGGGAGAATCTTACGTTGGCATCGAAGTTCCGAACAGCGAGCACACGATTGTGCGCCTAAGATCGCTGCTTGAATCGCCTGAATTCGCTGAACTCAAGTCTCCGTTGGCGATTCCGATCGGCAGAGGCGTTTCCGGTCAGCCGATTGTCTCTGACCTCGAAAACATGCCCCATCTGATGATTGCAGGCACAACAAATTCAGGTAAATCGGTATGTATTGCTGCCTTGACCATGTCTTTAGTAATGAATAACCACCCTGATGATTTAAAACTGGTAATGGTTGACCCCAAGCGGGTTGAATTGAGCCGCTTCAACGGTCTGCCCCATCTGCTCGGTGAGGTGGAGACCAACGTTGAACGTATTATGGCTGTTTTGCGTTGGGCGACCACCGAGATGGATAACCGCTACCGCCTGCTTGAAGTGGTCCATGCCCGAAACTTGTCTACCTATAACCAGAAAATGGATAAGCTGGGCAAACCACGCCTGCCCAGGATTGTGATGCTGATCGACGAGCTGGCTGATTTGATGATCAGTGCACCTGAAGACACTGAAGCAGCCATCGTGCGCCTGGCTCAGAAAGCGCGGGCGATTGGCATTCACCTGGTAGTAGCAACCCAGCGACCGAGCGTCGAGGTGGTGACGGGCACCATCAAAGCCAATTTCCCCACCCGGATTGCCTTTACGGTTGCCTCCTCGACGGATTCACGCGTAATCCTGGATGTGAACGGTGCTGAAACGCTGTTAGGGAAAGGTGACCTGCTCTTTCATCATCCTGAAGTTGGGCACCCCCAGCGTGCCCAGGGCGTCATGGTCACCGATCATGAAATTCGGGGTGTGATTGATTGGTGGAAAAAACAGTTGCAACTAGAACAACTTACTTCCGAGACCTTGGTTCTGCCTGATACCAAGAAGTCGAATAAAGTTGAAGAAACACAACAAACTGAACCCGAACTGAATGTTGAAGAGGAAGTGCCCTGGGAAAAAGAAGTTCAGAGCCTGGAAGAGAACGATGGAGACGAAGCGCTGATCCAACGTGCCACGGAACTTGTGCGTGCAAAACGAAGGGCGAGTGCCTCTTATTTGCAGCGACATCTGCGCCTGGGTTACCCCCGGGCTGCCTGGCTGATTGAAGAGCTGGAAGCCCGTGGTGTTTTGGGTCCGCCAAGCGGTCCCAGGAAAGAACGGGAAATTCTCTTACCGGAAGCCGAAGGTGAAGATGAGGCAGATGAGGATTTTGAAGAATGAGTGCGGAAAAGTCTGGAAAATTTGATTTCGAAAGGTTTTTAAGAAAGGCTTTTAAGCATCCACTGGACTGGCTGGCAAGCCGTTTGCTGAAGCTTGGCATCACACCCAACCACATCACCCTGTTCGGATTGGTCGGAAACATCGGCGCGGCGGTTTTGATTGCCTTGGGTTACCTGAGTTGGGGCGGTCTGGTTGCAGGGCTGATGGCACCGTTGGATGCAGTGGACGGTGCGATGGCGCGCCTGAAAGGTGAAACCAGCAAATTTGGTGCCTTCTTGGATTCTGTTATTGATCGTTATGATGAACTTTTTTTGTTTGGCGGTTTAATTGTTTACTTCTACAATGAAGCAAATTTCGTGGGTATTTTACTGACCTTCCTGGCTGCGACGGGCGCGGTTATGGTCTCGTACACACGTGCCCGGGCTGAAGGGTTGGGACTGGATGCGAAGACTGGTATATTGACCCGCATCGAGAGGTCAATTGTGTTGATCATCGGTCTACTATTTTCAAAACCTATCTATTCCGTTGGTATAATTGCCGTACTGGCAAACGTGACTGCAATTCAGCGAATTTGCCACGTCTGGCAACAAACAAAAGCTGATTAGACCGCTCGGGTCTAAGAAAGGGAACCCTATGCCTCAAGGTTTTAATATTGGTCCGTTAACCATCCGTTTTTATGCGATCTTAATTATCATTGGTGCAATTTTAGGTGCTTGGCTGGCCTCCAGACAAGCCAAAAAACATGGTGAAGACAGCGAGATTATTCTCGACATGCTCCCCTGGCTCCTGATTGGCGGCATCATCGGAGCGCGCCTCTGGCATGTGTTTACCCCTTCAGCCTCCAATATTGCCCAGGGTGTCACCACCCGGCACTATCTTGAGAATCCGATCGAAATCCTCAAGATGTGGCGGGGTGGTTTGGGCATTCCTGGCGGGGTTATTGGTGGCGCGCTAGCATTGATCATTTACTGCAAAGCCAAAAAACTGAACTTCTGGCAATGGGCAGATTTTATTGCTCCCGGCCTGCTGGTCGGGCAAGCGATTGGTCGCTGGGGTAACTTTATCAACCAGGAAGTCTATGGTGGACCCTCAAACTTACCCTGGGCAATCACCATTGACCCGCAATTTCGCATTCCTGGATTTGAGCAGATAGCCAGGTACCATCCGCTGTTTCTTTATGAGAGCTTACTGACATTGGCTGGAGCCGGGCTCTTGATTTGGCTCGATAATAAATATAGAGACAGACTCTATAAAGGTGATATCTTTTTTGGCTACCTGATTTGGTACTCGACGGTGCGCTTTTTCCTCGAGTTTATGCGGCTCGACCCTTCACCCGTAAATGGTATCAACGTGAATCAAACTGCTATGCTGGTAGTGGGAGTTTTGGCGTTGATCGTTTTGGTCTTACGGCACACCGTTTGGTCGGACAGGCTGGCAGCCAAAGAACTGGATGACCAGGAAAGAAAGCTCGCTCTCCAAGCCGCGGCACTTTCGGCGGAAGAAGAAGCTGTTCAAGATGAAATTGAGGATCACGCAGAGAATCTTGATTTGGGATTGCCTGAGGACCTGGAAGAGATTGATGAAGATATCTCCGAAACGGTTGAAGATGTCGAAATTCTGGATAAGGTAAGTGTCAAACTTGACGATCATGAAGATTGGGTCTCGGATAGTTTGCCTGAAAAACCTGAAGATTGGGTTGAGGAACACGTACCTGAGGTGGAAGGCGAAGAATTGCCTGCGATCGAAGATGATTACATCGCTGATGAACCAGATGACGAGGACGAAGAAGAAGTCGAATAGTATTCTGAAGGTTAGTTTTTGTGCTTTGAACGGCTCGTTTGGGCGAGCCGTTTTTTTCTTAAACAACATCGTAGGGCGCGATTGAACGCACAGAAAATATCGGCGAACGGAATAGTTGGGTGCGTTCAATCCGCCTTGATTATCTGCATCATATTCTTAATCCAATCCGATTCCATGGTGGCAAGTTACATGCTGCCACGCCCCTTTTTGTGATCCGAAGGTTTCTGTAATTCAAATAGCGGTGCTCGCTGTGACAGACTCTTGGGAGCGAAAGGCTATACCGGTGGTAAAATTCAGCAATTCTTATCGCAACAAAAGGTCTGAACGAGGAATGGAGAAGACACCATGTGGACAATAGATGAACAAGTTGAATACCTGATGCAGGGAGCAGATTTTGGCGATGCCAGCATTGCTGAAACAATGGCAGTAGAATTGCGCGAACGCCTGGTTGAATCCGAAAAAACCGGTAGACCGCTGCGTGTTTACTGCGGATACGACCCAACCTCTACTGACTTGCACCTTGGGCATACTGTTACCATGCGCAAACTACGTCAGTTCCAGGAGCTTGGGCACCACGTTTTGTTTGTGATTGGTTCATTTACCGCCATGATCGGCGACCCATCTGATAAGGATAAACTTCGGAAACAATTGACTCATGAACAGGTCATGGAAAACGGGCGAACGTATGCCGAGCAGGCATTTCGAATTTTGGACCCGGAAAAAACAGAAGTTGTCTACAACCACGAATGGCTTGAGAAAATCACATTCACTGAGCTTATCGATCTGGCATCCAATTTCACTGTTCAGCAATTTTTAGCTCGCGATAACTTCCACAAGCGCTTTGAGAAAAGCGAACCGATTTACCTGCATGAATTTTTCTATGCGCTCATGCAAGGCTACGATGCCTATCATCTCGATGCGGATGTGCAAATTGGCGGCTCAGACCAGTTGTTTAACATCATAACTGCTGCCCGAAAACTGATGACTTTCCTCGGTAAACGTCCGAATATCGGTATTGTTCTGGGCATTTTGCCGGGCACTGATGGTGAAATTCGCATGAGCAAATCGCTGGGCAATCACATTCCGCTGAACACCTCCGCCGAAGATATGTATGGAAAAGTAATGAGCATTCCTGATAAAGCCATGCCGGTTTACGCGCGGCTGGCAACAGAATGGACACCCGAAAAACTGCATGCATTTGAGACCGGGTTGTCGAGCAACAGTCTGCACCCCCGCGATGCAAAGATGAAACTGGCGTTCGGAATCACTACAGTCTTTTATGGCGAAGAAGCTGCCCGCAATGCTCAGGAGCAGTTCGTTTCTACCTTCCAGAAGGGCAATATTCCCGATGAGATGCCCGAGTACCAGGTGATGGAGGGTGACAACCTGATCGATGTTATGGTTTCTCAGAAAATGGCAAGCTCCCGCGGCGAGGCTCGCCGGCTGATCGACCAGCAAGGGGTCAAACTGGACGGCGAAGCGGTAAATGATATGGATACTGAATTGAAAGCCGGGCAGGTTTTGCAGGTTGGCAAACGCCGGTTTTTGAGATTGAGGTAAGAATCTGCAGGGGTGCCCAGAACTGCTCGCTTCGCTCCCAGTATCAGGATCAAGGTTTCCCGGTGGATGGGACATCATGGAAGCGCCCCTTACAATTAATCACTGTGGATAATTTAATTCGAAACCGATAAACTCAGCAATGTATTACCGATCTTCATTGCCAGCTCGGGGGCATTTTCTTCTATGGCAATAGCAATCGCCAGCGGGGTTGCCGACCATTCCGGTGTCGTTCCGCCGATAAACCAGGTAAGAGGCTCTTCCTGGTTGATCAGGGCATGCCCGGTCTGATACCAAATGCTTTGCGTCTTGGCGTGCAATTCTCCCTGGATTTCTTCAGCAAGGCTTTCACTTAGAACGACCACAGCCGCCTTGTTTGGTCCCAATGCCTGCCAGTTTCCTTCGGGAGTAAAATAGGAATTTACCAAATTCGGCGCCGGTCGCATCCCGTTGTTGGTGATCGAAGCTGCAACCATCGCCATCTGAACCGGGCTCACGTTAATGCTCATAACCGATAATGGATCCGCATCCAGTTGGTCTATGCTGAGAGCGGGGGAAGGTTGGGCGGTCTCGATGGCAAGCTCCGGCGCAGAAAACAAACCGAATGCTTCCAGGTCGGCTTGCAGGTTGGCTGGGTTGGTTGAATTTAATATTAATTCAGACACGCTTGAACATCCGAATTGGAAAGCATTGAGTGAGGATCCTGCATTTTGCATCGCCCGGTAACAAAATGGATCCAGCCTGTAGAAGTCCTCAGCGGTGCCTAAATCGAAAGCGTGCTTACTTTCGACCAGGCTGCCATAAGCGAGGGTGTTCGCCAGCGTTCCCAGCGGGTAAGAGCCCTGCGTGGCACGATTGAGTAAGGGGGCATCTGTACGCTGCATCAGGCGGTCCCAGTTTTCGGCAATCGTATTGGCGTTGAAGCTGGGGTGGGAAGCCATTGCATAAATTTCACCGGTTTGAGCGTTGACCAACACTACAGCACCCTTGTGATTACCCAATAATTCGTCCGCCCTCTTTTGGAGCGCCAGGTTGATATTGAGCTTGATGTCCAACCCGGGGGGTGGTTGATTGTAAAGTAGCTCGTGCTGCCAGCGTTCTTCATAAGTAACCCCGGCATACCCCCGCACGAGAGCATATTGTGAGCTTTGCAAACCGCTTTGACCGTAAAGGGGATGCGCGTAGCCCAAGGTATTTGAAAGCCTCGGTTGATTAACCCATAATTCGTAGGAACCCGGTTCTCCGCGAACCTCGACCAATTTCTCGCCGGAGAGGGCATAGATCTCACCTCTTGGAGAGTAGCGATCATAGACCGCCCACCGCGGGTTTTCTGCCCTGGCAATCAATTCCTGCTGGTTTGGGAAAGCCAGGTAACCGTTCCAGGCTGATATCAGCAAAAAAATGATCACAAAAATGCCGGCTACCCAGTAATAAGGGGTACTCAATTTATGTGGAAGGTCTTGCGCACTGGTTTCGGTGCTAATGCGCAGCAAAAGCAAAACAGCAATGATGTTGGTTACAAGCGAAGAGCCGCCATAGGAGAGAAATGGAAGGGTCACACCGGTCAAAGGCAACAAGCCGAGGTTGCCGCCGATGATAAAGGTGGACTGCAGGGCAAAATATGCTGAAATACCAAAAGCCAGGTAACGACCAAAGGTGGTTTTGCTGGCGATGGCAATCTTGATGCCGCGAACCACCAGCAAGAGCAGCAAGAGCAAAACAGCGCTTGTGCCAAGCAGACCCAATTCTTCACCAATAGCAGTGAAGATAAAATCAGAAACAGCGATAGGGACAAATTGGGGGCTGCCAAGACCTGGACCGGTGCCCGTCAGACCACCGCTCCCGATCGCGATCTGAGCCTGCGCCAGCTGCCAGGCGTTACCACTGGTATCCAGCCAGGGGTTCAACCATATGTCGACCCGCGTCCTGACCACATCGAAGGCGAAGTAACCAATCGTGCCGGCTAAAACTGCCAGGGCGGGGATAACCCACAACAGGCGCCGCCGTTGGGTGGTCACGGTCAGCATCAGAATATAAAGGCTGACAAACAGGCTGGCGGTTCCCAGATCGCGCTGAGCAATCAACAGTAAGCCGGCAAAACCAACAACAATCAGTGTCGGGAAGACTGAGCCCAGCCAGCTGATGTTCGGGCGGATCTGATCGGCGAAAAATCCAGCCAGGTAGATGATTAGAAGCAGCTTGAGTGGTTCTGAAGGCTGGATGTAAAAATCGAAAATCTCCAGCCAGAGTCTTTGCCCGCTACCAGTGGGGTTGACCCCAATGATAAAAGTTAAGCCGATCAGGATTATCCCTAATAGCAACCAGACATATTTGTAGGTCTTCAAGATTTTGATCAGGTCGGTGGTGTTTAGGGCAAGTAAAAAGAATCCGCAGCCAACCAGGAACCAGAGGGATTGTTTGAGCCCCAGATCTGGCGAAAGCCGCCAGATGGTCAGCATTCCCAATCCGGTTAGTCCGGTGGTCGCCGGGAAAATCCAGGGGTCACGGTTGGGAAGCTTGCGGCGGATATTGCGCTGGACCACCAATGTGCCAATCAGCCAGACAAGGAATGGCACGAAATATTCGGCATTTATCAACAACGTTTCGCTATGCAGCCGGGTGCCTGTTGCAAGAGACAGGGCAGCTGCATAGAAAAAGAGTGTGATGCAGACCAGCAAAAGCATCGGTGGATGTGACGCGGTCTGCTTTCGTGATGTTGCTCTCACGCTATCCCAGGTATTTCTCCACCAGGAGCGATAACTTATCTTTCATTCCTCGGTCTATGGAGCCAAGATTGGTAATGAAAGCATACTTCAGCGCTTCATCGCAGGTACATCCATCAGCGTGATCTTCATCGGCTGCGAGGATGTCAACCAGGCGTACCAGGCTGTTTTGAGCGGTCCGGGTGTTTTTCTTGAGGGTATTGACCACCATATCGACCGTAACAGCTTCTTCGGTCTCATGCCAGCTGTCATAATCGGTCACATGCGCCATGGTAGCGTAGTGGATTTCTGCTTCGCGTGCCAAAAATGCTTCTGGGCAAGCCGTCATTCCGACCAGCGCAAAGCCCAGTTTCCGGAAAGTGTTGGATTCACCACGGGTTGAGAAGCGGGGACCTTCAATGGTGACCAGTGTGCCACTGGCGTGAACCCTGGCACCATCCTCTCCTTGCACAGCCTGAACCAACTGTCTGCTTAAGACCGGGCAGAAGGGATCGGCTGAGCTAATGTGTACCACCATGCCGTTGCCAAAGAAACTGCGTTCGCGGTCCTTGGTGAAATCAAAAATCTGGTCAGGGATGATAATATCGCCGGGAGCGTAATCTGCCCGCAAAGAGCCAACGGCGCTGACGCTGACGATCCTTTCAATCCCCAACTGCTTGAATGCCCAGATGTTGGCGCGATAATTCAATTCTGTTGGGCTGTAAACATGACCAATACCATGGCGCGCCAGGAATGCCAGCTTTTTACCGTGAACTGAACCGACCACGATCGGTGAGGAGGGCTTGCCAAACGGAGTATCCAGTTCGAGTGTCTCGACGGTCTCGAAACCTTCAAAGCCGTAGAGTCCGGAACCTCCAATGATTCCAAATGCGTATTCTGACATGCTGTGTGCCTCGCTTTCTGTTATTGAAGTGGTTTGATGTAGATTTTAAAGACAGCGTCGCCGCAATAAATCGAGTCGTTGTCCTTTACAACGATCGGTTCTTCGATTTTCAGATCATCCAGCCAGGAGCCGTTGGTCGATTTGAGATCTTCATACCACCATTGATTGAGGTGATAAGTAAGGCGACCGTGCCGACCGGATACAGTTTCGTCATCCAAAACCAGGTCGCAATCGGGATTACGCCCAACCAAAACGTCTGAACTGGTGAAAGTCTGGATGTTTTGTTCGCCGTCTATAGTGGTTGCCAGGGTCAGGGTGGGGATGGCGATGGTACCACCGCGCAGCCGGCTGCCGGTGACACTCTTCCACAACAGCCACACAGCAGTACCCAGGAAGGCGTAAAGGCTGATGAATAACAGGGTCCGCAGAACCAGACCAGTGATAGCGTTCACTGTTTGCCCCCAAAAACACTGCGCGTAGGTTTAGAAACTGTTTGCTCAACCCACTGGTTATAAATCAACGTGGTCCCACCGATTTGGATCACATCGCCCGGTTTAAGGGCAACATTGCTGGCAGGGAAGTTGTTGATGGTGGTTCCGGCTTTGGAACCCAGATCGAACAAGTAGAAGCGACCATTGTCGGCACGAAGTTGCAGGTGATCGCGCGAGATCAGGGGGTCATCCAAAACCAGGTCGTTGGTCGAACGGCGACCGATGTTGATGACTGCTTTGGTTAAAAAGAAAGGCTCACGGTCCGCGATGATCAGGCAAGCATCTTTGGGCAAAGCATCCTGAAGTGGTTCCCGGGTGAGTTTTTGCAGGGCTGTCTTCGGGGAGGTGCTTTCTTCGAGCGAGTAATCGATCTCGACTTTGATCTGATTGCTGCTCAGATCGGGTGATTGCACCAGTTGAATAACAGGCTTTTTACGGACTACATAGCCCTGTTCTTTCCAGGATTCCTCCAGGACATTTAAGACTTCGTCGAGCAAAGGAAGGGATTCCTGCCAGGCTTCCCAGCGCTCCGAGGAGACCTTAAGCGTGATCAGATCGGGCATGCAATTTTCACAGCGCCCGCCTTGTTTCTCAATCTCATCCTCGATCAGTTCGATCAGGGTGTAACTGAGCGAGCTGGAGACCCCTGGAAAAACCAGACGGTCCAGTTTTTCTTCCAGCAGATAACGCAACTTGTCTTCGATAGTTTGCAGTAATTTTCGCATCAGACCTCGGCTGAATTATACCTGTGAAAGCTGAAGCGATCGCAGCGCTTACGAGTAATACCAATCAAGGCGAGATTACCACATTATTCGCAGGGAACTGGCCTGCCTTTTCCTATTTCGATGCCATCTATGCGCGTAGCCATTATAAGCGGGGAAAAGTACCCGTAGGGCGAGATTGAAGGCGTGGTGAACTTAAAAGGTGGATCCCATAAATCGTCCTCAATCCGCCGTGAATCCGCATAATTCGTAGAGGACTGGCGTGGAACAGGCAGGCCTTTTCCCTACCAGATGTTTTCTTCCTGGAGGATGTTCTATTCATGTCTACCCTCAATAGAAGGACAACATTAAGGCAGACTGCCACGTCACTTTGCCAAATTAATTATCCCAAGCCTCTCAAGGCTTAGTAGCAAAGTGTCTTGCGGTGACCAAGGAATATCGGTGTTGTGTTTGTCAGCGAGATGATCCTACACTTCGTCCTGCAAGACTGTGCGAGAACTTGATTTACACCGCGTAAATCGGATTGCTGAAAATCCAGCCCCGGTGGCGGTTGAGGTAATCTATATAAACCTCCACCCGGTATACTCCTGGTTCCTTGGTCAAATGAGTCAGGACCTCGCGGTCGTGGTGTTCTTTGACTACCACACCATCTTTGAGCAAACGCACATGCGTGCGGATGGGCAGGCGCGCCTGGAAGGTGAGACCAGCATCTGCCAGCACACGGTCGCCCATCAGGAAAGTGCCGTCATTTGTATTACACGTGAAACGGAAGCCTTTGGTTGGTTGGGGCAGATCGAAGGCACAAAAGGCATGCCCCTGGCGTAACGCCTCAAGGATCATGGTGCGGTCGGTGTTGATCTCACCGGTCAATTTGCTGGGCGTCAAAATATGCGTTCTAAGTGAACGAAACTGCTGGGCATAGGGGTAAACTCTGACGCGTAGAGGTCCATAGCGGTACTCAAGGTTATGGGCATCCACACCAGCCACTGACACCACGGGTTTTTTGAAGGTGAGTATCAAATGATCCCAGAGCTGCAGCGTTCTCTCCAGGGGACCCTGGCTCATAAACTTTGGGAAAAGGGCGTGTAGGGCGGCTTTTGGCAAACTTTGAGAGCGGGTCTTGAATTCACTCATTTGGTTCCACAATTCGATTCCGGTATAGCCTTTGATCGTCCAATCGTGCCAGCTGAAATCACCCTCGTTGAAAGTCGGTAAGGAATCCTCAACCGGGTGGGCAAGGAAAGTGAGTGCGCCGGTTGCGTTTGCCTGGTCGATCAGTTTTTGAGGGTCGCTGGCATAACGCGAAAGCTCCTGCTTGTGCCCAAAAACCAGCATGTGATTGCCCCCACCAGGAAGCGTGCGGTCGTGGAGCTCCTCTCCGACCAACATTAACAAACGCTGCTTCCCACGTTGATGATAACCGTCCATCCCCTGTACGAGCACGTTGTGATCAGTAACCAGCAAGGCGTCCACCCCCGCATCCAACCCTGCTTCAGCCAGATCCTTGTGTAGACCAGCGCCATCCGAGTAGCGGGTATGCATGTGCAGGGCAATGACCAGTTCTTCCATAATAGCCAAATTATACCGCCTGGAAACTGAATAGTTTAAAATGCGATGCAAAACAGCGAATGAATTGATAGTCAAAACTCACAATAATTCCGGAATATTGGATATAATCAACTTTTGCGAAAATAGACAGATTGGTTGGATAAGGTATAATCTACCTGTTACAACCTGGAGGATGAGTATTCAATGATCTTAAATATTGCCATTATTATTATTTCAATCGCACTGATTGCCAGCATCTTGATGCAGAGTAAAGGCATCGGTCTGGGCAGCCTGGCTGGCGGCGACGCTGGCGGTGTTTATACCAAACGACGCGGCATCGAAAAAGTGATGTTCTACATCACCATCGCCCTGAGCGTTGTTTTCCTTGTTTTAGTTTTGATCAGCGTAGTTGTATCGGGGTAAGACTCCTTTACAATTATAAGTTATCCTGGTTAATCATGGAGAAAAAAGACGACTCACCCAATCCGTGAGTTGTCTTTATTGTTTATGCAAAAATTTCGCTGGCAACTGCTGATAGTATTCATAACCGCCTTGGTGGTTGGTCTGGTGCTGTTCTTCCAGCAGCAAACCCCCCAGGAAGAAGTTATCGAGACCCCCAACCCGATCAGCGGCGGCAGTTATACCGAGGCTTTGGTAGGCTCTTTTGTGCGTCTGAATCCGATGCTCGATCACTTTAACCAACCTGACCGCGACATCGACCGCTTGCTGTTCAGCAGCCTGATCCGTTTCGATTCCATGGGTTTACCGGTGGGCGATCTTGCCCAAAGCTGGAACGTTTCAGCTGATGGCGCTCTCTATTCGGTGAATTTGCGCACAGACGCGGTCTGGCACGATGGCACGCCGGTCACCACCAAGGACGTTGTTTACACGATCTCGCTTTTGCAGAGCCAAAACCCGCTTATTCCAGCCAATCTGCAGGAACTCTGGAGTACCGTAAACGTCAATGCGGTTTCCGATTCATTACTGGAATTTTCGCTGCCAGCTGCCTTTGCCCCCTTTATGGATTACCTGAGTTTCCAGATCTTGCCTGCTCATCTGTTGGGTAATTTGGGCATTGCTGAGCTGGTTGACCATCCTTTTAACCTGGCACCGATTGGTTCAGGTCCGTTTCGGTTTGATTCGCTCGAAACCGAGAATGGTGTCATCACCGGTGTCAACCTGGTGTCTTTTGAATACTATTTCAAAAGTAAGCCTTTTATCGACGAGATTCACTTTCGCTATTATGCGGATGAGACCAGTGCTTTAAATGCTTACCTGGAAGGTGCCGTTGATGGACTTTCTCAGATCCGCAACGATGATATGCAAACCGTGCTCAACCAGACCGGTCTTAATCTCTATTCCAGCCGGCAGGCTAAGCTGAGCATTGTCTTTTTGAACTTGCGCAATGCTAACGCATCGATTCTGCAATCGGCTGACTTCCGAAAAGCGCTCATGGCAGGCATCAACCGCCAGGCAATGATCGATGAGGTATTAATGGGTCAGGGTGTTTTGGCTCAAGGTCCGATCATGCCAGGTAACTGGGCTTACTATGACCAACAGACCCCCTATCGTTATGATCCGGATGGCGCCAGGCAACTATTAGCGGGCATGGGACTGACTCTGGCTGAGAGCGGACGCTTTATCAGCGATGGCGCGTTGATCGAATTGACCCTGTTGGTGCCGGATGATGCCAAACACCTCGCCATGGCTGAGATTTTGCGTCAAAACTGGGAAAGAATCGGCATCGGGACGACGATTACCGCCCTGCCTTACAATCAGGTGATTGCCAGCCTGCAAAACCGCGATTACCAAATGGCAATGGTAGATATCGATCTCTCTGATACGCCTGACCCGGACCCCTACCAATTTTGGGCTGAGTCGCAGGTCGAAAACGGGCAAAATTACGCCCAGTGGTCCAACACCACTGCCAGTAGCTATCTTGAACAAGCCCGCCAAACGCCAAATATCGAAATGCGCAAGCGCCTGTACCGTAATTTCCAGGTTCTTTTCGAGGAAGACTTGCCTTCCTTGCCACTTTTTTACCCGATCTATAACTACGCTGTGAAGGATTCCATCAATGACCTCAGTTTCGGTCCGGTGTATGACCCCGCTGACCGCTTTAACAATGTGCACGAGTGGTATATCCTCACCGGTGTGGAATAATTAGGTAAATTATTGGATTCGGGGAAGGAAACTGGCATGGCTGAAAGAATCTTAAAGAACCCGATCGGTTTTACCGATCTGATTGGTGCCCAGGGAGTGAGCAAAAGCGATCCACGCATCCGGCTTTTGGGCGCGATTGATGAAGCCAGCGCGGCTCTGAGCCTGGCAAAAGCTTTTCTTCCAAACCGCGATGACGTCGACACCCTGACAAAATGCCAGCGAGCTCTTTCTCACCTGATGAGTTTTACTGCCCGCATCGGAACCGATAAGATGCAGCCAGAGGATCCCGGATTCTTTGCCAACGAATTGATCGGGCTGGAGAGTGAACTCGAGAATCAACAAGACCAGGTCGAACTACCGAATCGTTTTGTCTTCCCAGGTGAAAACAAGGCGACAGGAGTGCTGGACCTTGCCCGGGCAATTATCCGGAGGGTGGAACGCGAGGTAAATGCCGGTTACGACAGCCTGGGGGTTCAAGCCCCCAATGCCCGTCAATACATCAATCGTCTCAGCAGCTTGTGTTATCTGCTGATCATTAAACATTCTGACCCCTCAAGGGAATAAGCTTAGGTGACTGGGACAATAATCAATTTTGTCGCCGTTATTGTCGGCAGTCTGATTGGGCTGTCAGTAGGTAACCGCATCCCGGAAAAGACCCGCCAGACGCTTGTTTCTGCCCTTGGTCTTTTTACACTGGCTTACGGCGTATTTATCTTTAGTAAGACCCAAAATATGCTCATTCCGCTTTTTTCGTTGGTTCTTGGAACGATTATCGGTGAACTGTTGAAAATTGAGGAGGGTTTGACAGGACTGGGAGAAGGCATCCAGAAAAAACTGGCAAAGTGGAATCCCAATTTAACCGGAGAATCTCAAAAATTCGTGACCGGTTTTGTCTCAGCCTCGCTTTTATTTTGCATCGGACCGATGGCAATCCTGGGCGCAATCCAGGATGGTGTCAGTGGGGACTACCAGATGCTGGCAATCAAATCGTTGTTGGACGGGATAGCATCGATTGCGTTCGCTTCAACCCTGGGTGTGGGTGTGATGTTTTCGGCAGTGGTTGTATTGGTCTACCAGGGGGCAATCAGCCTGTTGGCAGGCTTGCTGGGACAGGGTTTTGGCGATGCGGTGGTGGCTGAAATGACCGCCACAGGCGGAGTAATTTTGGTGGGCATTGCCATCAGCAACCTGCTCCAGATCAGGAAGATCCGCACAGGCAGTTTTTTGCCAGCCTTGTTTTTGGCTGTCTTGATCGTTCTGCTCCTAAACGCCTTGGGTGTTTCCTATTAAAAGACTTCATAATTGATTTGACATGTGTAGGGTGTGGTTGGAAGCATCATCAAACCTCTGCGAATGCACAAGGTTAGATGATTTCAATTTTACGGTACAAAAAATGTTTCCTGTATTCAGTCCAGGCGGGTTCCAAAAAATGCGGGCTCACCCGGATATCTCAAGCTCTGGTATATCCGCCCTACATTGGTTGTCTTGACTAATTAGCGCAATAATTTACGGAGATCTTTTCACTCTTTGTGGGTCAATTGTTCACTTCTGCCAAAGCGGCGTCGATGGCGGCTCTCAACTCGTTTTGGTAATACAACTTGCCGTTTACGGCAAAAGTGGGGGTGGCGTTGACACCCAGCATCTGGGCATATTGTCTGCCGTCTGCAATAACCTTCACTTGCCGGTCGCTTTCCAGGCAGCTCTCAAACTCAGTCATATTCAAACCAACATCGCCAGCATAATTTCGTAAACTCTCATCAGCGAACGCCCCTGCATAACCGACGTTTTGGAACACCATTTTTTTGTAATCCCAAAACTTGTTTTGTTCTCCGGCACAATAGGTTGCTTCGGCAGCTTTGCTGGAATCATCTTCCTGGAACTGGTAGTTGTAATAGGTAAGATAGACTTTACCGCTATCCACGTAATCCTTCATGAATGAAGCTTCGCTCTCAAGTGTATAGGTTCGGCAATGCGAGCAGGTAAAGTTGGAAAATTGAGCAACTTTAACCGGTGCGTCGGGATCACCCGCTGAGGGTCCGTCCACCTCTCTGCGTGGAACGAAATACAACAATACAAGTGCTATGGCAACAACCGCAACTACCGCAATTGCAGAAATGATGGTCTTTTTCTTCTGGCTCTCGCGCTGGGTTTTCAACAATTCACGTTGATTTTTTAGTGTGGTCATAAAAGACTCCTTCAAGATAGATTAGGCAATTATAGTCGTTTATAAAATCAAGCCAGGTCAAGGCAATAGACCGGAACCAGGTTGCCTTCTTGTTTGAATCCCATCAAGGAATACAGGCGCAAAGAAGCCAGATTGTCTTCCTGGGTGTTGACGCTGAATGATTCAAAATGGCTGCCTTCAAAATGCCTTGAAAGATCAAAGAGCAGTGTTTTGGCGATATTGCGTCCTCTGAGCTGGGGATGCACCGCCAGCCGCGCGAGATGAAGGTTATCCATGAAGCGAGTGGTGACCTGGTAGGCAATTAGTGTGCCATCCAGGGTTGCCAGGCTGACGTATTCGCCCAATTGGTAACATTTTTCCAGACTAAGCTGGTTTAGCTGCCACGGAGGAGCAAAGCAGCGTTGGTCAAGCTCCCATACAGCTTTAAGGTCATTTAAGCGCATCGGTCTGATCACGATTTTTGAGTCAGGGTCTGGATCGCTGCCTGAAATCCGGTGGGTAAACAGGGAAACCAGGCGGTTCTGCATATAAAAACCGTTTGCAAGTAAAAGGTTTTCAAGCCATTCACTGGTTGCCAGGCTGAAAAGTTGTGGAATCGATTGGCTGCTCAACCAAATCTTGGCATGCTCGATAAGCTGATTGAAATTCGTGCTGTGATTGCCATCGCGTTGGGCAAAAAAGAAACGCAGCCAGGCAAAATCCTGTGTTTCGGGGGCAACAGAGATGGCTGCTTCAATTTGCCCGGCATAACAGAGACAAAGGGTCGAATCTTTTGACAGGCGCGCCGTGCTGGGGAACCAGTCGAGATGTTCGTAAGCCAGGTTTGGGCGGTTGATAAAGCTGAGCAACTCATCCTGTCCACACTCAGCGCCAGACTGTACCCTTATGCTCAAAGGATCACCTGCCAAAAACCACTTCGCCGGCAACCACAGTCATAATGGGTTTGAATCCGGCTAGTTCAGCAGAGTCAACCATGAACGGATCCTGCTCGAGGATGATAAAGTCGGCGGGCATGCCTGCGCTGAGTAGGTCGGCTGTGCCATTACCGGGCAAAGGCTGGGTGTATGCATGGATTGCCTGGTAAAGTGATACACGCTCCTGGGGGTACCAACCGCCTGGTCCAGGCTCGCCGTCTTGACGTTGGCGGGTCACTGCCGCGTGGATGCCCAGGAAAGGATCAGGGCTTTCAACAGGCGCATCCGAGCCAAAACGCACAACAATTTTTTCTTGAAGCAGACTTTGATAAGCGTAAGCGTATTGGCTGCGCTTGCCCCAATGATGATCGGCAGTGAGGTAATCGGAGGTAGCGTGTATGGGCTGCACAGAGGCAATCACCCCCAGCTTCTTCATGCGCTCGCGGTCAGCAGGCTGAATGATTTGGACGTGCTCGATGCGGTGAGGAAGAGGCGGCAAGCCATTTTCACGTTCACGTTCTCTAAGCAGACTGAAGCCGTCCAAAACTTCCCTTACCGCCCAATCCCCGATGGCGTGCACTGCAAGCGGCCAGCCGGCAAAGCCAGCCTGCAAGCCCAATTCGGCAAGATGAGCAGCTTTCAGCAAGAGCATGCCCCGGTTTCGAGAACCTTCGTAGGGATCAAGCATTGCCGCGCTCTGCGGACCGAGAGCGCCATCGGCAAAAACCTTTAACCAGCCAGGTTGGATGAAGGGTGGGCAGGTGAGTTTTTCACGCCAGTTTTCTGAGATCACCCTGTCGATTTCTTCGGATGGTAGATTCTTGGTTATTCTCATTTTCAACTGACCGCGTTCAGCCAGCAGCAGTAATGCTTCGGCAGACTCAAAGCGGTCAAAATCGTGCGCTGCAGTCAGCCCCAGGCTGTGCAAATAGCTTTGGGCACGAAGGATTTTTTGAGCTGAAACTTCCGGGGTGGGCTCGGGCAGGTGATCTGAGGAGAGAAAGGCAGCGTTTTCGAGCAGGATGCCCGTTGGTTCGCCGTTGGTGTCACGCAGGATAACGCCGCCTTCAGGATTGGGCGTATTCCGGTCGATCCTGCCGCTGCGCATAGCCATTGTATTAACCCAGGCAGCGTGCAGTGATTTTGCGTGCAGGAAGATCGGATGTTCAAGGCTGATAGCGTCCAGTTGGGCGGCAGTGCCATATTCCGCGGGCTGCCAGGCGTTATGGTTCCAGCCATAACCGATGATCCATTCGCCAGCCGGTGTGATTTTCGCCTTTTCCGAAACCCTTGCCAGACATTCCGTGGGACTTTCGGTTTCACAATCCACCGCATCCAGCTTCTCAGCCAGGTTCGCTAGGTGCAGGTGAAAATCACAAAGCCCCGGCAAAATAGTCTTGCCATTTAAATCAATTTCTGGTGTACCAGCAGGGGCGAGTTCGTGTACCTGCCCAGTTTCACCGATAAACACTATCCGCCCGTCCTGCACCAACAGAGAGTTTTCATGTTGGGTATGAGTGCTTGGGATGTTGGCGTTGGTAAAAAGGGTCGTGCTAATCATTAATCCCTAACGAATCAAGAATGGCATTCAGCTCCTCATCAGAATAAAACGCGATACTGATCGTCCCGCCTCGAGCTCCCTTGGAGAGGCTGACCTTGGTGTTAAAAAATTGCCTTAATTTGTTTTCCAAGTCTTCAATTTCTGCTGGTCGCGGGGTTGGGCTGCTGGCGCGGATGGGCTTTCCAACCATTTTGTTCACCAACGCTTCAGTTTGGCGGACATTCAGATTCAGGGAAATTACAGTTTCAAGCGCGGCTTCGATCGAACGCTCGTTAGGCAAACCCAACAAGGCGCGGGCGTGCCCTTCGGCAATTTCGGTATTGACCAGCGCTTTTTGGGCGAGCGCAGGCAGGTTGAGCAGGCGCAGTGTATTTGTGACCGAAACGCGGCTTTTGCCAACCCGTTTCGCAATCTCGTCGTGGGTCAACGAAAAACCGTCGAGTAAATTCTGGAAGGCACGGGCTCTTTCGAGCGGGTTAAGGTCTTCTCGCTGGACATTTTCGATGATAGCAAATTCCAGCTGCTGTTGCTCGGTGGCGCTGCGAATGATTGCCGGCACTGCACTCAACCTGGCAATTTTCGCCGCCCTCAGCCGGCGTTCACCAGCAATCAAAGTGTAGCGGTTGGCTTCTTCAGCAGGTATCAAAATGAGCGGCTGAATGATGCCATGCTCGCGAATGGAAATTGCCAGTTCTTCGAGCGCTTCGCCGTCAAATTGTTTTCGGGGTTGATGAGGGTTGGGACTGATGTTAGCGATGGGAACCTGCACCACCTTATCTCCGGGACCGATGGTTGGCGACTCTTCCCAACCAGGAATGAGGGCATCCAGCCCGCGTCCTAAACCAGTTTTCTTTGCCATTTTTTACTCCTTGCCCGGGTCAACTTCGACCCCGTCGCCACTTAGTAATTCCAGCGCCAGTTCATGGTAAGCCAGCGCACCCGATGATTTGGGCGCATAAACTGAAATCGGCATGCCAAACGATGGGGCTTCGGCAAGACGAACGCTGCGTGGAATATATGCTTCAAACACTTTTGATGGGAAATACTTTTGAACCTCTGCTCTCACATCCGACGAAAGATTGGTGCGGCTGTCATACATGGTTAGTAAGACACCTCTGATCGCCAGCTCTGGAAACAGGTTGCCCCTGATACGATCCAGCGTGCGGGTGAGCTGTCCCAGCCCTTCCAATGCCAGGTATTCTGATTGAACGGGGATGATAATGCCGTCTTCAGCGGCAAGCAGTCCGTTTAGTGTGAGCAGACCCAGCGAAGGCGGGCAGTCGACCAGCATGTAATCATAGCGATCTTTGATACTCTCAAGGCGCTCGCGCAGCATGCGGTCGCGGTTTGGCAGGTCAATCAATTCGATTTCAGCACCGGAGAGGTTGGGGGTTGATGGAATAAGGTCCAGCTTGAAAGTGCTATTGCGCAGCAGCGTTTCACTGGCTCTTTTTTCACCGATCAAGACTTCGTAAGTGCCATTTTGGATCTTGTTATGGTCGACTCCCAGGCAGGAGGTGGCGTTGCCTTGCGGGTCCAGATCTACAAGTAAAACTTTCTGTCCGAACAATCCCAGGTACGCGCCCAGGTTGATGGTGGTCGTGGTCTTACCAACCCCTCCTTTTTGATTGACGATTGTATAAATCTTTCCCATAGGCTTTTGTCAGACCACCTGTCTTCTCGCCTGTTCAATTTCTTCCAGGCTGGGGACGCTCTCCAGGTAAACTCTGGTCACAGAAATAGCCGAGAGCTCCACTGCAAAACGGGCAGCCTCCCAGGGGTCCTGGGTGGCATGAAGGCGGTGGAAAAAGCAAGCGGCAAAAATATCCCCGGCACCGGTTTCATCAAGCGAATCTTTTTCGGGTGCCGCGAAGGAGCGCATCTCTTGCTTCCAGTAAACCCTTGCGCCATCCTTATTTTCGGTCACGACCAGCAGTTTGCACAGGCTGGCGTATTTTTCAATCAGGGCTTCATCTCGCTGCAAGTCTTCAAACGAGAGCACTATTGCGTCAGCTTTTGGCAGTAGCCTCTCTTTGTCTGGATAATCCTGGAAGGTTACCTTGCCATCTTCAGCGATTGCGCGAAGCATGCCCTGGGGGGTGCAGCAAAGCAGACTGCCCGGAAAGGCATCGAAAAGGTCAGGGGCGATTTCACCTGCTACCGGACCGAGGTGCACAATCGGAGCATCCCGCCAGGCAGCTGGAACGTCTTTGGCGGAAAGAATCGAACCACGTTGGTAACAATACTGCTGCCTTCCGGCAGGGGTGGTGATATTCCTAAAGCAGGTGGTCTGCCCTGGACTGGCATTGAAAACCTGGATTGCTGAAAGGGCGTAAAGGTGTTCATTCTCTGCATGACTGCTCAGAATACCGACTTTATGACCAAGTTGGTGGGCAGTAACACCAGAAAAACTGGCGGTACCCCCCAGCTTGGTAGAACCATCGCTTTGCAGGTCTGAGGTAACATGCCCGATCAGCAGGTAATCGATTGGTTCAATGCGGCTTGTGTTGGTCATAGGTGTCAATTTGTGTCTTTCAGAATAAAAAATTATAGCATGGAACACCCCGAATAATCGTTTCTCCATAAGTTGGCTGGGGGATTGAAATAGGCATTCTCGATGATATAAGCTCAAGTTTCAAATCACCATTTCCATTACAATCCACGTGGTTTGCTGATCATCTGTTCAAATGGTGGGACCATTTGCATCAACTTCATCAGTAGAAATGGTCGGGACAGAGTAAAATACTGGCATATGCACGAAGACAGACAAGCTTATCGAAAAGCACTTGAAGACTTTCATCGCCTCCGCAGTAAAGCCGCGATGGGTCGTTTTTGGGCGGGTATCCGCGGAGAATCGCTGGATTTGTTGCCTTATGACGAGGTATCTTCCAAACTGCGTGCCGTTAGCCGCACAGACATCGGTTTGCAGGAGGTTCCGCTGGGAAACATCATAGGCAGTGTCAACCGCACCACTGATTTTGACCGCAACTTCCGCCCCCTGAGTGATAACGATCGTTCCCGCTGGGCGAATGTGAAAGCTGCTATGACCAGTCCCTTCACGGCTGGTGTGCCGCCGGTGTCACTTTACAAAATTGGCGATGCCTATTTTGTCTTGGATGGCAACCATCGCATTTCGATTGCCAAGGAGATGGGTTTGGACACCATCGAGGCATATGTTACCGAAGTGAAAACGAAGGTGCCGTTATCCAGTTCATTTACACTGGAAGAACTGGTTGAAAAAGCAGCCCTGGCGGATTTCCTGGAGGATACGCATCTCGACAGAATTTTGCCTGGGGTAGACCTGAGCCTGAGCCAGATTCAAAACTATCCGCTGCTGGCAGAGCACATCAACGTCCATCAATACTATATGGGCATCGAACAGAATCGCGAAATTAGCTTTGATGACGCTGCTCTCGATTGGTATGACCAGGTCTACGCGCCGGTTGTGCGGGTGATTGAAGATTCTGGTCTTCGCTACGAATTCCCGGAATACACGGTAACAGACCTTTATCTATGGGTGCTGGATAAGCAGCAAGCGCTGCGAGAAGAATTTGGAACACCGTTCAAGACGGAGAATGTGGTCGATTTTGTTGCCAGCAAAGAGGGTAAACAAACGCATGCGACCGGCTCAGGTGCTGATATCGAATTGGATAAGCAACTGCAGGATGAACTACATGATTCTTCCGACTGCCTGTTCCGCGATATCCTGGTTGGAGTCAGCCATTCTGACCCCGACTTTTTGGCAGCGAAGCAAGCTATGTTAATGAACCGCTGTCCTGAAGGCAGCATCGTTGGTTTGCATGTCAAATCTGAATCTGATTCTGCGCCTGCGCATATAGAATCTGAGTTGGAAACCAGGTTTTACCAGCAGCTAAACGAGTATCAGATGAAGGGGCATTTTCATAAAGTTAAGGGGGATGTGAGCAAATCGCTGCAGGAGTATGGGCTGCTTGGCGATGTTTTGGTGGTGAAGCTTAGCTATCCGCCTGGTGGTTCCGTCTTCGACCGCTTATCGTCCGGCATAATCACCTTGCTGCAGAGCAGCCGCCGACCGATCATGTTTGTCAAAGACGAGCCCAGGCGTGTGACCCGGATTTTACTGATCTTTGATGAAGGCGAAAAAGGTCGTGAAGCATTTTTCATCGCTGCCTATTATGCTGCCCGCTATGGCTGTGGACTTTTTATTGTCATGCCTGAAAAAACTGACAAAGCCAGCGAAGATGCGATCAAATTTGCAGAAGACTACTTGGGGGCGCTAAATATCGATTATCAGACCGTATCACTTCCGCTCAATCAACTGTCTGAAAACCTGGTTGAAATTCTTGAAGAGTATACAATTTCCACAGTTATGCTCGGTGGGTATAGAAGTACAGGCTTACTTGGGAGAATTTTTAGCTCGAGTGTCGATCGTGTGCTTGAGGCGAGCACGGTTCCGGTCCTGGTCTGCCAATAATTTATAGGCGTTTAAGCACCAGCAGCGTTCGGTCATCTTCAAAGGAATCATCACCCTGAAAGTCTTCAAGGTCCTTCAGCAAATTGAGGATCAGGTCTTCAGGCTGCTGCTCTGCCAGCGAAACCAACGTTTGCTGCATGCGTTCTTCCCCATATTCTTTCCCGCTCGAGTCTGATGATTCACTGACGCCATCAGTATAGAGCACAAGCGACTGACCTGGCTCAAATTCCAGGTCAAAATCATCTAGTTTGATGGGTTCCAAAATCCCCAGGGCGATCCCCCCTTTAGGGAGTAAGGTCGCAGAATTTTGTTTTGGGTCGAGAACATAAGGAGGGTTGTGACCGGCAATTGAATAGGTCAGTTTGCCGCTGTTTGTATCCAGGATCAGGTAAATGAGGGTGACAAAAAACGATTGGGTTGAATCCAGTTGTAATAACTGGTTGACTCGCTCCAAGGCTCGGTCGGGTGAGGAGAATTCTCTTGCAACTGCTCTAAGGAGTGTACGGGAGACCGTCATATAAAGCGAAGCTGCCAGACCTTTACCGGAAACATCGGCGATGAGCACACCAAATCTGTTATTTCCAAGAGGGATGACATCATAAAAATCACCACCAACCTGGCGGGCGGTTTCCCATGCCACTCCCAGCTGGTAACCGGGGATATCGGGCAGATTTTCAGGGAGGAAAGTCTTTTGGATCCTGCGTGCGAGGTTTAGTTCTTGGTCTGTCTGGCGGCGCTGCTGCTCAACTGAACGCAGACGTTTGTTTTGGAACGCCATGGCGAGCTGTCTTGAAACCCGGGTAAGGTAACCTACCCGTCGCTGGTTGAACTTGTATTTTTCATCACAAACCAACAATAGCCCGTAATACTCCTCGCCGATTTCCATCGGAAGCACCAGCGTTTTCATTTCCCTTGAAGGTAACGCATGCGGATCAACCTCGCGAACTTTGCAGAACAAGTCGTTCCCGAGAGCGTAATGGCCAAGATTGTTTTCAAGGCTGATGATATTTTCAATCTCACTTACAGGGAAAACCTTGCCTGCTTTTCCCCTGACGTTTTGGGCATCCTCGTTGCGGGTAACCAGGTTCTTCAGGACATAATCTTGCGTTTCCTGCTGATAAACAAGTAACGCCAACCCCTCCACGTCGCACTCGGTGACAATACGCATGCAAGCCTCGTTGATGGCTGCATCGAAAGTCTCAGCCTGGGTGAGAATGTTGCCGATCTCGAGCAATCGCATCGAAAGACGGTTTTCTTCTTTCCGGTCATCCAACATTTGAATATTTTGCAAGCTGATGGCGGCTTGTTGTGAGATCCCCTGGAGGATCACAAACCGATCCTGGTCCAAAACATCTTTCGGTTCAGCCTGCCGGTATGGATCGTTGCTGAGATGCAACAAATAACCCAGCGTTTGATCCTGGGCTTGCAGCGGGAAGATCAGAATCGTTCCGTCTGCCTGAAGAGGAGGGAGAAGTTCGAGCAACTCAGGGAAGTAACCCGCCCGGGCGACTGAAAGGTGAGGGACCTGGCTGGCTGGACCAATCAAGGATTCCTCCTCGAAGTTAAGGGGCAGCGCAGTTAGGGGACATTGGATTTGAGGACAATACAGGCTTGGCAGGCTGACGATTCCAGGGTTTTCTGTCTCCAGCACCAAACCAACCGACACACCGCCAATCAGTTCAATCAGAATTTCCCCAATCTTGCTGGTGAGCTCATTTAGATTGGTCAGATTCTTGGTCTCAATAGCCAGGTCGAGCAAAATGGAAGTCAACCAGGCTTGCTTGTTTTTTTCAGCTTCAACGCGCTGTTTATCTAAAGCAGTGCCAACATAATCCGCAAAGGTAGCGCAGATGTTAACCGAGTCCAGACCATAACGACCAGCAGAGGAGGTATGGAAAGTCAATACGCCATAGTCCTGTTCCTGGTAACTGATTGGTGAGGCTACCGCGGAAAAGCTGGCAGGCATTCCCATGCAATTTTGAACAGGATCGCTAGTTGCCTCTACTGGTTTTATGACCCCATTGTTCTTGCTCGAAATTTGGGAGAACCAGACATCGTTCCCAATATGCTGACGCGGGTCAGGCTGACAGATCTCGGGTTGCCTGACCCAGTGATCACTTAGCGTCAGACCTTCACCATTTTCGTCTTTCCGCCAAAAACCAATAAAATCAACAGGCAGGATGGTCGGAATTTGTTCGATCACAAAACAGATTAGTTCTTCAGGGTCGACATTTCGCGAAACCCGTTCTGCGGTCTCTCGATATCGCTCCACCAGGTTTCTGTGCCAGACCGAGGTTCGGTACAGGTTGGCATTACGTAAAGCAATTGAAATCGATTGGGATAAAATCTCCAGCTGTTCCACATCCATGTTGGTGAAAGCATTCGTTTCATAGCTTTGGATATCGAGCACGCCCAGCATCTGCCCCTGAAATTGAAGCGGCAGGCAAAGCTCTGAACCGACCATCGAATCTGAGCGAGCGTCGGGTCGGTAATTGGGGTCGTTCGAGATGTCGTTTGACAACTGTGTTTTACCAGTGCGCGCCGTGAGCGCGATCAGACCCGGTTTGATATCGATAGGGTACGACACCTTATCTTCGGCATACATGGCAGCTTTCGTGCCGCTGCCTGCCTTGAATACGATGGTCTGTGGGACATAATCGACCAAAAAGATGTGCACAAGCGGGTAACCAAATTGCGTATGGATCAACCTGGTTACTTCCTGGAGCAGTTGGTCGAGGTCGAGCGTGCTGCTGATTGAGCGATTGATCTCCGAAATAATCCGCAAGGTTTCCAATGACAAGGAAGCGATATCTCTGTTGACACTGTTTTCAGGCTGGAAGGATTCAAAGTTTTTGACCAGGGTGAGCTGGTTGCCATTGCCTGTGTTTGGTTCATAAATAACCTGGTCCATCAATTGGTGGATCAGGAAAACACCCAAGCCGCGCTCGCGCCGCTCTTCCAGCGGACCGCTGAGGTCAGGTTCGGGAACACTGTTCAAATCAAATCCATTGCCGTCGTCCTGCAGGATGATGGTCATTGCCGATTGATTGTGGTCAAGGAAGAGCCTGATTTGACCCTCAGGGAGACCTTTGTAGGCGTGATCAATGATATTCGAGCTGGCTTCATCTACAGCCAGATCGATTTCGTAGATTTGTTTGGGAGTAAAGGGTAGTTTTTGGGCATAGCTGCAAACTAATTCAGAAATTTGAATCAAGTTCGCGCAGTCAGCAGGGAAAGTCGTCGATTCCATGGCATTAATCCATCCGAAAGCGCATTATAACATGACCATCAGGTAAAATTGAGGAATGAAGAACGATAAAAAGACCCTTCGCATCAACGATTTGCCAAAAGATGACCGCCCGAGAGAACGCATGCAGGCGGAAGGTGTGCATGCCCTCACTAATGCGGAGCTGCTGGCAATACTGCTGAACAGCGGCAATCAGGAGGAAAGCGCCATTGATCTGGCAAACAAACTGCTTGTCGACCTGGGCGGTTTTAGTGGTATTCATCGGGAAGACCTCTCCCGGCTGATGGAATTCAAAGGGATTGGGCTGGCGAAAGCCGCGCGTATCAAGGCAGCAGTGGAAGTTGGTTACCGTCTGGCAAAGGAAGGTGAGGACCCGGCTGTGTTTATCAAAACTCCCGAAGATATTGCGAACCTGGTGGGGTTCGAAATGAAAGGACTTAACCAGGAACAGCTGTGGGTGCTGTTGCTCAACTCACGGAACCGCTTTCTGGGGAAAGAGCGACTTTACAAAGGCTCACAGGATGCAACCACGGTGCGCGTAGCCGAAATCTTCAAGGATGCGGTTCGGAAAAATGTGTATGCGATTGCGCTTGTGCATAACCATCCTTCGGGAAATCCTGGGGAGAGCCCGGAGGATGTCAACCTGACCAGGGCGGTGATCGAGGCAGGTAAGATCCTTGACATTCGCCTGATCGATCATGTTATTATCGCTGCCAACAGCTATGGCTCCATCCGCCGCAACCATCCAGACCTTTGGGCATAGTAGCAATAATAGCCTTCCTTTTGGGGAAAGGGGACCGTGAAGCGGTGGATGAAGTCCTCAGGTTTCCACAATCCAACCTAGATTCTCATTCACAGCGAGGTTTTTTGCCTTGTCGAGCTGTTAATTGAATCTCGGTCACTGCGAAACCCTTGTTGAGCTGTTCATAAATCTCGGTCACTGCGAGACCCTTTGCCATCTAGCGTGGGGGGGGGTCTTCTGGCAGGATGT
>DHCY01000039.1:90537-90827 GCA_002399085.1 Anaerolineaceae bacterium UBA4890
TTGAAAAGGCAGACTGCCACGGTTGCTACGCTCCTTCGCAGTGACTGAATAGAAGTCAAAAAAAGTCAAAGGCAGACTGCCACGGTCGCTACGCTCCTTCGCAGTGACAAGATTAAAGTCAAAGGCAGACTGCCGCGGTCATTTCACTCCCTCGCAGTGACAGAATAGAAGAAAAAAAAAGTCAAGGGCAGACTGCCACGGCCGCTACGCTCCCTCGCCGCTGTTTATTGAATCTCGGTCACTGCGAGACCCTTTGCCATCAAGCGTGGGGGGGTCTTCTGGCAGGATGT
>DHCY01000039.1:91068-139901 GCA_002399085.1 Anaerolineaceae bacterium UBA4890
TTGAAAAGGCAGACTGCCACGGTCGCTACGCTCCTTCGCAGTGACAGAATAGAAGACAAAGAAAAAGTCAAAGGCAGACTGCCGCGCCCCCTTCGGGGCTCGCAGTGACATGATTAAAGTCAAAGGCAGACTGCCGCGGTCGCTACGCTCCTTCGCAGTGACAGAATAGAAGAAAAAAAAAGTCAAGGGCAGACTGCCACGGTCGCTACGCTCCACACTCCGTGCGCAAGCAGTCGCAGTGACTAATAAAAAGAACGCTTCTCTCCCTCGCTATGACGAAACTTAAAAAAAGGACAGGTTAGCGCCTGTCCTTAAATCTACCGGTTGCTAACCACGTGGTTTTGCGAAGCAGCTTGTCACTACCAACCCCGGACCAGCGTGCACCACGATGGCAGGTGGGGCGGTGAATGAAGGGAATTCTTCCTGGTCAAGCCTGGTTCGAAATAGGTTTGTGATCTTTTCAAACAATTCCTTGGAGTCACACTGACCAATGCTCAAATTCGCCTCTGGGTTATTTTCGCAAATTTGAACAGTGAGATCCACCATCTCGTTGATAGCCTGGTTTATTGTGCGCACCTTATCATAAACCTCAATGCCACCATCACGGAGCGTTAGAATTGGAACGATCTGGAGCAAAGATCCGATCAGTTTTGAGGCACCACCAATCCTGCCACCTTTATGCAGATATTCAAGTGTCGGAACCAGGAAAAGTTTTCGATCACGTGCCGACATATCCTTGACGCGATCGATCAATTCCTCAATTCCCATACCTTCGTCCGCCCATTCCTTGGCTTTCAACACGATCGTTCCCAGATTGCCGGCGATGGTTTGGGTATCGACGATATTGATGCGATCTGTATCGAAATCATCTGCAGCGACAGTAGCAGAACGAAAAGTTCCGCTCATTTTGACTGGCGGGGTCAGCACCAGGACGGTGTCACCGGCATCGAGAATGCGCTGATAGATTGGGTTATAGAGGGCGGGTGGTGGGGCTGCGGTGCCGGGAAGGTTTTTTTGCAGCCCGAAGTTTCTCAAGGAAAGCCTCCGTGCTCAACTCAAAATCATCACGATATGAAACCCCTTCGAATGTGATGATTTGAGGAACAAAGTCGATTCCCAGCGCTTGCATCCTATCACCAGTAACACAACAGGTGGTGTCAGCAACGATCCTGATCATGAATACCTCACAAAAAATAAGTGACCAAAAAAAACTTACAAACGATTTTTACAATTAGGACAATATGCTTCGTCTCGTTTAACAACAAAGCCGCAGTTAGGACAGGTGATGGGTTGGACTTCTCCGAGAGGGGCACCGCAGGCGATGCAGCGACCGGCTGCGATCTCGTTCGCTGTTAGGCAATAGGGGCACACTGTTCGGCGCAGGCGTGCGGACAAAGCATGACCAACGCGATATTCTCGCGCGGTCCGATCGATGACTTCCCAGATCTGGTCTTCAAGGGTGATGGATTCAACATCCTGGGCAATGTCATCCAGGCGACTGAGCAATGAAAAAGGATTACGCACAGCGCTAAGTGCTGAAAAACCCAGGCTGGCAGCCACGCCCAGCCAGTTTTGCTGACCAAGTGTGATGCTAATGCCATCGGCAACTCTTGATATGGTGGCGGTCATCGCAGTACGACCACCTGAAAGCCGATTTTGCCGGGTGGCTATTTGCACTACCAAGTTGTCTTTGTCTCCAATTTGCTGCACCTGGAAGTTTCCACGATGAAAAGCGGCACTCAGGCTGTTTGCGATTTGGCGGGGGTCAATGTCACCGTGATAAATGCGCGTGCTCATATGCTCCATTCTACCTTACGAATAGGATTCGATTATAATCGGAATGATTAAAGGTCTGGAATGAAAACGCAAAAATCCAATACTATTCGATGTACTGCCGGCATAATTGCTTTGAGCGTATTGTTGTTGATGAGTCTCTTACCAAATCTGGCGCACTCAGTTTGGGCGCAGTTTCCTACCGTCTCGATTCCGACTGTGACCAGTTCGCCGCGCGGTTTGTATGTTCGGGCAATTGGTGACGTCGAAAACCCACTGAACGTGCGCAGCTATCCCAACTCGACTTCAACCAGGGTAGGTATTTTCCTGGTCGGTCAGGAAGCCAAAGCCTATGGCTATTACGGCGATTACGTCATGATCGATTATGCTGGTGCTCCTGATAATCGTGGCTGGATTATCTTGAATCGGGTGGAAGTTTTTGGAGGCTCGCTGCCGATGCTGCAACCACCGCCAACGGAGACACCTTCGATCACCAAAACCATCGACCCAACCCTGGCAGCCCAATTTATCATCACGGCAATCCCGAGCAGACTACCGACCTTTACTGAACCGCCAGCCCTGCAGATTCCAACCTACCCAGCCGAGGTCGGCGGGACGACTACCGTGGGTGTACCCATCGGTTACATCATCGTCATATTGGCGGGATTCGGGTTGTTTTTGACTCTGATTGCTGTCTTACGCCGCGGATAACTATTTCTTACGACCTTGAGCGGGAATATTTTGTGATTCTCCGGAATGAATTAACGAGAGAATAAGCTCTATCGAGCTCTGCCAGTTTTTCTTCCATCGCGCGGTAACCCTCTTCGACCAGGGGTTGAGACTCAACCTTCGACAGAAGACCCAAATGCCCTACAACTGGCTCGACCAATACATCTGGTTTCGACTTTTCGATCCTTAGTTCGCTTAGTTTATACGTGACGACATCGACTGTGGCTGTCAGGTGGCGCATTAATTCACCTAGCCTTGAATTGGAGATTGATTTTGCGAGCGGTTCGAACAAACTGTCCTCAAAGGGCACTTTTATATCTTCCAGGCTGAAACCCGAGGGCTGTTTATGGAGCAAAATTGCCACCACAGGTAAACTCGGGTCGAATTCACGGGCAGAATCGACAGGGACAGGATCAACCACGCCGCCGTCCACTAAAACAGCTTCTCCTTGGGTGGGGAAAAATCCAGGTATTGCAGTAGTGGCGAGTACGGCATTCATGGCATCACCTTCTTTTATGATCACCTCTTGCCCGCTCTTCAAACTGACGGCAGTTGTTACGAAAGGAATCATAAGATCCTTGATCTCTTTACCTTGTAAAAAAGGTTCGAGCGCTTTCACCATCCCACTTGTGTTGATCAGTGAAAAAGATGCAGATCCTAAGCCGGATTTGAAACTTGATTCAGTGAAAAATTTATCCACCGCAGCTGCAATCTCTTGGGTTGAATTACCCGCTGCGATAGTTGCACCGAACAGACCTCCCGCACTCGTGCCGGCTATGCCGTTGATCTTGTAGCCATGATCTAACAAGCATTGCACTGCGCCCAGGTGCGCTACCCCTCTGACACCCCCACCGCCTAAAGCAAGATTAACCGCTCTTCCCATACTTCACCTCAGGTTAAAACTATATCATAATGGTGGAGACGAATAGTTCAATTTCCCGGAAGTATCAAGTTTTGATTTTGCTTTATAATATTGGGGAGTAGGGATTAGGAATACATTTTCATTTTGTCCGATGGATTCGGACAAGCCGAGTAATGAATGCGGACTATGGTCGAAGATAACACGATTACCAACCAAGCTTTTTGGTATGCTCTTCGCAGCAAACCAAAATTTGAGTTTATTGTTTATTCACAGCTGGAAGAAAACCAGATTGAAAACTACTTCCCTCGCCTTGATGTCAAACCGACCAACCCGCGGTCAAAGACCGAAAAGCCTTACTTTCCCGGTTACTTGTTTGTACGGGGGGAGATTGGGGACCTTTACAACAAACGTCTGGGTCTGATGAGAGGTGTGATTGGGTTGGTGAATTTTGATAATACCCCTGCGTCAATTTCAGGCGGTTTGATTGAGGTAATCCGGCGCCAGGTGGAACGTGAAAATAGCAAACTAAATCCCGACCTTGGTCGAATACGCCCAGGTGAGAGGGTTTGGATTGCCGATCCGATGCTGCAGGGAATTGAAGCCCGGTTTGAGCAGTGCATCAACGGGGAAGATCGTGTGGCTGTTTTGCTTAGTTACATGGGGCGAACGGTTCGTTTGCAGGTTGACGCAGACAAAGTTAGTAAACGCGCGTTTTAGCGCGATACTGCACGAAAAAGAAGAAACGGTAACACCTCAACCGACAACGAGCTTGTCGGAGGGGCGGAGGCGTGGATGGATGCAGAAAGGAGTTGGATTGCATGAAGAGGTCAAAGGTAAAAGCAGCACCTCCCAATTTGTTTGTGATACTGATCACGTTCGGGCTGATTCTGACTATCGCAGCCTGTAACTTCCCCCAGCAGGTGTTGGTGCCACTGGCAACTGATGATGCGCTCCTGCTGACACCCACCCCGGTGAACCCAGACGCTGAAATATTCCCGGAAAACGCTGGAGACGCACCGGTTGAGTTTACACCTGCGGCATTGCTAGCTCCCGAAGAAACCCCTCTGCCTGCAACCGGCTCCAGCGATGAAGAAGTTGGTCATTGCGGTCGCAACGACACGATCAATCTTTTGCTTCTCGGAATCGATAAACACGCCCAGGCAGATGGCATCAGGCTGATAAGAGTTGATTTTAAAAATGCCACTGTAAAAATGACCTCGATCCCCCGTGATTTTTACGTGCCGATTGTCGGTTTTGAGCAATTTGGTATCGATTACGGTCGCATCAACGCCACTTTTGGTTATGGTGAGTATTTCTTTGGTACAGGAAGTGGTGCTGATTCGATAGCAGAAAACGTCACCTATAATTTCGGCGTAGATTTTGACGACCAGTTCGTGCTCTATTACACCGAAATTGGCAAGTACATCGATGCAATCGGCGGGATAACCGTCACGACAGAGAAGCGGGCGCAGGATTATTGGTACAACTTTCCACCTGGTACCTATGAGATGGACGGAGAAACAGCAGTGGTCTTTATGCGCATCCGCGCGTTTGACACGGACATTCAACGGATAAACCGCCAGACGCTGGTGATGGAAGCGATTCTCGATAAGGTTCGCGGAGGTATCTCTCCGAAAATGGTCTATGAAATACTGACCACCCTGATGAAAGATAAGACCACCCAAACCAACCTTGGTTTGACCGATATGTACAGTTTCTATTGCCTGTCCAAGATTATCAAAATCTCAGATATCCAGGTCTCTCCCATTCCAGACACCATGTTCCATCCCTTCACCACTGAAACAGGCGCGCAAGTGTTGATTCCCCACGAAGAGGTGGTTGAATTTGTGCAGCAATCGCTTGGTTTGCTTGATTGATCATGATGCAAGATCGCGATTCTTGACACGTGGTAGAATCAACATTTAGATTAAAACTTGGCTGCCAGGGTGGGCAGCTTTTATTGCGCGAAGGAAGAATATGAGCGATACACAACCCATGCATACAGACCAGAACGGTCAAGGTTCTGGCACTCCCCGCCGAAAAATTTCCAGGTGGCAGATTATTGGTCTGGTGGCTATTGGACTGATCCTGATTTTGGTATCGGTCTGGTTTACGTGGCTGAAACCTTTTTTGCAAAAACCGATTTCGGACCCACTTAATTTGCCCAGCATTTCCACCGAAGCACTGCCGACTTCAACCGATTTACCTACGGAAGCGCCGACTTTAACCGCCACTCTTCCCGAACCAACCGCAACTGCTACGCCTGCTCCGGTGTGTGGTGACACTGCTGAATGGACCTTCCTGCTGGTCGGGATCGACTATCGCGGCAACGACTATCTGTATGGTCTGGCGGATGTGATCCGCCTTGCCAGGGTTGACTTTACGACTATGACGATCAATATGGTCGCCTTACCGCGCGATATGGTCGTGAACGCGCCGGACGGACTCTTTAAGGAAGAAAACCCGATCAAGATCAACCAGGGTTACCTTTTGGGTTCACCTGGCTGGACTGGAGACCCTGATGCCGGCAGCGGTGCCAATTCACTGGCACGCGTCATTCAGCACAACTTTGGCGTTACACCTGATCACTACGCGGTGGTGAACTTTAATGCTGTCCGCAATTTTATCAATGGAATCGGCGGCGTTGAGGTTACCTTACCCCAGGAAGTATATGATCCGGACCCCAGCCTTGGTTACTTCCCAGCCGGAACGCAAACCCTGGATGGTGAACGTGCGCTGGACCTTTCGCGTATTCGTACAAACTATAGCGATGGCTTCCGTGTGGGTAACCAGTCGATAATTATCAAAGGCGTGATCAAGAAGTTCCTGCAACCTGAAAATCTTGTCAAATTCCCCGATCTGGTTGCCGACTTCTATGATACTTTTTTGACCGATCTTTCCATAGAGCAGATCACAACGCTGGGCGTTTGCTTCTTGCAAAACTTCGATTTGGAAAACTATAACTCGACTCAAATTCCCGAAGAAATGCTATTGCAGGACTTTGAGTTTATCCCCTCCAACTTTGGCTCCAGTTTTGTCTACCGCTGGGATCAAACCGTCGTCGACTGGATCCACCAAAACCTGCTGAGCCAGGAAGCTGAATAGCGTTTTATACCACACTTTCCTAGAAATGTTTTAGAAAACTGAATATGTTGAACGTGGCATCTCGCAAGAGATGCTGTGTTCATTTACTTTGAACACTTACACTTTATTTCAAGATTTGACCTATGAAAATTAAATCGCAAACAAATCCAAGTTCAATTCAAGAAGAAGACTGGGACCTGATAATCACACCCCGCAAAAAGTGGTGGGATCTCCAGCTGCGCGATGTCTGGCACTACCGCGACTTGATCAGCCTCTTTGTGCGGCGCGACTTTGTCTCGCGTTACAAGCAAACCATCCTGGGACCGCTTTGGCTGATTATCCAACCCATCCTCAATTCGTTGGTATATACGGTTATTTTCGGCAACATTGCCCAACTGCCTACCGACGGTTTGCCCCAAATGCTGTTTTATTTGTCTGGTACCGTGCTATGGTCTTATTTCTCCAACTGTCTCACGGGCACCTCCCAAACCTTCATCAGCAATGCGCATCTTTTTGGTAAAGTCTATTTTCCTCGCCTGGTGACCCCCATTTCGATCGTTATTTCCAACCTGATCACGCTGGCAATCCAATTTGGGCTTTTCATGGCATTCTGGCTGTTTTTCTATTTCAGTGGTGCTGATATTCGCCTAACCTCGTGGGCATTTGCGTTACCGCTTCTGGTGCTGCTGATGGCTGGTTTGGGGCTCGGCTTCGGCATCATCATTTCTTCGTTGACTACCAAATATCGTGATTTAAACTACCTGGTCGGGTTTGGCGTCTCTTTGTGGATGTACGCCACGCCTATCATTTACCCGGTTTCCAGTATTCCCGAGAAATGGCGCTGGGTTGCAGATGTTAACCCGGTCACACCCATAATCGAAACCTTCAGAATGGGATTTCTGGGAGCAGGTGATGCATCGTGGCCTCGTCTCGCCTACAGTGCCGGATTTATGGTAATTGTGTAATTAATTGGAGTAGTGATATTCAATCGTGTTGAGAGGACATTTATCGACACAGTGTGACAGACGCAAAATCCAGTCTGGTGGAGCATACCTTTAAAGACATAGCGTGAAAGCTGAAAGGTCTTTGGAGTATGTAAGTTGGCTCACTATTTTTCTGAAATGATAGGTTTGCCAAGAAAGAGCAATAAATTGAATTCGCAAAGCGTAGACAAATCCTATTTCAAACAGATATCTCCATAAAGATTTAATTTAATTTGTTTCTTTCTTGGGATTATTGGTGATGGGTTGTTATTGTGGTCAACAAGTCGTTACAATAGCGGAGTAACTCCTGATTCAGTTACATATATTTCGGTTGCGCGAAATTTATCATCCGGTGGTGGACTTACACGATTTGACGGAAGCCATATTTTTCCCTATCCTCCTTTATACCCATTATTGTTAGCAGCAATCAGTCTAATCTTCAATATCGATCCACTTTTATCAGCAAGATATGTTAATGCTTTGCTATTTGGATTGTGCATTTTTTTATCAGGTAAATTATCCCAAAGATATTTAAAATCTACTTCACACGCAATTTTGTTTTTTATAATTTTTGTGCTTGTTTCACCTAACATAATCTAGGTCTCTCAATACATATGGACAGGAGCGCTATTCATTTGCCTTGTTTTGCTTTTTTGAATCTAGGGTCTATTTCAACACAGCTGAAGAATTGCTCAAAATTTCACCCTCATATAAAAGAATTGAACTAGATGATGGAACTATATTTCTAATTACAAAAGAGAAATGAGAATGTTATTTATAAATCCTCGACTCACCTCTTTTGGCAAATTAGGAAATCATCCAGAAGTATTGAGGTTATGAGTGTGATTAATTTTGCTATTATTTATACTGCTCACCTCGCGGTCTCAAGAAACCCAAAATCCTCAGCCATTTTTCCCCTATTTGCCCCCGTAGAGAGTCGGCCTCTTGTTCCCTCCACGCAGTAGACGTGTATGAGCTTTCCCCCATGAAAAAACTAGTACCATTTCTCATCCTTGCCATCGTGCTTCTCGGACTCTTTCATCCGAACGGCATCCTGGTTACCGTCCATCAAAACATCTGGTCAATCGATCTGGTTAGCTGGCTCCAGGCTGATCCTGGTAAAATCAGCCAGGTTTCAGTCCCATCAAAAACACCTCATTCAGCAGTCCTACTGGCTCGCCAGGCAATTAGAGAAGAACAGTTGGAAGTCGCCCAGCAGATCCTCGTGCCGTTGCTGACATATCAGGACCGGGCTGTGCAAGGCACTTATGCTGAGCTGCTCTATGCCCAAGGACAAAAGACCGAAGCTTTTAGAATCTGGGAAAATCTGAATGAGACAATAATCCTCGAAAGAGCTGCTAACAAAGCAATCGAACAAGGAGATAGTCAGTTTTTGCTAGCAGCAAACCAATCTCTCTATCGGCTTGACCCCGAAAAATACACCTCGAGTCTTGCCTTCACGCTCAAGAGTCAGGGTCAGCTATCTGAAGCTGAGGATCTTCTCCTTTTATCACGCAGTGATTATCCGAACTCAGATTATGCATCAGATTGGCTTCGTTACCTGGCGGATATTTATGTGGCTGAAACCGATTGGCAAAAGGCGGAACAAATATATCGGCAAGCAATTATGGAAAACTCCAGTGATGGGAGAGCCTGGAGAAACCTCGGACTCCTCTACACTTCTCAATTGAAAATGCCTGAAAAAGCTATTGAGTGCTTCCAAAAAATGATTTCACTATCACCGGGTGAAACTTATGGATATTCACTTCTGGCACAAGCATATGAAAAAACAGGAGACATTGAGAAAGCTTTGCAAACTTACCAAGATTTACTTCTCGTAAGCCCATGCGATTCTTCTGCGCTCGAAGCGGTGGAACGATTGACTAACTTAGAGAATTCAACACCTTAAATGCCTTCAGATTCCACTTCCTCATCTCACCATAGAGCATTTGCACGACCTATACCTTTATCCATTCCTGACTTCATCCTGATTGGTTTGGTTGTTATATGCGCCTTATTTTATGCCGTGTTGATGTTGGATCTGTCCATCGATCCCCTTTTCTTCATCCCCCTGTTAGCGGTATGGCTTGTTTATTTGCTTAAATCGCAACATTTCGGTTCTACTGCCCCTCTCGATATCCCAATTGTTAGCTTGTTGGTCATCGCTTCTCTAGGTATATTGTTTACACCATACAAGGAGCTCTTCCTCCCAAAGCTTTCAGGGTTGATTCTAGGGATATCCATCTATGCCATTATCGTGGTATTCTTTCGCTTCCGCCAGCGGCTGACATGGATGATTTTTTCGCTCCTTTTTCTTTCAATCATCGTTACTGCACTTGCACTTATTGGAACAGATTGGCCAGTGGGTAACCATTCTCTTTTTGATCGTGTCTACAATCACCTGCCTTCAATTGTTGGTAAGCTTGGTATTGAAAAAATCAATAAGAATACAATCGGTGGTGCTTTGACATTCTTTCCTCCGCTTTTGCTCAGTTTGCTCTGGGATAAAGGTGCCTTTGGAAGATTGAAATCGCCTTACGAAAAGCAGTCAGCCTTTCCGGAGATTATCTACAAGGGGGTCCTCTTTTTATGCTTTGGGTTAAGCCTGGGCATGCTGGTTCTGACGCAATCCCGTGGTGCCTGGTTGGGATGTGCAGCAGGAATTTACTTGCTCTGTTTATTGAAGGAGAAACATTTTCTTTGGCTGCTGCTTCCACTGTCAGTTGGTTTACTCCTGTTTTTCTTTGTGCGGGCGGATGGCAAATTACTTGAAATGCTATCACTTTTGGATACAAGCCAGGAAGCGACTCTGCCTGGGCGTGTTGAAATCTGGAGCAAAGCCCTTATCATCCTGCGTGATTTTCCATTGACAGGGATTGGTTTAGGTGCTTTTGGCGAAGCGTATAGACAATACTATGCCTCAATTGTCCTGCCCTCTGCTTCCGATGTCGTTTTTCACGCGCATAACACCTTACTTAGTGTTGCTGTTGAAGTTGGTTTGCCAGGTGTGCTCATCTATTCCACGGTACTCGGAGGTTTTGGAGCGATGTCTTGGAAAGCGCTGAAACACAAAAGGACGATGAATCGCGCTCTCGCTCTTGGGCTTGCTTGTGGTATTGTTGCTTTTCTCGTCTTTGGTCTTTTTGACGCGTTCACCTTAGGACGAAACCTTGAGATAATTTTTTGGGTCTTTCTGGGCTGCGCTTCCGCGCTGTATGTCCATGACAGAACCTTGAGTTCCTCCGAGGTTTCATACCAGGTGTATCAAGGCGAAGACGATAGTAACGAGAACGAACCAACCAGAAAGAAACAAGCTCGGAAAAACGCTCTGTTACTGCTGATCTCATGGCTGCTCATCGCTTTGGTTGCCTTGGCGCTGGTGAATTTGAATATTGCAGTGTCTCTATTACTGGCAATAATTTCAGGTCTGGTTGTTGGAATGCGTTATGTGAAGAATAATGGGAAAGTTCAATATGAGTTATCATGACTTTCTGAAGTATATAAGGGCAGACCTTTACCGCTATGCGGGTAAGGCAAATTTTGCCGCTTATCTCATTCAATATTTCCTTTACCTGGGATTCAGATACACAGTCTGGATGCGCTGGTGCGCTGTTGTTCATGCAAATCCGATTACGCGTTTCTTGCTCTTCCCATGTGCCTGGCTCATCAACCGCCACCAGCAGATCCGCTTTGGGATTGGAATCTCTTATAAAACCCAGATTGGTCCTGGTCTCTATATCGGTCATGAGGGGGGAATAGTCGTCAACGAACAAGTGATCATTGGCAAAAACTGTAACCTCTCTCAGCAAGTCACCATTGGTGTCAGCAGGAGGGGAGCGCGCGCCGGTGTGCCGGTTATTGGCGACAATGTCTACATCGGTCCTGGTGCCAAGATTTTCGGAAATGTAAGAGTTGGTAACAACGCTGCTATTGGTGCCAACTGTGTTGTCACACAGGACGTTCCCGATTTTGGTGTAATGGTCGGAGTGCCTGGAAGAGTGATTTCTTACGATGGATCTACCGGGTATATCAACAAGGTAATCGATGATCCGGCTGATAGCTGATTGCTTGCATGTTATTAATTCTTTACCTATGAGCTATGAACTACGAGCTAATATCCGTTCAGATTTAAGCTTTGAGCTATCACCTACCAGCTATAGGCTACCAATTGCCAACTGGAACCCTCTTGCATTTTCCCTGAATATCTTCTATAATAGAACAAACGTTCTATTTATAAGGAGATGAACAAATCATGATATACCCTACCCCCTTGAACCCACATTATTTCCAAGCAAAGGTCGCTGAAGGCGCTATAGTCGATGAAACCAGCCGCATTGATCCCGGATGCGAGATCAGCCCAGAAACCATACTCAAGATGCGCGTTACACTATGCCAGAACGTGACCATCATCGGCAGGGTCACGCTGGACCCCTTTGTCAACGTACGTGAAAATGTGACCCTGGTAGGACCCCTTCACATCGGTGAAGGCACCTATATTGCTCACGATGTCGTCATTGGCTTGCTCAGGGAGGATAACGACCTGGCAGATCAGGAGACGATCATTGAAAACCACTGCCGGATTGGGGTGGGTGCCGAGATTATCGGTGGCGTGCACATTGGGCGTCATGTCCTAATCCGCGCCGGTAGCAAGGTTATTGGGGATATCCCTCACTATGGATTAGCTAGTCACAACCCTGCCATCCTTGAACGTTATGCCTGCCCTGAATGTGGTGGAGTGCTGCGGATTTATCGAAACTTCCGAGAAATTGTTGACACTCACTGTGTGAACTGTGGTGCTTCTGGATTGCGTTTCTCCAAGCGCAAATATTCCCCTAGCTTACGTCGTGTTCTTCTGCCGAAGGATTCCTTTGGTGAAGCCGTATCCACCCAGGGTGATGACTATCGTTGGATAGATGATAAGGAGTTAGCCTAGCAAATTAGCTTAATTTGTGAGCTGAATAATAGATGCGTGAAGTTGGGCCGGAAAATCAGCTGAAGACTGAAATGTAGACGAATAACAAGTGAAGCGAAAATCAGCTGAAAGCCCCAAGCTGAAAGCTGAAAGCAAACATTGACCGGGGACCGAAGACCGAAGACCGGTCCCCCGACTGAGCATTGGTAGCCTCCAGTTTCCATGCGAATGCAGAATTCATTGGAATTCAGTCCAGTTTCTTGTCTTTTCTCTTCTGTCTTCCGGCCCCCGTCCTCCGTCAGTAAAAATGGAAATCAATTATGAACAAAACCTCCAAAACAGAACAATCCTGGGATCTCATTATCGCACCAAGCAAAAAATGGTATGACCTGCAGCTCTCCTAGCCCTCCCCAGCCTTCTTTTGGCGAAGGGGGAGGGATAAAGGGTGAGGGTCTTCTAATGTCCCCGTTTTATCCAAGAAATACTTGATCGATTTATCAACATCTATACTCAAACTCAAAACCTTTAAACCATATGACCCAAACTCAAACCACAACTGAAAATGATTCCTGGGATCTCATTATCACACCACGCAAAAAATGGTGGGATTTGCAGCTGCGCGACGTCTGGCACTATCGCGACCTGATCATCCTCTTCGTCCGGCGAGATTTCGTCTCGCGCTACAAGCAGACCATTTTGGGTCCGCTCTGGTTCATCATCCAGCCGCTCTTCACCTCCCTGATCTACACCGTCATCTTTGGTCAAATCGCCAAATTGCCCACAGATGGTCTTCCTCAGATGCTCTTTTACATGTCCGGGACCGTTATGTGGCATTATTTTTCAGGCTGCCTCAACGGAACCTCAACCACCTTTACATCCAACGCGGGCATCTTTGGCAAGGTCTATTTTCCGCGCCTGGTCACCCCTATCTCTATTGTTGTTTCGAACCTGATCAGTTTTGCAATTCAACTCGTGTTTTTCCTCGGTTTCTTCTTATATTTCTACCTGAGGGGTTCATTAGTATTTTTCACCGCTTGGGCTCTAACACTCCCACTCCTGATAGTGTTGATGGCAGGTTTGGGATTGGGTTTTGGCATTATCATCTCCTCTCTCACTACCAAGTATCGCGATCTAAGTTACTTGGTGGGTTTTGGTGTCGGCTTATGGATGTACGCCACTCCGGTCATTTATCCAGTTTCTACTATCCCAGAACGTTGGCGCTGGATTGCGGATATCAATCCGATTTCGCCTATTATCGAGACCTTCCGGGCGGGTTTCCTCGGCGCAGGGGCTGCATCCTGGATGGGCTTGGTGTACTCGTTTGTCTTTATGCTGGTGGTGCTGCTTATTGGGGTTGTGATCTTTAACAGGGTGGAAAAGACGTTTATTGATACGGTATGATAATCAAAAGGAAGATTGATAGTTGATGGAAACTCCTACAGCTGATCAAATGAATGTTGTCGCGCAGGTAGCTGCTGAATTTTGGCATGTGCCTGTCGAACAGGTTTTCGACCAAATTGAAACAATCAAGGTTGTTAAGTTCACTGGCGGAAAGGTGGCTGGTTTTCTCCCTTCCCACGGTAAATCTCCCTCGGTTTTCTTCAAAATTTACTTCTATGATCGCGGTTTCCGTTTTGAAAACGCCGGGCTGCAGGCTGCCAAAGGAATGCCCCAGGTGGAAGGGGTAAGAACACCCACTGTGATTGCCATCATGCCCGAATATAAGGCATTCCTGATGGAAAGGCGCACCTGGGAAGACACCTCCTCACCCTGGAAGCGTCTATGGATCAACAGATTAGGCATCGATTGGTTCAGGGTGGGTGCCTGGCTGCGTGCCTTTCATGACACGCAGACCACTTACGAGAAGAACGATTACTTCCTGCGCAAGAAATTTGAAAAGTTTGAGTCGCATCTCAACGACCTCAAACATCTTTTCACCGCCGATCAGGTTGACAAAATGAACCAGATCTACGACTCTGCCAGGGAATATTTTAACGAGAACAGCTGCGAATGGGTCATCTCCCACGGCGATTTTGGCCTGGATAACATCAAGAAATCCGGCTCCATGCTGGAGATCATCGACTTTGAGGATTGTCAGCTTGCACCCAGGGAGTTTGATGTCCTGAATTGCATTATCAGGATGGATTATGCAAACTGGTTTTTGGCTACAAGACATTCCTTTGATCTCATAACTAATCAGTTTTTACTGGGTTATAGGCAAAATATGGAAAAGACAGAATTAAGCAATTTTCTATCATTGCTAATCAAACTTGATATGCTCGAGACCTATGATAGAAGAAAAAAAAACAAGTCATCAAATGTTCTGATAAGATTTACTTACAAATTATTTGCAGATAATTGCTTAAAAGCTTTGACCAGATACACCTCATTCATGTAATGGATAAAAGATTATTGACTACGTTATGGAACATATAGAGAACTCCTCGAAGAACAAGATAGATGGCAGCGGTTACTGTACACATGAGTACTTAAGTCCATCAAGAATGTCATCGTATGGTCATCAATACTCACTTGCCATGAAATCAAAGGGTGCATCATTTTTAAACGTGGGAAGTGGTAATGATTTCCTTAATCATTTACTCACGAGGCAGGGAAAGTTTGTTGTTGATTTCGATCTAAACTATTCAACTAAACCAATAGTTTGTGGAAAGCTTCCCTTTTTGCCCTTCTATAACTCATCTTTTGACGTAGTTTTGTGCTTTCAAATGCTTGAACACCTTCCTGTTTCTTTATTGCCAACTTGTTTGACAGAATTTGCTCGAGTAGGGACGAAATATGTAATCATTAGTCTACCGGATGTTACATACCGGGGTTATGAAAAAATCAAACATTTTACTTACAAAGTAACAAAACACCCGCAAGTTTGGAAGAAATATGAGATACCTCAATGATTTTGAGCATGAGTGGGAAATTGGCATAGGAGATGTTGATGAGGAAACTGTATTAAAATGTGTTGAAAATGATCAACTTTCCTTGGTGCACCAATTTCGCAACGATCTGAACTTGTATCATCATTTTTTTGTTTGGAAGATATTAGCTAAAAAACCTGAAAACCAAAGTGAAAAAGGTTCAATCACGCTTCCATGAATCTTGTGCTACCAACTCCTATTAAGAGCCCAACAATTAGTGTGGTCATGCCTGTTTACAACAGTGCTGAATTCCTGGCTGAGTCAATCGAGAGTATTTTGGCTCAAAGCTACAATGATTTTGAATTTATAATTCTGGATGATGGTTCAACTGATCAGTCCAGGGAGATTATCCAGGACTACGCTTCGAAAGATATCCGGATAAAAACACATCAAAACGATTGTAATAAGGGCATATTCTTTACAAGAAACTTGGGCTTGGACAAGTCGACAGGTAAGTACATTGCTGTCATGGATGCGGATGACATCTCTATGCCTGACAGGTTCATGAAGCAGGTGGTATTCTTTGATTCGCACCCCGATATTGATGTATTAGGTGGGCAAATCATCAAATTTGGTCAAGCCGCCCAATCAGGGAAGAAGTCGAATTATCCCCTCACTCCTGGGGGAGTGCGTTGGGGACTCGTTTCTGGTTGTCAGCTTGCTCACTCTACGGTAATGATGCGAAGTCATCTATTTTCAGTCGAGGGTTTTCAATACAGGGAATTCAAAGTTGCACAGGATTATGATTTGTGGACCCGTCTTAGTCCCGGCCACAATATTGCCAATCTATCAGATGTACTTGTTCAATATCGTGTTCATCAATCAAGCATTTCAGGGACAAATGGGCTCCTTCAAAAACATGAAACAATCCGAATTATCAAGGAATATGTCAGGAATTTGTCTGGTATCAATCTCCCTGAAGATATCATCAAAGGTCTGATCGCCTCAAAAGACACTCGCTCAGTTGAAGATGCCCTATTGCTCTCAAAGCTCTTGCTTAAACTCGAGAAACTTACAAACAGCTGGGAGCTCGATCGACAGGAGAAATCAGAAATCAATCATCAAGCTGCTTACAAGCTGAACTCAATTTGCAAGCATTTCAATTACCACCCTCGCCTCTTCCCGGTTTTTCTTAATTCAATTCTTCTTGAAAGAAAAGCTTGGTCGTTTCACCGTGTGAACTTCCTGTGATCCTGCAAAATTTGGAGATAATACCAACTCTTTGTGGTTAAATTTATGAAAAGGAAATTTTCAGTAAGGAATCAAGTAAATGGATCAACGTAAGCGAAATGCGAAATTACTTCTCCAAAATGAGTGAAGTGAAAATAGTAGTGACAGGTATGGAATTCAAGTTTTTTTACGCTCATATTTCAATCATGCTTTATTGTTACACGATAAAAGTATGGAACAAATTTCAGAAAACAAATTACTAGCTGTGACTTCTGACATCCATAAAGCCCATAACAAATCATGAGTCAACAAAATTTTTTGATCAGCGTAGTAATGCCTGTATATAATCGCGAGAAATTTCTGTCCGATGCAATCGAAAGTATCTTAAATCAAACGATTACAAATTTTGAATTCATTATTATTGACGATGGATCTACAGACCATTCCGTCGACACCATTAAGAAATATGCAGAAGTTGATAATCGTATTAAATATCTACTTAATGAGAACAATAAAGGTGTAGGGTTTTCAAGGAATTTAGGAATGGCAATAGCTCAAGGGGAGTATATTGCCATTATGGATTCAGACGATATTTGTTTGCCTACTAGATTTGAGAAACAATTAACTTTTTTTGAAGCACACCCTGAGATAGATGTGCTCGGATCGCAAGAACTTGATATTGATACAAGAGGCATTAGCTTACCTTCACCAAAATACCCACTCACATCTGGACAAGTAAGGTGGGAGTTGATGTTTGGAAGAAGTTTATGTCATCCCGCAATGATGATGAGGAAGGAATTACTTGATAAGCATCATATTTATTATACTAATAACCGAGTGGCTGAGGATTTGGAGCTACTTTTAAGATTGAGCACCGTTGGAAAGATCGCAAACTTACCTGACACCCTTCTACATGTGCGCAAGCACGAACTGAATGTTTCATCCCTGAAATCTACTGCACTCCAAGATGAAGTATACAATGCGATTCGAAAGTCTATTAAAGACATGATTGGAGTATCTCTGTCTGATGAAACCATTTCAGGTCTTGTTATCGCTCGGCATCTAAAGAAACACAAGACAGTAAAGGACCTTCACAGTGCCTCAGATGTGTCGCATATTCTGGTGAAACTGATGCAAAAAGCAATGGAATGGAATATCAATAGTGAAGATCGGTTTTATATCCGACAAAATACAGCCTCGCGTCTACGCCGCATCTGGAAAGAGCAGAAATACCACTCAGCCTTGTTACCTTATGTCGTGTATTCCTTGATTCTCGATCCAGGCCTTATTCATAGAAGATTACAACGGCTCTTACCGCCCAGGCTTTCAGGGAAAAAACCTACAAATTGATGGGTAATTAAATGCTGACAATATTTTCCGTACCCAAACCATTTACTGATCTCGCGGCGATTCAGCAGCGGAATGCGATCCAAAGTTGGCTCCGCTTGACTCCAAAGTGTCAAATCATCCTGTGTGGAGATGACCCCTCTGTGATCGCAGCGGCTTTAGAATTAGGTGTTGAGTCCATGACCTCGATACGTTGTAATGAGTTCGGCACGCCTTTTTTGGATTCAGTTTTCAGCCAGGCGCATGAACAGGCAAGATTTCCAATTCTTTGCTATGTCAATTCCGACATCATCCTGATGGATAGCTTTATGGATGCGGTTGCCAGGATCGATATGAATAGATTTTTGGCAATCGGTCAGCGAACCAACCTGGATCTCACTGATCCCATCGATTTTAGCGATCCTGCCTGGCGTTTGGCATTGCTCCAACAGTGTGCTGGAAAGGGTAAACTGTTCAGCAGTTTTGGCATTGATTATTTTGTTTTCACCAGGAACTCAAACCTTCACAATCTGCCGCCTTTTTTGGTTGGTCGCCCGCGATGGGATAATTGGTTCATATTTAATGCACGCAAGAGAAGAGTTCCAATTGTAGATATGACATCTGTGTGTCTGGTGATTCACCAAAACCACGGTTATGCTCATATCCCACAATGGGGGGGCAAATCCTGGAACGGCCCTGAAGCTGTTTGGAATTCTGGGTTATTTTCCAATCTTGTCGGGAACACTAAGCATGTTTTTAGTGTCAAAGATTCCACTTTTTTGCTCACTAAGAAAAGGCTGTTACCTGCTCTACAAAAAGGATATTTATTTCAACGCCTTCAAACATCAGCCTTGATGTTCCCAATGTTAAGATTTCCAGCAAAACTAGTAAAATTTATCTATTTAAAAATTCATACAAAAAGGCAAAAATGATATTTGCATCTTCAGAAAATAATCGCTGAAGATCAATCGTTACAATCCTGATTAAAGTATATAGGATCCAGGAAGCAATATCGGTAAAAATTGAAAAGAGCAACTAGAATAACTCAATTCACAAAGCAAGTAGATGGAATCGGTTATGATCACACCAGTAATTTCAGTTGAGCATTTATCAAAACAAAACGACCTGGGTGTCATCGGCACCGGGACTCTTACCAGTCTTTTTGAACGCTGTTATGTGGCGTGCCATGTTTCTGGGAGATGATTAAAAAACAGAGTTACTACATGGACCAATTCATTTAATGTCCCCGCCAGGATGATTTTGGTATCGGCATCCCTTACAAACAGTGAGAAGGAACAAAGGAGTATTTTTCTTTGGATTACTTATTACACAATGCGAGCCTTACTCATCCAATTTACTTCGATTTTGTTCTATCAGGATTTACCACATACATAACTTATAACAAAAATGTCAAATATTACATCAAACGGCATTAGAATGATTAATAAAAAGTATGATGAAATTATGCTTTTGTTTGCCTTTATTGGTCAAATTCGAAGGTTAGAAAAGATTGTTAACCCGATATTTATTATTGGTATCAAGGGCAGTTTACATATTATCGACCTGTGTTTAAAGTTTATTCCAAACAGAGTAAATGTTATCTTGATACTCGCTGGAATGGACGAGTGGGAGATCGATTGGGCGAAGAAACATCTCTGTGTGAGTGGATATATTGTGCTTGATAAGCAATTAAAACATGGCGCAATTCTTGATTTATTATTTAAGTGCCGAAAAAGCAACTTTGGCATCATGGACTATGATTTGTTCATCTCAAATCCTATTTATTTCGATCTGATGAGATCCATTAATAGCAATAGCATCGGTAATGTCTTGTTCATGTACGAAGACCCTAATCTCCACGTAAAAATACCCCAAACTTTCTTTATGTTTTTTAATGCTCTAATGGTTCGCTCAATTATGCAAAGATTTGATGTTTCATGCTCTGTTGCCAAGTATGAAGAACTCTCCCAAAGGGTTAAGTCTAAGCTTCAATCCATTAATTTCGATGGAAGAAATATGCCCGAAGGGAATTTTGGCAAAGATTACTTTGATACCTTTAGGCTTATCTCATTATTGGGACTTGCAGATGGGTATGAATTTAATTGGGTTAATGATTCTATAGAAAGTGGATTGAATGAAAGTGGGGTCTTTCATGTCAGTGGTATCTCAAACCCGGCTGAGGTAAAAAACCGCTGGAGAAGACGAGGCAGTTTTTTTTGGCAACGTTCTCTTGCTTTACACCCCGATTTAAACCTTCGTACTCATTATCAACAGCTATTTCCAAATTTGCCGACGGTTCACGACTTGGAGCAGCTATTACGTAATGACGGTTATACTGGAAGTTGGTATTTTGATTCTGTAAATGAGTTGCTCAAAAGCTTCGGTCGAGGCAACATTTCGGGTAAAGTGTAGTACTTTCCTTTCAATTTGTTTCAGAATTTGTAATCCCTAGGTATTTTGAGTTCAATTAAATTTTGACTGACAATAAAGAAAACACTAACTAGATGATGTAGATATTATGACAAATATAGCAATTTCAGTTGAACATCTTTCCAAACAATACGACCTGGGAGTGATTGGTACAGGCACGCTCTCGCGCGACCTGAACCGCTGGTGGGCGCGCGTGCGCCACCAGCCCGACCCCTACACACGCATCGGCCAGAAGGACGCCTTCGCCCTTGCCGGCGAGAGCATCCTCGCCCTGGATGACGTCTCGTTTTCGGTCAGTCAAGGCGAAGCGCTCGGCATAATAGGTAAGAATGGCGCCGGCAAGAGCACGCTGCTCAAGATCCTCTCGCGCGTAACCGCACCCACCAGCGGGGTGGTCAAAGTGAAGGGGCGCATCGGCAGCCTTTTGGAGATTGGCACTGGCTTCCATCCAGAGTTGACCGGTCGTGAGAATGTCTATCTCAATGGCGCCATCCTTGGGATGCGCAAAGAGGAAGTCGCCCGCAAATTTGATGAGATTGTAGCTTTCTCAGGCGTGGAAAAGTTTATCGACACACCCGTAAAACGCTATTCCAGCGGCATGCACGTGCGCCTGGGCTTCGCTGTGGCCGCCCACCTCGACCCGGAGATTCTCATTGTGGATGAGGTTCTCGCGGTGGGGGACGCGGAGTTCCAAAAGAAATGCCTGGGCAAGATGGGTGATGTCGCTGGCGAAGGCCGCACTGTGCTATTTGTAAGCCACAACATGGCTGCAGTACAAAACTTGTGCACTCGAGCAATACTAATAGAAAATGGCATTATTACAAGATCTGGAGAAACCGAAGAGGTCATTACCAATTATATTTCAGAATTAAAGCCCTCAAATCAATTCTACTCAAATCCTAGTGAACGAAAGGGTGACAAGAAAATCCGAATCGAGGATCTTAGGCTTGTTCCAGATAGACCACGCACCGGGCAGCCCTTGCAATGTATCCTGGAAGTTCTTGCTGATGAATCCATCAAAAACAGTATCGTCGCAGAATATTCAATTTCTTTTATGACAGATCGAGGTCAAAAAATATTCCAATTACACTCAGGTCACATGGAAAAGGAGTTCGTAATCGGACCTGGCAGATCAAGAATTGTTGCAGAGATTGATTCTCTTCTATTAACTCCAGGTCAATACAGTATAAATCTATGGATAGGGTCTGGAAAAGTTACAATCCATGATTGGATACCTGAGGCATATACTCTGCAGGTTGAACCAGGCTCATTACAAAATAGAATTTTGATTGACAATCGCAACTATCCAGTTGTCTTGCCCTCAAAGTGGTATTTATCATGAATATCCTTTTTGTCGCCCATCATGACAATTTCCAGGGCTCCAGCCGATCTCTGATGAGTCTGCTTGAAGGGTTACAGGAGCTCGGTGTAGTTCCGTTTGTTGTTAATCCCCGGGAAAGTCTCTTCACTGAAGCTTTGCGAGCTAAGGGTATCCATTGTGCAATCCTTCCGGTTCCATGGTGGGTGTCAGCTAAGACCTTGTCTTGCAAGAAAAAAGTGGAACATGCCAGGGTAATTCGGCAGTCTGTTTCAGCCCTTCAAGAGGTGATCAAGAATTGGAAAATCGACCTGGTTTACACCAATTCTTCAGTTACGCCCATTGGTCTTTTAGCTGCCCGCAAGGAGAAAGTGCCTCATATTTGGCATATTCGTGAATTTGGGGATCTCGATTTTGGGCTACGTTTTATTTACCCCAAGGCGCTCAGCAAGGCTTTCATGCTTCGATCAGATGCAGTGATCTGCCATAGTAAGGTAGTGACAAATTACTACTTTAAGCCTGGTGGCAAAAGAATCAACCAGATCTATAACGGCGTTACCCTGAAGGATCAATTTGTTGAGCGTCTGGTTCTCAGACAGCAAACCCCACAAGACCGTCCATTTACCTTTGTAATGATGAGCAGCATTACTCCGAACAAAGGTCAAGAACAAGCTATTCGAGCTCTGGCAGAGCTTCATAGGCAGGGAGTTCCCGCAAAATTAATCGTAGCTGGCGGCGGAAAAGCTGATTACCTTACGGAGTTATCAGCACTCTGCAGTGATCTACACCTTGGCGCACATGTTGAATTTACTGGCTTTGTCGAGGATCCCTTCCCTTACTATTACCTTGCTGATTGCGCTCTAATCTGTTCTGAGAACGAAGCCTTCAGCCGTGTGGGGCTCGAAGCCATGTCTACCGCGCTGCCGGTCATTGGAAAGAACAGCGGCGGCAACCCTGAGGTTATTGTGGATGGAGAAACGGGATTCCTCTATAACACCTTCGATGAGTTGGTGGAGGCTATGCTGAGGCTGGCGCAAAACCCTACTCTCGGTCAAAAAATGGGCTTGGCTGGGTGGCAACGTGCAAAGGATATGTTCAACATTGAAGATTACGCCGCTAACGTCTACAAGGTCATTCAATTAGTAATGGATAACAGATGATCAAACCGCGCCTGATCGCCTATTACCTGCCTCAATTCCATCCCATCCCCGAAAATGATGCCTGGTGGGGTGAAGGTTTTACCGAATGGACTAACGTCCGCAAAGCCAAACCGCTTTTTAAGGGACACAAGCAACCCGTCCAGCCTGGCGAATTGGGCTACTACAATCTGCTCGATCCCGCCATCCGCGAAGCTCAGGCAGAGCTGGCGCGCGGTGCTGGCATCGAAGGCTTTTGCTATTGGCATTATTGGTTTGGAGGCAAACAACTTCTGGAACGTCCCTTCAATGAAGTGCTTGCCAGCCGCAAACCGGATTTCCCCTTCTGCCTGGCATGGGCTAATCAAAGCTGGACTGGTATCTGGCACGGTGAGCCAGACAGGATTCTGATCAAACAGACTTACCCTGGCGTGGAAGATCACATTGCCCATTTCAACACTCTTCTGCCTGCTTTTCGTGATCCACGCTACCTCAAGGTGGATGGACGACCGATCCTCTTTATCTTTGAACCCGCCGACCTGGATTCCAATTGGGTAAACTTATGGCAAGGATTGGCCAAAAAATCCGGGCTGGAATCTTTGTATTTGATCGGCATCATCAACAATGAACAGGTAGCCAAACACATCACGAAGCTTGGCTTTGACGGCTTTACCATCTCCCGTACCAGCCGGCGCGGCACCCGTTTGAGGGGCTTGCGCAATGCCCTGAGCAAACTGCTCGGACCAAAAGCGGCGGTAGACTTCTATCAGAAAACTCTCAAGCAGCCATTCCATGTTTACAACTACGAGAAAGTTTTGCCTTTTCTGGAGCTCTCCCAACCACAATCCCTCGAATTTTATCCATGTGTCATGCCCGGCTGGGATAACACCCCCCGCTCTGGGGTCAATGGTCATGTCTTCCAGAATCCCACTCCTGAGGTCTTTCAACAGCATTTGCACCAGGCTATCGATCGCGTTAGCAATTACCAGCCTGAGCATCAGTTGGTTATCCTGAAATCCTGGAACGAATGGGCTGAAGGCAACTACCTTGAACCTGACATGCAACATAGGGATACATTCCTTCAAGCGATTCAAAGGGAATTAAAACAATGGAACTGAACGAGATCGGTGGGTTTGATGTCAGCGTGGTTATCCCGGTTTATAACGCTGCTGCTTTCATAACCCAGGCAGTGGAATCAGCACTTGCTCAAGACGAAGTGCGAGAGGTCATCCTGGTTGAGGACCGTTCCCCGGATGACAGCCTGTCGGTCTGCCATCAATTAGCAGTTGCCAACCCCAATGTGAAGTTATTTCAGCATCCTGGGGGTGTCAACCGCGGTGCTGGACCTTCACGCAACCTGGGGATCAGCAACAGCATTTGTCAATATATTGCTTTTCTGGATGCCGACGATTTTTATTTGCCAAATAGATTTGCCGCTGCTCACAGTGTTTTTGCACAAAAACCGGATTGTGATGGGGTTTACGATGCGGTTGGGATGACATATGAAGATGAGGTTAGCCGCGAGCGCTGGCAAGAGCATAGCATTGTTGGAGAAGGAGTTACCACATTGCCACCTGGGATTGAGCCTGCGGACCTGTTCGGGGTACTCATTAAAGGTGGGCAGGGGCATATCCATCTGAATGGTCTGGTTGTCAGGCGGGAATTGCTGAGTAAAGCCGGGCAGATGGATGAAAGCATCGCTGATACTTTGCACGAGGATACGGATTGGGTTTTGAGGCTCGCAGCGGTTGGGCGGTTGTATCCAGGAAGTGTAACGGAAGCCACATCAATACGAAGAGTGCACCAGCAAAACCGGGTTTCGGCACCGCGGCCAGAAAAAAGTATTCATCGCGACCGCATCCGCCTGAGAATCGCCACTTATCGCTGGCTGCGCAAGCACGGCAGCAGACAGCAGCGCCGATTGGGTCTCAAGCGTTTGCTGCTGGAATGGAACCGAGGAAACGGCAATTCAGGCAACATTGGAAGACTAAAAGCTTTGCTGTGCTTTCCTTTTCGTTTGCCAGCAGTCTTGCTGGAAGGTCACTATTGGTATGAACTGGCGCAGACCGGCTGGTCCATCATTCGTAACGATTGGTTGAGGCTGAAATAAAACCCTTCAAAATTTAAAACTGAGATTGACTATAGAAACTTCAGATATGGATGATATTTGCTCAACCGCAAAAACAATAATTATTTTAAGTAGTGTTCCAAAAAATGGATAAAATTTCAATTATTACTACTCATTTTTACGATTTTTCCTGGACCAAGCTTTGGGCAGCAAAAATTCAGAAAAATACTGATCAGAATAAGATCAAAGAAGTTCTTATAATCAACCAGGACCGTTCCATAGAATCGCGAAATTTGCTCAAACAAATATATCCAAAATCACAGATACTAGAATATCCTAGAAATGAAGAACAATTTTTGAAAAGAGGTCATGATCATGCCGCAGTCTTGAATTTGGCAGTTCAGGAAGCAACGGGCGAGTATATATGCATTTTTGATTCAGATTGTCATCCGTTTTCACCAGAATGGGTACCTGCATGTGAGAAGCTGTTGGAAAAATATGATGCCATCGTAGCTTTAGATCGATATAGAAAGATTGAATACTCCACTTGTTTGTCACACCCATGCTTTATGGTATTAAAAAAAGAATCTATAAAGACCACTCTTTCTTTTGATGAAGGCTTTCCTTTAAAAATTTATGATACAGGAAGATTAATCGGTCAACAATTGGAACGTATGGGGGGCAATGTGTTTTATGCAGCACCATATTTAGCGTTCAATAACAATTATGGTGAGGTATTTCTTGACTCTATATATCATCATGGAAAAGGAAGCTATGCTGGAGGTGATATTCGCCTGCAAAAACAGTTGGATTTTCGTCAATCTTTTTTTACAAAAATCGTTATCAAAAAAGAAAGGTATACGCTTAACAAGTTAGAGCACATCCAATACAAGTTGGCAGTTATCAAAAACCATGGTTATTTAAGGTACATATTAGAGATGGCAAATGATTACGTCAAGAAATTTTTAGGAATTAATAATTGGGTTAAGAAAGATAAAGGACAGAGGAAGTAGTGTTGGAAGTACATTCACTTAATGGATGCACAATTCTAAGGTTGAGCAAAATCAATGTTTCTGTCGTTATTCCGGTCTATAACGCTGCAGTTTATGTAAGCCAAGCGGTAGAATCTGCCCTGGCACAGCCTGAGACTGCTGAGGTCTTATTAGTAGAGGATGGTTCGCCCGATAACGCTCTGGAAGTATGTGAGGATTTGGCGAACAAGCATGACAAGGTCAAGTTGCTTCGCCATCCGAATGGGGAAAACCGGGGTGCTGGCGCCAGTCGCAATTTGGGGATGAGGGCAGCGAAGAAAGAATACATCGCATTTTTGGATGCCGATGATTATTTTTTACCTGGTCGTTTTCGACAGGCTTTGGAATTGTTTAATGCAAATCCCGATTGTGAAGGTGTCTATGAGGCTGTCGGAATGCTAGTTGATGGTTCTGAGTCGTTGGAGCGTTGGCAATTGGCTGGCAGACGAGTAAAAGATTTACAAACCATGAGCGACAGCATCTCACCCAAAGATCTCGCTGAGGTCTTAATCAAGGGAAGTGACGGATATTTTCACCTTGATGGCTTGATAATTAAAAAAGGAGTGCTTCAGAGATCTGGACTGATGAACGAAAACCTGCACTTGCACCAGGATACTGAATTCATCATGCGCCTGGCGATGACTGCCAGGCTGCTTCCGGGGAAGCTGGATGAACCTGTGGCTATGTGGCGAGTTCATCAAGAAAATCGCATCTCAGCCCCACGCTCTTTGACCATGCAATACCGGGACCGAATGAGGTATTGGCGCAGTCTTTATCAGTGGGTAAGGCAGAATGGCAGTCCCAAACAGCAGCAGAGGGTCAGGGCTGGCATTTTTTCCTACAATCGTGCTACAAAATTCCAAACTTTTTCCAAACGGATTTTACCCATAAGGGTAATCATTTTTGGACGTCAGCTTAGGCTGCTTGCTTGGCCCCAGTTGATTTTCGATCATCTGGCTTCTAAGAATAATAATGAGGAGGGGTGTCTATGACAAAAATCCTAGTAGGCACATTGTATAGTGGTGAAAATGAATATGAGGAATGCCTGGAAGCAATTCGGAAGCAGAGCTTCCAAAATTTCGATCATATACTAATTGAAAACCTTCCTGAACTCGAGGCGCACAACAAGCTCTATAGGGCTTTTATCGACCATGCCGACGAATACGAACTCTTGATCAAGGTTGACGCTGATACGGTTCTTCTATCGCAAGATTTGTTTGCGGGCATCGTTGACAAGTTTTCGAAAAACCAATGGCTCGAAGTCATGAATATTGGGGTTCTGGATTTCTTTACGGATGAAATGATCCCTGCTGGAATTCAGATCTACCGCAATACGGTTCGCTGGGATTTCTCAAAGGATACAGTTTTCCCAGATATCCCGATTATGGATCCGCAACGGTATATATATGATAAGACGGAACTCGCACCAGCGGCAACCCATTGCCAGGATCCTTCCATTCCACAATCCTTCCACTATGGTGTTCATCGCGGTTTGAAGTCTGTTCAAAAAATTCACAGTACCACTCACTGGCAAAATCTTAACAAGGTTTGGCAAAAGTTCCTGCGAACACAAGACCGCCGGCTTGGTTTTGCGATTTTAGGTGCAGAGCTGGTCTATGCTGGTATGTTTGGTCGGGAAGAACAGAACTATACAAATCCCAGAATGGATCAAACTCTATCAGGTTACCTCGATTATTCTTCAATCCAACTAAAGCGGGAAATCCAAAAGCTGAGAATTCGCCATTGGGGATTTTTGCCTTCTGATTGGCGCAGGAAAGCCATCAGGCATATTCGAGGGAAGTTGGAGGGTAGGTGGGATCGATGATCAAAACCATAGAACATTGTTTTGTGACACATTGAGAGTCTTTCTTATTGAGATTGCGGACGTACTAACCTGAATACGAGTATTAGATCAAAGGAAGTAAATGCAAGCTGAACCACTCAAAGTTATGTTTGCTGATATGTATCGGTCATTTGATCTTGCGTGTGTGGAACAGCACTTTGAGTGGCGCATGATTAGCAAGCATCGGGACCTAGAACTCTCAACCAAGCCGGATTTTTTGTTTTACTCCTGTTTTGGAGACGAGCACTTAAAGTATGACTGTCCCCGGATCTTCTATACTCCCGAAAATGTGAGGCCAAATTTTGACCGCTGCGATTACGCCTTTTCATTCGACTATCCGATCACTGAAAGAAATTATCGTTTGCCGCTTTACCGCCGCTGGCCGGAATATTCGCAGCTATTTATGCCTCGAAATCCTGATAAAGTCGCTTTGGAAAACAGACAATTTTGCAGTTTTATGGTTTCAAATCCGAAGGCAATTGAAAGAATTGAGTTTTATGATAAATTGTCTATGTACAAAAGTGTGGCGTCTGGTGGGAAATTTCTAAACAATATCGGACACCCAATCCAAACGGGAGTAGAAAATAAGTTGAATTGGATGCGAAACTATAAGTTCAGTATTACATTTGAGAATTCCAGCTACCCTGGGTACACCACAGAAAAATTAATGCATGCTCTCATCACTGATACCATTCCAATTTATTGGGGAAATCCCCTGGTGGGGTTAGACTTTAATCCTAAAGCGTTTATTAACTGCCACGATTTCAACTCGTTTGATGAGGTTATTGACCTGGTGAAGGAGATAGACCAAGACGTGTCTTTGTACAGAGAATATTTAAGTCAACCTTATTTAAAAGATAGTGTTGAAACAGAGTTTTGCATGGAAGAGAACATACTTGCCAGGTTTGATGAAATCATTTCATCCAAAAAGATTTTCATTTCTCCCTTCAGAAAGAAACTTCAGAGAGGGGAATATTATCTATTACAACTGCGAAAAGCATTCTCGAAGGTCATACGAAAAGGATCCATTTACTGGAAACACGCTCTGCTTAAATCTGGAATTTCCCTTAATAAAAAGAAACAATCCTAAACTTTCCTTACACATCAAAAAATGAGAATCCTTACTATCACCTCAAATCATCCCCCGTATCACTCAGGCGGGTATGAGCTCCGTATAAAAGACATCATGGATGGGCTCGCTGCTCGTGGGCACCAGGTTTTGGTGCTGAGCACAGAAGCCCAACCAGGTTCCCGGAAGAGACCAGAGATTTCCGAGTACCCAGTCAAACGGCTGTTGCATAACCGATATGCTGCAAAATTTTTCCCAAAGGAGGTTTTATTCGATCTAATTGATACGAAAACGCTGGAAAGAATCATTAAGAAATTTCACCCAGATGTGATTTACCTCGGGCATACTTACATCCTTTCCAAGGCAATTATGCCTTATCTTGCAGATCAAATCTTACCTATTGTTTATGATGAAGGAGGAACCTGTCTTAAAGGAGCTTGGACAGAGAGGGGCAGATGGTTCGACTTCACTGGAGACTATCAGTCCAGATGGGTTTTGTTAAATAAAATCAAACCCTTTGTAACCAAGCTGGTTGTATTCCTGAGTAATGGCAGAATCAAACCTCACTGGCGCTGGCCGCAACAAATGAGAGTATTTTTTAATAGTCAGAGCAGCCTTGCTCACAGTCTCAGTTTTGGCGTTCCAGTTCACAACGCTGAAGTTATTCATTCAGGAATTGTCCTGGAAAAGTTTCCGTTTTTACCCAGGACTAAGATGGAGGAACCAATAAAAATCTTGTGCCCTGGCAGGTTGGAACCTCGCAAAGGGCAGTTGGATGCAATCAAGTTGATCTCAATCTTGGCTGCTGCAGGGATTCAAGCTGAATTGACATTAGTGGGTGAGACCCCGTCGCAAAGTTTTCTGGAACAGATCAAAGGCAAAATCAAATCGGTGGGTTTTGAGGAGTCAGTCAGGATATCGGGAATGGTCAGCCAGAAGGAATTGGCAGAACTTTACCAAAAGTCAGATATTTGTTTTTTTTCCAGCCACCAGTCCGCAGGATTTTCACGCACCCCGCTTGAGGCTATGGCAAGTGGTTGTTTGGTTATCACTTTTGGGTGTGAGGGTTCCAGTGAAATCATCGCTGACAGCGTTAATGGCTTTATCATTGAACCCGATGGTGTAGAGCAAGCTGTCGGAATCATCAATCTCCTTTCATCTCATCCAGTAGTTTTTAAAAACTTTGTAATTGATGCTCGAATTTTTGTTGAAAAGAAATTCACCTTTGAATCCTACATAGAAGCAATTGAAAGCTTCCTGCTTGAAAAGATTGGTGTAAAAAATTAAGTTGGAGGAAAGCCTCTTCACTTTGTCAGGTTTGACTTTAGATGGTTGGAATGCGTTTGTGTTTATCTGTTAATTAACAAACTGATCAAATATTCTCGATACAATTTTTGGATCAATGTCTTCATTAAATTTCCTCGCCCAAAAGCAAGATGAGCTCATCAAGGCTTCAAAATCTTCCAATCGAAATGTATATGGCCTGCCGCGTTTCCAGTCGATTAACCTTTTTGAATCGGACCGGATGCGATCGCGAAATTGTGAATTCCACGCAAGAGTATGCAAGAAGACTTCGTCAGCACATTTTGTCAATTTGTACATCTTCCGTATTTGAGGAGCTTCTGATACAACATATTGTGCCAGCTCATGGGTGATGCTGAACCAGTTGGTGCCTTTTTGGTACTTCAAGTTAGTGTTTTTTAGACGGTCCACCCGCAAGATTTCTTGCAGTTTTAGTAAACCACGCTCGATATTGAATAAAAAAGAATCAGATTTTTTATTTCCTATCAACTCTTGAAGTAGGTGGTAGACCTGGATTCGGTCGCGATAATTCTTGGTCTCCATCACGCCATCATGCAAATGTAATAATTCAATACCTTGATTGGCTTCGAAGAACGCATGAATATGATCTTGACGCTTGATCGGTAAGTCTGATCCTGAAAGCAAATGATAGTAGTCGTGGTATTCTGTGGTCGCAGATTCTAGCAGTTCCAGCTCACATCTTACCTGGCTATAAGCCCCCCATGTTACCTTCTTTCGGTTAATGAATGTTAGCTTTGCCTTTGTGAGGATGTTTGAAAAGTCGTTTTGATCGAAACTATGAGATTTAGCGTCAACGTGAACAAAAATATAATTGCGTGGGTCATCCAGCAGCATTATCAATTTCTTTAGCTGGTCGAATTGGCTGTGGGCCATGATCAGATATGCGTGTTTTGACATTTGACTAATAATCCCCGGTTGTACTCATCCTTATCATTTCTAAAGATTATAAAGCTTTGTCGCGTTTACTGGTGGGAACTATAATTATTTTTCGGAATTCTAATGTACAAAATAAATCCTACAGTCTCTATTATATTGCCGACCTATAATCGCTTGGAATATCTGCAAAGATCTATCGGGTCAGTTCTTGGTCAGACTTATCAGGATTGGGAGTTGATTATATGGGATGATGGCTCTGCTGACGGTACTGGCGATTTTTGTAAGTCGCTTGCCGATAAGCGTATTCAATACTTCACACAAGAAAATCATGGCATGTCTTATGCCTTGAATCGAGCAATTGAACGATCAAAGGGGGAATTTGTTGCGTTCCTTGATGATGATGATGAGTGGCTTGAGAATAAACTTGAATGCCAATTAGCCTTATTGAAACCGAACAAAGAAATTGATATGATTTTCGGTAATTTTGAAAACTATTATGAAAATGGTAAGATTCCTGGTTTGGGTTTTGATCAAACTGCGAGAGCAATGAGTGCGCTTAGGACTTATTCAATAGGATCGGACGGAAATGTAATCATTGATGGACTCCTTGAAGGTCTATCAAGGGATAATTTCATTGCGTTTGATTCCACAATGATTCGACGGAAAGTGCTTGACTCAGTAGGTTTTTTTAATCAAGGTCTTAGAAACGGTATGGATCTCGAATATTGGTGGCGTTTTGGCTTGGCTGGCTACAAAGCGTCTTTCACAAATATTGTAGTGCTTAAGAGATATAAATACGCGAACAGTCTTAGTGGACGCAACGGTGTATCCATCAGGAATCACATAAAAGCATTAGATTCTTGTTCAACATTTTCAAGAGAAAGTATGCGGGAAGAAACATTGAAATTTCTTAAACCAGCATACCGCAATGCCTGGCAGAATATGATTTCCGCCTGTGCAATGGAAAATGACAAAAAGGGGATGATGGCAGCTTTTAAACAATCACTGAAGTACGGTTTTCGTCCTGGCTCACTGCGTCTGTTGGTTGAGGGTTTGCTGCGTTCTGGAGATACCAGATGACCATTCGTGTTCTGCACATTTTCGCGCCAAACTTCCGACAGCGCTTCGGTGGGCCAGTCTTTAATTGGCAGTTGTATTTTTCCAAATGGGATGATCCGTCGATCGAGCACCTTGTGTTGGATACAGAAGCGGGGAAATATTTTCCTGCTAAAGAAGCTTTTGACTTTGACCTGACTGGCCCTCAAAGGATTTCTAACCGTTGGGAGAGGTGGACCTGGGCAGTCCGATTGCTGCGTGGCTTGAGAAAATATGCCGATCAGTATGATATTATCCACTTTCATTTGATCTGGTGGGGCAGCCTGCTGGCGGCAAATTGGGCGAGTCACAGGAATATTCCAACCATTTTTGAGAGCGTCCTGCTTGATTCTGACACTCCTGGAGCAATTGCCAGGGAAAGATTCGGCAGAATTAAGCTTCATTATCTGCATCAATTTACTAGCATTCTGGCCATCGCAGATGGAATTGCGGAAGATTACCTGAAGTATGGTTTTTTACCTACTCAGGTTCACATGCAAATGAACGCTATCGACACAGATTTATTCAAACCTGTGTCTGACACTGCTGCCCGTGACGAAATTCGACGCAGTTTCAATTTGCCTGTCGATGCTCAAATTTTGTTGTTTACCGGTAGTCTCATACATCCTAAAGGTGTGGATCTATTGATCGAAGCTTTTATCGAAGCCGCTCAAAAAGATCCAAATCTCTTTCTATGGCTGGTAGGTCCCAAAGATCGGTCTGAGAATCCATCCATGGATGAGGTCTTTGTGACATCATTGAAACAAAAGATTGCTGAAGCCGACCTGGCTGACAGGGTTATCTTACATCGTATGATCGCAGATCGAAAAAGACTTGCTGAGGCCTATCAAGCCGCGGATGTGTTTGTGTTCCCTTCGCGCAAAGAAGGTCTGCCTAATGTGGTGTTAGAGGCAATGGCGTGTGGAATGCCAGTGATCGTTTCTGACTTACCTGGCTTGAAGAGTGTAATTAAACCAGAGTACAATGGAGTAGTTGTGCCCATAGGGGAGATCGAAGAATTAGAGCAAGCAATTGAGAAGCTTGTTGTAGATAGGAACTACGCCTTAAAACTGGGTTGCCATGCTTGTGCATATATCGCTACTCTTCATGGCTTTGGCACCTGGCAAAATGAGATGGTTCTTTATTTCCAAAAACTAGTAAGGCAACATCTCCTGTGATAACCTTTTCAGGTAAGGGATATTTTTGCCTATTATTAAAAAAGCAGACTTGACCAAAAATGAATAACAACATTATCACCTATTTGATCTTTGGCATAATTGGAATTGTCCTATTTTTCCTAATTTTCAGGCAGCCCTATATTGGAGTCGTATTTACGATAGCAACACTGCCAGTCATTGACTTATTTCCGGATATACCTTTGTTTTCTTCCATAGCTGTGCCATTGGGATTGGTGACATTGGTTTCTTACCTTTTTCAAACTAAAAGCAACCTTAATCGGCAGAAAAAAGGGCTGGACCCGGTCTTTATTTTTGGCTTGCTGTTTATGTTCTGGACTGTTATCTCAAATCCTGAAGCAGCAATTTTTGGGAAGGATCGAGTCTGGGTTCTTACCTTTGTTCAATTATGGGTCTTGATGGCTTTGTCAGGCGAACTCCTTGTAACACCCCAACGCCAGAAAACAGCAATGGTAATTTTTGCTATTGCTGCCACGATTTCGGCACTCTTCGCAATTTTTCAAGGGGAGATCGCGGAGGACGCATTAAGTTCCGCGCGTGTCGCAGGTCTAGCCACAAATGCTAATCAGGCAGCTCGGTATTTTGTGATTGCCCTGGTATTTTTTTATTATTTGCGTATCAAGACCAATTCGTCGTTTAACAAACTACTCTACCTTGTAGGAATCTTAGTCACATTTATTGGGGTCTTCTTCACAGTATCGAGGTCAGGAATATTACTGTTGTTTGGCGCGTTTGGGTTGATTCTGATATTCCAACCACGGGTTAAGAACAAAGTTGGCTTGGTTATATTGTTGGTTGTGGGATTAATTGTATTAAGCTTTTTCTCTGACAGTATTTTTCGCATAATTCGAGACATATTTCCTGCGATCCAGCAAGGCACTGATACAGTTGGTCTTCGATACAATCTCTGGAAGGCAGGATGGAGGATGTGGCTAGATCATCCTTTTAATGGAGTTGGGATTGGTCAATACAACCAAAACCTGAGGCGATATATGATAAATATGGTAGGACCGACCCGGGGTTCATTGTCTTCTCATAATACTTACGTTCAGGTTCTTTCCGAAACTGGCATAGTGGGTTTCATCTTTTTTATGGCAATGCTAATAAACGCGTTCAGGCACCTTTGGCCATCGCCTTCACGGGCAATGGATGATGATGAGGAATTGCGCAATACCTGGTTCATCATCCTCTTGATTATCTCTGTGGGGGGAATAACTATCACGGATCTCGCGAACAAGATACTTTGGATGGTATTGGGAATCAGTGTTGTTTTCGCGAAACGAAAGACGGTTGAAGCAACCGACCAACTTCCCGAATCGGTCAAACCCTTCAAAACATCAGCAAACAGCATAAGATTACGACGATGGATGAAAAACGTAAAGTAGCCATCATCGCAGGGCAGCTGGTGGTTGGTGGGGCAGAGCGTCAGCTTTACCTTTGGTTAGCACACATGGATAGAGACAAATTTGATCCATTGGTCATTACCCTGCACCCTAACCACAATGATTATTGGGAGAAGCCTATCGAGGATCTTGGAATTCCGTTATTCCGGGTTGCTCAAAGACCCGCGAAAATGGGGCGCTTGGTCGAAATAATAAAAATTCTCAGATCGTTCGATCCTGACATAATCCATGGTTGGCATTTCTTTTCCAGTGTTTACGCGGGCTTGGCTGCAAGAATCCTTCGAGTTCCTTGTTTGGGCGGAATTAGAAGCCAATATTCGCCTCATGAAAAAGGGTTGGATAATTGCTTAGTCAAAACTAATTGCGATGCGGTTGTAGCTAATTCCCAAGCTGCTGCTTATGCGTATCAGAGAGCGCTTAAGAAAAAGCATCAAGAGATCTACACAGTTCCCAATGCCGTCCTGGACGATCCGTCGAATCGCGATTCCCTCCGAAAAGAGCTTGCTGAAGCTCATAATCTGCCGATGGATGCCTTATGGGTCTGTTCTGTAGGAAGAATGGACCCGTTGAAGCGTTTCGATTTATTGCTGGAAATGGCTGACCGACTTAGAAATGAAAAACACAAATTTCATATAGTTTTGATCGGCGATGGTCCGGAGAAGGCTCATTTGGAAGCATTAGCCAGCTCATTAAATATTGATAGGTTGATAAGCTTTCTGGGCGAAATTCCAAATGCCGGGCGGTGGTTGAAAGCAATGGATATTTTCTGTTTCCCCTCGCTGAGCGAAGGCTTACCGAACGCAGTCATGGAAGCCGCCGCAGCAGGTCTGCCAATTGTTGCCTGGAAGCTGCCTTTCTGCCAGGAATTACTGCCAGACGCGGCTCAAGCCTTGCTGGTTGAACCAGGCAATCTTGAGGTAATGTCTTCAGCTTTATCTCAATTACTTAATTCTGCACAACTTCGGGCTCAGTATGGCTCAGCAGCTCGATTGCACATTTTGGAAAATTTTGATCTCGCGCGCTATATCCAAAATATGACTGCTGTTTATGAATTAGTGCTCAAAAGGAATAAAGATCTAGCATGATCCTCCTCTATCATATGGTCTTTCCAGATGCTACCCCTTCTGACACCTGGAACGCAGGATTAGTTCTGCGATTCAAAGATTTCAAGCGACAGATTAAGTGGCTGAAACGGTTTTATCATATTGTCTCACTTGATGAATATGTCAATCATTTTCAGACCGTAGGTAAACCCAAGGCCAGGTTAGCGGCGCTGACCTTCGATGATTGTTACTCTCGCACCTTCCAATTAGTTTCACCTTTTTTGAACGATAATGAAATTCCGGCAACGTTTTTTGCCAATACACTGCACCTCGAACAGAATTCATTGCTTTGGTTTGTCTATTTCAATGCCTTATGTTTTGAAAAGGTCTATCCTGAGTTATCCATAGAAGGCAACCGCTATCCGCTTTCTACACAAAAAGAGTGCCGTTATGCATGGCAAAAATTGATTAACATCGCGAGGTCGAATAAGGATGCAAGGGAGTTTTCACTGAACTTCTCTCAGGATTATCCACTCCCACCAGAGATCATTACTAAATATCAAGGGCTGAGTAAGGAGCAACTTAGCCAAATAGGTGCTTCGCATATATTGAGTTTGGGAGGGCATACTCATTCTCATCCATACCTTGACCAGATTTCTATTACTAGGCAACTTGTAGAAATATCTTATAACAAAGAGTTGCTGGAGGTATTTTCCGCAAGACCGGTCGACCATTTTGCATACACAGGGGGAGTTTACAACACTGACTCCATCGCAGCAGTTAAATCGGCAGGGTTCAAGTCCGGTTTTGCTATCCAACCCAGGCAGTTGAGCAATGACAAGCTCTTTGAAATTCCTCGGACTGATATCTATGGTGCCTCTTTGTTGAAGTTTTTAGCAAAGACCTATGGAATAGTTCATGTCTGATCGAAAAAACTATACACATCCTTCAATAGCAATTAAGCCTGGCATTCTAATGATAGGTAATCACCTTCCTGTCAGTTCCGGGAATATCAATGTCTGGCATTACCTGGCTGAACGATTACGCTTGAATAATTGGGAAATTATCACCACTTCTTCCAAGACAGACAAATTTATGCGATTATTGGACATGCTTACAACCATTTGGAGACGCCGGAAGGACTATTCGCTTGCTCAAATTGACGTATTTAGAGGTCAGGCGTTCGTTTATGCCTACCTTAGCGGGCAACTCTTGTCGCTGATTGGCAAGCCATTTGTCTTGACGCTTCATGGTGGCGGGTTGCCTGAGTTCTTTCAGAAGTATCCCAAACCAATTCGCCATCTATTTTCTAATGCGGCTGAGATTGTCACCCCCTCTGGTTACATGCGAGAGGCGTTTAGATCGGTTAGAGCGGACATCCGGCTCATCTCAAATCCAATCGAGGTTACTTCTGCCAGATTTCGAGTTCGTGAGACTGCTGCAGCTAACCTTATTTGGGTCAGAGCTTTTCACTCCGTTTATAACCCACAGATGGCAGTCAGAGTGCTAAAAGTGCTTGTAGATCATGGTTTTGATGCACATCTGATCATGTTAGGACCAAACAAAGGGGATGGTAGCCAGGCAGAGACTCTTCAGTTAGCAAAGAACCTAAACGTGGACCAAGTTATCCATGTTGTCGGCGGGGTACCACATGAACAGATTCCCGATTGGCTTGACAAGGCAGACATCTTCATCAACACCACAAACTATGACACGGCACCTCGCAGTGTTCTTGAAGCTATGGCCAATGGATTGTGCGTTGTTTCAACAAATGTTGGTGGAATCCCCTTTTTACTTAAGGATGAAGTCGATTGTTTGTTGGTTGCGCCTAATGACCACGAAGCCATGGCGAATGCCATAATGCGCATCCTAGCTGAGCCCCAACTGTCTGAGAAACTCAGCGCAAACGCCCGTAAGTCAACTGAGGAGTTTGACTGGTCGACCATCCTTCCTCAGTGGGAAAAATTGTTTGCTGAAGTGATTGAAAAGGAAACAGATTGAACTTTTCTGAGGTTGTTTATTCTAAACTACCATTGCCCCTTCAAAATGGCGCAGTAAGTTTGTATGGGGTTTACTGGAAATGGTTGCGTTTTGGAGGGAATTACAGATTCCACGAAAAGTCTTACTCTTTACGAAATCGCTATACTACAGACCAATGGGCTGAATACCAGAGGAATAAGTTGAGCGAATTGTTGGAGATTTGTGTCAACAATGTTCCTTACTATTCCAGGGAATGGTCACAAGAGCAGAAAGGTGAAGCTCTCAAAGGTGATCTTTTGGCATTACCCTTATTGGAAAAGGAGCCCCTTCGGGCAGACCCGTCTGATTTCGTGCGAACAGATCGAAGTCCACTGTTGAAGATCACAACCTATACCAGTGGTTCAACAGGAACTCCAATCGCTTCAATTTGCACCCCATCAGAAATCAGGGATTCCCTCGCTATCAGAGAAGTTCGATCTGCCAATTGGGCTGGAGTCTCCTTCAAATTGCCAAGAGCTACATTTTCCGGAAGAATGGTGGAACCAGATCCGGAAAGCACGGGACCTTATTATCGATTTAATGCGGTTGAAAAGCAGGTTTATTTCTCACCATTCCATCTTAGACCGGAAACTGCTCATTCCTATATCGAAGCGTTAAAAAAACATAAGATCCAATGGATGACCGGTTATGCTGTCTCGTATTATTTATTGGCAAAGTTTATTCTTGAAGCGGGTTTGGATGTCCCGCCCCTTGAAGCTATCATTACGACAAGCGAGAAACTAACCCCTGAGATGCGAACGGCAATGGAAAAGGCTTACCGTTGTCGTGTCTACGAAGAGTACAGTACAGTAGAAAATGTTCTTTTCGCAAGCGAATGCGAACAAGGTCGATTGCATGTAAGCCCGGATGCAGGCATTGTGGAAATCTTACGACCCGATGGTAGTCCGTGTGATCCTGGAGAAGTCGGTGAGGTTATTGCCACCTGCTTAACACGGTCTTATCAACCACTGATTCGTTTCCGCCTGGGCGACCTGGCTGCCTGGGATGAAGAGCCTTGCCCTTGTGGACGTTCGATGCCTGTTATCAAGGAAGTGGTCGGGCGAATAGAAGATGTGGTTGTAGGTCCGGATGGTCGGCAGTTAGTGCGGTTTCATGGGATTTTCACGCATCAACCGCACGTGATAGAAGGGCAGATAATCCAGGAGTCTTTGAATCAAATCCGTGTCAGAATTGTTCCTACAGAGGGCTTTTCAGATACAGATAAAAGTGACATTGTCAATCGGGTTCATCAGCGCTTAGGAGACCGGGTGAAGGTTATTGTAGAATTAGTTCCAAGTATCGAACGCACCAAATCTGGTAAATTCAAAGCAGTGATCTCATTAATTGAAAAATGATAACCATCATTCTCCCTATTCGTAATGAAAAAAAATACATTAAGTATTGCCTGGACGCGATTCTGGCTCAGGATTATCCGCAAGATCAGATCGAGATCCTGATCGTGGATGGACTCTCCGACGATGGTACCCGTGAGATCGTTGCTACTTACCAAGCGGATCATCCTAACATTAGGGTGATAAACAACCCTGGCAAGATCGTCCCGACTGGAATGAACCTGGCTTTGAGAGAGGTGAAAGGCGAGGTTGTAATTCGCGTGGATGGGCATTGTGTGATTGCGTCGGATTACGTGACTAACTGCGTCCGCCACATTCAAGAGGATGGCGTGGATGGGGTGGGCGGACCGATGAACACGATTGGCGAGGATTTCACCTCTGAGGTGATCGCGCTGGCGATGAGCTCCAAGTTTGGGGTGGGTAATTCTTCGTTCCGTACCGAAACCGGCCAGACCAAGCTGGCAGATACTGTTCCATTCCCGGCCTACACGCACGAGATCATCCAGAAGGTGGGGCTGTATGATGAGGAACTGGTGCGCAACCAGGATGATGAATACAACTACCGCATCCGTGAGGCTGGCGGTAATATCCTGCTGGCAGAGGATGTGCGTTCGACTTATTACAGCCGAGGATCATTGACGAAGTTGTGGAAGCAGTATTTCCAATACGGATTTTGGAAGGTCAGGGTGCTGCAGAAGCATCCGAAGCAAATGAGCCTGCGGCAGTTCGTGCCACCTGTGTTTGTTCTTTCAATAATCATCTCGCTAATTCTTGCCTTTGTCATCAGGTGGGGTTGGATTGCATTAGCAGCGGTCCTGGGGCTGTATATGGCTGTCAATCTTGTTTTCACCTTTTCAATCGCCGCAAAAAATGGCTGGCAATTGCTAGGGCTGCTTCCATTAGCCTTCGCAATCATTCATTTCAGCTATGGGCTGGGCTTTCTGATTGGTCTGGTAAAGTTTGCCAACCGTTGGAATGACAAAACCGGAAAGGTTCCACCCTGGCACATCTAACCGACCCAAATCCTGATCTTCAACGTCTGCGGGAGGAATACGCCCGTCGTGCCGCTGCTGCTGACTCCGACGTACGTTATAGCTCTACGAATCCCGCCTATAGTTGGTTGTTGGCTGCTCGCCGACAGGCGATCATTGAATTTCTTGAACGCTTCCGAAAATCCGACCTCTCCAAATTACGTATTTTGGAAATGGGGTGTGGCTCGGGTGGAGTGCTCCAAGAATTCATCAGTCTTGACGCAGATCCTTCTAAATTATATGGTGTGGATTTGCTCCACGACCGTTTGCGCGTAGCCATTGAAAGGCTGCCTGATTGTTCCTACATTACAGCCAATGGTGAACACCTACCCTTTCCCTCTTGTTCATTTGATCTGGTATTGCAATTTACCGCATTTTCTTCCATTCTCGATGCTTCTACCAAGGTTTTAATGGCTTCTGAAATGGTGCGTGTCCTCAAACCAGGGCAGGGGATTCTTTGGTACGACTTCGTCTGGAACCCACTCAATCGTCAGACACGCGGAATTCCTCTCTCAGAAATTAAAAAGTTGTTCCCAGGATTACAGGTCACATCTCGTCGGATCACCCTGGCTCCACCTCTCACCCGTCTTCTAGTTCCCCGCTTTCAAGCATTGGCAAACGAGTTGACCAGACTTCCTTTCCTCAATTCCCATCTGATTATCTGGATTCAGAAACCCAACTGACTTAGCTAACAAGAGTCTCACGAAAGAGGCTGAAGTCCAACCAGGTCACATAAATATTACGGTTTATTTTCCCCATTTACTTTCCATTGACCGCTTTCACTTAAGTGAAGCGGTTTTTCGTAAAAATACACAAATTTGCGAAATAAAAATGTAGTAAACTTGTTATGTATCGAAGAACACCACAGAAGGGAGTGAGAAAACTGTGCAAAATGATGCTATTCGTACGCAGGCTATCTCCAGCACCAAACCGATGAAAAAGAGCCGGTTTTTTTCGTTTGCAAACTCCATTTTTAAGCGAACATTCGATATCTTTTTTGCTTTCTTCGGGCTGATCCTCCTTCTTCCGGTTTTTGCTCTCATTGCCCTTGCAATTAAACACGAATCTCCTGGACCTGTTATTTACCGCGGGCTTCGCATGGGGAAGGACCAAAAACCTTTCAATATTTTCAAATTCAGAACCATGCACTGCCAGCCAGACGGTGAAAACGGGCCACCGATTACAGCGCACAAAGACCAGCGGGTATCGAAGATTGGACGATATCTGCGAGATTCCAAGCTGAATGAACTGCCACAGCTGTGGAACGTCCTGATTGGTGAGATGAGTTTTGTGGGACCCCGCCCCGAAGATTATGAGCTTGCTCTGACCTGGCCGGAAGACGTGAGGAATGAGGTCTTGTCTGTTCGTCCAGGCATCACCAGCCCTGCCTCAATCATTTATCGCGACGAGGAACATATGCTCAAGGGCGATGGTTTCATGGACGATTATCTCAAAAAGATCCTGCCAGACAAACAACGACTTGACCATCTTTATGTTCTAAATCACAGTTTTTTATCCGATATTGACGTCCTGGCAGCTACGCTGATCGTTTTATTACCTCAAATTCGGGGTAAAGAGGTTGACGAGCAGTATCTGTTTGGCGGTCCAACCCTGATGCTTTTCCGAAGAGTTGTGCCTTGGTTCCTGATCGATATTGTCATCGCCACTATTTCAGTTGGTCTTTCCGGTATTGTTTGGCGCATCAGTGCAGTAATTAACCTTGGCATTCCGGTCTTTTTCATTCTGGCGTTAGCGATTGCGTTCATTATTAGCCTTATCAATATGATTATGGGTCTTCAAAAGATATCTTGGCGCGAGGCGAGCCCTGCATACGTGGTCGATATTGGCATCTCTGTTAGTGTGACGATGGTAATTCTTTGGCTGGTCAATCGTTTTTGGATCACCGCACCCTGGATCCCTTTTAGCATGTTCTGGCTAATTGGGATTACAACCTATATTGGTTTGGTGGGTGCGCGCTATCGTGAACGCTTGATCAGCAGCCTGGCATATCGCTGGCTTTTATTCCGAGGTAGTGAGGCAACCTTTGCTGAGCGTATCCTCATCGTTGGTGCTGGGCGATTGGGGGAGCTGACCTCCTGGATGGTACAACGAAGCATCTATTCAACTCTTTTTGGTGTAATAGGATTTGTGGATGATGACCCCAAAAAGCGTGATTTGCGGATTGGTGGCATTAAAGTCCTGGGTTCGACCAATGCGATATCGGAGTTAGTTGAAAAATATACGGTAGGAATTGTAATCATAGCGATCAGTAATGCAGATGAAGCTACTAAGGAGCGTGTTAAACAGATTTGTGACTCTACTGCTGCGAAAGTGATCGTGATGCCAGATTTGATCATGAAACTTGAAGAGGCTTTTAAAGGATATGCGACTAATGGGAAATGATTCCATCAATTATTCAGGTATGAAGGTGCTGGTGACCGGTGCCGCAGGTTTTATTGGCTCAAGGTTAGTCCAAAGGCTGGTTGAGGCTGGTGCCCATGTCCGAGCTTTTATTCGCTACACCTCCCGACCTGAATTTGGCAACCTTAACCCCTTACCCCCTGAAGTTTTCCACCAGGTCGAAATTGTCCGCGGCGACCTCGAAGATCACGCTGCCATTAATTACGCAATGGAAGGCGTGGAACTTGTCTTTCACCTTGGTGCGCTTATCTCAATCCCTTATTCTTATGTCCATCCGGTTGAAACCGCCCGTACGAACATTCTTGGGACACTGAATGTTCTTGAATCGTGCCGGCAAAGCAACGCCAAACTTATCCACACTTCCACCAGTGAGGTGTATGGAAGCGCCTTGAGGGTGCCAATCGACGAGGAGCATCCCCTCCAGGCTCAATCCCCTTATTCTGCTAGCAAAATTGGAGCGGATAAACTGGTTGAGAGTTACTATCGCAGCTTTGATGTCCAATCGCTCACAGTGCGCCCCTTCAATACCTACGGTCCTGGTCAAAGCACCCGGGCGGTCATCCCAACGATCATTACACAAGCCCTCACCTCCAATCAAATTCACCTGGGCAATCTTACGACTAAGCGCGATTTTACTTACCTGGATGACACTGTCAACGGGTTTCTGAAAGCTGCCAGCATCGCGAGATGGGATGGTCGGGTCTATAATCTGGGCACAGGTGATGAGGTCAGCATTGGTGAAGTGGCACAACAGATTTTTGATTATTTAAACATTAATCCTGAAATCATTATTGACCAGGAACGCTTAAGACCAGAAAAGTCAGAGGTATTACGCTTAGTCTCGGATAATACCAAAGCAAAACGAGAGCTTGGCTGGGAGCCCCAGTTTGGTCTCAGCGAAGGATTGGCAGCAACAATAGAATGGATCAAGGATCACCTCGACCGATATTTGCCGGATGAGTATGGGCGCTGAGCACTCCAGTTGGTCAAAAAGAAAATCGTCCTATTACAAAGAACCCGTTTATAATTTTGTAACACTAAATCAAAGGTGAAAAAATGAAAGCTGTAGTTCTGGCGGGGGGCAAGGGTACAAGGCTTGCCCCATATACATACATCTTACCCAAACCGATGATGCCTATCGGCGATCATGCCATCTTGGAGGTTTTGCTTGGACAGATGAGCCGGGCCGGTATCAGGGAAGTTACCCTGGCTGTCGGTCATTTGTCTGGTTTGATGAAATCCTATTTTAAAGATGGTTCTCAATATAACCTCAAGATTGATTACGCTCTCGAAACTAAACCGCTCGGCACAGCGGGTCCGCTTGCATTTATCGAAGGTTTGGATGACACCTTCCTGGTTTGCAATGGGGATATCCTTACCTTACTCGATATCAATAAGCTGTTAGCCTTTCATAAGAAACAGAATGCCATTTGCACCATTGCCAGTCATCAAAGAACCCACAAAATCAACCTGGGCGTGATCGAGCATGACACGGACTCCTACCAGGTCTCGGGTTACATTGAAAAACCAACAATGAACTTTCTTGTGAGTATGGGCATGTACGTTTTTGAACCGAGAGTTCTGGATTTTATCCCGAAAGGGGAATATTTTGACTTTCCCACCCTGGTCAACACTTTACTCAGCGCTGACGAGAAAGTTGCCTGCTATCCATACAATGGCTACTGGCGCGACCTGGGGAATACGGATGATTTTCTTGCGGCGAATGATGACTTTGAAAACATGCGCTCGCAATTTTTAGCGGAGTAACTATGAACTGGCGCGTAACTTTAGCAGATGTAAATCTCGGAATCGAAGAAGAAACAGCCGTTCTGGATGTATTGCACTCGGGTTGGCTTACGATGGGTGCGGTGACGCAAGCTTTTGAACAGGAATTTGCCGCCTTTGTAGGGGCAAAGCACGCGATTGCGGTTAACAATGCCACGGCTGCCCTGCACCTGGCTTGTATGGCAGTGGGGTTGGGACCGGAGGATGAAGCCCTTATTCCTTCGCTTACTTTCGTCGCGACTGCCAATGCCGTTCGTTATACTGGAGCAAAAGTAGTCTTTGCGGATATTGAAAGTGAAGACTGGCTGTGCATCTGCCCACATTCAATTGAAGAACTAATCACCGAAAAGACGAAGGCAATCGTTGTCATGCATTACGCCGGTTTTGCCTGCGACATGCCTGCTATTATGCGCATAGCCAAAGAGCATGGTCTGGCGGTGATTGAAGACGCCGCACACGCGGTTGGCGCCAGCCTGGAGGGCAGGGCATTGGGCACATGGGGCGACGTCGGTTGTTACAGCTTTTTTGGCAACAAAAACATGACCACAGCCGAGGGCGGCATGCTGGTGACTGATGACGACCTGCTTGCAGAAAAAATCCGTATAATGCGCTCTCATGGAATGACCACGCTCACCTGGGATCGTTACAAAGGTCACGCCAGCACTTACGACGTAGTTGAACTTGGTTACAACTACCGCCTGGATGAGATCCGCTCGGCAATCGGGCGTGAGCAGCTTAAAAAGCTGCCAGCAGGCAATGCCAGGCGTGCCCAGTTGGTCTCTCGCTACCGCGAGGACCTCGCCAGGCGCTGCCCCCAACTGAAGCTGCCATTTGGCGAAGGCAGAGGAGGGGTGAGCAGCCAGCATATTTTCCCAATTCTGCTGCCTGAGGGCGTTGAAAAGGAAATTTTTCGGGAATTATTGAAACAGGATGGTATCCAAACCAGTTTTCACTACCCGCCTGTGCACAGCTTCGAAATTTATCGTAACCCTTCCCAGGATTTTGCCAATACGCTCTGGATGACGGAAAATGTCGCAAACCGCGAAGTCACCTTGCCGCTTTACCCGACCATGTCTGATGAGCAGCAGCAGTTGGTGATCGAAAGCGTGTACAAAGCGCTCACAACCTGATCATCCCGTCTTTAGACAGTTCCCGTGCCGTAGCCAGGAAGAATCGGAGGAGGTGAGAATCCAATTGCCGATAACGTCTGGTTGCTGGCGTGATAAAATCCAGTACCATGAAGCGAAACATTCTGATCGTCACCCTGCTGCTAGCGATCTTATCTGGCTGTGGCCGGAAAAACCTGCCCTTGCAAAGATTCGAAGGCGAAACGGTGGCGACCCTGCAGATTTCCCTGGACGAAGAAGCGGACGGCTACCTTACGACTACTCCAACTAACCCACAGTCCACTCAGGAAACGACTTTGCCGACTACCACCGCGCCCGTCGACCCTTTGGGAGACGAAGCCCAAGCTACTTCAACTTTACCCGTGATTGTTGGAACCTCTTATCCGGCTCAGGTTTCCACACCACCTCCGGCGCTGGCGCTAACCGGAGGACCAACACTAACTGCAACGCCAACCCTGGCAAACCCTGTCTGGACTGGCAAATGGAACATCTGGTTCCAGGATAAGACGGGCGACTATATAAAAGCAGTCATGACTGTTACCCTCAGCGGCAATCAACTCACAGCTAACACCACCCTTAAAAACAACGATTATTTGTTCACCGGAACGCTCCTGACGGAAGCCGCCAAAGTTGAAGGCAAGTGGTTTACCGGCGGCGATGAGGGGAAATTCTGGTGGCAAATGATAGCTGCCGACACCTTCGCTGGTTCATGGGATGGTCGCTTCGGTTTTTGCGGTGATCGCGAAAGTGAAGAACAGCCTACCGCTTGCCGGCGTATACCTTAGAATCGAGATTTCTCATATGAGACCCACGCTTGCGCCCAAGGTTGCTGAATATAAGCTTGATTCTGTAGAGCTGGCAACATTGCTCCGTGCTGCCATCGATGCGGGTTATTCTGCCAGTTTTAATGCCCCCGGCAACAGCATGCTTCCCTTCATCCACTCCGGTGACAAAATTTTCGTTGCCCCGCTGGGAAAGAGTTCGATCAGGCTGGGCGATGTTCTCGTTTTCATCCAGCCTGACAGCGGGCATGTGCTCGCTCATCGGGTTGTCAAACTGAAAGCTGACCGCATTCTCTGCAAGGGGGATAACGTCGCCAATCTGTTTGACGGCTGGGTTTTCTTTGAAGACGTCCTGGGTCGGGTCGTCAAAGTTCAAAGAGAGGGGAAACCGATACAGTTCGGGCTTGGATTTGAGAAGCAATTCATAGCCAGCCTCTCGCGCAAGCAACTGCTGGCGCCCTTGCTCAATTTTTTGCGAAAAGTGAAAATAGGGGTAGTAAGGTCGAAATAGCTATTGCAGGTGAGACCCCTCACTCCCTCCACAACAAGCAGGCTTGGATGGAGGTATTTGCATTAATTATTCCCCCAACGTGTTTGTCTCTCAATCTGCTGTGTTCATCTATCTTTTCGCATTGCATTATCGTGTTGGCGGATTGGAGACACTAAAATTACTTATCAAAAAGAGTATTCGCTGCCTCCAATCACGCCCTACGAAACTGCTGACGGAAATTTAGAACAGCCGGGATCGGTCGGACACATTCGGTCATAACGCCTGCTCCAGAAGCGAAGCGGAAAGGGTTGCTTACTTTGTCATCCACTTGTGTAACGAATAAGATTTTTTTGCCTTATCGAGGGCGGGTTGTGAGGAGTTTTCACCCACTTGGAGCCTTCTGACCGTCCCCCAGTAATTCCGGAACAAATATTTCACTCTGACCCAATACAAACCGATGATTTTTGGCGAATTGGGCGGGACGTTATAGGTACGTGCCAGTGCTATGCGGGGAATGAAAACCCGCTGCAAGCTAATTTTCAACTTGGCATAGAGGTTCCTGCTGTCATTCAGCTGAACCAGGTCAGGGGTCAGGCGCTCCCCCTGTTCACCTCGTTCCAGCAATACGCTGCGGGCGTCCTGCAGTATTTCGGGTTCCAGTGGCTTTGGCAGCAGGTCATTGTATACTTCAGACGGAATGGGCACATTCAGCTGCGTTTCGACCAGTTTCATGGTGAGTGCTGTGACCCGTTCCGCCCGCCATGATTTTGCGATCCTGACCAGCTTCTGCCAGTCTATCTGTTCCCTGAATTTTTGGATTACCAGGGCGACGTCGAGTAAACCGCGCAAACCCAGCTGTAAATAGTGCTGATAGGTCAGGTGCAGGCACAGGTGCAGGATCAGGTCCTCCACGCCCAAGGCCAGGGCAGCAACGTTGGCGATTTTGGCTGGTAGGTTGCGCTGCCAAAGGGCGTCCGGGTCGATGGTGAAAGGCTCGTTCTCCTCCAGCAGGGTCCAGTGCACCTCCAGCAAGGGGCTGCCGGACTTTTGCATGGGCGGAACGTGTTTAGTATCGGCGTTCAGGTCGTCCAGGCTGAAGTAGCTGGTCTGGCTATAGCCCAAGCCTTTTAGGACCTCGATTGCCCCTTTCAGGTCCGACCTTTTGACCAAAATATCGATATCGTTCATCGAACGGGCACCGATATCTCCGTAGATATTCTCGAGCAGATAAATGCCCTTCAGCCCGGCGGCAGGGATGCCAGCCTTATGCAGGGCGGAAAAAACAGCTTCGGTATCATGCAGAATGAGCATATTTTTGGCTGTAGTCGAGAGAAAGGAATGGTGGAGACGTTCTTTTTGAGGGATTTCGAGCCCGTGGGATCGATTCAATTGAAGCAGGAGAGCGTAAAGCAGTTCGGCAAGGTCCTGCTTGTAGGCTTGGGCGATGATCGCATCCCACTCACCAGGCTCCAGATGGGCAGCGCGAAGATATAGCTCTTCCGGGCTGAGCCCGGGTTGAACCAGTTCCAAAAGCGCGATCAACGGGTCGAATTTTTCTGGCATCACATCAAAAAAACCTCAACTCTAATTGTACCGAAATTATTAACCGATCGAGCATTATTCTTAATCTTGGGTGCCTGTCTAAGGCTGGATAACGACTCAAAGTTACTGTTTCACTTTTGACTAGACCTAGAAAAAAGTGTTGATGGAGAGGCTGTCATTGAGGCGGCTTTTGAGCAATTGTACCCAAGTATTTGATTCTGCAGATCTCCTAAATACTGGGATTGAGTAGGCATGTACGACCCATTCTGGAGCGGTTTTCTTAGGCGCTTTTGCCCTGGGAAGCGTGCGTACTTCAACCTGTCCTATCTGCGCAAAGGCTTGGCTTTTTATCAGCTCTTTGTGCCGGATCACAGCCAGAAGGCTCCTGGCTCCCCGTATTGACCAGGACATCCCTCGTCCTTTCATCCGCTGTCGGACCAATTTGTCCACGTTCCCTTCCATCGACCCAAGATTTGAGAATTCAAAGCCATCCAAGCCTCGTTTATCCAAATCAGTCAGAATGTTCTGATGGGTTTTGAGATATTTGTAGCTCTCTATTTGTCTATCCCGGAATGGACATGCATCAGGAATAATCGCCTCTTTGAGTCTCTTCTCTATCGCTCCAAAACCTTTGCTAAACAGGTCTGTCTTCAGATCATTTATATCCAATACAGGACCAAAACC
>DHCY01000011.1 GCA_002399085.1 Anaerolineaceae bacterium UBA4890
GAACGAAGTGAAGAATCTTAAGTAGGTCTGCCATTCTGAACGAAGTGAAGAATCTTAAGTAGGTCTGTCATTCTGAACGAAGTGAAGAATCTTAAGTAGGTCTGTCATTCTGTTCGAAGTGAAGAATCTTAACAGTATTGCCAATACAACTTTGACCCATTCCCATCAAGATCCTTCGCAACAAAGGCTCAGGATGACAGTTGTATGATAGTGCCGGCGTCGAGCACACGATTTCGCCGCAGGTGTCCATTCTTTGTCACCCTGACCGCTTGTCATTCTGACCGCCTGTCATTCTGAACGAAGTGAAGAATCTTAAGTAGGTCTGTCATTCTGAACGAAGTGAAGAATCTTAACAGTATTGCCAATACAACTTTGACCCATTCCCATCAAGATCCTTCGCAACGAAGGCTCAGGATGACAGTTATATGATCGTGCCGGCGTTATTCTGATTGTGCCGGCGTCCTCGCCGAGCACATGATTTCGCCGCAGGCGTCCATTCTTTGTCACCCTGACCGCTTGTCATTCTGAACGCCTGTCATTCTGACCGCCTGTCATTCTGAACGAAGTGAAGAATCTTAACAGTATTGCCAATACAACTCCGACCCATTCCCATCAAGATCCTTCGCAACAAAGACTCAGAATGACAACCTTCAAATTCCCCTGTTCAAAACAGAACATATGTGCTATTATTGCTTGAATTTCTTTTTCGCACCTTAACAATGAATAGGTTTTTACACTCAAAACACCGCCTTGCACTATCAAAAAACAGTGTAAACAGTGTAAATAATGTAAATAGTTTAAAAAACCCGCTAACCTGTCAAATTTCTCAACCGGCTATTTGCAAGGAAAGTGACCTGTTGCACCATCAAAAAACAGTGCAAATGATGCAAATGGTGCAAATACGCCCTGGCATATTGCCGGATTCTCACTCAAAACCTGCAATTGACGTTAAAATAACGCTTGGCTTGTCTGGTTCAAGCTCTGGAAGTACTCAAAAACTGATCTACTGGAGATTCCATGCTAAAAAAGTTCACCCGTTTGTTCCCCATCCTTCTGGTTATCATTATTGTCCTTACCCTGGTCCAGTCCGCGCCTGTACAGGCAGACCAACCCATCAACGATTTGCAAGTCCTGATCATTCAATATCACGATCGCGACCAACTGGCAGACCTGGCAAATCGCTATGACGTTGTCGAGGTCAATTCGGAAGCACAGACCGTAAAAGTCTTCAGCAACCAGATCACCCGCGATGCATTGGCAGCCGAAGGGTTCAGCTGGATCGTTGACCAGGAGTACACCCGAATGGTAAACACCCCGGTCAAGCCCTCACCCTGGCAAACCAGCGGTATCCCAGGATACACTTGTTATCGCACCATTCCGGAAATCTACGCCGCTGCTGATACCCTGGCAGCCACCTACCCCGACCTGGTTGAGCTGGTTGATATTGGCGATTCGTGGGAAAAGACCCAAAATCCCAACAATGGCTGGGATATGGAAGTGCTGATATTGAGCAATCAGGCTGGATCCGCCGTGCCAAAGTCAGACGTATTCTTCATGAGCGGTATTCATGCCCGCGAATGGGCACCTCCTGAGTTGAACCTGCGCTTCGCCGAATACCTGCTCCAAAATTATGAGACCAATGCCGATGTAAAGTGGCTGCTCGACTACAACCGCATCCACCTCGTTCTTCTGACCAACCCGGACGGTCGTGTGCAGGACGAAGCCAACACCTCCTGGCTCTGGCGAAAAAACACCAACACCGCCTATTGCACGAATAATCCCAGCGACAGAGGTGCCGACCTGAACCGCAACTATCCTTTCGCCTGGGAACATAACACCAATCAATGTGATGAAACCTACTCCGGTCCTTTAGCGGCTTCTGAGCCGGAAACCCAGGCGATCACCAATTACGTGCGCACAGTCTTCCCCGATCAGCGTGGTCCCAACCCGAATGACCCTGTGAATGAATTGAACGCCACGGGCATGTTCATCGATTTGCACAGCTACTCACGGTTGGTGCTCTGGCCTTGGGGCTATACCTACGACGTAGCTCCAAATGATGCCAGCCTGCGGGTGATGAGTTACAAGTTTGCTTACTATAACGGTCACGCACCACAAAAATCGACCGAGCTTTACCCTTCAGCTGGAACCACCGACGACTGGGCATACGGTGAACTGGGAGTCCCCGGGTTTTGCTTTGAAGTGGGCGATTCCTTCCACCAGAGCTGCAGCGTTTTTGAAAGTGACATCAACCCCCGCAATCAGCAGGCACTCCTGCGCGCGGTCAAAATCGCCCGCAAACCTTACCGCCTGACCCACGGACCTGAAATTTCTGAGTTGTCCGCCTACATCAATCCAGGCGGTCTGGTGGTGAGCTACACCGCCGACGACACGCTCTACAGCACTTACCGCACCGGCGTTCCTTCCAGCTCCATCGATTCGATCCGCTACTCGATCGACCTGCCTTCATGGATTACTGGGGCTAACGCGAAAACGATTGTCATCCGCCCTGGCGTGCCCAAGTACAGCGGCATGTTCAGCGTAAGTGTCGCCGGGCTGGCTCCTGGAAAGCACACTCTTTTCGTAGAAGCACTCGATAAAAGCGGCGCCTGGGGAGCTCCCACGGCAATTTTCTTCACTGTTGAAGGAGAGGTGACCCCCACTGATCCAACCCCTGAACCAACGGATCCCCCCGTCATCTATCAGAACATTTACCTTCCATTGATTGGAAACGATTAAGCCGCTCATTAAAAAAACAAAGACACCGGCTTTCGCCGGTGTCTTTACTAAAGAACAAATATACAGTCTATCGTTTGGCAATAGCGCGATAGATGAGTAGGACAATAATGGCACCCACAAATGCCGCAACCAGGATGCCGATGATTCCACCAGTGGAAATACCAAGCAGACCAAAGAGCCATCCGCCCAGTAAGCCCCCAAGGATACCAGCAATGATTGCACCAAGGACGCCCACTTTTACGCCAGGCACGACCAGATCAGCCAACCAACCGGCCACTCCGCCAACGACAATGGTCCATAACCAATTTAATCCGTCAAACATGTTAAGCTCCTTCCATATGGTGACAATTGTTTTCAAAAAACTACAAATGTCTATTAATTTACTAATGTCATTTTACAAAAATCGCTTTCCGATTACAACGAGGAAGCCTATACAACAATTTTGTTTTACTTTCTGCCTGCTCGGAAGTTTATAATACGAAGCGCGGCTTGAGAATTATCGCCGAAAAGAGGTCCTGAGATAAAAAATGGAAAAATTCATCGTCATTGCTGGAAACATAGGTGCGGGGAAGACAACTCTGGTTGACATATTAAGTGATCGGTTGGGCTTTTCACCTTTTTATGAACCCCACGAAGAAAACCCGTACCTGGCAGATTTTTATGAAGACATGAAAAGCTGGTCTTTTCACTCCCAGGCATATTTTCTCACCCGGCGTTTAAAGATTCACAAAGAGTTATTGATGGCGGAAGGTTCCGTGGTACAGGACCGCAGCGTATACGAAGACGCAGAGATTTTTGCGCGTAACCTGTACCTGCAGGGCGATTTGAGCCAGAGAGACTACAACGTCTACCAGGATCTGTATCACATCCTCGCATCTCTGCTGCCCCCGCCAAACCTGATGGTCTATCTGAGAGCGTCGGTGGATACATTGATGCAGCGGATTGCCAAGCGGGGTCGGGAATACGAAGCCGGGATTTCCAGGGATTACCTGACTCGACTCAATAAACTTTACGAAGACTGGATGAACGAATTCGACCAGTGTCCGGTGCTGATCATCAACAGCGACGACCTTGACCTGGTCTCAAGCCCCGGGCACATCGACCAGGTGGTTCGCTGGGTACAAAACAAACTGACCGGACGGACAGAGGTGCACTTGTAAAGCCTTGTTGGGCTCCTAACTAACTTTAGTGAGGCAGGCAAATCAAGTTTACTAACTTTACCTCTTAATTGTTTAGTAAATATGCCAGTGCCCACCTGGTGGTGTCTGCCAACGCATCGGTATGCGTGCGTTCATAGTGGTGAGAGCTGTCCACTCCCGGACCAATCAGTGCGACTGCCGCGTCACCGCCGGCACGCCAGTAGGCTTTGGCATCTGAGCTGTAATGAACATAAGTGTCAACCTTGATACCGATTTCATAAGCCGCTGCCAGATCGCGCAGTTTGTTGGAGAGTTCGTGGTGGTAGGGACCGCCGGCATCCTTGACACAGATGCTGGCGTGATACTCGTCGGAGGCTTGCCCGTCACCGATGGCAGCCATATCCAGCGCTACCAGTTCCTCCAGCGTGTTGGGGAAGTCACTGCTGCCGCCATGACCAACCTCTTCGTAGTTGCTGATCAGAAAGCAAGTGTCCACGGCGGGCTTGAGGTTCGCGTCATGGAGTGCCTTGATAACAGCCACAATGCAGGCGACACAGGCTTTGTCGTCCAGATGGCGCGACTTGACAAATCCGTTTACAACTTCGGCGCGCGCGTCGAAAGAAACGAAATCGCCCACTTCAATACCGTGGTGACGCGTCTCATCAGCGTTGGTGACGCGCTCGTCCAGGCGCACTTCCATGCTGTGATTGTCGCGTTTGCCATCGCGGACGTTATCATAAACATGAACTGAGGCTTCGCGCGGAAGCAGGCTTCCGCGGATGATGCCATTGCGGCGGGTGTGCACCAGGCAATTTTCACCCTCAACGCTGCCCCAGGCAAAACCGCCCACTTCAGTCAGTTCCAGCCTTCCGTCGGCTTTGATCTGACGCACCATGGCGCCCAGTGTGTCTACGTGAGCCGTGAGAGCCCGTTTCGGAGCGGTTGGCGTGGTGTTTTCAGCAGGCAAGGTTAGAAGCAGAGCGCCTTTTTTCGTGCGTTCAAGCTGCACTTCCGGAAATTTTGCGACTTCCTGCTCCACCAATTCGATCGCTGCGCTGGCAAAACCTGTTGGGCTGGGCGTAGCCAGCAATCTGGTCAAAAATTGGACCAAGTACGCGGTGTCAATGTTTGGTAATTCGGGTTGATTGTTCATGTTTATGCTGATAACTCCTGGTTGTTTTCGAAGGCTGCTAATTTTTCACGCCATTCTTGTGAGACTGGCATGGAATGATCTTCGGTGTGATCATAGGCTACCATCACCACTTCACCCCGGGCAAATGCGCGGAGGGTTTCGCTGTTTTCGACCTGGAAGCGAAAGCGCAGGCTCTTGCTGCCGATATGTGCGAGCTTGATACCAACTCTGACCGGATCACCGTATTGGATCGAGGCGAGGTAATCGATCTTGACCGAGGCGACCACCATGCCAAAGCCCTCCCGGATGGTGCCGTCCCAGATACCGCTGGCACGATAGTAACCGGTACGGGCATGCTCGACGTATTCGAGGATGGAGACATTGTTAACGTGCTGAAGCGTATCAAGGTCGGAATAACGGACCTGGATTTCTTCATAATAAGCGAAATCCTGGGGGTAAGAGGGGATGATACTGGTCATAGTTGGCTCCTTTTGCATTAATTATAAAGGCAGATGAAGAGCATTAGGTCTTCAGCGCCAAGAAAACGCGAGCACATACAAGCATTATACAAGGGTTTGAATTAATCAGATTAATGCCCTAAACTGTAAGTCCTTTACGTTTGAGGAACATAGCACGAACAGCGTGCAACAAATGTTTTTCAGGCGATCGGTGGACTGACATTTAGTCAGATAACCATTGAGGGAAGAGTTGGGGAGTAGTTGTCAACTCTTCCCTCAAAAAATTTAGCGCACCATCCAAAAATTTGAAATTTGAAATTTTTTTGTAATTGGTAAGGTCTGGAACACGTCCGGCAATGAGTCCAATGACCCAGGAAAATTCTTGTGCGCCGAATCGGGGGCGATCCAAATCACACCCTATGCACAGATTATACAAAACCTTGCATCAACCTGGCTAATGTTATAAACTGTAGATACTTAGGGCTTGAGAAGATAGCAAAATAAAGTGGAAACACAATATTTCTAAGCTTCACAGGCAGAAAGCGGACTGACATGAAGTCAGACAACCAAGAGGGAAGAGTGATTGAATAATTGACCACTCTTCCCTCAAACTTTTAACCCCACAACGCACATTTCAAGACTTGACGTAAAAACCTGGAAACCGGGTAGATTGTTGTATACTCATTGTATCTAATAAACCAAAACGAAAAGGAAAAATGATGGTAGAAAAAATATATAGTCAATCTCCATGGAGTCTGAAAGACCTCTTTGAGAGCTTTGAAGACCCTAAAATCGAAGAAAGCTACAAGGCGTTAAGTAAGAATGTCGAGCAATTTGAATCCTACCGCGAGCAGTTGAGCAATGATCTTTCCAGCGAGAAGTTTTTGGAAATTATCGGTAAGTTAGAAGAAGGACAGGAACTGGCGTATCGCCTCTATGGTTTCTCTTCATTGAGTTTTGCTGCCAATACGCAGGATCAAAAAGCCCAGATCGGCATCGCACGCGTTCAGCAATTTTTAGCTGAGGTCGAAAACCGCACGCTCTTTTTCTCTTTGTGGTGGAAGGCGCTTGATGACCAGAATGCCGCCCGACTTCTGGATGTAAGCGGGGATTACCGCTACTGGCTGGAGCAGATCCGCAATTTCAAGCCCTATACGCTAAGTGAACCAGAAGAAAAAATCATCAATATCAAGAATGTAACCGGCACTTCTGCCATGGACATGCTCTACGATTCAATTACCAACCGTTATGTCTTCAAGGTGGAAGTTGACGGCGAAACAAAAGAATTGACCCGCGGTGAACTGATGAGCCTGGTGCGAACTTCTGACCCCGATCTGCGTGCGCGGGCTTACCAGGAGCTCTATCGAGTCTACGGCGAAGACGCTAATATTCTGGGGCAGATCTATCAGAATATCGTGCGCGATTGGAAAAACGAAAATGTCGGCTTGCGTGGTTTTGCCAGCCCCATTTCAGTGCGTAACACCATCAATGACCTGCCCGATGAAGTGATTGAGACTTTACTTGAGGTCGCCCGCCAGAATATTGGCATTTTCCATCGTTATTTCAAACTCAAGGCAAGCAAAATCGGCATGGAAAAACTGCGCCGTTACGACATCTATGCACCTGTCAGTGAATCCGACAAACGCTATAACTACGATGAAGCCACCGCCATGACCTTTGAGGCATTCGAACGCTTCGACCCGAAATTCGCTCAGCTTGCGCGCCGGGTTTTCGATGAGGAGCACGTGGACAGCGAAGTGAGAAAGGGCAAAATGGGTGGTGCCTTCTGCTCTACCCTGGGTCCCAAACTCACCCCCTGGGTGATGCTAAACTACCAGGGCAAGGCAGACGATGTTTCCACCATGGCGCACGAACTGGGGCACGCCATTCACTCAATGATGGCTGAAGAACACAGTATCTTTACCCAGCACGCCTGCCTACCGTTGGCAGAGACCGCCTCAACTTTTGGCGAGATGACCCTGACCGACCTGCTGCTCGAACGTGAAACGGACGAAGGAGTTAAGCAGGATATCCTCTTCGGGCAATTGGACGATGCCTTTGCCACCATCATCCGCCAGATCTACTTTGCGCTGTTTGAGCGTGAAGCCCACGAGATGATTGCTAACAATGCCTCGGTGGACGAGTTGAACGAAGCCTACCTGGCGAATCTCAAAGAGGAGTTCGGTGACTCGGTGGATGTTTCGGATGAGTTTAAGTATGAATGGGTTTCCATCCCGCATATCTATGGCACACCCTTCTATGTGTATGCCTACGCTTTCGGGCAGCTGCTGGTCTTCGCGCTGTATAAGCGCTACCAGGAAGAAGGCGAAAGCTTCAAACCGAAATATTTGCGCATCTTGTCTGCTGGCGGCTCGGTTGCCCCGATCCCACTGCTGGCAGAAGCCGGCATGGACGTCACCAAAGCCGAATTCTGGCAAGGCGGCTTTGATGTGATTGAGGGCATGGTCGAAAAGCTGGAGAGCTTGTAGATCTATTTTGAATTTGACAAAGGGCGTTCTCAACTGAGAGCGCCCTTTGTTTTTTGGGGTAACTTTCCATAATCAGAGAATTTTTAAATTCTATATGGATATATAATTATGTAGTCCATTTCTTACGGAGGAAACAATGAACAAAATGTTGAAGCTGCTATTGTACAGTTGTGTTTTTGCGTTGGTACTATCAGCGTGTGTCACTGTCCAGATTACAAATGAAGCCGTGCCGCCAACAGACGTACCGGAAATTTTGGACACGACCACTCCCGAACCGGTTGAAAAGACTGAAGATTCTCCGACCGAGCCAGCTATCCCCACGGAGGAAGAACCAGAAGATGAGATCACTGCCGTGCCTGTAGTGGAAGCCTCAGTGGACATGGGCAATGGCTTTTATCTCACTTACGATGCAAACCTATGGCATGTGGACGATAGCAAAGGGTATAACGTGCTCGAATTAAAAGAGGACAGCAAGTGCCGCATTCTTTACCAGTTTGGTCATGGCATGGACTCCAGCATATTTGGTGCCGATAGCTTTAACCAGGTTATTGGAAATACAAATTTTCAAATAACGCGCTGGTACCTGTTATCCACTGGCGAGACAGTAATTTATGGGTTCACTTCAGGAAGCATATATGTATCGGTGGAAAACTCCAACGCTGAACCGCTTTCAGATTACTGTGTTGAACAGGCAGAACAAGTCATGTGGATGTCAGAGGCAAGTGGGTTTTGATGCGATTGTAGGTATGGTCTCCTGTTTTCAGTAGGTTGCTCCGGTCAGACGGGATAAGTGGACTTTCGCAATCAAAAGGAGACTCTGGGGGTAACTGATTACAGCTACCTAAATACTCCTGCTTCGACATAATAGCGTACACCATCCTTGCTGGCGAAGAAAGTGACCATGTCCTCATAATGCGTTGGGTTGTAGATGCTAAAACCACAGCAATAATGGTGGGCGATCTCATCAAACCCGAGCACGACCTCTTCATCAGCATAGTTCAATCCGTATTCATCACCTTTTTTGAAAAAGAAAAAAGGCTCACCGGCTAATAGTTGGAATCCGAAAGTCTCATCGTATCCGTTAAGTTGGTTCAAAGACACTCCATTTCTGAAAATTTCCCCTGTCGGTTCGCAAGAGACGATTCCATCGCTGGTTTTACATTGAATAGCCATCTCGAGATACCAATGTTCCGTGTCTGCAAAAACCTTATAAAGAAGACTCATGGCGGCGAAGCGAGTAAAATCCCCTATTTGCATGTTCAGAACAACCTCGTCGTCCAACATGACCTCTACCGCTGCTTCTTTGGGATTCTCTGCGTTTACTTTTGCTGACAGTAATTTTCCCTGGAACTGTGATGTTTCCTGATAAGGAATACCATTCTTACGTTCATCTTCATGACGTTTCAACACCCACCCGGGCAAGGAACCGGCTGGTCGGGATTGATGGTGTTCTTCATCTGGCCAGGAACCATCCTGCAGCTCGAAAGCTTCAACTGTGAGACCCGCCCCTGAGATGTCCAGGATGTCCAGGTCGAAGGCAGAGAACAACCCCATTTCGACGTAATAATTCTTGTCTCCTTTGCTGGCAAAAAACGTGACCATCGTGAGATAGGCTTTGGGGTTGAAAGCACCTGCGCTGCAACAGGCATAATGTTGAACGCTATCAAAGTCGAGGGTGCTCACCTCACCGTCATAGCTGATACCGATCTCGCCATCCTTGGAGAAAAAGTAAAAAGGCTTCTCATTGAGAGGTTGGAAGCCAAAAGTTTCATAGTAGCCGAATTGCTCGTTGAGGGAGACGCCATTCATAAAAATCTCGCCCGTTCCATAGCTATACACGTTGTTACCGTCTGCTTCATTATCAGTGTGTGCCACCTCAACAAACCAGTCGTCAACTATCACCCAAGTTCCGCGCAAGTTGTTGATCGGGCTCGGGTCCCCACAATCGATGGTAAGCACTTCTTCGTTGTCCAATTTTGCGACCACTATCATTTTCTCATCGACAAAATTCTCAGAAGCCGTCAGCTGACGACCATTGACTGGTGGAGGGGAGAAAGGTTGATCAAATACGTCACGCAGCGGTCGGCGGGTTTTGAGGATCTCATTCGAAGATCCGCTGGTGGTCTTAAAACTGCCATCATCGGATGAGGCATTTGCTAATAGTTCATAGACTTCCATGGTCAGTTTGTCTAGTCGGACGACTTCAGGACCAGAAGTGGTTTCAGAGGTGCTGGTAAATTCTTCTGTCGGCTCGGTGGTCGGCACATCGGCAGGAAGAGGAGTTTGAGAAGGGGATTGCTCGAGAGTTACGATTGGTACACAGGCGGAGAGCAAGAGGGTAATAAGTATTGTAGAGAAGAGAAAGTTTTTCGTTTTCATCATTCCATCCTTTCAACACGGAGGTAGGTGAATGCTGATGATTTCATTGTACTATAGTCTTGATAGCCGACAATTTTGGGGTTTGAAGAGAAATCCCCTAACAATTTTCATGAGTGGGCAGGAGTTTTGAAAAGGTGAACTGAAGATTATGAAATGGAGGCGTTCGCGCAACGCCTCCTGGTGTGACAAGTTAAAATAACGATGTTTTGCTACTCGTGGTGATGACCGCAACCGTGACCGCTGTGGTCGTGGTCATGCTGATGATCGTGGTCGTGCTCGCTGTGGTGATCGCAATTTGCATCGCCCTGTTGGGGCAGCTGACCACTGAGCAGTGAGAGCACCTGTTCTTTGACTGACCCGGAGGCGCCAGCATAGATTTGGATTCCCGCTGCCCTCAGGCTGTTGACAGCTCCACCACCGATGCCGCCACAGATAAGCGCGTCAACGCCCTGGCTGACCAAAAAGCCCACTAAAGCGCCGTGACCTTCAGCCGGAGCAGGAATGATGTGTTCTTCGACGATTTTGCCGTCTTTAGCTGTGACGATGTAAAACTCGGGGGTGCGCCCAAAATGAGGAAAGACCTGGGTGTGTTGGGTTGTTACTGCAATTTTCATTGATGAATTCCTTTTTGTTATCAGTGTTGGAGTATTGCCAAAATTTTTCGGATCGACCTGGATTTGAAGGGGTAAACCTTCCACTACTGCCCGAGCTAATTTGCTTCGGGCGGATGAGAGCAGCATTTGCACACTCTGACGGGAGATATCCATCGAGAGGGCTGCTACGGTTTGTTCCAGCCCAATGTAATCGACCAAGCGTAAGGCCTCCCACTCTTCCAGAAGGAGTGTGATCCCGCCCCGAGCTGTGCCGAACTCACTTTCAGAAGGAGCGAAGAAACGGACTGAAGGTCTGGAACGAATGGTTTTTGGGCTTGGCTTCCTTGGCATAAGATCCTTTTATTGGCTAATGCCAATAATAACACCGTTTTGGATTAATGCAAGAGATTAATTAAGTGGGTAGCTGGTAGAGTGTTTCCACAAGGACTGGAAAGGGTTTTGCTTGAGAGTAAAATTAGTTTCAAAAGGATAATTATGGCAAAGATGACGTCCCCCTCCGATATGATGGATTCGGTAACTGATAGCATGAAGGAGCGCACAGGCAAAACCCTGGAAGAATGGGTTGAAGCGGTGCGGGCTTCAGGTATAGACCCGCTGGATCAAAAAGCAGTACGCAACTGGCTAAAGTCTGAGCATGGCATTCTGCAAAACAGCCAATGGGCGATCGCCGATGCCGCTGCCAGGGCTGCTGGCTGGGTGCGCCCGAGCGTTGAGGGTTACATCGACTCTCAATACCAGGGCGAAAAAGTTGCTTTACGACCAATTTTTGATGCGTTGCGCGAGATCATTGAAGGGTTGGGTGAGGATGTCACAGCTGAAGGGCGGGGAGGTTACACGCCTTTCGTGCGAAAGCGCCAGTTCGCTGCCGTACAGGCTTCAACTAAAACACGCGTGGACCTGGGATTGCGGTTCAGGGAAGCACCAACCTCTGGCTTGCTTAACACTAAAAGTTTACCGGGTCAATCAACTCATAAGATCAGTTTGACCTCACCTGAAGATATCACGGATGAAGTCAGGGACTTAATCCGCCTGGCTTATGAGCAGAATGGGTAATGTGAGTGATGTAGGGGAGACCTGTACTGCTCGCTTCGCTCCCAGTATCAGAACCACGATCTCCCGGAAAAAAGGAAAGAAAAATGATGACTAACAATAAAACAGATGAACTTGTAATTGCAGGTGGGTGTTTTTGGGGGATGGAAGAGCTTTTCCGCCAACAGCCTGGCGTGCTCGATACCGACGCCGGTTATACTGGTGGTGAAAACGATCACCCCACCTATCAACACCACCCAGGTCATGCCGAAGCGCTCAAGATCGTCTTTGATCCTGAGCAAACCGATCTTGCCCATCTGCTGGATTTCTTTTTCCGCATGCACGACCCCACCACGCTCGACCGCCAGGGCAACGACATCGGCAGCTCATACCGTTCCGCAATTTTTTACCGCGATGAAGAGCAAAAACAAGCGGCCGAAGAAATGATCAAGCTGGTCGACCAGAGCGGGAAGTGGAAATACCCCCTTGTGACCACCTTGGAGCCGCTGACAACTTTCTGGGTGGCAGAAGATTATCACCAGGACTATTTACAGAAAAAGCCAAATGGTTATACCTGCCACTTTGTCCGCAAGATGCCCAGCTTCCTAAGTGACTGAAAGCAATAAGATGTACGACCCGGAAAATCCCAATCTTCAGCCAGAGGACTACAGCCAGCATCACTGGAAGCGCTATTTACGCATACTATTGTGGTACAGTCTGGCAATTTTAGTGATTACACTGATCTTGATTGTGCTAGGCTACAGCGGCGCCGGGTGGGAAGGTGCAAAAAATGGACTCACTTGGGGACTGTTGGTGGGCATTATTGGATTACCGATGGTGGGGCTGTTTATCAGCATCAATGTTTGGAGCGGCTACGCCAACCGTTGGGGAGAGGTAAAATACAAAGAGATGCTTGAGGGCAAACCCGAGGATAAAAAGCACGAAGAATAACGAAAACATGGAAACCAGAACCAGCCAGCCACAAACTAAAATAAAGCGAGGAGCACGGGTCTGGCTGGTTTATATTCAGTTGTCTTTCTTTGGTTATGTGCTTAATGTTGCCGGACCAGCAGTGACTTACCTAAGAGATGAATTTAGCTTATCATTCACTGAGAGCGGCTTACATACTTCCGCCCTTGCACTGGGCATGGTGGTGATGGGCTTGTTTGGGCATTTCATTCTTAAGAAATTACCTGAATGGAAGGCGCTCGGTTTGGGTGGGATCGGATTGGGGGTTGGCGGAATGATCTTTGTTTTGGGCAGCCAGCCATTTGTCACGCTGGCTGGTCTTTTCCTGATGGGGGCGATCGGATCGTTAATCGTCTCTACGAATCCGGCAATTTTAGCCGACGAGATGGGGCAAAATGGTAAGGTTGGCGTTTCAGAGGCGAACACCCTGACCTCCATTTTCAGCACCCTGGCTCCAATCGCTGTCGGTTTTTTTGGTGCAATGGCTGTCACCTGGAGACCAGCCGTCTATATCGTCACCTCAATGGCTTTTCTGGTGGGCTTATGGGTCCTGATCTCTCCTCAATTCCCTTGGGAAAACAGATTTGCCGGGGCTGAGACAACAATCGGCAGCAGCAAGCTTCCTGGCAAATACTGGTTTTTCTGGAGTGCGCTGGTGGTTTCAATATCAATTGAGTTCTGCATGATCTACTGGTCATCAGATTACCTGCAGGCGCACCTGGCGATGCCAAAAGACAGCGCCACGCAATGGGTGAGCCTGTTTTTGGTTGGAATGGTTGTCGGACGTTACCTGGGCTCATTGTTGCTGCAAAAATATGACCGCTTTGTGATTCTCTCTGTTTCGGCTGCCATTGGCGCACTGGGATTCGTTGTATTTTGGCTGGGTAATTCGCAAGTGGTTTCGTTGATAGGTCTGTTTTTAGGCGGGCTGGGCGTAGCAAACTTGTATGCCAATCTGGTTACGCTCTCTTTTGATGCAGCAGGTGCTGCACGGGCAACGGCTGGCTCAGCTACCACCCTTGCCAGCGGCGTCGCCATCCTATCGCTGCCTTTTGCCCTCGGCTCTTTGGCAGACCTGCTTGGCATTCGAATCGCGATGCTGCTGGTAGCAATCCTTTACCTGGCTTTGATCGCTATAATGCTTTCTGGAAGAAAAGCAGCAGCCATAAAACCGGTTTAGAACCTGGAGGTATTTTTATGAAAGTATTATTTATCGGTGGCAAAGGCACGATTAGCTACAGCTGCTCAAATCTGGCGATTAAAAAGGGATATCAGGTCAGTCTGCTTAACCGCGGTAAAAGCACACTGCGTGAGCGGCTGCCTGTGGCAGAACTGATCCTGGCTGATATTCGCGATCCTGAATCAGTACGCCAGGCTTTGGGAAACCGTTACTTCGACGTGGTTGTCGAGTTTTTGGCGTTCAACCCGGAACATATTGAAGTCGACCTGAAGCTTTTCCGGGGGCGCACGAATCAATACATTTTTATTTCTTCCGCCAGCGCCTACCAGACCCCACCCGAAAACCTGCCAGTCACCGAAGAAACTCCGCTCGAAAACCCGATCTGGCAATATTCCAGGGATAAAATCGCCTGCGAAGCGCGCCTGATGCAGGCTTACCACGAAGAGGGTTTTCCAGTCACCATCGTTCGACCATCTCACACCTATGATGAGGGCTACATCCCGGTAACGGGTCGCTGGACCTTCGTTGAGCGCTTACTGCAGGGCAAACCGGTGATTACTTACGGTGATGGAACTTCAATCTGGACCCTGACCCACAGCAGTGACTTCGCCAAAGGCTTCGTGGGGTTGTTTGGCAAAGAAGAGGCGATCGGGCAGGCTTACCATATCACTTCAGACGAATGGCAAACCTGGAACCAGATCGTCGGTAGATTGGCTGACGCGGTGGGGGTGGAACCAAAAATTGTGCACGTGCCCTCCGATCTAATCGCACAATTTGACCCGGAATGGGGACGCGGTTTACTGGGGGATAAAGCAAACAGTTTCATCCTGGATAACAGCAAGATCAAAGCCCTTGTGCCAGAATTTGTTTGCACCGTGCCGTTCCGGGAGGGGATTGCGCGAACCGTCGAATATCACCGAAGGCATGATGAGTTGCGTGTGATCAACACAACATTCAATGATACAGTTGAGGCTATATTGGATTCGTACGCAAAAGCTTGGCCAGCCGGAGCGTGGTGGAGATAGCTATGAGCTAATAGCTGATAGCTGATAGGAACACATTCATCATAGCGAGTATGTCTGAATCCTTCTCCTTGGAGAGGGGGGACCACGAGATGGTTAATGAGGTGGCGGCAGATGACCAACAGTTCAGAAAAGTCTCCTGATTGAGCAAAAGATAGCGACCCTTGTTTCCCGTTACTGTGGGTTATTCTCCGCTTCAATAATGTTTTGAACTGCGTCACTGACGCGGGTGGCGATTTCGACGTTGTTCATCGTATAGAGGTGAATGCCGCGCACATCGTTGGCGATCAGATCCATAATTTGTTCAATGGCGTAATGTATGCCAGCATCAAACAGGGCTTTTTCGTTTTTTCCATAGCGGTCAAAGAGACGTTGCAGCTTCACCGGCACGCTTGCGCCGCTGAGCGCTACTGTCCGTTCGATTTGGCGGGGGTTGGTGATGGGCATAATGCCCGCTTCAATAGGCACGGTTACTCCGGCTTTTTCAGCTTTGTCGCGAAAAGCATAAAAGCGCTCGTTGTCAAAGAAGAGTTGTGTGATCAGGTGAGTGATGCCATTGTCAATTTTGATCTTCAGGTGCTCGATGTCTTTTTCCATCGATTCAGCCTGGTAATGCCGCTCAGGGTAGCAAGCGCCCATCAGGTTAAAGCCCGGTTCATGAGCCTTGATGAACGCTGCCAGGTCGGAAGCATATTTGAAATCTGTCTTTGGAGGGCAATCCGGCGAGATATCGCCGCGTAAAACCATGATGTTTTCGACGTTGTTCTCTTTGAACTGTCGTAAGGTCTCCAGCACCTGTTCCTTGTCGGCGTTAACGCAGGTTAGATGTGCCACCGGTTCGGTATGATAGGTACGCAAAATCAGGGAAGCAATTTCTATAGTTTTATCTTGCTGTGCCTTGGACCCACCCGCTCCGTAGGTGACGCTGATGAAGTCAGCCGGGATGCCGCGCATTTTTAACAGTGTGTTGTAGATCGCGTTGTAAGGCGTATCCTTCTTTGGAGGGAAAATCTCCAGCGAAAAGAGGGTTTTTTTATGGTTAAACAGTTCGGATATGTTCATAATTACTCCTGATGGCGTTTATTTTACCTGAGAATTCTGAGCGAACAACTTTGATCGTGCCGGCGTCCTCGCCGAGCACGTGAACTAGCCGGAGGCTTCAATGTCATGGAGGACTAGCGAACAACTCGCGAACAATCGTGTATTAACTTTTCGTCATAATCGATACGGGAGGGCGACTTGGAGACGCAATTTTGGTATACTCACTTTAACAGATTGTGCAACATTTCCACAGTCTGTGACGTTATCTAATCAAATTCCCCGTCTGATTTTCTTGCCGCAGGATCAAATTATCGGGATAATGAGGCGGCGATGGAAAGAATGTTACAGGAGGTATGCCATGGCTGGCATGAACAAATTTACACAAAAAGCAAAACGAGTGCTCAGCATTGCTCAACAAGAAGCTGAAACTGAAAAAGCTCGTGAGATTGGCAGTGAACACTTGCTGCTTGGTCTTAGCATAGAAACTGGCACAGCCGCCAACAGGGTCTTGGAAGACCTGGGCGTGGAGACGGAAAGCATCCGTCAAGTTTTAAATGAGATGAGAGGAAAGCAAGAACCCGATGCAACCCAACCCTCCGGGTTAGGCGATGATATCAAGCGCCTGCTCGAGCAAGCTTTGGCAGAATCTGTCGCAGAAAAAGCCAAAATGGTTGGTACGGAGCACCTAATTCTTGCCATGTCCCGAGACGAAAACAGCATGGCAATGCGCATTTTGGCTGCATTGGGGATCACCCCTGAGCAGGTCCAGCGCCAGACTGCCCGAATTATAGATGAATACAAACAAATGCAGGATGAAGCCCGAAAGCTGGAGAATTCAGACGACCTAGAAAAGAGTGATGTTATAAGCCGGCGTGGAGTCTCTCGCCGCAAAGAAAAAGAAGAGGGCAAGACCCCCCTGGTGGATCAACTGGCAACAGACCTGACCGCCCTGGCTGAAGAAGGAAAGCTTGACCCCGTTATCGGGCGCAACAAAGAAATTGAGCGCGTCATCCAGATTTTGGCACGCCGCACTAAGAACAACCCGGCTTTGATCGGGGAACCTGGTGTAGGCAAGACGGCTATTGTTGAAGGGTTGGCACAGCGAATCGTCGAAGGTGACGTTCCTGCTTTGCTGCTCAACAAGCGTGTACTGCAACTGGACGTCGGTTCAATTGTGGCTGGGACGATGTATCGTGGTCAGTTTGAAGAACGCCTGAAGCGCGTGATTGATGAGCTTAAGTCCAGTGGTGATATTGTCTTCATTGACGAGCTTCACATGCTGGTGGGTGCTGGCTCTGCCGGTTCCTCTGTTGACGCAGCCAATATTCTGAAACCTGCACTGTCAAGAGGCGAGCTGCAGGTGGTAGGCGCCACCACAGCCAATGAGTATCGCAAGAACATCGAAAGCGATGCTGCCCTGGAACGGCGTTTCCAGCCTATTGTCGTGGATCAACCCAGCGTTGAAGAGACCATCGAGATTTTGCATGGTTTGCGCCCTAATTACGAAGAGCATCACCGCCTGACGATCAGTGACGAAGCCCTCGAGGCAGCTGCAAAGTTGAGCTCACGCTATGTGACCGAACGCTTCCTGCCTGACAAGGCGATTGACTTGGTGGACGAAGCTGCTTCACGCGTACGTATGTATAAAAGTGAATCTGCCATGAGCAGCAAAGACCTGGTGACAGAGCTACGCGGGATCCGCAAGGAGCTCAAATCGGCTCAGGCATCCGGCGATGGCGACAACATCCAGGCACTCTTAAAAAGACAGGAGGCACTGGAAGATAAGTTGCATGGTGCACAAACTGCCTGGGATCGATCGGCGGCTCCGGTTGTCGGTGAAAATGATATTGCTGAAGTGATATCCATGTGGACCGGCATTCCGCTGACCCAGATTGAAACCGAAGAAACCGAACGACTGCTGAACCTGGAAGCGGAATTGTCCAAATCCATTATCGGGCAGGATGAAGCTATCACTGCAGTCTCGAAGGCGATTCGCCGGGCACGTGCCGGGCTGAAGAACCCCCGCCGCCCGATTGGTTCCTTCATGTTTCTAGGACCCACCGGTGTCGGCAAGACTGAGCTTACCAAATCGCTGGCACAACAGTTGTTCGGCAGCGAAGACGCCCTGATCCAGATTGATATGTCCGAATTCATGGAACGTCACAGCATGAGTCGCCTGGTTGGCGCCCCTCCTGGTTATGTCGGTTACGACGAAGCCGGTCAGCTGACCGAAGCGATTCGCCGCAAGCCCTATTCCATCGTAGTTTTCGATGAGGTTGAAAAGGCGCATCCTGAAGCGCTCAACTTGCTCCTGCAAATTATGGAAGAAGGTCATTTGACCGATGCCAAGGGCTTGAAGGTGGACTTCCGCAACGCCATCGTCATCATGACCACCAACATTGGCGCAGATATGATCCGCCGTCAGACTGGCTTGGGCTTTTCACTGACTGTTGATGAAGCAAAAGAGGAAGAGCTTGAGTACAAGGATATGCAGAAGAAGCTGATGGAAGCCTTGAAACGTAATTTCAGACCTGAGTTCATCAATCGTCTCGATTCGGTGATCGTATTCCGCGCCCTCAATCGCAAGGATATTCGCCAGATTGTGGCACTGGAGATCGACAAGGTCACCGAACGCCTGGAGGAACAAGAAATCAAGCTGGTTCCTACCGAAGCAGCGCTGGATTACCTTTCCGAACTGGGCTACGACCCCGAAATGGGTGCCCGCCCGGTGCGCCGGGTGATCACCCAGGAAGTTGAAGAACGACTTTCTGACGAATTGCTCGCCAAACGCTTCAAACCAGGGGATACAATTCAGGTTGACCTGGAAGAAAAAATGAATGGTGATGGCGAAACCGAAAAACAAATCGTGTTGAACCAACTTGAAACCCAGGAGGAACAGGCTGCGCCTGAATTAATCGGAATCTAAGCGAGACTTAATGGCAAAAAGCTATACACGCTATGTATGTCAGGTATGTGGGAAGACAAGTTCCCGTGCCTTTGGACGCTGTCCCAGCTGTGAAAGCTGGGACAGCATGGTTGAAGAAATAGTCCAGGATACAACCCCTAAAAATGTCTCGCCTGTGAGAGGTCTCAGTGGGGCATCACAAGTGAAGCGGTTGTCTGACATCGATGGACAGGTGGAAGACCGTGTACCCCTGGAGATGGAAGAATTTTCGCGGGTGTTGGGTGGGGGGATTGTGCCTGGTTCAGTTGTGCTGATTGGCGGCGACCCGGGCATCGGCAAGAGCACCTTGACCCTGCAAATGGCAATGCAGCTCGCCGAAAAGAACACCATACTCTATGTTTCGGGCGAAGAATCTGAGCGCCAGATCAAAATGCGGGCAGTGCGTCTGGCTGAAGACGACAAATTACCAAAAAACCTTCTATTGGTTACGGAGACGAACCTGGGGGTCATTTTTGAACACATCTCCCAGGTGAAACCTTCGTTAGTGATTATTGATTCCATTCAGACTGTCACCCTGCCAGAAATGGAATCAGCAGCCGGCTCGATTTCGCAAGTGCGGGAATCGGCTGCTAAGCTGCGCGAACTGGCAAAAACCACGGGTATCACCATATTTCTGATCGGGCATGTTACCAAGGAGGGCACAATAGCTGGTCCGAGGGTGTTGGAGCACATCGTGGATACCGTGCTGTATCTGGAAGGTGAACATTTTCAGAGTTACCGGCTCTTGCGCTCGGTCAAAAACCGTTACGGCGCCACCAGCGAGGTCGGCGTTTTTGAAATGCAGGAACGCGGTATGGTTGAAGTGCGCAATCCCAGTGAAGTATTTCTGGCAGAACGGATGATCAACGCGCCTGGCTCGGCGATCGCGGTCACTATGGAAGGCACGCGACCCTTACTGGTGGAAATCCAGGGGTTGACCACCCCGACCAATTTTGGTAACCCGCGCCGCACAGCCAACGGCATCGATTTTAACCGTCTGCTGATCATCGTTGCAGTGCTTACACGCCGGCTGGGCGTGGGCTTGGGCAACCAGGATGTAATCACCAATGTGGTCAGCGGGCTTAGACTGGATGAGCCGGCAGCAGACCTGGCTGTGGCGACCGCGATTACTTCTTCGTTTCGAGACCAACCAGTTCGGGCGGATACCGTCTTGATCGGCGAAGTGGGATTGTCGGGCGAGCTGCGGATGGTGGGGCAGATGCAAACCCGCCTGCGCGAAGCCGCCAAGCTGGGTTTCAAGCGCGCCGTAGTCCCGAAACGGCTGCGCAAAGGCGAGCCCTGGCCAGCGGGCATTGAAGTTATTGAAGCGCGATCCTTGCGCGAGGCGTTAAAGGCAGCGTTGTTGGAGAAGGAAAAGTTGGAAGAGTAGGGGCGACCTTCCACAGTCTCACCGGGCGGCTGGCAACTGTAACTTACAAGGATTGTAATCGACCCCACAATAACCAACCCAGATAAGGTATCATTCTTAATCAACCAAGAGAAAGAACCAACTATGAAAAATCTGAACAGAATCCCGCTAGTCCGCGCAACCCGCCGAAACCATGCTCTCGAGCATGCCACCATGAAGGTTTTGGCTGAGAAGTATAAAGGTATTAGGATGATGGGGCATTCCAACCCGGGTGGCTTCATTCTTCTGGCTGACCTGCCCACAGAGCTGGTCACCGACGCCGTTTTGGAAGCCCGCCGCCGTTTGCAGGCAGGCGATGCCCAATTAGCGATTCATCCTGGCTGCGGCACCAACTACGCCGCGTCTTCTTTACTGGCTGGTTCGGCATCTTTTGCCATTCTGATGGCATTGAGTCGTGGGAAAACACCAAAATGGTGGCATATCCTGATCGCTGCACTGGTTGCAGTGCCTGTTTATATCCTCTCAAAACCTGTTGGTCCACGCTTACAGCAATTCACGACCGATGCTCAAATTGACGAGTTGGATGTCAACCTGGTCACCAGCCAGAAGACCCGGAATGGATTTTTCCATCAAATAAGTACGCGGGCATAATGACAGCAGCCAGCAAACCCAGCCTATACCTCTTGCGGGGGGATGACACGGTCAGGATCAAACAAATCCTGGCGGGTTTTCAGGCTGGTTTGGGCGACCCCAGCATGGCAGACCTGAACACTGTCCGCTTGAATGGCGAGTCGCTGGGCTTCGAAACCCTGCAGGCAGATTCCCTCACAATCCCCTTCCTTGCTGAGCGCCGGCTGGTCATTGTTGAAAACGCGCAATCATTCCTGGCTAAAGCCGGTAAGGATTCTTCCGAGAAATTCGTGGAACTGTTCGACTTTCTCCCCGAAAGCACCGCCCTGGTATTCGTGGTCGACGACCAGCTGGGCAAGCGCCGCGGCGAACGCAGCTGGGAAAATCAAAAAAGCTATGCCTGGGTCACCAAGTGGATTGAGGAAAACACAATAAAAGGGATAGTTATAGATGCTCTTCTGCCGGTGGATGAAGACATGCCCGCCTGGATCATGCGCAAAGCCAAAGAGTTGGGCGGCACCTTCCGACCCGACGCCGCCCATTTGTTGGCGAGCTATATCGGCAATAACACCCTTCAGGCAGAGAAAGAAATAGAAAAACTGATCACTTATGTTGGGGATGGCGTGGTCGAGCCGGACCATGTCACTTTGCTGACTGCCCATGAGCAAGAGGGTAATATTTTTGCGCTCACAGATGCCCTGGGCGAGCGCAATGCGGTCAAAGCCATGCAGGAGTTTCAATTGCTCACCGAAAAAAGCGATGTGATGGAACTTTCTGGCATGATCCACCGCCAGTTCCGCCTCCTGATCCAGGCACGCGAGATCATTGATGAAGGCGGCGGCGTTCAGCAAATTGAAAAAGAACTGAAAGTGCTCAACTTTGTTGCCCGCAAGCTCTACACCCAGGCTCAGCGCTTCAGCCTGCGCCAGTTGCTGGATGTTTTCAGCAGGCTGCTGGATATCGATGAGGGCATCAAGACCGGCGGCATGCCTGGTCAGACTGCCTATGAGCTGCTGATTGCCGATTTGACCAGGTAGCTTCCGAAGGAGAAAAATGCCATTCAATATCATCCGCGACGACATTGTCAGACTGGAAGTAGATGCCATCGTTAACGCTGCCAACCCCGACCTGAAAAATGGGGGTGGTGGGGTGTGCGGAAGGATCTTTGAGGCTGCCGGTGTGGAAGAGATGACGGCAGCCTGTGATGCGATTGGTGGTTGCTCTACAGGCAGCGCTGTGATCACTCCCGGTTTCAACCTGCCGGCTAAATATGTTATCCACACTGTTGGTCCGGTCTGGCAGGGGGGTGAGCGGGGTGAAGAAACCTTACTGCGCAGCGCCTACCGTGCCAGTCTCCGGCTGGCTACCGAACACGATCTTGAAAGTGTCGCCTTCCCGTTACTGTCTTCGGGTAATTTTCGCTACCCTTACGAGCAAGCCCTGGCGGTTGCCCTGGACGAGATAAACCGCTATATCTTTCAAAATGATATGCAGGTTACGCTGGTGATGTTTGACCAGACGGCAACTGCGCTTGGTTTCAAACTCCGCTCTGACCTGATCAGCTATATTGACGATCATTACGTGGAGGAGCACCTGAATCTAAACCGACCTCGGGAACACTACGGTCCCTGGGCTGGTCCCATTGCAAAACAGGAGAAACCACCTCGCGAGAAACCGGGAGCTCTTCACGATGAAGATTTGCTCTATTCGGTTCAAATGCAGCCCGGCATAGTCTTTGATAATGCGCTCGTCTTCCCCAGGGAAAAAACTTTCTCGGAAGCTGTGCTCAGTATTATTGATGCCAAGGGCATGACTGACGTTGAAGCCTATCGCGGCTCCAATCTTGATAGGCGTCTCTTTAGCAAGATTCGCAGTAAAACCAGGTACAATCCCAGCAAATCCACCGTTCTGGCGTTGACCATCGGGCTCAAGCTTTCTGTAGAAGAAGCCGAGGATTTGTTGGCGCGGGCTGGATTCGCCTTTAGCCCCTGTAATAAGCGTGACCTGATCGTGCGCTACTTTTTGGAGCATGGAGAACACGACATTGCCAGGGTGAACGGTGCCCTTTATGATTTTGATCAGGAGCTATTAGGAGTCTAAGAAATGTCGCCTGCCAGGCGACCACAAAGCAAACCCCGGGGGATATGATAGACCTCAGATCAATAAGGAGGTCTACAATGAACAAAACAGAACTGATTTTCATACTCGACCGCAGTGGCTCCATGGCTGGGTTGGAAAGCGATACCATTGGGGGTTTCAATGCGACCATCAGCGATCAGAAGAAGATCGAAGGGGAAACACGTGTGACCACCATTCTTTTCGACAACTTCTTCGAAGTGCTGCACGACCGTATCAACCTGCAGGATCTCAATCCCCTGACCGAAAAAGATTATTTCGTGCGCGGTAGCACTGCCCTGTACGATGCCGTTGCCCTGGGGATCAACAAGATTACCAACGTACAAAAACAAACCAAAGAAGAGGGTAGGGCAGATAAAGTGATCATGGTCATCATTACCGATGGCTATGAGAATGCCTCGCGCGAAACCAGTGCCGCTATGCTGCATAAGAAGATTGAAAACTGCAAAACGGCTGGCTGGGAATTTTTGTTCCTCGGTGCCGATATTGACGCGCAGGCTGCCGCCGGAGCGATCGGGATTGATCCAAGCAGGGCATCGAATTACGTCAAGGACGCTCGCGGGGTCGATGTGCAGTACCGCTCTCTCAATCAAGCCATACGTGGTATGCGCTCTGGGGCGCCGTTGTCTGAGGATTGGAAGAAAGAGCTGGACGAAGACAATAAACGTAAAAAAATGAAGGGGGATAGCAGGAAGATAGGGGGGTAGGGGGATGGGGGCAAGGCTGGGGCAAGATTTAGCCCCAGCCTTGGTATTACAAAACATTCTTTTAAAGGATAGACCTGCCACAGTCTCGTAAAATCCTCACAACCCTAGTTGTTTGTTGCGTGAAAAGGCAATTGGACACTTTATAGAAAAAAACCACCTACTCGGCGGTTTTTGTGGTTTCTTTGCTGGGTTCCTTGCTTGAACCTTCTGATTTTGCGCTTTCAGTCGGTGATTTGGAGCCATTACCTCCATCCACGGTATCTTTGTGCACAGATTTCTGACCGGATGGGGAGCGATTGTCGGTAGCATAAAAGCCCTTACCCTTAAAGACAATCCCGACAGGTGTGTAAACCTTGCGCAGGGCAACCTGGCAGCAATTTGGGCAAACCGTCAGTGCGTCATCAGTGAAATGTTGAAATTGGTCAAAACGATGACCGCATTCTTCGCATACATAACTATAAACAGGCATTTTCTCTTACTTCTCCAAATCCAGAACCATTATATTACCACAAAACGATTCTGTATTATGGTACTGCAGCCAGGTTAGATTTGCGTAAGAATGGCAAGCAGGCACAGACCGACTGGGTTTGCCAAACCGGATGGAAACAGTCCGCCATCTCTACGCCATCTAATCGGGTTGGTTTATCCCTTTTCGCTGTTTGCGATATAATCCGAAACGTTATGGAAGAGAAAACACATTCTGAAAATATCGAGCAGCCAACCAAAGAGGTCGCTCATGAAAACCAATCTCAACAGAACACCCCACCTGTGATCCTAAAAAAATCCCGGCGTGGGTGGCTGATTGCGCTCGCAGTTTTGTTAGTAATCGCGGTAACCATGGTTGCTTTATACCAGTTGCCGTCTATTCAAAACCGGGTTTACTATCACTTCACTTCCTTTCGTTCAAAGGTATTCTACTACTTCAAACCCCCGGCGCAGTCCGATTTTGAAGTCTCTGCAGAAGAAGCCATGAATGCCGATGTTGCTGCAACGCTGACCGCTTTTGCGCCAACTGCCACGCTTGCACCAACCATCACCCCCACCCATGCTGAGGCGGTAGTCTTACCAGCCACGCCAACCGCAACACCTGCGCCAACGGCTATCCCAGCTGCGGTTCAGCTTGAAGGTATCGTGCAGGAATACCAGCGCTTTAATAGCTGCGGTCCGGCAACCCTCGCGCTCAATCTGCGCTACTGGGGTTGGGTTGGCGAACAGTATGACATCGAAAAAATTGTCAAACCTCGCATTGAAGACCTCAACGTAACCCCCAAAGAATTGCTTAACTATGTACTGGAATATACCGGGCAGGATGCAATCCTGCGCTATGGCGGAACGGTGGAACTGCTCAAAGAGTTGATCGCCGCCGGTTACCCGGTTTTTATTGAACGCGGCTACATCAACCGCAAGGATGGCTGGATGGGTCACTATGGGGTCGTCGATGGCTATGACGATGCCCAGGGAGCTGTGCACATCCCGGATACCAATAATGGCTATCTCTGGATCCCTTACGACGAGCTGCAAGCATTCTGGGATGAATTCCATGGTACGTATATGGTCATCTTCCCACCCCAGGACCGCGATATTGTGATGGGCATGCTCGGGGCAGACGCCGACGAGGCATACAACATTGACACCACCCTTGAGAAGTTTCGTGAACGCTCTGAGAATGTTGACCGCTCGGAACAGTATTTTGCTTATTACAGCTTGGGCGAATTGCTGGTGATGAAGAAAGATTACGTGGCAGCCGCCGAAGCCTTCGATAACGCTTTCGCGGTCTATAACTGGCTGCCAATCTATGACCGCCCCTGGCGCATGCTCTGGTACCAGGTTGGTCCTTATGAAGCCTACTATTACACTGGGCGCTATAAAACCATTATCAGCCTGACATTCAAAACCGTCACAGATGCCAGCACGCCGTCTTTGCCTGAAACCTTTTTATGGAGCGGGCGGGCAAATGTTGCCCTGGGTAACGCCGAAGCAGCCATCTGGGACTTCAAACGCGCACTCGAATGGCATCCTGGTTGGGAGCCAGCAGTAGCTGAGTTAGCGGCATTGGGCGTCACCCCCTAAGGAAACGCACTAAAAGAGAGTCTTATGTCAAAATCGACTGAAGAATTGAAAAAACAAGTTCGCCACGCCTCGCCCTGGCGTAAACCCTGGCCTTACCTGGTGATTATTATCGTCCTGGCATTGATTGTCGTGGCTGCTTTGCAGGTTCCGGCAGTGAACGCACGGGCACGCACCCTATATTCGAAGATTTATTACCGACTGAATCCGCCTACTGAAAACACGTTTGGTCACTCCCAACAGGGCACGATCAGCGCGGATGTGTTGGCAACCCTGACTGCGATGGCTCCTGCAGCCACTCTTGAACCGACCCCGACAGACAGTCAACTTGCAATTGTCGAAACCGAAATGCCTACCAGCACCCCAATCCCTGTACCGGCAAGTTTTGCCCTTGATGGCATGGGTTTGGAATACCAGACCATGAATAACTGTGGTCCGGCGAACCTTTCCATGAATGTCACTTATTGGGGTTGGGTAACAAATCAGCACATCACCGAAGAAGCTCTGAAAACACACAAAGATGACCGCAATGTGATGCTGCAGGAAATGCTGGATTATGTTGAAGCCAATACGGAGCTGAAAGGTCAGTTGCGTTATGGCGGTGACATGGTAATTGTCAAACGCTTGCTCTCGGGTGGTTTCCCCGTCCTGCTGGAACGCGGGCATACTGACGAAGAGGATGGTTGGATGGGGCATTACAGCATTGTGACTGCTTATGATGACAGCACACAGACCGTCCAGATACCTGATACTTTGCTGGGCATGATGAGAATGACCTATGCCGAACTGGAACGCGATTGGTGGCATTTTGATGGCATCTACCTGGTAGTTTATCCGGCTGAAAGTGAGCAGGAAGTGCTCAGGCTGCTTGGAACGGATGCCGACCCCGCTCAGAATTTGCAAAATACTCTGGCAAAACTGGAAGCGCGTATCCAGCAGGTAAGCGGGCAAGACTTGTTTTTCGCCCTCTATAGCAAAGGTTCAGTCCTGGTAGAGATGGGCGATTATCTGGCTGCTGCCGAGGTCTATGACCAGGCATTCGCAACCTATAACCAGCTGGATTTTGGTTTGCGCCCCTGGCGCATCACCTGGTATCAGGTGGGACCTTATTTAGCTTACTACTATTCCGGGCGCTACCAGGATGCCTTTAACCTGGCTGAACAGACCATTGCCAACACCAGTTTCCCTTCCCTGCCAGAGACCTGGTATTGGGGTGGGCAGTCGGCGTTGATGCTGCAGGATAAAGACACAGCCGCGCGATATTTCCGAAAAGCACTGGAGTTTTACCCTGGTTGGAACCTGGCAGCCCAGGGCTTGGCACAAGCCGAATCCTAAGCCTCCCAGAAGATAAGCCCTGGAAAACGAGCTTTTTCTAAAAAGGTATAATCCAGCCCATGATGAGAAACTCAAATAAAGAGGCGTTTCGCAAGCGCCTCTCAAAACAAAGCCTGTGGTCCAAACCATGGTTTTATGTGATATTGCTGTTGGCAATTGTAATTATCGCTCTGCTGGTGTACCAGATTCCGGCAGTAAACAATCGGCTCTCATGGCGTGTCGAAAGCGCGACGTCGAGGATCTATTACTTTTTCAACCGACCAGGCAGAGATGTTTTTGTACCAGTAGCAACTGAAGCCAACCAGGAAAACGTTGCGAAAACAATGACAGCCGCAGTGCCTCCGACGCTGACGCCGACTGTCGAACCGACGATTACCCCCACCCTGGAGTTCACCCCGACTCCAACCATCGAACCAACGGCAACGCCCACCCCCAAGCCATTGCCAAGATCGGTCTTACTGGAAGGTGTCCAGGTGGAATACCAAAAAGCCAATAATTGTGGTCCTGCCAACCTCTCGATGTTATTAAATTTCTGGGGCTGGACTGGTGATCAGACCGTGACCGAACAGGTGCTCAAACCTTACATCAAAGACCGCAACGTGATGCCTTACGAAATGCTGGACTATGTACAGGAACACAGCGAATATAGCGGCATTGTCCGTTATGGCGGAGATTTAGATCTGGTTAAACGCCTGGTAGCGGCTGGTTTTCCGGTACTGATCGAGCGAGGCTATGTCAATGCGCAGGAAGGCTGGATGGGGCACTATGGTCTGATCGTCGGTTATGATGACGAAATACAGGAAGTTACCATTCCAGACACCTACCTGGGTGTTATCAAGATGAAATATGAGGAAATTGATAAATTCTGGGCGCAATTTGACAAAATTTACCTGGTGGTTTTCCCGAACGATCGTGCCCAGGAAGTCTATGACATCCTCGGTCCTCAGCTGGATTCGGCTTACAACCTGCAGCACGCCTTTGACCAGGTACAGGCTAACCTCCTCAACAACACCGGTGCCGAACTGTTTTTTGCCTGGTATAGTCGTGGTTCGCTGATGGTGGAGTTGCAAGATTGGTGGGGTGCTGCTGGATCCTTCGATGAAGCTTTCAAAGTGTACGAGACTTTACCCGAGAAAGACCGCCCTTGGCGTATGCTTTGGTATCAGACCGGACCATTCTTTGCCTATTACAATATGGGTCGCTATCACGATGTTTTGAATCTGGCTAAACAGACACTCACCGAAGCCAAGGAAGATGCCTTACCAGAAAGTTGGGTTTGGAAGGGTCGTGCTGAGGTGATGTTGGGCTTGCGAGATGATGCCATTGCCAGCTTCAAACGTGCGCTTTACTGGCACCCGGGCTGGTGGGTTGCTGAAAACGAACTGACCGCCCTGGGAGAGCCTCTGCCATAAGGAGATTTAATGAGTAAAGTCAGTGAATTTAATGCCAAAACCTGGGATCAGTGGAGCAGTGAAGATATGGTCTGGACTGTCCCCTTTTCTGCTGAACAATATGCCAGGGCGAAACAGCGCGACATCAAACTTGTTCTAACTCCTCAGAAGATAGCTCCATTGTGGTGGTTTGAGGGCTTGGGAAAACGCGTCTTGGGTCTCGCCAGCGGCGGCGGGCAGCAGGGTGCGGAGTTGAGTGCGCACGGCTATGAAGTTACCATATTAGACATGTCTGACCGGCAACTGCTGGCTGACAGGCTGGTAGCTAAGCGCGAAGGCTATTCGATCAATTTGATCAAAGCTGATATGACCAACCGATTCCCTTTTGCTGATCACGCTTTCGATATCATCGTTCACCCTGTGTCGAACTGTTATGTTGAGGACATAGAGCATGTCTGGCGGGAGGCTTACCGCGTGCTGCGCCCGGGGGGTGCTTTAATGTCGGGTTGGACCAACCCAGTCATGTATATGGTGGATGATGCCGTCTTGTTTACTAAGGGCGTTCCTTTGGAGATCAAACATGCCCTGCCTTACAACAGCCGACTGGAAGAACAAAAAGGGGTGAAGATTACTACCGATAATGGTTACCAGTTCAGCCACACCCTCGACACCCAAATTGGCGGGCAACTGCGGGCTGGATTTTTGCTGAAAGATTTTTTCGAGGACAGCGAAGAAGACAATCGGTTGGGAAAGTTTTGCAATCTTTACGCGGCAACCCTGGCAATTAAACCAGGATAACGAAGAATCCGCTGTACGAAACATCGTTGGCGAAGGTATCCTGTTTTGTTGGCGAAGGTCTCCTGAGTGCGAAGCCTCCCTGTGGGACCGAGCCAACAATATGTTGTTTTATTTCTTCTCTCGAAAACTGTTGAGAATATCCTGACTGGGCATGAGAATTGCCTTGGGTTCGCAGACGCTCTTACAGAAACAACAGCCAACCATGCACAAAAACGGCTCTGCCACCCAAATCTTCCCGTCCTCATCCTGTTCAAAAACATCACGGGCACATAGATCCAGACAGGCGCCGCAATCGTTACACGCTTCAGAAGATATCGTCGGAAACCAGGGGATCTGCTCACGGGGGTAGCCGCGCCAGGTGCCATAATTGCGGGCAACGATCGCTTTTCCGCTTTTGCGCTTGCGAAAATAGCGTCGATACTCCTCAAAAAGTGTAGTTTTAAAAATTGGGAGGGCAGATTTGGGAATATAGTTATGTTCTCTGACTCCCTCCAGGATCAAATCTGGCGTTTCAGGCGCATCGGGAACGACCCCTTGGGCATACAATTGAGAAAATAACTCTTCCAAACCGAGCAAACCGGCTGGAATGCCACCGATATTGAGCATTCGATAACTGATAGGCATGACTACTCCTCGGTTTCCTCCCCGACACACTCTGCTGCTGCTTGTTTGATGTGCCCCATCATGGCAGTCAGACCACTGCCGCGTTGTGAAGAGATGTGCCGCCAGAGTCCGAGTGTTTCAAAGAAGCCCATTTTTGCCTTCAACACTTCTTCAGCAGGCTGATCGTTGAGAATCTCATTCAAGACAGCCACCATTCCCTTAACAATCAGCGAATCGCTGTCAGCGATAAATACCAGGTTGCCTTCTTCGCAATGAATGTCAAACCAAACGCTCGATTGACAGCCTTGCACCAGGCGGTCATCCGTCTTGAGGGCGGGGTCCATCTCGGGCAGGTCCTGACCCATCTCGATCAGGTATTCGTACTTTTCCTCCCAATTTTCCAGGAGCGCAAAATCATCAACTAAGTTCTGCTCAATTTCTTGGATGGACTCCTTTTTGGGCATACTTACCTCCTGATCATGCGGATAACGCGTTCGATGCCATGGGCAAGCGCGTCCAGGTCTTCGCGGGTGTTATAGAGCGCCAGAGATGCCCGTACTGTGCCGGGAATGTGCAACGCATCCATAATTGGTTGGGTGCAGTGTTGACCGGTGCGTACAGCGATACCTTTTGTGTCCAGCAGAACTCCAAGATCGTAATGCTGGATGCCTTCAACATTGAAGGGCAGAATGGCTGAGCGATGTTTGGGGTTGGCATATACTTCCAGACCCGGAATGGATTGGAGCAACCCCAGTCCATAGTTGAGTAGTTCGGCTTCGTATGCCTGCAGCTGGGTGAAATCGAACTGGTTTATATAATCGATCGCTGCCCCCAGCCCGATCACATCAGCAACGCTGGGTGTGCCGGCTTCAAATTTATAGGGCAGGACGTTAAAAGTAACTTTGGTAGGTGTGACCTGGTCAATCATTTCGCCGCCAGACAGGAAGGGGGGCATTTTTTCAAGCCATTCCTTTTTACCATAGAGCACACCGACCCCCATGGGAGCGTATATTTTGTGCCCCGAGAAAGCGTAAAAGTCGGCGTCCATCGCCTGCACATCGTGATCAATGTGTTGAACCGACTGCGCGCCATCCACCAACACTGGCACGTCGGCAGCATGAGCAAGCTGAATGATTTCTTCGACCGGGTTGACCGTTCCCAGTGAATTGGAAACATGGTTGATCGCAACCAGCCTGGTTTTCTTGTTCAACATTTCCTGAAAAACCTGAAGGTTCAGTTCACCGTTTGAATCAAAAGGAATCACACGGAAGGTTGCCCCCTTCCGCTGACACATCAATTCCCAGGGAACATAGTTGCTATGATGCTCCAGCTGGCTGACAATTACCTCATCACCCTCTTCAACAAAAGCGTCTCCGAAGCTGTAAGCGACCAGGTTGACCGATTCGGTGGTGCCGCGGGTGAATATGATCTGTTCTGCTGAAGGCGCGTTAATGTACGCAGCCACTTTTTTGCGAACAGCTTCATACGCCTGGGTGGCTTGCACAGCCAGTGTGTGGTTGCCGCGATGAATATTGGCGTTGGTGGTTAGATAGTATTTGCTGATTGCATCAATTACGCTGTGCGGTTTTTGAGTAGTGGCAGCGTTGTCCAAGTAAACCAGGGGCAGATCGTTAACGGTCTGCCTGAGGATAGGAAAATCTGACCTGGCAGAAAGAATATCTTTGCTCATATAAATCCTTATCGTGGCTTGATTTTACCATTATGGTGTAAGAATACAGGGGATGCATTCAACATGGGTAAGTACTATGTTGTTGCAACGTTACGAACGGTTAAAGTCAGGTAAAACATTTGTTAATCATTCCGTACCGGACGAAATTCGGGCTTGCTATGCGATAAAATTGTTAACAGGTCTTGCAGTTTTGAGAAATTTGGATATGTATTGTCTGCAAGATCTCTGGAGAATAGATGACGGAAAAAATATTGGTCGTGGATGATGAAGTCTCACTTCAGGAGACTCTGACTTACTCACTTGAAAAACAGGGTTACCAGGTCGAAGTCGCAGGGGACGGTCTGACTGCCCTGGAGTTGGCGCGAACAACAAACCCTGATCTTATTATATTAGACGTCATGCTGCCAGGCATGGATGGCTTTGAGGTCTGTCGTACCTTGCGGCATGAATCCAACATCCCCGTGCTGATGCTCACCGCCCGCGATGACGAAATTGATCGGGTGGTAGGGCTGGAAGTTGGCGCGGATGATTATTTACCCAAACCCTTCAGCATGCGCGAATTAATTGCCCGGGTAAAAGCGCTGTTGCGCCGCGTGCGCCTGATGCGCGAAGAAGTAACCGCCGCAGCCCAGGAAGGCAACCTGCCCCAGATTTTGACATTTGGTAACCTCGAAATCGATATGACCCGCCGTGAGGTCCGCCTGGATGGCGAGGTGATACCTCTCAAACCCAAAGAATACGAACTTCTGACCTATATGGGGCAGCACAAGGGTCGCGTTTTGACCCGTGAGATGATCCTTGAACAAGTGTGGGGTTGGGGTTTCGTGGGAGACACGCGCACGGTGGATGTGCACGTGCGCTGGTTACGGGAAAAAATTGAAGAAATCCCTGAAAAACCCGAACGAATAATAACGGTGCGAGGGGCGGGATACCGTTTCGAAGGGTGACATGAAATCGCGCTTTCACCTGCGCATTCTGTGGCCGTTCGTCCTTATCCTGGTCGTCAGCCTGGTGGCACTGATCCTGCTATTTCCATTGGTGCAAAACTCTGTCTCTCAACACGCTCTTGAGACAGGCGGGGAGGCAAACTACCTGCCGATCTTCAGCCTGGTATTCCTGATTTTGGCAATTGGTTTGCTGGTCGGTTTGCTGATCAACATCTATTACACTAATCAGCACCTCACCACTCTTGAAGACCTGACTTTTGCTGCCCAAGAGCTTGGGGAGGGACGCTTCCGGGAGATCAGAATTCCTGAAGATGTTGGGAACATGCCCGAAATGCAAGACCTGGCAAACGCGCTGCAAAAAACAGCCTGTCAGACCGAAGAACAGTTCAACGCGCTCAACAAAGAGCAGGCAATGCTTTCAGCGGTACTGGACAACATGACCGATGGTGTCCTGATTGCGGACGACAATGGAAAAGTGCAATTGCTCAACGAGGCAGCCGAACGACTATTCAAGATCGAAAGTGAGCAGGCAATTGGCAGATCTGTGGTTGAGATAATGCGCCATTACAGCTTGGTAGAACTTTGGGAAAAAACAAAGAACGGCAACCCCGAAACGATCACGATGGAAATGGGCTCAGCTCATAAGTACCTGCAGGTGATTGGAATAAATCTCGAAAAAGATCTGCCTGGTCGTACAATGTTGCTCTTTCAAGACCTGACCCAGACTCATCAGCTTGAAGTTATTAGACGTGATTTTGTCTCAAATATTTCGCACGAGTTGCGCACACCTATCGCCAGTCTGAAAGCACTCAGTGAAACGCTGCTGGATGGAGCCCTGGATGACCCACCTGCAGCCCGTAAATTTCTGGTGCGCATGGACAGTGAGGTGGACAACCTGATCCAAATGGTGAATGAACTGCTGGAACTGTCGCGTATTGAGGCTGGGCGTTCCCACTTTGAATTCCAACGCAGCAAACCCTGTGAGATAATCAACAATGCCTTTGAAAGGATGTCGCTCCAGGCGGAAAAGGCAGGAGTAATGCTGACAAAGGACTGCCCCCAAGGCTTGCCGCAGGTAAATGCCGACCCAACACGCATATCCCAGGTTTTTGTTAACCTGATTCACAACGCCATCAAATTTACCCAAAAAGGTGGAAGCATTCATTTGACAGCCTGGCAGGAAGGCAACACAGTAGTCTTCATGGTCCAGGATAACGGTGCCGGGATTGCCAAAAAAGATCTTAAGAGAATCTTTGAACGCTTCTATAAAGCCGATCAGGCTCGCTCAGGTGGGGGGACTGGCTTGGGGTTATCCATTAGTAAGCATATTATTGATGCACATGGTGGTCAGATTTGGGCAGAAAGCGAAGGAAAGACTGGCAGCAAATTTTTCTTTACAATACCGGCTGCAGTCGTGTAAACCCATGCTTAATCAGACCTTTACATTTTCAAAAGAAAATTTTAAGCTATTGGCACATTTAGCTGCCTGAGCTGGTGTTATAGTAGAAGAATAGACTGGTGCGTTACTACGTTAACCAGGATTCATTGTCAGCACGTTAGCTTGAAGTACAATTAGCCAACGCATTTTTGCTGAGACTTGGAGGCACTGATGTCCAGATTTACATTAGACCAGGAAATTCGCCTTGTACAGGACGAAATTCTCTTATTAGGAAGCTTGGTAGAACAGGCAATTCTCAATTCTGTCGATGCTTTGCAGCGCCGTGATGCTAATGCTGCGGAAGAAGTCTATAGCAACGATCGAAAAATTAATGCCAAACATTATGCCATCGAAAACCATATCCTGATCACGCTGGCTACCCAAAGCCCGCTGGCAGGGGATCTTCGCTTTCTTGCAGCAATGCTGGAAGTCAACACTGAGCTCGAACGCATCGGCGACTATGCCAAGGGGATAGCAAAGGTTGCCATGCGCCTGGCAGATTCAGAGTACCCGATCCCGATCCGCGAGATCCAACAAATGGCAGATCTGGCGACTTCGATGCTTCACCGCGCTTTGGGGGCTTTTGTAGCCGGCGATATTGTTGCCGCCTATAGCATCCCAGAGGAAGACAACAAGGTCGATGAACTCTACGAAAGTACCTACCGCAAAATTGTGGAAGGAATGATCAATAACCCCGACACCATCGAATTGGGAAACCAGGTGGTCTGGGTTATCCATAATTTGGAACGCACGGCTGACCGGGTCACGAACATTTGCGAACGAATCGTCTTCATCGTTTCTGGTGAATCTGTGGAATTTGACGTATCAGACGACGAGAATCGTGACGAATAAAGATAGTTAGATTTAAAAATTGTGAGACGCGCGATGAGCGCGTTTCTTTATATAAACAACTATCGAAATTCTGAGTAGATTACGCTATAATGTCAATTACTATCGAGAAACTACAATAATCACGTTTGTCGTTGTTACATTCGCAGGAGGTAGCACCAGTGTTAAGACCCAATGATACGAAAGGAAAATTGATCGTCGTTGAAGGTATCGACGGTTCGGGTAAGTCGACCCAAATCGATTTGCTCTACAAATGGCTGCTTTCAAAAGGTTATTCTGTTTACTTCAGCGAGTGGAATAGTTCAGCCCTGGTCAAATCGACAACCAAGGTTGCCAAAAAGTCGCAGACATTTACCCCAGCCACTTTCAGTATCCTGCACTGTACCGATTTTGCTGACCGCTGGGAGAATAGTATCTACCCACTGCTCAAAGCCGGCGTGATTGTTTTGGCAGACCGGTATGCTTTTACTGCTTTCGCCCGAGACATTGCCCGCGGCAACGACCCACGTTGGGTGCGGGATATGTATTCCTTTGCCTTTATGCCCGATGCTGCCCTCTACTTCCGCGTACCGCTGGATATCGCCGTGGAGCGAATTACCGGATCGCGTGCCCAGCTAAAGTATTATGAAGCCGGCATGGATTTGGGACTTTCGGAAAGCTACGAGGAGAGTTTCAAACTTTTCCAGGGTAAGATTCTGAATGAATATGACAAGATGATAGACGAATTTGGTCTTACTATGATCGACGGCACGCTTCCGGTCAAAGTGCAGCAGAAAAAAGTCAGGTCATTGATCAGGCGCGTCCTCGAAGGTTTTGAAGGGCTGCCAAATCCGGAGAAAAAACCGATCGCTGTTGATAATCCACAGGCTGGCAAGAAAGGTAAAAAAGGAGGGAAGTAATGGCAAACGCAGATTTTTATGGTGCTGGTTTTCCCTACCGTGATTTCGGAAAACTACCGGGCAAGTTAATCGTTTTGGAAGGGACCGACGGTGTTGGTAGGTCCACCCAGGTGAGCATGCTCCGTCATTGGCTGGAGGAAGAAGGTTATGCAGTCGCCGATACCGGTCTGACTCGTTCTGAACTGACTGGTCCTGGGCTCGATGCCGCCAAGAGTGGACACACGCTTGGTCCGATCACGATGAGCCTTTTCTATGCTGCCGATTTTGCAGACCGACTCGAAAACAAAATTATCCCGGCGCTGCAGGCTGGTTTCATCGTGTTATCTGACCGTTATTTCTACTCGATGATCGCCCGCGACAGCATTCGTGGGATTGACAAAAACTGGTCCAGGGCATTGTATGGCATAGCACTACGCCCGCATTTGATCTTGTATCTGCAGGCATCAGTGCCCTCCCTGGTGCAGCGCCTGATTCATGGTCGCGGTCTCAACTATTGGGAATCGGGCATGGACCTGCACCTGGCAGACAATTTCTATGACAGCTTTGTGACCTATCAGACTCAAATCATCAAAGCGCTCGAAGAACTGGCGAGGGAATACAATTTTGTGACCATCGATTCCGATCGCGATCCACAGGAGATTTTTGAAGATCTCAAGCGACCAATCCGCTTGTTGCTGCATAATCGGCTGACGAAATCAGAGCGCCCGTTTTAACGGTTAGTGGATGAGACAGGTCTCATCCCTGTCAGGTGTTACGGAGGAGGAGGCATGGCAAAGGTGAGCGCCGAGGCGATTAATGTTTATGGAGCGAAAATCATCTATGAGCACGTCTCAGCGATGCAGGCGGAGGTGGAAGGTGTGCTGAAAAGCACAGACATCGAATACGTTCACCGGATGCGCGTGGCTTCCCGACGATTGCGCAGCTCATTAAGCATCTTTCGTGATAGCTTTCCAAAAAAAGATTATAAACGACATGCCAGGGATATCAGGGCGGTAACCAAGGCACTGGGAGCTGTCCGCGACTTGGACGTTCAAATGGAATTACTTGAAAACCTTCACCCACAATTTGCCAACCCCAGGCTGGCACCTGGCGTTAACCGTCTGCAGCTTCGCTTGAAACAGCAGCGCCAGGAGGCTCAGAACCAGGTGATCAAAGCCATGAAAACCCTGGAAGAAGATGAAACTCTGCGCAGTATTGCCCGCTGGGCAGCACCCTGGCTGGAAAAAGCGGAGGACATTTATCTCTATTCACCGGCATTATACGAGCTGGCTTTTTCGAGCATCAGGGTGCAGCTCCAGGAAATGCTGGTTTTCGACGAGGCAGTGCGTGTGGAGACAAATGTAGCGGAACTCCATGCCATGCGCATAAGCGCCAAGCACCTGCGCTATACCATGGAGATTTTTGAGAGCCTGTATGGTGAGGAAATGAAAGCCTTCATCAGCCAGACAAAAAAATTGCAGGACTTATTGGGCTCAATCCATGACGCAGATGTCTGGATGACGATGATTCCGAACTTCATTAAAGAAGAAGAGCAACGCATTATTGCCTATGTTGGGCAAAACCGACCCTTGCGCCGGTTGTTGCCCGGTCTCAAGGCGTTTGCTGAAAACCGCAAGCAAAACCGGGCAGAAGATTATCAATCCTTTCTCAAGGTTTGGGAGAAGTCGCTTCAGGAAGGAACCTGGGAAAAACTTGAAAGGCTGATCACCACTCCGTTGAACATCGCCGAGGCGATCAAACTGCTGCAAAAGATGGAAAAGCCTGAAGATGGATCGGATGATCATGCCGAGCAATAAAGATTAAGACTCCTCTTCAGTAAATTCCCGCTCCATACGTTTCAGGTAAAGGTAATTTACCATTGCGATTATCACCATCACCACAAAAAGAATCGCATACCCTATCCTGAAATTTTCTTCCCCTACCAGCAGCGTGAATTCGGACATCCCGCCGATTCCGGCAATCAGGGTTAATGGCATAAAAATTGTTGTTATCAAAGTCAGGCGGCGCATGATTGCATTGGTCCGGTTCGAGGTTTGCGCCATGCGATTATTGATCATGGAAAGGTGGATTTCCATCAGGCTGGTCACCTGATCGCGGGCGGTTTCGGAGATTTCGTAGTAACGGGAGAGGTGGTCGTTAACATCCCGAAAAAAGATGACCGCCTGGTCACTGACAAAGGGGCTGTCCTGGCGGATCAATTTGCTGATCACTTCACGTTCGTAAAAGATCGATTTTCGAATGGTCATCAGCGAACGGCGTGAGCCCATCAGACTGAAGAGGTCGAAGGTACGGGAATCCGCCAATATCTCATCTTCATCCTGGTCGAGTTTGCCCTCAATTTGGTCAATCGCCTCAAATTTTCGGTCTGTCATGGTGTCGATGATCAGATGCAAGAGGAAAGAAGGACCGTTCTTAATCCGTTGGCTTTCCCGTTCGGCAATCCGTTCGAAACCAGCTAAAAATGGTTGACCCGCCTGGTTGCGCTTGGTAGAACTGATCACAAAATTGGAACCAATAAACAAATCCAATTCATTGACCAGGACTTCTGAATCTATATTTTCGAAGATGTTAAAAATCATAAAGGAATAATCAGAAAACATGTCCAGCTTTGGCAATTGGTCTTCATTGAGCATATCCTCGATGGAAAGTGGATGGATGTTCAACTCGCTGATCAACGGCTGCAGAGTTTCAAGGTCTGGGTCACAATAATCGAGCCACAGATATCCACTATCAGCGGCTGCTATGAGCCCAGCCTTAAAAGAAGAGACTGTGGAAAGCTTCCCGTTGGTATCTATGTAAAAGAAGCGGGCTGGGGGAATAGAAGTGCTGTCTGGGTGGTGCTCAATTTCCTTCTCAGTCATTTTTGCTCCTGCAAAAAGTCATCTCGAAAAAAGTTTTGTCAATGGGAATAATGGATTCCAGTTCAGCAGCCTGGCAAAGTGCCAAACAGAGATTTTCCGTGTGGACTGGACCTGGCGACGTTCTTGCCAAATTTTTGGCAAGTTCACAATGGCTTCCCTCTTTGCATGCCAGATCAACTTCCTGTTGAGAAAAAATATGCTCACCAGAAGATAAGCCAGGTTCACCAGCATATGCGCTGGCAGCAAAAGCCAGAAAAGCAAGCCGGGCATATTTTTAACAAAAGCCCACACCAGGTTACGCTGACCGTAATAAGTGGAGAGCTTGCTTCCACTCCCAGTGCTGCCTGAGCCAACATGCCTCACCACTGCATCAGGCAGGTAAAGACAGGGAAACCCAGCCAGTCGCAGTCGCAGGTCGAGGTCGATATCTTCCATGTAGGCGAAAAAATCGTCATCGAAACCACCCACTTGCTCAAAAGCAATGCGTGGGTAGGCAGATGCAGCAGCGCAAGCACTTATGACAAATCGGGGCTTTGTTGCGCCCAAAGAGGCTGGACGTTTGTGATTCTTGCGGTGTGCCAAGCCGCTGGCGTGGTAGATATTCCACTCGCCATCCAAAAACTCAGTATTGCTGGCATCCAGCAGGCGGGAGGCAAAGCAGTACCCGGGATTCTTCATTGCTGCCTGGTGAAGCGTGGCGAGCCAATCAGGTTCCGGGAAAGCATCGTTATTCAACAGCACAAGGTATTCCCCATGAGCTTGTCGGGCAGTCAGGTTGTTGCCGCCAGCAAAACCAAGATTTTTTTCGGATTGCAAACGTTGGATACTCAGACCGGGATATTGACTTAAAATTACCGGGTCAGGGGGTTGGTCAGCACCATTATCCAACAGGATCACCTCAAAATTTTTGAAGGTTTGTTCATCCAAGGCGCGCAGATTTTCCAGCAAGTATTGCGCACTTTTCCAGAATAAAACGAGAATTGAGAAGAACGGTTTGGTCATTTGGCTTTCCCTGGTTTTTGAATATTATAGTTTAGGTATCCTCTCTTACACAAAATTGCTGATGAGACTGGTGGACTTGTATAATCACAGTTATTCGTAAAACAGGATGGACTGATATGGTCACTTCAAAAAAGAAATCTCAGAGTAGTAAGCAAAAGGGTGCCCTTCCTGGTTGGGTTTGGATCCTGGTCGTGATAGTTGTAGCGTTTGGTGGGTATTTGGCTATCCGGCTTACCAACCAGCGCCAGAAAGCTGTCAGCACTCTGCCAGCGGAGATGACCGTGGCAGAAGTAGCCCTGCTTGACCCGGCTGAATGGTTCTTCCTGGATGTGCGCGAACAAAGTGAGTGGAACGAGAGTCATATCGGGTGGGCAACTTTGATTCCTCTTGGTCAGTTGGAAGACCGGCAGGATGAACTACCCAAAGACCAGAAGATCGTTGTGATCTGCCGATCGGGCAACCGCAGTGCCCAGGGCAGGGATATTTTGCTGAAAGCAGGCTTTATCGAAGTCACCAGCATGGCAGGCGGCATGAACGACTGGATCAAACAGGGTCTGCCGGTGGTAACTGGTCCGTAGGTTTTTTTCTTATCAATCTTTGTGGAGTTCAACCTGCCCCGGGGGTCTGCCTCCCCGACCCGGTGTACTTCGCATAGCGCTTCCTATGGTAATATTAGAAGTTGTTTGATGCTTAAACTCAAAGGTGAAATGATTGACCAGTACCGCTAAACCTGTCTACGATTCCGCCAGTTATCGCGTGTCTGCGATTTCTGAGTTGAAGGAATTAGGAAAATATCGCTACCTGCTCGGACAATTAATCCGGCGGGATATTTTGACGCGTTACAAACGCTCGGTCTTGGGTGTGGCTTGGACGATGCTCAACCCCTTGGGCACCATGTTGATCCTGACCTTTGTTTTTTCAAATTTTTTCAGGACGGAAGTCGAGCACTTTCCGGTCTACATCTTGAGCGGTTTGTTGGTCTGGAATTTCTTTTCACAAGGCACCAACGCCGCCATTAGCGGGCTGGTCTGGGGTGGCAGCCTGCTCAAACGCATCTACATCCCCAGCACGGTCTTCGGCGTTTCGGCGATCGGCACCGCGTTGGTAAACCTCGTCCTTTCCCTGGTACCTTTGGTGATCGTGATGCTGATTGATGGAGCTCCTTTTTACTGGTCTTTACTTTTTTTGCCCATTTCGCTCCTGTTGCTGACTGCTTTTACACTGGGCTTCGGCCTGTTCATCTCGTCATTGGCGGTGTTTTTCCCTGATGTGGGCGAGATGTACCAGGTTTTGTTGACAGCCTGGATGTACCTGACCCCCATTATCTACCCCGAGAGTTTTATCTCGGCAAAATGGCTGCCTTACTATAAGATTAACCCTATGTATTGGATGGTAAAGATGTTCCGTCTGCCCATCTTCGAGGGTCGCTTGCCCTATTGGAACGAATTATTGCCAGCCCTTGCCTGGGCAATTGGTATGCTGGTGGTCGGCTGGGTGTATTTCACCTCGAAATCGGAGGAATATGCATATCGTGTCTGACCTCGCAGAAAAAACCGAAACCGACACCAACGGAGCGATCGTCCGCCTCGAAAACGTCTCGGTCAGTTATCGTTTGCCGTCGGAACGGATTGGTACGTTCAAAGAATATGCCATTCGCAAGATCCAACGAAAAATTAAAATTCAAGATTTCTGGGCGCTGACCGATTTCAGTCTGCAGATCAATGAGGGCGAAGTATTCGGAATCATTGGAAACAACGGTGCCGGCAAAAGTACCTTGCTGAAAGTAATTTCCAGAGTGCTCAAACCCACCAGGGGGCGCGTGGTGGTTTATGGCAGAATCGCTCCCTTGCTTGAACTTGGCGCCGGCTTCCACCCCGAACTCTCGGGGCGTGAGAACGTTTTTCTCAATGGCGCATTACTCGGCTATAGCCAGGCAGAAATGGAAGCCGTCTTTGATGAAATCGTGGAATTCTCGGAACTGAAGCAATTCATCAATTCTCCCATCCGTACCTATTCTTCCGGGATGTACGCCCGCCTGGGTTTTGCGGTTGCGACTGCACATGTGCCCGATATCCTGATTTTGGATGAAATATTAAGCGTAGGAGATGAAGCCTTCCAAAAGAAAAGCCGCGACCGGTTGCAGAGCTTCCAGCAACAAGGCGCGACAGTGTTGTTGGTCTCACACGCCTTGGATTCGATGATCGGAATGTGCGATCGCATTGTCTGGATAGACCACGGAAAAGTGCGAAAAATCGGAGTGCCCGAAGAAGTGATCGCAGAATACAGAGAAGACAACATCTGATGGAATACCTTCCAACTGATCTCCCGGAAGTTCTGCTGATCAAACCAAAGGTTTTTGGTGACCAACGTGGCTTCTTCATGGAAACTTTCCGTCAATCCGAGTTTGAAGAAATTTGTGGACGCGTAGATTTTGTGCAAGACAACCACTCGGGGTCTCCGCAGGGTATCTTGCGAGGCTTGCATTACCAGCTGAAAAACACGCAAGGCAAGCTGGTCCGCGTAGTTTACGGTGAGGTGTTCGACGTCGCCGTGGATATTCGCCAGGGCTCGCCTACTTTTGGCAAATGGACAGGTCAAATTCTCTCAGCCGAAAACAAGCATCAACTCTGGGTTCCTGGGGGCTTTGCTCACGGCTATTATGTGATCAGCGAATGGGCGGAGTTTGTCTATAAAACCACCGACTACTATGCCCCCGCATGGGAACGCAGCCTGCTGTGGAATGACCTGGCAATCGGCATCGAATGGCCCTTGGTCAATGGTGAAGCTCCCACGCTTTCTGCCAAAGATGCCGCCGCCCCACTGCTGAAGGATGCAGATGTCTTCCCCCTCGGATGGACAAAAGATCAGAAGGAGAACAGATGAGAAAAATCTTGGTAACAGGTGGAGCAGGATTTATTGGTTCCAACTTCATCCACTACCTCTTGGAGCATGACCCTGATGTACAAATAATCAACCTGGACGCGCTGACCTATGCCGGCAGCCTGGAGAACCTCAAAGATCTGCCAGACCCTGAACGCCATCTTTTTGTGCATGGCAGCATCACAGACCGCGCCTTGCTCGACCAGCTGTTTGCGGAGCACAAAATCGACACGGTAATTAACTTTGCCGCCGAAAGCCACGTAGACCGCTCGATCCATAACCCCGGTATCTTTGTGGAGACTAATGTGGTTGGAACGTATACCTTGCTCGAAGCTGCCCGGCGCGCCTGGCTGGTGGACAAAATTGTACCTCTCGAAAATGTTCGTTTCCATCATGTCTCCACTGATGAGGTTTTTGGCACACTCACGCGCGAAGAACCACCGTTCGAGGAAGATACTCCCTATGCCCCGCGCTCACCCTACGCTGCAGCCAAAGCGTCCAGCGACCATTTTGTGCGAGCATACAACATCACCTTCGGCTTGCCGATCAGCATCAGCAACTGCTCCAATAACTATGGACCCCGCCAGTTCCCCGAAAAACTGATCCCCTTGATTATCCTGAACGCCCTCAACGGCAGAGCGCTGCCGGTTTATGGCGATGGCATGCAAATCCGGGACTGGCTCTACGTGGATGATCATTGCGAGGCGATTTTGCAAATTGTCAGAGAGGGGCGCGTTGGCGAAACCTACTGTGTTGGCGGTGACAATCAACCACCCAACATCCAAATCGTCAACACCATTTGCGACATCCTGGATGAATTGCAGCCTGATTCGGCTTATGCACCCCACGACCAACTGATCACTTATGTTGCGGACCGACCGGGGCATGACCGGCGGTATGACATCAACATAGACAAAATTGAGCAGGAATTGGGCTGGAAGCCCAGCCACGACCTGCGCCAGGGTTTGGTGGACACTGTAAAATGGTATCTGGACAACCCGGACTGGGTCGAAGCGATTACCAAACAGTCCGATTACAATAACTGGCTCCAGAAAAATTATTCAGGTAGAAAGGTGTAAACATGAAAGGTATCATCCTCGCTGGCGGGAAAGGCACCAGGCTCTACCCCCTGACCCTGGGAGTCAGCAAACAGTTGCTGCCTGTCTATGACAAACCCATGATCTACTATCCGCTCTCTATGCTTATGCTGGCGGGCATTCGCGATATCCTGGTAATCACCACACCGGAAGACAGCGAGCAATATCAGCGTTTGCTGGGCGATGGTAGCAAACTGGGGTTGACCTTCCAGTATGCCACCCAATCGGTCCCGCGTGGTCTGGCAGATGCCTTTCTGATCGGCAAGGAATTTATCGGTGATGACAAAGTATGCCTGATTTTGGGTGACAACATTTTCTTCGGACAGGGAATGCCCGAAATATTACGACGAGCTGCCCAGCAGGAAAATTGTGCGGTTGTTTTTGCCTACCCGGTCAGAGATCCCGAAAGATATGGCGTGGTCGAATTTGATAAGGATAAAAACGCAATCAGCCTCGAAGAGAAACCACTGCGACCTCGCTCGAACTATGCTGTTCCAGGTATCTATTTTTACGACAATCGCGTCGTGAGTTACGCTGAAGAGTTGGAACCCTCTCCGCGAGGAGAAATCGAGATCACTGATATTAACAAACGCTATCTCGAGGATGGCGAGTTGAGGGTCGAAGTATTGGGGCGCGGAATTGCCTGGCTGGATGCCGGCACGCACGAAAGCTTGCTGCAAGCTTCGATGTTCGTCCAGGCGGTGGAAGAACGACAGGGCATGATGATCTCTTGCATCGAGGAAATCGCTTATCGCATGGGTTACATCGATGAAGATTGCCTGCGTCGTTGCGCCGAACCACTGGCAAGCAATGAATATGGACAGTATCTGCTCCGCCTGATCGATAAGGGCATGTTGTGAAAAAAATTTTGCTATTTGCCAAAAACGGTCAGCTGGGTTGGGAACTGCAGCGCGCGCTCGCACCTTTGGGTGAAGTGATCGCACTGGATTACCCAGAAGTTGACTTCACTAAACCTGCCGATCTTAGCGCCATGGTGAAAGAAGTTTCTCCGGATTTTTTGATCAATCCGGCTGCCTATACGGCTGTCGATAAAGCAGAAACAGACCGAAAAACCGCTTTCCTGGTCAATCGGGATGCGGTGAAGGCATTGGCAGAAAGCGCTGCTGAGTTGAATATCCCCTTTATTCACTATTCCACCGATTACGTCTACGACGGCACGAAGGGCTCTCCTTATATAGAAACAGATGCAACCAACCCGTTAAACGTTTATGGTCAGAGCAAGCTTGAGGGCGATCTGGCAGTGCTTGAGGCGGGCGGCGTGGGTATGGTTTTACGCACCAGCTGGGTTTATTCCATGAGGCAGGGTGGTTTTGTGACCAAGGTGCTGCAGTGGGCACGCGAGCAGGAGACCTTGCGCGTAGTCGATGATCAGATCAGCAGCCCTACTTCGGCGCGAATGCTGGCAGAAGTGACAGCATTATTACTGGCAAAAATTTCTGAACATTCTTTTGAATGGCTTCAAGATCGGACAGGAATTTATCATTGTGCCGGCAGTGGCGCATGTAGTCGATACGAATGGGCACAGAAGATCATCGAACTCGACCCGCATAAAGAGGAGCAAAAAGTGCAAAGGCTTGAGCGAGCGAAAAGCAGCGAATTCCCGATGCCGGCAGACAGACCGATGATCTCAGTGTTAAATAGTGATAAGTTGTCCGAGGTTTTTGGTCTGCGGCAGCCAAATTGGGAAATTGCCCTGCGACTGATGCTGGCAGGATGACAACTTCAGCTCTTTGGTCGCAGCTGGTAATGAGGTGTTCATGGATAACGATGTAAATAGCGCTGCTTGGACGAAGACAAGCGATACGGCTGCAATTTTTCATATTTTTTACCCTGATCTATATGAAGAAATGGTTGAAACTGCTCAAAACCTGGGAGATGGTTGCGATTATTATGTAACAATCCCGGAGGAACAGCCTGAACTGATCGCCACGGTCTCACAGCAATTTCCAAAAGCACGCATTTTACATGTCCAAAACCGTGGAAGAGACATTCTGCCTTTCCTCGAGATATTGAAACGCATCCTGCCCCTCAATTACGATCTTCTGATTAAGATCCATACCAAGAAGAGTTTGCACAGAGATGATGGCACTTTGTGGCGCCAGGATGTTTATCAAAACCTGTTAGGTAATCCTGTGATAATCGCAAAAGCCCGAAGCGCCTTCCAGCACGACCCCCGGTTAGGGATCCTGGGAGCGGAAGGTCACGTTCTCAACGTCCGTTTTTACATGGGCGGGAACCAGAAAATAGTGGACGAATTGATTGCGCGGACCAACCTGCAACCCATCCAACCTCTCGCTTTTCCTTTTGTGGCTTCCACTATGTTTTGGGCGAGACCAGAAGTTTTTACCCCGCTGATGAACGCCAACATCACTGCTGACGAGTTCCCGGAAGAGCCCTTGCCCCCCGATGGCACCCTTGCGCATGCTATGGAACGCTTTCTTGGGCTGCTGGCAACCGATCAAAAGTTTTTGGTCAAAGCCATTGATAAAGACGGAATTATCTCAGAAGCGGACCCCCTTGCGATTTATCGATACGCGCCAGTACCAAAGGCACTCGCTTTCCAGAATGTAAAGAAAATCGTGCATTACTCTGCCTACTCACAGGCATTTGCAATTCAATATTTACGAATCACAGCGCCATACCGAGCGGCAGGTATTGAACTGATTCCCGGCAGTCTGGATGGTGTTCCTGACCCAGAGCGGGTTCTGCTGGGTGACGCGGTTATCTTCCAGCGTGAATTTCCGCGGAATTTACCTCTCTATGATCAGATCGTTGCCAGGGCGCGCCAAAGCAACAAGCTGGTATTTTATGAGTTGGATGACCTGCTTTTCGATTTACCCGAGGAACATCCAGAGCGCATTGAAGAAGCTTACAATGCCGCCTTGATGCCGATGATGGCTGCAATGACTGACGCCGATGTGGTTGTCGTACCCACGGATGAACTTTGCAAGGTGGTTGAGGGTTTTAACCCTAATGTGGTCGTTCTGCCCAATTATCTTGATGATAAAATCTGGCAATTAAAGACTGCTGTCAAAACGAGCCAGGCGGAACCCTTGACACTTGGCTATATGGGCAGCAACTCGCACACGCCAGATCTGGCAATGATTACACCAGTGTTACGGAAGTTGCTCGGGCGTTATCAGGGCAAGCTAAAACTTGAAGTCTGGGGCACCCCCTTACCAGAAGGGTTGGAGAACCTCGCAGGTGTCTCCTGGCATCCTGCCCCCACAAACGTCTATGTAGATTTTGTCAGGAATTTTCTTGATCTAAAATTTGACGTGGCGATCGCCCCACTGGCAGATAACCTTTTCAATCGCTGTAAGAGTGGATTGAAATATTTGGAATACAGTGCCATTGGCGCGGCAGGTGTCTTTAGCCGCCTTGCACCATATGAAAACATAGTCGATGAGGGGATAGACGGTTTCCTGGCAGCGGATGAGTCAGAGTGGCTGGAAAAATTAATTTTGCTGATCGAAGATTCTGGGTTACGCAGGAAGTTTGTTTTAGCTGCCCAAGCCAAAATTCGGGAGCAGTGGTTGCTTTCAAAGAACATCCAAAATTGGGGCGATATTCAGAATAAATTAAACCGTGAATTCCTTCTGGAAGACTCGAATAAAACCTTGAGAGCGCATATCGCCTCTACAGTTACCCGCCAGTTATATTACGATCGCCGTAATATCAATGGAAGAAACGAAAACTTTACAGATGAAATCCGGCAATTAACAGAGCGTAATTCAGGATTGGAAGCAGAAGTTTACAAACTGACACAGCAACTTAGTAAAAAAGAGAAAGCAGCGCAGGAATTACGAACAGCCCTTAGGCGGTCTGAACAAGCTATCGACCGTATTTATGACGGGCGCACCTGGAAATCTGTAAGAACTTTTAACCAGGCTCAGGAGAAATTTTCCAGGGCATTACGAAAAATAAGAACACTTTCCGGACCTGTCGGAAAGCTATTTCCTACCAAAATTAAGGAAAACACTGAACTGCTGCTCGCGTCTGGCTTGTTTGACAGCGAATATTATTTAAAGCACAATCCCGATGTTCGGGCGGCAGGGGTGGAACCTTTGCTCCATTTCTTGAATTATGGTGGTATGGAAGGGCGTAACCCATCCGCAAATTTTAACAGCAACTGGTACCTCGAGAAAAACCAGGATGTCAGGGATGCAGGGATGAACCCCTTGCTGCATTACTTGCGACATGGTAAACAAGAAGGACGCTCCATTAAGGCTGTCCGTGAAGCGGGCAACCAAAACATGGTGAATGCCAACCAGGTAAGTGCAGGGCTAAAACAAAGCCGGGTTCCAGGAACATTTTTACTCAGCACACAATTGCAGACGATCCTGGAGGAGAGGCTGGAACCTGCATTTCAGGTCGCGCTTAGTCATGATGATTACACCAATGTGACAGGCGGGACCCAGATGAGAATCTCCGATGAGCAGAATGAGGTAAACCATCAAGGTTCCAGTTACCTGCATGTTTATCCTTACAATAAACTCGAAACGCTTGCCAGAGAGGATCGGTTACTCTACCTGGCACTCAATCTGGATGGAAAACCACTGGGTGTAACTGAAAGCGGTGAATTGATTGCAGCATTAAAAGGATTGAATCATAAGCAGCTAACAATAGTATCCATCCACCACAGCATGGGATTCAACATGCAAACCATTCAGAACTTGCTCGATCTGGCTGGAAATAAAGGCGTGTTTTGGCTGCACGATTACTTCTCATTATGCCCCTCTTATAACTTGCGTAGAAATGATCGGGAATATTGCGGTGCGCCAGACATTGATAGCAATTCTTGCCGGCTTTGCCGCTACGTTCAGCAACGCCGATTGCAGCAGCCGCTCCTTGAGAGGTTATTCGAAAACAATCAGCTTGAAATCGCATCGCCTTCCCAATTCACCTACGAACTCTGGCAATCCCGCACCAAAGCCAACGCACCTGCCCAAATCATTCCACCGGCAGAGCTCGATTGGCAAGCGCCAGGACACACACGCTACCAATCCGGGGTTTTGCGGGTTGGCTTTTTAGGCTATCCGTTGGACTATAAGGGCTGGGATGAATGGATGAAACTCGTAAATGAAGCGGGTAAGTCCGAACGCTTCCGCTTTTTCCAATTTTCCTCCCAACCAGGACCGGCAGGTAATTATCTCCATATTGAAACCAGGGTCACAAATGAAGATCGCCAGGCAATGGTAGAAGCTCTCAGGATGAACCAGATCGATGTAGCGGTTTTGTGGTCAAAAGTGGCAGAGACCTTTTCTTTCACCATGCATGAAGCCCTGGCAGCCGGTTGTTTCATTCTCACCAATCCGGATAGTGGAAACATTCAGGACACAATAAGGCGCAACCCTGAACGTGGCTTGATATTGCCAGATTTCGCTGCCTTGTTAGAGGTGTTTGAGACTGGTGCTATCATTGAGAATGTTAAAAAATACCAAAAAGACGGGAGACCGCGGGCTGACCTGGTTTTTGGCAGTATTAAGGAGATCGATCGATGATCGTTTACACCAGCATAACACTCAACTATTTGCCTAAAGCAAAGATTTTAGCAAAGACACTCAAACAATTTCACCCGGATTGGGCGTTTCACCTTCTGATCAGTGACAAAATACCTGCGAAGAAAAGCCAGGTATATGAACAAGAATTGAGTCAGCCCTTTTTTGATAAGGTGGTCTGGGCTGAAGAATTACCGATAGAGAATATCAAGAGTTGGATCTTCAAACACACTGTCGTAGAAATCTGCACTGCTGTGAAAGGTCCTTACCTGCAATACCTGGCTGACCAGGGTCATGAAAAGGTAATGTATATTGACCCTGATATTGCCATTTTCAACCCCCTGACTCCGCTGGAAGAGTGGTTGGATGAATATGGCATCCTGTTGGCGCCACATTTGCTGGACTATACCGATAACCCGCAATCGATCCAGGATAATGAAATCGCTGGAACACTGCGCCATGGCACGTTCAACCTGGGCTTCCTGGCAGTCAACAGCGCCCTGGAGGACGGACGCCGCTTTATCGATTGGTGGGCAGCCCGTTTGCTGAAATATTGCTATGCTGATTATGAACGCGGTCTGTTCACTGACCAGAAATGGGTGGACCTGGCACCGTCATTTTTTGAAAACCTACTGATCATTCGCGACCCTGGCTATGATGTCGCTTCCTGGAACCTGGATTGCCGGCAATTGAGCTTCGACGAAAAAGGCACCTTGTTGGTGAACAAGGACTACCCCTTGCGTTTTTATCACTTCACCGGCTACGATTCGGGCGCGGGGGCTAACGTGATTGCCTCATTGACTTCAGGCGGAGCAAATCCGATTGCCAATGAGCTCTGGGATTGGTATATCCGTCAGCTTGATGAGCATGGGCACGACGTTCTTGGCAGTGCCCGTAGCTTTTACGACACCTTCGATGACGGCACCAAAATCGAAAAAGAAATGCGCGTGATGTACCGCGAATCGCCCGACCTGCAGCGCATTTTCCCAAACCCATTCGATACTGAAAAGGGTAAAGGTGGTTACCTGGCATGGTGGCGAAAAGACCGACCCAAAAAAAAGAAAAAATCAGAGCCGGAAGCCGTCACTGCTCAACCGGTAGTTGAAACCGTCAGCAGACTGGAAAAACTGCAAGCTCAGGTTTACCAGGAGTTGCTGCAATGCGAACTCAATGATCGTGACGAAGAATATGTGCCCCAGCTCAGTCAGTCATTTGATGCGGCTGATGCCTTGGTGAAATTGATCGCCTTTTACTTGCCTCAATATCACCCTTTCCCTGAAAATGACGAATGGTGGTGTAAAGGCTTCACCGAGTGGACTAACGTTACCCGTGCTGTCCCTCAATTTTCAGGTCACTACCAGCCTCATCTTCCCGGGGAACTCGGCTTTTATGACTTGCGTATAGAAGATGTGCATTTCAGACAAATCGAACTGGCAAAACAATTCGGTCTCTATGGATTTGCCTACTATCATTATTGGTTTGCTGGCAAACGCCTGATGGAAATGCCAGTCGACCGCTTTTTGGCAAACAAGAAGATGGATTTTCCTTTCTTGCTGGTTTGGGCGAACGAAAACTGGACCCGTCGCTGGGATGGGCTTGAAAGCGACATCTTAATCGCGCAAGAGCATACAGCTGAGACAGACTTTGCTTTTATCAGGGACATGGAACCTTATTTGCGTGATGAGCGCTATATCCGTATTGGTGACCGTCCGGTTGGAATGGTCTACCGTGCAGATCTTTTACCAGACCCTAAAGCCACTGCCGATCGTTGGCGCGAATATTGTGTCAAGAACAAACTTGGTGAACCTTACCTGATTGCCGCCCAAACCTTTGGATTGGAAGATCCGCGGACAGTTGGTTTTGATGCTGCGGTACAGTTTCCACCGCACAATGAATGGCATTCATCCGAATTTATGATCCAGGATTCGCTTGAATTGGCAAATCCTGCCTATTCCTCTTTGATTTTTTCTTATGAAAAGATGGTCGAATTCCAGGAAAAGCAGCACAAATCTTCACCTTATCCACTTTACAAGACCGTTTTTCCAAGCTGGGACAGTGAGCCCAGAAAACCAGGACGCGGAACCATATATGCCGGAGCCAAACCCAGTTTGTACCGCCGCTGGCTAAAAACCGCCTGTGATTGGACGCTTAAGAATCATCCTAAAGGCGAGCGCTTTGTTTTCGTGAATGCCTGGAACGAGTGGGCAGAGGGTACCCACCTGGAGCCAGACCGCCGCTTCGGTTATGCCAATTTGCATGCAGGCATGGAAGTGCTGCGAGGCTTGAAAGAATAGTCATGTCGAATTATCGTTACCAGCTAATGATGCGCCGTGCCAACAAAGCACTTAAATTACTGCGGGATAAAGGACCGCGGGAATTTTTTGACCGCGTGAAACGCTTTGTTCGGTCGCGGTTGGGAGCCGACGCAGCAATAAGGCTCCGACCCACACTGGAGTACGACACAGAACCAGTACGTTTCAGGGGGAAGAAATTAGACCTCCAAACACTAACAACTGCGTTGGACCGAATAAAAACACAACCTTTCACAATCGCACTATCACAGGATGATTACTTGCAGGTCGTGGGCGGCGTACAACTGAAAATCGCTGACCAACAAAAAGAGATGAATCTGCAAGGTCGGGCCTACCTGCACCTTTCACCAAGTCTCGTCCGGGACATGCTCGATTACAGCGATCACCCAGGTGTCATGCGCCTTAACCTCGATGGGGAGTTTGTCGGATATGTTGATGATGAAACCTTGTTGGCGGTGCTGGCTGCGCTGGTTGAGAGTGGTGGACTAAAGTCAATCGAATTGCACCACCTCATGGGTTGGAAGATGGGTTATGTTGCCCGGATCCTGGATCTGGCAGGGAATTTGCCCATCCATTTCTGGCTGCACGACTTCTTTTCGATTTGCCTGAACTATGTGCTTTTAAGAAATGACCGCGAATATTGCCACGCACCCGATCCGCAAAGCAATGCCTGCACACTGTGCTACTACGGCAGCGTTCGCCTCCTGCATTACCAGGCTTTCAGCAACCTTATCCAGCGTTATTTAATCCGTGCAATCGCGCCATCTGAGTTTGCGCTCGAACTTTGGCGTCAGAAATTCCCCGTTTTCAACGGCGAGGGTCAGGTGGTGCCGAACGCCAGCCTTGAATGGGGCGAGCGATTGCAGGAGTCTGTGGAAAACCAACCGCTGAGGATTGCCTTCGTAGGCTACCCGGTGATGCACAAAGGTTGGCAAGCCTGGTTGAATCTGACCGATAAGTTTGGCAAAGACCCGCGCTACAAGTTTTTTCATTTCTCCGCTGACTGGCAGCATTCCCCCAATTTTGAGAAGGTCTCTGTAATTGTCAACCGTCAAAACCGGTCTGCGATGACCGATGCCTTACGGGAAAACAAGATCGATATCGCCTTTTTATGGTCAATCTGCCCCGAGACGTTCTCCTTCACACTTTATGAATCCCTGGCAGCAGGCTGTTACATTGTAACCAACCCGGCTAGCGGCAACATTCAAAATACCATCGTGAAGAACCCGCAATGGGGTTCAGTATTCGCCGATCAGGACGAACTACTAAAGGCATTTGAAGAAGGCAAGATTCTGCAGGATTTCGCTGTATTTAACGAGAATTATAGAAAGACTGCCAAGATGATTGTTAATGATGAAATGTTGGGGGACACGGAGTAAGTATTGATCTCCCTGGTATCTAATAATGACCATTCAGGCAAAAGACAGAAAACCTCAGGCTGAGCGGAGAATCAACCTCCAAAATATTGGCAGTGTACTGGCTTCATTAATTGCAGCCCTTTTCCCTTGCATCTACCTGGTTATTCGCAATTACAGTCAGCTTGGAACTGACGATCTATTGATCTCTTTTGGTGTAGTGATTCTGCATTGGTTAGTTTTATTTTCCATCAATTACCTGGTTATGCGAAACATTCACAAAGCCTCTACGGCAACCACAATCGCAGTGATCCCGTTGAGCCTTTTTCATTCTGGTTTGAACTTGATCAGCTCCATTATCCCGTCATTTTATTATTGGCATGGAATAATTTTGGTTATAACAATTTGTGGAATTCTTTGGTACCTGATTCGAAAGCACCTTAACCAGGGCTATTCCATAAGAATCAACCAGGTCTTTGGCTCAATCTTTCTGATCCTTGTTTTGGTAAATTTCATATTTGCTGTACCGGACCTGCTCAAAAATCGCGA
>DHCY01000008.1 GCA_002399085.1 Anaerolineaceae bacterium UBA4890
GCCCTGGCAACCCAAATTTGGGAACTTCTGCCCGTCCAGGAAAGTCTGCGAGCTTTCAAAGGCAGCTATTCAGAATACAAAGAGTTTCTGAACAATCGCAACAAGCCAGAAGCGTCCACTGTTGACCTGCCTGCCGAGAAATCCAACCTGGACACTGAAAAGCAAAAACGAACGAGTCTCAGCCGTAACCAACGCCAGCAATTACAGAAAAAAATTGCTGCAGTGGAAGCCAAAGTGCATTCAGCCGAAATAGAAAAAGCGACCTGGGAAGCGCAGCTTGCCTCCCCACCGGCAGATCCCCGCAAACTGCAGAAAATCACCGATGCTTACCAGGCGGTCTGCCTGAGCCTTGAGGAGCTGCTGGAAGAATGGGAAAAACTGGCAGAGACCCTCCACACGAACGATTCCGACCTGTCAGAATAGCGCTTTGATTCAAAATTTAATTCAGTTTCCTTTGGTTTTTGACATTAATCGAGCTCGGAGACTCGGTTTTCTTGCAGCCGTGTAGTATAATTCGTTTACTTTTGGAGGAATTGAATTGGGAGAGCATTCACTTGCTGTCGGCATTGATCTGGGAACAACATTTTCGTCTGTTTCCATCGTTAATGATAACGGGGACCCAGAAATCCTCGTTAATGCTGAAGGGGAAAGGCTGACACCCTCAGCAGTCTTCTTTGATGAAGAATCCATCGTGATTGGTGAGCTGGCGAAATATAACTCAACCATCCATCCGAACGAGGTTATCCAATTCGTAAAACGCGAAATGGGCAATGGTGATTTCTATGTGAAACATCATGGACGGAAGCTTTCCCCAATAGATATCTCTGCGTTAATCCTAAAAAAACTCAAACAAGACAGTGAGACCTTGCTAGGCGATGAAATCCGCTACGCTGTACTCACAGTTCCGGCTTACTTCGACGAAAAACATCGTCGTGCCACTGAACAAGCCGGTGAGATTGCCGGGTTCAAAGTTCTTAACTTAATCAATGAGCCCACTGCTGCCGCAATTGCGTTTGGCGTGCTTAAGAGTGAAGTTGACGAGACCGTGCTTGTTTACGACCTCGGTGGTGGAACCTTCGATGCCACCCTTGTTTGGGTGGAAAGGAAAGGCGAAACCATCAGAATCCTTTCCACTGATGGCGATTCACGGCTCGGCGGCAAGGATTTTGACGACGCTATCATACGAAAATGCGTTGACAAATTCAAATCCGAGCACAACTTCGACCCCAGCGAAGACGCTGCTGAAAGCCAGCAACTCAGACTTGATGCCGAAAAAGCGAAAAAGGAACTGAGTGCTCGACCCAAGACAACGATCCTGGTTCGTGCGGGCGGATTGCGCAGCCAGGTAACCATTACTCGTGATGAGTTCAATGAAGCAATTAAACCGAAGATCGACACCACCCTGGCGTTGGTTCGAAGCGTGTTGCGCATGGCAAAAGTCCAACCATCCGAAGTGGATCGCATCCTGATGATAGGCGGCTCAACACGCATACCAATCGTCCGGGAAATGGTTTCGGGCATGTTTACCAAGGAAGTTGATGTATCGATCAACCCTGACGAAGCGGTAAGTCTTGGAGCATCTATTATGGCAGCCAAGGAAGTCGCCAAAATTCCAAACGAAAGCATTCCTTCATCTGTTGAGGAAAAAATTGGCGGCATCAACATCACCGATGTCGTCAGTCATTCCATTGGCATTGAAGCCTCAGCCCCCGGAACGATGCAAAAGATCAACTCGATTCTGATCAAGAAAAATAGCCCCATCCCTTGTGAAGTTTCCAAAGAATTTGTCACTTCCATTCCTGGGCAGACTGCGGTCAAGCTTACTGTATTCCAGGGGGAATTCCAAAACCCAAGTTTATGCAATCCAATTGGTGACTTTTTCATGACCGGATTACCGCCAAACCGACCTCCCGGGAAAAGAGTGCGTGTCACTGTTGCTTGTACCGCAAATGGCACTGTCCAAATTACGGCAAAGGACATCGAGTCAGGTGCCGAAACAAACACACACGTCAATTATGCCTTCAATGACTCCGGCTCCCAGGTTTCAGCGAAGAAACTCTGGATGGAGTCGCTGGCAATTGAGTGAGCATATGCTGTTTTTGGCATTTTATGCAGGGTATTGGAGCCCTCTTTAATCATGCAATAGTGAGATACTTCTGACATCAGGTCAGTAATTGTCTTGCTCGTAACAAAACCAAAATAACTGCACATTATCCATATAATGGATATAATTAATTTAGTATTTGTCAGGGGTTATTTATGAATTACTACGAACTATTAAATGTCACAACAGAAATGCCATCTGCTGAAATACAGTCCGCCTTGGATCAGGCATACGATCAATGGCGGGCCTTGGTCACTCATCACGATCCACAAAAAGTGGCTGAAGCCAATCAGAAGCTCGAAACCATCGAACTTATTCGAGGGGTATTGCTTGATCCAGGCAAACGGTCTGAATACGACCAGAGTCTGCTCATTCACCAAGCCGATGTCGGCGGTCTGTATGATCCAGATATCCCTAATACAGTCGATTCTGGGGGGATGAGCTTCTCCGGAGGCAGAGGTAATGTCGTCCAACTGGCGCCACCAGATCGCGTTGATGGTTGGGTTTGCTCGAACTGTGACAGGGCAAATCCGGTAAAAACGAGGTTTTGTAAGGAGTGCGGTACTGAAGTTGGCATTACCTGCCCAAAATGTGGCACCCTTACCCAGGCAGACAGCAAATACTGTGATAACTGCGGGGCGGATATTGAGGAGGCTCGAGCTGAACTTGAAAGAGAGACCCGCCGGCAGGCTGAGTTACAGCGTCAAGAAGCTCAACTAGCGCCCGTCAGAGAGAAAAGCCGGCGAATTGGGTGGAGCACCAGCCTATGGTGGTGGATACATCCAGGAATAGGTTTTTTCGTTTGGATTTATGGTTACATCTTAACCTCAGGAATTCTACGAGACCTGCAAGGCAACCCAGATTTGGCATTACAAGAGCAAGCCAGAACCGGTAAAAACAGAGCGCTTGTTTCACTAATGATCGTGTTTCTCTTTATTGTGTGTTCCGGGATTGTAGGGATCATCCAGAGTTTCTAATAGCATGAAATAACATTAGGAGGTTTTTTATGAGCGATAACAGAGATTACATCGATGAGAGTAGTTTGGTAAGAGTAGAGCAACTTCTCGACAAGGGAATACCGATTTTTTTTCTTGCTGGAAAGTACCAGGTCAAAGAAGGATTTTGCGCCGTTCTCACCGAAGGCGGAGTCTACCGCGAAACGCTCGGACCGGGCTTCTATTACTTGAATAAATATAAGTTCTTCCGCGATCTGCGTGCAACCATCGTGGACTTGCGCACAAAATCACTCAGCATCGAGACCAAACGCAAATACCAGATCAGATACCCAATACCGATACAAATTGACTTGGATCTTTCGGTGGAATACAAGGTCACCGACCCACGTATCGTCGCGCTGGAGTACGAAGAACCCCTGAAAGCGCTTTTCGACCGCGTTAACCAGGCTATCGACCCAATAATGAGTGTCGCCACGCACGACGAAGTGCTATCACGACGCAATGAATTTGCCCAACGCATCCTGCGCTCAGTGCAATCGGAACAATATGGGCGCTCGCTTGGCATTGAAGTCAAGAATATTATTGTCACTCACTTGAAAGCGCTCGATGCTGGCAAGGACGCTATTGGTCAACGGCAAGCAGCAGAGATGAATCGCATCCGCGACGCACAGATCGAAGCTTACATCCTCCAGAACTCTCCGATGGACATGCGGATTATGTTACTGCAAGCTTCTCCAGATCAGAGGATTGAATTGCTTAAAGAAATTGCCGATCAAGGCTATCTCTCTTCGGAAGGGATGACCCTCTACGCGCCATCCAATATGTCTGGACAGTCTGGAAACCAGGCTTTGATGGGTCTCCTCGGTGGTGGCAATTTTGGTGGTGTGCCAGGGCAATATCCAGGGCAAAATCAATACGGCGGCGGTTTCGGGCAGCAGGGTGGAATGGGGGGCATGGGCGGGATGCCGGGTCAATACCAGGGCTCTGCTCCGCAATTGCCTGGTGGAACAGTAGGTATTGGGCAACAACCAGGTGGTCAGAATCGCATGGTCACCGAAGTAAATTATCTCAAGACATTACCCGGAGCAGACGTACAGATTAAGACGGGGAAGGATAGCAACGGCTTGCCCACGGGCGACACCCACATCATGGTTACCTTACCCAAGGTCTCAGGAGGCACAATTACCTGTTACTTTAGTTGCGATTCCAATTTCCCTAACACCCCTCCATTTTTCAGTGTCGAGGTGGATGGTTTCGATTACCCCTTTGAGTCAGCCACCATGCGGACCTGGCGGGGAAATTATCTCATTGAAATTGTTCGCGAAGTCCTTTCTGGAGTAGGTTAACATGGATATTCAAAATGCAAAACAAATTCTGGGATTTGATCCGAACTCCCAGCCTGCTCCCGAAGAGGTTGACCAGGCATATTCCAAAGCCTTGAGCAGCCTGATCAAAGCTGAGTTCTCAGGTGAGGATGTTAGCGAAAAAAGAGAAGCACTCGAATTAGCGCTGCAGACTATCAGCCAACCTGTCCGGGATAACCAGGTATCTTCTGCGCCTCTCGTTCCTCACATGCCCACTGCTACCTATCAGAAACCGGACCAGGCTCCGATTCCCGTAATTCATATCAGCGATTGGTCTGGTGCAGGGCAGGCACGGATAAATTACCTGACCTGTCCATTCTGCTATACCGAAGTAGCTGAAGGTTTCCAGGTCTGTCCAAACTGTCACAATCAAGTAGCTCGAACCTGCCCTTCCTGTGGCTCTTGGACAAGTGTCGCCTCCGAGCTTTGTAATCGTTGCGGCGCCCCCATGGCAATCGTTGCTGCCAATCGTTTCAACCAGGCTGAATTAGTAAGACAAAAAATTGATGAGGAGCAGACCAACCTTGCCCGTGCGAATGAGGTTAATGAAGAGAAGAATCGTGAATTTATGACAAAAGGCGCGATCTTCTGGTTGATTGTCATCGCGGCAATGATTGGCTTTTGTGTTCTTGGTTTAATCATCCTCGAAGTGATTTAATGGAAGATAAACCGGACCCTATTTCATTTGGAGAAAAATGCCCTAATTGTGGGGTTTTTAACCAAAGTGGGGTAAGATTGTGCGTAGCTTGTGGAGTGGTAATTGATCAATACAAGCGAACTTTTGGCAAACAGGGTGAAAATCGACGGCTCATTACCAGTATTGAAAATGTCAGCAATCAAAAAGGGGTCTGGATTGTTGCATTTATTATTGTTGTTCTGGCTGGGCTCGTATTCTTAGGAATTACACGGTTGGTACGCATTCGTCATATCGAACGAATTAAAAATGCTGAAATTGCCTATACAGAAGCACGGGATTCTTATGAACAGGGCAACCTTCTTTTAGCCCATGATCAGGTGTTACAGGCACGCAACTTGGGATACGATGAAAACGCGACGCAGCTGCTTCTGGTTGATATCAATATCCAGCTCGGTAGAGAAGCCCTGGACTTCAAACGGGCAGAGCTCGCCTTGGATTACGCCGAGGAGTGCCTGAGTGTAATGCCCGGGGATAATCGTTGTTTTTCTCTGAGATGTGAGAGCATCTTGATCTCAGCAGACCAGTTGGGTCTGCAAACAAAATTTGAAGATGGCATAAAATTGCTCGAAAAATATCGGGGGACTTGCAAGGATTTTGATCGTTTCGATAGTGTTATTTATCAATTGTATGATGACTGGCATAAAGCTGCTAAGGATAACGGTGATTGGGTCAAAGCCTTTCGAATTAATAGAGAATGGAAGCAGAGGTTTCCGGAATCCCCTTGAGCAGCATAATTAATAGTTAATATTTATTTGATAAGAAGGAAGGAACTTGAAATGGTTAATTTTTATGAGTTATTGCAAGTAAGACAAACTGCATCCGAGACGGAGATTGAAGGGAAGCTTGATGAGCAGTATCAGAAATGGCGCGGTTTGGTGACACACCACGACCCGAGCGTCGTTGCCCAGGCTAACCAGGCACTCCAGACGATCGAAGAGGCTCGCTCCACCTTGCTGAACCCTGCCACGCGACTTGGTTATGACAACACGCTCAAAGCGGAACTGGCAACCATGGGCGGTCTTTCAGATCCCAATATCTCCTTTGCGCAACCAACCACACAATTTGCAGGTTTTAATGGTGGTATGATGGCTGGTGCTCCGGCGATCAACATCCCAGTAGTGAACCCGGTTAGCATTGAGCGCACCGATGCCTGGATTTGCCCTTCATGTGGGAAGCCTAATCCTATCGGATCAATCTATTGTGTGAATGACGGTAGCGTTATTGGCAAGAGTTGCCCAAGTTGTAATACCATGGTGGAAGCTTCGAATAAATTCTGCTCAAACTGCGGCGTGGATAAAGAACAAGCTTTTCAGGAAAACAAGAAGGGTACTATTGCCATGATGCAAGACAGGATCAACGCTGTCCGGGCAGAAATCCAATTGGCAGAAACCAATCCTTACCGCTATTCGAAACAAAATCCTTCAGCCAAGGGCGTGGCATCGGGTTGCCTATCTGTAGTTTTATGGATTGTTATTTTTAGCATGGTTGGAGGCATTGGTGGCGGCGAAGGCGCATCAGTGTTCTTTGGTCTTGTATTCGCCACATTGGCAGTTGTTGGCTTAGTTTACCTTTCAGCCAAATCTGGTGCCAGCAAAACCCTTGAATCAGATCTTCTCCCCCGACTGAATATGCTCGAGCAGGAACTGAGAGAATATAAAAAGATTACTTACTAAAAGAAGTAAACATATCAGAGGTATTTTGAATGATTAATTATTACGAACTTCTCAGGTTACAAAATAATGCGCAGCAGGTCGAGATAGAAAACAGGCTGGATGAACAGTATCAAAAATGGCGTGCCCTTGTAACCCATCACGACCCTGCGGTTGTTACACAGGCTAACCAGGCGCTGCAAACCATCGAGCAAGCCCGGGCAGTACTGCTGGATCCCTTGAGAAGGCAGGATTACAACCGGAAACTTTCCGAGGAGTTAGCAACTTCTGCCGGGCTTTTGGACCCTGACCTGGTACTTACGCAACCTTCCTACAGCGGCGCGATGATGACGGGGACACCTATGATTGAAGCAGCAGCAGGAAGTCCCGCCAGCATTGACCGTACAGATGCCTGGATCTGCCAGAATGAAGATTGCGGAAAAGCCAACCCTATTGGTACTACTTACTGTGTTAAATGCGGCGCGAGTGTTGGCAAAAACTGCCCAAATTGCAATGTCATGGTTGAGGCAGCAAATACGTTTTGTTCAAGCTGCGGCGTGGACAAGTTGGAATTTTTTGAAGCGAACAAAAGGGAGAATATTGCTTCCTTACGCAAGCAAATCAACACTTTACAAGAGGATATCAATCTCGCTACATCAAGGCCGGGTAAATACGCTCAACTCCACTCCTCCCAACTTGAACGAAAGGGTAACTGTTTGATAACCCTTGTTTCATCTGCTGCCTGGGTTTTGGTTTTCGCGCTCGGAGATTGGAATTTAACCGCATTAATTCTTGGTTTAATCGTCTTCTTCATCATATTGACTGTACTGAGCCTGCTTCAGAATAAAAACGCTGTTGCTGCAAGGGTTGAGGACTCTCTCAAGCCTCAAATTCTCGAACTTGAGCGGTTGATTTCGGAAGTAAAGAAGGAAACCTATTAATTTCTACTCTCCGGTAAAAAATGGAGATTTAGGAACTGCGCAATCATAAAAAAATAAGAAGGCGACCTAGAGAGATCTTCGCCACACACCATTATTAATGTTTTTTGGGAAGGGTAGGGACTAAGCATGCAACCAGCATACCCATACATTTACATCAGCAGTGATTCTCTCGTAAATCAACCTGCGGGCTTCGACAACATCAACGGCGTAAGCTACAAAGCCCTCTCAGGGGTACACGCCATTTGGGCAGCCCGCATACCTTTCCTGCCAGCGATGGTCTCAGACGACCTGATCCGCATGGGCAATGACCGCATCGGGCTCGTACAGCGGCGTCAATTCCGCTTCATTTATGATCTTGCCCGAATTCGGGAAAACCTTTCTACCTTTACCCTCAGGTTCATTTCTACCCCAAATCCCAGCCCTGGGCAGCCTAACCTCATCGATATGATTTACCTCGGGAAGGTCTTTGGTAAGAATCCCCAGCAAGCCCTGGTGCTTTCAGAGCGCTTATGGGAGAAATTTTTCAGTCTCTTTCCACTCGAAGAGCCTTTTGGCTATCCAATTGAACCAGTGGTCAATCATGATGAATTCCACCATTTTTTTGAACCAATTGATTTCTCCACCCTCTCAGCCGAAAACCTGCTTGAAATTCGCAAGTATGAAGAAATGCCTATTCGCCCAATGGCTTCCATGGCACCAGTGGAACGTAAAGGTGACTACATTGTTCACCCCTTTGTACCATCCCAGACTTCAAACCCCATGTCCCGCTTTTTTGTTTCGCTTTCATCACAGCCTGAAAAGTGTTTTGTTGATGTTAGTCTTCGTCCGACCAAAATGTTTGACCAGGAGATATACAACGTCAGCTTCATGATCGGTCAATTTAAAAAGACTGCCAATGAGGATGATGACGTGCCCGAGGAATACATCCGAAAGCGGTCCCAAATCGGAGTGCTGGTTTATGAGGCTTTGATGCTCGAACGTGAGCAACTTCAGATGGTCAGGGTACACCTGGTTGGCGAGAATGGATCCCCCAGGGGGCTTGCTGAATCACTCGGGTCTGAAATGATGGGAAACGTTGCAAACAAGTATCCTACTTCGTGGGTTGCCGCCCAACCAGCTAACGCAGAACAATCCCAAATCGAGTTGAATAATATCCGATACCTGGAGCACGACTTTTGGGGTCACACCATTTCCGCCCCTCCTCTGCAGCGCTTGCGCTATCTTTGTTCCTCCCAGGAAGCTTATGGCGCATTCCGATTGCCAATTCCACCTGAATCAGGTTATATACCAGGTACGCTGGTGCGAAATGAACCTTTTATTTCACCAATTGATGCGTTGGAGCTGCGTGAACAAACTCGCGCGAATAAGGATGACATTCTCTCTCTGCCTAAGGATACCCGTTCAATTCCAAGCATTAGTCTCGGTCAAATTTATCACCGCGGCACCGCCACCCCTGAAGACTTTGTTGTGCCTATTCCAGACCTCACACGGCATGCTTTGATTGCAGGCTCAACCGGCTCGGGCAAGAGCACCACCATTAAGCACATTCTTTCACAGCTCTGGATCGACCACGGCTCACCATTCATGGTGCTATACCCTGTTGATAAGCCTGATTATCGTGAGTTATTAGGCTTTGATGGCTTGTATAATGATTTGCTATTCTTCACCGTTGGAGACGAAAGCACATCCCCGTTCCGATTCAACCCCTTTGAGGTTCAACCAGGTGTGTTGGTCAAGACGCATATCTCGCGTATGATGAGCATCTTCGAATCAGCATTCTTATTGGCAGAGCCACTACCCATGGTTTACCGTGAAGCCTTGCGCAAGGTGTATCGTGAAAAAGGCTGGGACATCGCCATGGATCGTGGCAGCGACGCCCATGAGTATCCGATTCTGTCAGAGTTTTATGAAGCAATTCAATACATTACTGAAAATCTAAAATATGGACGTGAAGTAGGAGATAATGTTCGCCAGGCTTCGGTTATCCGAATCGGAGACTTGCTCGAGAATGTAGGTCTGGCACTGAACGTCCGCAAGTCGATGCCCTTCGATCTAATCCTCAAGCGCCCCACCGTGATGGAACTCGGTCGTATTGGTTCGACCGATGATATCGCCCTGATGATGGGTTTCTTGCTGATCTCCTTTACTGAGGCTCTTGAAGTCAACCCGCGTCCAAGAACCCAACCGCATATCACGGTGGTCGAGGAAGCCCACCGCCTAATGTCAGAGGCCGGCGGAAATTCAGAGGTTAAGGGCAATTCCCGCGGTGGTGCCGGCGAAACCTTTGGCAACCTTCTGGCAGAAGTGCGTGGATACGGGGAGGGTATCATCATTGCCGAACAGATCCCCACGGTGTTGGTTAAAGGTGCGATCGGTAATACTTACCTCAAGATTATGCATTGGCTGGAAGACGCGCCAAGTTTCGAGCTGTTCTCAAACGTAACAAATCTCAACCAAAACCAGCGGGTCTCTGCCCGAACACTCAAGCCAGGCTTTGCCATTGTCCGTAGCACCTACGGTCAGCCGGTTCACCTGAAGGTGCCGGAATTTGGTGACCAGCCCGGCTACGAGTCCGCCAAAGCCAAAAATATTTCCGACAGATTTATTCGCGATCGAATGACGCTAAAAGTCAAGGAGATGGGACTGGAAGACATTCAGCCGATTGAATGGCAGACTGCTTTCACGTCTCTGCCAGCAGCCCAACCCAAAACCCAGAATATTGCATCCATGCAAGAACAGTGGGTCGTTATCATGCCCATGCGAACCTGTCTCTATTGTTCCGGGCAAAAAGATTTTAAGTGCAGATACAAGGCTACTGTCACCAAGGCGTTGGAAATTAACCCTTCATTGCTTCAAGGCATTTCCGAACGCACCATGGAATTACTAAGTGTAAAAAACAGTCTTGAGGTCGGTTTCTTTAGCAAGAATTTCAAGAATTGGTTGGCTAAAGAAATTCCGATTGGAGAAAACGAACTTCAGGATTTATTTTATTGCGTCCTTGCTCATCAAGGAAATTGTATGAGGAATCAGCCAGATGCGGTAGAAGCACAGAATAAACGCATGATGCGCTTGTTGAAAGTTGTCTCGGAAAGAGGGAATAATGGACAGTGATTCAGACGCTTCATTCGATATCGGTGATGTTTCTTCAGATGCTTTTGACACCTCGGATATGCCCGATCTGGATATTGCTGAAGAGCCTGCCGCCATGGAAGAACTCGTATCGCAAGCAACTGAGAGTGTTGAAACTGAGCCAGTTCCGGAAATGACCGTACCGGAGATGGATACTGCTCCGGACCTGAATGCTGAGGTTGATGAGAGATTGGACCCGTTAGCGACTGAAAGCCCAAACCTTGAAATGGAGGGCAATTCAGACTTACCTGAGGCGCCAATCTCGGCAACCGAGCCTGCATTGAACCAGGAAATGTCACAGAGTGATTTGGAATTGCAATCCTCAATTGCCCAGGATATCGACTTAAATCATATGCAGGAAGATTTACACCGACAGGTTAATGGCTTACCTTTAGAATCTGACGCCCCCTTCTCGCCGGAATTTGCCTCCGCAGCCCGGGATGCAGCCTGGGAGTTTGATGAACAAGAACGAGCCGACATGGAACGTATCAACGATGCAATTGATGAAGTTTACGGTCCTAATGAGGCAACTGGGACTGATTCTATTAATGAAGTTCCCACAACAACCTCCGTAGAGACTCTGCCAGATTCGGGTGGTGATAATAGCAACACCGGGGATCTGCCAGCTTCTGAACCAACTGAAGATGTTGAGGTTTCACCAGGGCAGATGCTTGAAATACCCACTGATTCCAACCTCGATACTACAGATAGCTCACAAAGCTCTGAAATCCCGGAAGAGCCCTCGGTCGACTCACCCGTTGATATTGGCGCAACCTCGTCGGCAACGGACGCTCAAATGGGTGGTATTGCTGGCTCTGAACAGTTGAGCCCGGATCAAGACTGGGTCGACGTGAGGGAGGTTGGAGAAACCCAACCTTTTCAAGAAGCGGAGATTGAATCTGACTCCCCAATATACAGCGATGGTGGTTTAGAGTACGAAACAATACCTATGCCGGATATTGAAAGAGAACCGAATGTAGAATCCGAAGGTTTTCGAAGTGAAATTTCAGGAGGGTTTGGAAAGGGAACCATCGACGATTCCGATATTCCGGAGGTTGCTCCGGCATCTTCACAACTTGATCTCAGTGCCGAAGAGGTGAGTTTCAACCAATCCACACTGGATAGCGCAACCGAGGTCGCGGAAAACCTCAGTCAGATTCAAGAATTACAACCTCAAGTCTGGGAAAGTCTGGGTATCGATGAGCGCTTCACAGCGCTGCAACAGGCAGAAAATACGCTGGCAAATCTTCAAGGCCGACCTGCCCTCCAAGTCGAGTCTCAAGAAATGGCTCCCAATGAATATGGTTTCTTTGATGGGGAGCGTCTGGTCGTAAACACGAATCACATAGCAGTTGATATGCCAGTCGATGAGAATCTCGATACTGTTATCCACGAGGGCAGACATGCTTATCAGCAATTCGCTGTTGAAAACCCGGGCACTGTGCCTGAGGCTGTTCGGGTTGCCTGGGAACAAAATATGGAAAACTATAAACCACAGAGCGTTTATGGCATGGAGATTTATCAAAGTCAACCTATTGAAAATGACGCCTTTAATTTTGCAGGCACGATAAGGAATGGAGTCTATGGAAAGTAACTTGTGTTTTACTGCAGATAAATACCAGGAAATCCTGGAAACCCGCTTCAGGATTCCAAGGGAAGATGTCCCTTTAATTCTCAACAAGCTCAATAGCGCAGAACCTGTGATCAAGCAGGCATTTGTAGACGTAGTTGAAGGAAAAGATATTGAGTTGGTTGTCCATGATATTTCATATCAATTGTTGGTTTCTGATCTTTGTATGACCCCGCTTGCGGCGTTACTGAGCTTGGATTGGGTCATGCGTGAACCGGAAAACGCGCTAAAAGCGTTTAGAAAAGAAATTGTTCGTTGGAAAATGGAAGGAAAAATATAATGGGAGAAAATGTTTGCCCAAACTGTAAAAATCCAGTCTCAACTGACGCTCTGTTTTGTGGTGTTTGCGGCACCAAACTTGCCGTGGTGCCGCAAACCGTTGCCCAGCCGACCCAGGTTGCCTCTCAGCAGCGCTATCCTCAATTGTTCTCTGAACTGGACTCACTTATAGAGGACGCTGCAAAAAAACGTCCGGGCTCTTTTTTGCCTGGGAGTCAGCTTGAGGAGATTTACAAAGACCTGAAAAAAGAGCGTGAGCCAAAATTTTCAGCGGCAATACAAATTCTGGACCATTCTTTACCAAAAGGTTCAGGCCCACGCTTGATTTCGATGTTAAATAAAGCGGATATTTACTCAGAAAACCACAAAGAGGCAGTCTATACGGTCTTGATGAAAATGGACGATCCGCAACTATTTCAAGCGATAACCTTGGATGACTCAGTTAGCCCAAATACCGATGGATTCTTCCAGAGTTTGGTTCTGGCGGGTCAGAGTGATGATGTGACTATCAAATGGCTTGGAAAGCAATCGGGCGACCGGAGCGGAAGCTACCTGCCCCTGGCATTGCTTTCGCGTATCAATAAGCCCCAAGTCATCGATGCCCTTCTAGAGGGTAGCTCATTTTCATATGACCCCGAGCGAGACAGCAGTTCAAGCAACCGCTTTGCGCGTGCAATTTTCAGCTCTGGGAGACCGGGCTTCCTGAGGTCTGCAAACAGGGTTATGGGCGTTGTTGGAACCGTAGCAAAAGCGGTGGCATTGAGTAAGGATATTGCGAATGCAGGGTCACTGGCAGCCCTACCCTATGTGCCGATTGAAATGCTCGAAAACACGCTTACCGGTCTGGCAAGTACCTGTATGACTCAACGATACCGGCTCGACCTAATCATGAAGCTACTCGCTCAGTACCCCCAAACTTCACTGAATAAATTCTGGCCTGCAGACAAGATTAATAATGACCACAAAAGATATGTTACCATGGCGGCAATCCTTCTTGCTCGGGGTGAGTCAAATCGTATCACCGACGAAGTCTATAACTACTATCAGGCTAGACCTGTTAATGCCGGTTTGGATCCAGTGGGTATCTTTTTGCTTGTTTATGCGTTGGTGCGATATCGACGTATGCTCACCGATCGTCGTTGGAATGACTTTTTGATGGGCCTGACGCTACGAAAGGAGGAATTCATCGCGCGTTCGACCAAGGACTTGATTGTAGTTTATGACTATCCTCCTTTGATAAATCAGGTTGTTGCCGATAAAAAATATGATGCTTCTGCGCTGGTTTATTCAGCAGTTTTTAACAAGAACCCGGCGAATGCCGCTATCTTCAATGCTGCGCAAAAGAAGGAAGATCGTGAATCTCTGGATGGCTGGAAGCAAGATTTTCAATCGTGGGGTTACGTTTGAGCCTGACAAGAAACCTGGAATCTTTCGGGGCAATCCCCCCGCAAGATTCAATTTCACCAACCTTGTTATATCAACGTGTCAAGTCAAATGATAATGTTACTGAATGTTCTTTAACATTCAATTTTGTCTTATAAAATTGGCCTTTTCCGGTTGACCCAGACAAGGCAATGACAACAACTTTTCAACGGTCTGATCTATCCTCTCACATAACAAGAGGGGATTAACAGCCTTCCTGAATTCAAACAATTCTATGAACTTGGATTTACTCGGAAGATCAGATGCCAGAAGACAGTCAAGCGGAGGTTGAGCGGGAGCAAAGCTTCTTCTTGGCTTGCCTTCGGCTGAGATGGACTTCTCGTTCAGACGCATACAAGGTAAGAAGCAGTCATGCTAGAGCCATAAAAGCTCTTCCAATTCTCTTAGGGTGGCTAATTGGGCAGCACTATCAAAGCGAGACGGTCCAATGTAAGCACGAATCAGGCTATTATTGTTTTCTTCGACGAAAGGATTGTCGTTTTTACGATAGGGTTTAGAGCGAGTGACATCCAGATTGGGGACAAGCTCTCTCTAGTGCTTCAGAAGTAGTTTGTTGATAAATTCAGCACCATTGCCAGGATGAAACTCGAGTACCGGAAAGGGCAATTCTGCTAAAAGATAATTAAAACCATCTTTCATAACAGCAAACGAATTGCCATAAACCGGCACGAATTCACTCCAACCACTGACTACCTCCAGCAATTGCAGGGTATAGATGTATATCCCTTGGGCATTGTCTCCACAATGATGGACTGTATCTACTTCGAAGTGACCGGGCACACAGATATCGCCAGGAATGATTTTGATAGGGATTTTGGCCTTCAATTGGCTATTGGGCTTGGATGGAGCTTTGCGAAAGGCGATCTTATCTAAACGGTGTTCTGAGTTTTTGACTAATCGTTTGATGGTTGAAACACCGATAGTTGTCCGTTTTTCTTTCAGATCATCATCCAATTGAAGCTCTCCATGGCTCTGCAATAGTTCTGCCATCCAAACCAGGTTAGGTTTGAGCCTTTCGGCACAGGTATAATCCAGGCTTTTGGCTATCTTCTGGACTGCATACTCTAAGATCGGATCATAGCTTTTCCCCCGGTTGCTAGTCCTTGGTTTCTTGGAGAGACGTCCGTTCAGAATATGCAAAACAGATTTGCGGTGCAAACCAGTGACCTTCACGGCTTCATCAAGCAGCAGACTTTTTACTTGCTTGGAACCATCTCCGTACCGCCTACGGATTTAATGAATGTATTTGTGTCGTCCACAAACTGTCATTGGATCCGTTTCTGCCATCGTTGCCTCGGTAACATTTTCATTTGACCTAACGATAGCATTTCAGTAACATTTTAGGTTAACTAATAAGTTACTGTTTCACTTTTGACTAGACCTAGAAAAAAGTGTTGATGGAGAGGCTGTCATTGAGACGGCTTTTGAGCAATTGTACCCAAGTTTGTGATTCCGCAGGTCTCCTAATTACGGGGATTGAGTAGGTGGTTGCGACCCATTCCGGAGCGGTTTTCTTAGGCGCTTTTGCCCTGGGAAGCGTGCGTACTTCAACAAGCCCTATCTGCGCAAAGGCTTGGCTTTTTATCAGCTCTTTGTGCCGGATCACAGCCAGAAGGCTCCTGGCTCCCCGTAGTGACCAGGACATCCCTCGTCCTTTCATCCGCTGTCGGACCAATTTGTCCACGTTCCCTTCCATCGACCCAAGAGTTGAGAATTCAAAGCCATCCAAGCCTCGTTTATCCAAATCAGTCAGAATATTTTGATGGGTTTTGAGATATTTGTAGCTCTCTATTTGTCTATCCCGGAATGGACATGCATCAGGAATAATCGCATCCTTGAGCCTCTTCTCTATCGCTCCAAAGCCTTTGCTAAACAGGTCTGTCTTCAGCTCATTGATATCCAATACAGGACCAAAACC
>DHCY01000028.1:0-286 GCA_002399085.1 Anaerolineaceae bacterium UBA4890
GGCAGGCCAGTTCCCTACGATTAATGCGGGGTGAGGAAGGCAAAGTGGAAAATTGGATCTACCTAACAACGTCCCCAATCTCGCCCTCGGGCATTTTGTCCCGCCCTATAGTGGCTACGCGCATGGCTGTTGAACATGGTACGGCCAGTTTAGATCCAGTCACAACTTGCAAGTTACCAGTTAGGTTAAGATCCTTCGCAACCGAAGCTCAGGATGACAGATAAAAAATTGGAACTGGCAGGCCAGTTCCCTACGATTAATGTGGGGTGAGGAAGGCAAAGTGGAA
>DHCY01000028.1:547-61355 GCA_002399085.1 Anaerolineaceae bacterium UBA4890
CGCATGGCTGTTGAACATGGTACAGCAAGTTAATCCAGTCGCAATTTAAGAGGTACCAGTTAGGTTAAGATCCTTCGCAACCGAAGCTCAGGATGACAGGCAAAAAATTGGATCAGGCAGGCCAGTTCCTTACGATTAATGCGGGGTGAGGAAGGCAAAGTGGAAAATTGGATCTACCTAACAACGTCCCCAATCTCGCCCTCTAGCATTTTGTCCCGCCTTATAGTGGCTACGCGCATGGCTGTTGAATATGGTACAGCCAGTTTAGATCCAGTCACAACTTGCAAGTTACCAGTTAGGTTAAGATCCTTCGCAACGGAAGCTCAGGATGACAGGCAAAAAATTGGAACAGGCAGGCCAGTTCCTTACAAATCATTGGAGTACTACACAAAAAAGCCAGGTTCAAATTCGGAACCCGGCTTACAAAATATTTGCTCCATTCTCACCCCCCTGCCCCCCTCTCCCGAAAGGCGGGACGCACGCAGTAAAGAGGGGGTGTTAAGGAGCACCTATCAGCCATAAGCTATCAGCTATCAGCTATCAGCTATCAGCTATGACCTATCACCTATTCAAACGCGATGATCAACTGGTAATGCGGTTGACCGCCGTTGTGGATCTCGATCTCGACCTCCGGGTAGTCTTTGCGAATGGCATCTGCCAGCAGGTTCGCCTGGGTCTGGTTGAGGTCTTCGCCATAAAAGAAAGTGACTCGTTCCACCTCATCCATATTGGCTTTTTCGAGAAGTTCCTGTATAGCTTCTTCAATGGTCGGTGCGGAGGAAACCAGCTGACCGTCATACAAGGCGATGACCTCACCCTTCTCCACCTGGACACCGTCGATCTCGACCGAACGGGTGGAAATAGTGACATCCCCAGTATGCACTTCCTGGATGGCTTCTTTCATCGATTCTTCGTTCTCTTCAAGGGTGCCTTCAGGGTTGAGCCTGAGCATGGCGGCAAAGCCCTGGGGGGCATTACGGGTCGGAATGATGGCAATGTGCTTCACGCTGACTTTGGCAGCGTTTTGGGCAGCCAGAATGATGTTTTTGTTATTAGGCAAAATAATGACTTTATCAGTAGGCAAATTTTCGAACGCAGCCACCAGTTCCTGCACGCTGGGGTTCATAGTCTGACCGCCCTCAACAATCGCTGAGACGCCCAGGCTGGCAAAAATTGAAGACAAGCCCTTGCCCGGCGATACTGCCACCACGGCAATTTCACCCGGATTGACCGGTGTGAGGATCAGTTTTTCTTCCTTCGCCTGGCGCTCGCCCATCTGGTCCTGCAGGTTTTCCATCATGATCTTCTTGACCACGCCCTGGGTTTCAGTGTAGCTGATCGGGTCAAAGCGTTTCGCAAGTTCGGTATGAATATGCATACGGTAGATGCCATCGCCCTCACCAACCTGGATGCTGGTGCCGATTTCGGCGAGGTCTTCATAATATTGTTCCAGAGAAAAGAATGGATGCGGGGCAAAATCGATCACGACTTCGTAATCCTGCCCCTCCTCAACGGTTTCCATGGCGTTCGCGAGGTCCAGCTCCGCCAATGGTTTCAAGGCTCCGCTGGCATCCAGGGACTGTCCTTGCAGCAGGCGCACCATGCCTTCAAAAATGTAAAACAAACCCATGCCGCCCGAATCGACCACGCCGGCTTGCTTGAGTACAGGCAGAAGCTCAGGTGTGTTTTTGACGCTCACATCACCAGCCTCGACGATGGCGATCAGCATCTCGCTCAGCGTGGCGGCGGTTCGGCCCACCTCTTCGGCTGCGGCGGTCATATCTTTGATCACCGTCAATATTGTGCCTTCAACCGGTTTAACCACGCCCTTGTAGGCGGTGTTGCGGGCTTCCTGCATGGCGCGCATGAGCAGGTCTGGACCTATGGTCTCGTAGTGGTCCAGCGCACGCGAAAAACCGCGCCAGATCTGGGAGAGAATCACGCCGGAGTTGCCGCGGGCACCCATAAGAGCACCCTGGGCGAACGCCCGGGCTGTATCGCCCACATTGGCAGTGCGTTTCTGACTGGCTTCGTTGAAAGCTGCCTGCATGGTCAGGACCATGTTAGTGCCAGTGTCGCCATCGGGAACCGGGAAAACGTTCAAAGAGTTGACGTAAGCCTGGTTGGTAGTCAGCCAGATCAGTCCGGCTTCAAACAATAACATTAAACCGTCACCATTTACGGGTGACTGGAGCAGCATGTGGCGCTCCTGTTCATCAGGAAGGACATATTTCGTTTGATTCATGATTCACCTGGGCAGTACTAATCCGGATTGCTCACTCTTAACCCGCGTACATGGACATCTACGCGCTTGACCGGAACTGCCATCGTTTTCTCCACAGCATATTTGACACTCTCAGCCACCGAATCGGTGACCGATTTAATACGAAGTCCATATTCGATCATCAGATTTAACTCGATGTTCACGCCATCTTCGTCGGTCTTAACCGCGACGCCAAAATCGGCATCTTTGTTGAAGAACCTGGAAACCGATTCGCCCACATTCCCTGGTATAAGACTAATCACACCATAAGATTGCAGGGCAGCATTGCGGGCAACCGTACGAATGGCTTGTGAAAGAATATAGATACTTCCAAGTGGGTTTTCTTGTGTTGTCATTTTTGGGCTCTTTCTCCGAGATTCACCTTGATTATTTAGAAAATCTCTGGTAATATGAACGCTTGCGCGTGCAAACAGTTACGCGACAGACGATATTATAATGCAAGAAAGGTATTGAGATGGCAAAGTGCAGTTCGTGTGGAAAAACCACTACCTTCGGTCACAATCGCAGTCACTCACTCGTCGCAACCCGACGGAAGTTCCGCCCCAACCTGCAGCGGGTTACCGTTATGCAAGGCGGTATGAAAGTTCGCAAAGTACTTTGCGCGCGCTGCATCAAAACCCTGACCAAGGCTTATCGCTAGTATATCCACCTAAATCCAAACATCAAAAAAAGTCGCCCAGCGGCTTTTTTGATTTTAATCGAGGGCTGCCCGCAGAGCGGCGATTCCAGCGGCAATGCCTTCGAGGTGCCCAAAAACGGCTGTGCCTGCCACAAAACTCCGCGCACCGGCTTCGTAGGCATCGCGGATAGTTTCGGTGCTGATGCCGCCATCCACCTGGATGATGGCGTCGGAGGTGTGTTCATCGAGGATCCACCTGACCAAGTCGATTTTTTCCAGGGCAGAGGGTATGAATTTTTGCCCGCCAAACCCTGGGTTGACCGACATGATCAAAACCTGGTCGACAACGTCTGCCAGGTAGGTCAGGGAATCCACTGGTGTGCCGGGGTTGTAGGTCAGACCTGCTCTGGCGCCCAATTCACGAATAGTTTGCAGGCTGCGGTGGATATGCGGGCAGGTTTCATAATGGATTGTGACTGTATTTGCGCCGGCATCAATGAAGCTTTTCAGGTGCTTTTCGGGTTCCACGATCATCAGGTGAACATCGATAGGCAGGTCAGTGGAGTCTTTGCAGGCTCGGACGATGTCAGAACCAAAGGTGATGTTGGGCACAAAGCGACCATCCATCACATCAATATGGATTTCGTCCGCCCCGCCCTCCTGGGCAGCCCAAACCTGTGCAGCCAGATTTTTCAAATCGGCTGAGAGTATCGATGGGGAAATGATAGTTTTCATTGGAACCTCTCAGGGTTTGAGCATGATGTAAATATAAAACCAGAATGGGATCAGCCCAATCAGCAGCAGGCTGGCAAGGATGCCAAGCGCCCAGGTTTTCCAGTCAACAGGCGCTTCCTCTTCCCACTGATCCTGATAATAATCGTTGGTATCATCAAGAAGCATTTGCTGAGCAGGTTCTGGCTGGACGGTGGTTGTTGGCGGTGTTGGCTCCATCTTTTCGCCGTTTTGAATTGGTTGAGCAAGGCGCACGCCCTGAAAAGTATCATGAACAAAAGCCTTCTTTTGATTAGTCTCGGCACCAGTGTCATATAAGCCAAGCAGCAGCCTGCCCAATTGATCGGCTGTGCGATAGCGTGAGCTGGGTTCTTTTGAAAGTACTTTCAGGATGATCTCTTCCAATGCGGAAGGGATGCTGCTATTGTAGTACCGGGGTGCAACCGGCTTATCCTCACGGTGCATGCGCGCCAGTTCGGTGGCATCTGAAGCGACAAAAGGCAGACGACCGGTGACCATTTCGTAGAGGATCACACCCAGCGAATAGACATCCGATGCCGGTGAAGGCGGACGCCCGGCGGCTTGTTCTGGTGAGAAGTAGTGCGGCGAACCCCAAACCACGTCGCTGTGTTCATCTGGCGAAATGGTTGAAAGCGCCCGCGCAATGCCAAAATCGGTTACTTTAAGGCGTCCTTCGGGTGTTACCAGCATATTGTGGGGTTTGACGTCGCAATGCACCAAACCAGCGCGGTGGGCATAGCCGATCCCGCCGCAAGCCTGGATCATCAGCTCCAGTGCTTCGCTGACCGTAAAACGTTCTTTCTGTTTGATCAGCGATTTCAGGTCTGTTCCGGGCATGTATTCCATCACAATGAAAAGATGCCCCTGGTCGAGACCGAAGTCATGGACTGTGACGATGTTAGGGTGGGAAAGGTTGGCAGCTGCACGCGCCTCCTGGCGAAAACGCTCTCGAAAAGCCGGATCCTTGGAGAAATCCTCACGCAGCACTTTGACAGCTACGCTGCGTTCCAGCATCAGATCCCTGGCTTTGTAAACAACAGCCATGCCGCCGGTACCCAGGGTTTCTTGTAACTGGTAGCGATCGTTGAGCAGGCTGGGCATCTCCATAGAGGAAATTATAATGCAAATCTTTCTGCAAACGATCCTGTGAAATCTACCCGCATTAAATAAAAAAATGCAACTCATCGGTATGGTTTTCGAACCAACGAATATTGACTTTTATATAACTAATTCCAAAATTGGTTCCAAAATCGCTTGCCTTTTTAGGCAAAAAGTCCTATAATGTGGGTAAGTTTGTCATAAAGTGTCAGTAAGTGTCAAAACAACTGAAAATGAAGCGCCAAGAGAGGCGCTTCGGTGCTTAAAAAAGGGATTAGAACAAATGTTTTACAGCAGGGCAGCATACAGCATCGACAAGAAGGGCAGAATGACAGTGCCTTCCAAGTACAGGGAAGTTGCTCCTGACGGTGTTGTTGTTTCCAAGGGGTTAGACGGAAACCTGATGGTTCGCACGATCAGCAACTTTGATCAGCTCGCTGAATCCTTAAACAGCTTATCCCTCACAGATCCAGTTGCGCGCTCTTTCAGACGGTCAGTTTTGGGTAATTCAGCAGAAGTGACTTATGACTCAGCAGGACGTATCCTCATCCCGCTACACTTGCGGAAGTTGGCTGGGATCGAGGAAAACGTGATGGTTATTGGAATGGGTGATTACTTTGAAATCTGGGATACCGCTCGTCTCGAAAAATTTGAGGCAAGCAGGGATCCGGATGAAGAAGCAGAAGCCTGGGCTTCCCTTAACATCACAACAACCAGAGGAAATTGATGGAAGCGGTGCCTTCGGCTCCCCAGCCTCACCGCCCAGTACTTTACCAAGAAACAATTGAATATCTGGCTCCAAAGAGCTCAGGGCGTTATTTGGATTGCACAGCTGGTGCCGGGGGGCATTCTTACGGAATTCTTGAATCATCTTCCCCCGATGGGCAACTTATCGCCATCGATCTCGACCCAACGGCGATCCAACTTACAACCGAAATCCTCAGTCCTTTCGGCGACCGTGTCACTATACTTCACGACAGCTATCTAAACGCGGCGAGAATCTTGCAACGAAAGGGATGGGACAAAGTTGACGGAATCGTTCTGGACCTGGGTGTATCCTCGATGCAGCTCGACCAGGTGGAACGCGGATTCTCTTTTCGGACGGAGGCTCCCCTGGATATGCGCTTCGACCCCACGCAGGGTCAGACAGCGGCAGACCTGGTGAACAATCTTGACGAAAATGAACTCGCAGACCTGATCTGGCGATATGGCGAAGAGAGATTTTCCCGACGAATCGCCCGCAGGATCGTCCAGAGGCGACCAATTCTGACCACCACCCAACTGGCAGAAGCGGTTCGTTCAGCAATTGGAGGAGCACGTAGCAAAATTGACCCTGCAACGCGCACCTTCCAGGCTATCCGGATCGCAGTCAACGACGAGTTACGAACGGTTGAAGAGGCTATCCCGAGCCTGATTGAACTTTTAAACCCGAAAGGACGCCTGGCAATCATCAGTTTTCATTCGCTGGAAGACCGCCTGGTAAAACAAGCCTTTCGCAGAGAGAGTACAGATTGTATCTGCCCGCCTGAGCAACCCATTTGCACTTGCGGACATTTAGCTAGCATCAAAGTTCTCACCCACCGACCAATTAGTCCAACAGACAAGGAGGTCGCGGAAAATCCGAGGGCTCGCAGTGCAAAGCTTAGAGTAGCTGAAAAGAAATAGGAAAGAACTTAGTGCGGAAATGAAAAAAGATATGCTCCAAGCCTACAAACAAGCTCCCTGGCGAACCCAGGTCCAATGGGTCGGAATTTTCCTCCTGGTTGTCGTTGCACTGGCAACGGTGGCAGGGCTCTACTTGTTTATCAGCGGGCGTTCTGCTGCAACCGGTCGCCGGATTCAAAACCTGGAGAGCGAATTGGTCGCCCTGCACAGGCAGAATAATGACCTCGAAACCCTGTTGGGCGAAATTCGGTCTGAACGTGCTCTTTCTGAGCGCATAGATTCGATGAATATGCGCCCCCTGACCCCAAACGAAGCACTCTACCTCGAAGTGCCGGGCTATGTACCGGCAGAAGGTCCATCTTTTGCCCCTCCGCCATCTGTAATTGAAAAACGAACTCCGGTTTTGCTGCCCGAATTTACCAGCACTTTCCTGGAATGGATTTCTTCAAAACTCCAGGAAGGGCTGAAAAGCCCCACCCCCACCAGCGAGGTTCTGCCATGAGCGAAAACATTAAGACCCGCTTTTTAATCATTTGCGTGATATGCTCAGCGGTCGCCGGCATTGTCGCTTTTCAAATGATCCGCCTGCAAAGCACCGAATCTGCCAAGGCGCTATTGGCTGCCAGTGAGAATTACCAGGGAGAGAGCCGGGTGATCTATCCGGACCGTGGTAATATTTACGATTCAAAAGGTCGCTTATTGGCTGGAAACGAAACATCCTACGAAGTTGCTCTGGATCTGCCGAGCATCTCCCAACCTGAAACAGTGGCAAGCATTGCCTCAAGTGTGCTCGGTCTCGATTACGCCCAGGTGCTTGGCTATGCGAAAATGAACCCCAGTGAAACAGGTCTTTACTACCAGGTACTGGATAACTTTGTCAGCCAGGACAAAATAATCGAGTTGGAAACCATCAAGGAAGATTACAGGTCGCGCACTGCTAAAGGCAATGAAGTTTTGCCCAATATCGATGGGTTGGTTTGGAAAGCCTATTCTCAACGGACTTATCCTGAAGGCACACTCGCTTCCAATATTCTCGGTTTCTATAACTATCTGGACCGCACCGGCGGTACTGGTTTCTTTGGTTTGGAGGAAGCCTACAATTCACAACTTGCCGGAACGCCCCGGGAGGTCTTTTATGTCTACGACCCCCAGCGTTTGAGCACTGTCGATGAAGTTCCACCCGGAGTTACCCTCATCCTAACCCTGGATCGTGAGATCCAGGCGATGACAGAAAAACAGCTTGATGATGCAATTGCCTGGTCAGGTGCTGAAGGCGGTACCATCGTGGTTTATGACCCTGAAGACGGCGGCGTGATCTCCATGGCAACCACACCCCGCCTGGACCCAAATAATTATTGGGAATATGGCGATCTCTTCCCCAATCCCATGCCCTATAACTCTGCCATAAGCAAGACTTACGAACCCGGCTCGGTTTTCAAGGTTCTCACTATGGCAGCTGCCCTGGATTCGGGAACGGTCGAGCGCGACTCCCGTTTTCAGGATACTGGTTCTTTTAATATCGGCGGAACTACGATTTACAACTGGAACATGGGCGGCTGGGGTGATGTCGATATGACTGAATGTATGCAATATTCATTAAACGTCTGTATGAGCTACCTGGCTACCGAGATGGGTCCGGATATCTTTTACAGTTACTTGAAAAACTTCGGGCTTGACCGGAAAACCGGCATCGACCTGGGCGGTGAGAGCAACTGGCCTATGAAACTACCGGGCGACAACCAGTGGTATGAGGTTGACCTGGCTACGAACAGCTTTGGTCAGGGCATCTCGCTCACACCGATTCAAATGGTTATGTCTATCGGCTCGGTAGCCAACGACGGACGCATGATGGCGCCCCACTTAGTGAAGGCAATGGTCATCGACGGTCAGCAATATGATGTTGACCCGGTTGTGGTTGGTACGCCCATCAAAGCTGAAACAGCCCGGACGCTCACCGATATGCTGGTAAATTCGCTCGAAAACGAAGCATCTGTTGCGCTTGTGGACGGTTACAGCGTGGCTGGGAAAACCGGAACTGGTGAAATCGCGACCCCCTACGGTTACTCCTCTTCAGAGACCAACGCCTCTTTCGTTGGCTGGGGTCCGGCTGAAGATCCAAAATTCCTGGTTTACATCTGGCTTGAAAAACCATCCATATCGCAATGGGGTTCCGAAACAGCCGCCCCGGTTTTCTCTGAATTCGTGAGCAAGCTGGTTGTTCTTATGGATATTCCCCCTGACAACGTTCGGATGGCAGGAAGCAACACAACGTCAGGACAGTGAGGTTTGAAGAAAAATATGTTGACGGTCGGTAAGGTTCTACGCGCTCTCGGGATGGATGCAGATCCCCGCGGTTGCCAGGATGTGGTGACGGGGGCATGCGTCGATTCGCGCCAGGCTATCCAGGGCAGCCTCTTTGTCGCGCTGTCCGGCGAGCATACTGATGGTCATCTCTATGTTGACCAGGCATTCGAGAGCGGCGCAGTTTTGGCTCTGATCGAGCATAAGATCAAGAGTGCCTACCCTGTGTTTACCCTTAGCGACCGACCAGACCGCCTGCGCAAACCTCCCTTCTCGGTGATTGTGCCCAACACACTGGAGATGCTGCAGAACCTGGCAACCTGGTGGCGTGCTCAGTTTACAATCCCGGTGGTGGGCATCACCGGAAGTGTTGGAAAATCATCGACCAAAGAGACAATGGCTGCTTTGCTGGGCTATAAATTCAGAGTGCTCAAAAACAAAGGCAACATGAATAACGAAATCGGCTTGCCACTCACGCTGCTCTCGCTCAATGAGAGCCACCAGGCGGCTGTGCTGGAGATGGGCTTTTACGTGCCAGGCGAAATCGAACTGCTCTGCAATATCGCCAAACCTCAGATTGGTGTTGTCACCAACATCGGCACAGTACACGCCGAGCGTGCTGGCGATATTGAAACGATTGCCAGGGGCAAATCAGAGCTGGTTCAAGCCTTACCTGCTAAAGGATTGGCGGTCCTGAACAATGACGACCCTCGTGTTAGAGCAATGGCTGCCCAAACTCCGGCGCGTGTACTGAGCTACGGTTTCAGCCCCAAAGCCGACCTCTGGGCAGACGCAATCCACTCAGAGGGACTCGCGGGCATCCATTTCAATGCCCATTTCGAAGGGCAAACCCACCGGATCAAGTCGGAGTTGCTTGGTAAGCACTCGGTTTATAACCTGCTCAGTGCCATCGCTGTCGCGCTCGAACTGAAATTCAGCTGGATGGAAATTGAACAGGCACTGCGCAGCCAGGAATTGGTCCAGCGCGTGCGTGTTTTCACCAGCAACACTGGCGCACTCGTCATCGATGACAGCTACAATGCTTCCCCCACTTCAACAATCGCTGCGCTCGAATTACTCGACGAATTGGAAGGCAAAAAGGTAGCCGTGTTGGGCGATATGCTCGAACTCGGTCAATACGAAACCGAAGGTCATCAGCAAGTCGGTCGCAAGGCTGCAAAGGTGGCAAAAAAGATTGTGCTGGTTGGTCCGATCAGCCTGCAAACCCGGAGTGCCATCCTGGACACTGGTTTTCCAGAAGAAGATCTGCGCTGGTTTGAAAATTCAGATGAAGCTGCCCAATTCCTGCAGACTAATTTGAAAACAGGTCAAACAGTGTTGGTGAAAGGTTCACATGGGATGAGGATGGACAAAATTGTCGCTGCCTTGGAGGAGAAAATCTGATGAGAGGCTTCTCTTTAGCAATCGCCATTAGCGGTATCAGCTTCTTCCTTTCGACCATCTGGGGTGAGCCATTTATTAAACTGCTCACAAGATTCAACATTGGTAAGCTCATTAAAGAAGATCAACCTGCTACCCATCGCAAAAAGGAAGATACCCCCACCATGGGCGGCTTTATGTTCCTGGTGCCAATTACTCTTCTGACAGTAATTCTGAATGCGGTATCGCTCTTTGGATCCAAACTAATTGGTTCTTCCATCCTGGTCCCACTGGCTGCACTGTGGGCATTCGCCATCATCGGTGCAATCGACGACTGGGAAGGCATCCGCGGTTCCCGCAGAGGTTTGGGAATGACCGCCCGCACCAAGTTTATCCTTCAGGTGATTGCAGCATTCGTCCTGGCTTATGTCATGAAAGATGTGCTGCTGGTCCCGCACCTTTTCTGGCCTGCAGCTGACCAAGCTCTCAATTTCGGCTGGGGATACCTACCAATCGCGATGATCATTATTGTGGGCATGGCAAACGCGGTGAACTTTACTGATGGCATCGATGGTCTCGCCAGTATTATCTCAATGACCATGTTCGGCATCTATGGCATCATCGCCCTGATGCAAGGGCAGGTTTATCTCGGGCGCTTCTGCTTTTGCGTGGTGGGGGCGTTGGCAGGCTTTTTGTGGTTCAACTGCAATCCCGCCCGCATTTTTATGGGAGATGTCGGCTCACAATCCCTGGGGGCTTCCCTGGCGGTGGTTGCCCTAATGACCGGTCGCTGGCTCTTCCTGCCCCTGATCGCTATTATCCCGGTGGCAGAACTGCTCAGCGTGATCATCCAAGTGACCTATTTCAAGATCACCAAGGGACGGCGCGTTTTCAAACGCACCCCGATCCATCATCATTTTGAAGAAATTTACTGGACTGAAAGCCAGATTGTGATCCGTTTTTGGATCATCGAACTGGTCGGTGCCATGCTCGGGCTCAGCCTGACTTTTATAAGGTAATTATGAAAAACTATTCTGGAAAAAAGATCGTGATTATAGGGGTTGCCCGCCAGGGTCAGGCTTTGGCGCGCTTCTTCACCAAGCGTGGAGCACAGGTTGTCCTGACTGATACCCGCGAGAAGGAGCAGCTCGAAAGCGAGTTGGCTAACCTTGTCAGTCTGCCAGTAACACTGGACCTGGGCGGACATCACCCGGAAGTGCTGGAACGTGCTGACCTGGTGTGTGTATCCGGAGGCGTTCCGCTCACAATCCCATTTATCCAGGAAGCCTACATTCGCAAGATTCCGCTGACCAACGATTCTCAAATCTTCCTCGAGGAATGCCCCTGCACAGTAGTTGGGATAACCGGCTCAGCGGGCAAAAGCACAACCACAGCGCTGGTTGGTTTGATGGCAAAAACAACCTTTGAAATGAAATCCAACCAGCAAACAGCCTGGGTTGGGGGTAATATCGGCAACCCGCTGATCGACTACCTCGACGATATCCAGGAAGATGACCTGGCGGTGATGGAACTCTCGAGTTTCCAACTGGAGCTGATGAAGAATTCCCCGCAAGTTGCGGCAGTGCTCAACATCACCCCCAACCACCTGGACCGCCATGGCAGCATGGATGCCTACATTGACGCAAAATCACACATTCTCTGGTATCAGCATGCCGATGATATCGCCGTTTTAAATCGGGATGACAAGGTTTCCTGGGATTTGCAAAGCGAGATCAAGGGAGATTTGATCAGCTTTGGTCTCAACAGACCCGGCGGACGTTTCAACGGCACCTTTGTTGACCAGGACTCGGTGTGGCTGCAAATTGGCAATGAAAAAATCAAAATGTTCCCTACAGAATGGATCCAGCTGCGTGGTCGGCACAACCTCTATAATGTGCTGGCTGCGTCTGCAATTGCCGCAGCGACCACCCTGGCACTGCCTGCCATTCAATCTTCTATTGAAGAGTTTGCCGGCATTCCGCACCGCCTTGAAACCGTGCGCGAAGTGAACGGCGTTACCTGGATCAACGATTCCATCGCCACAGCCCCCGAACGCACCATCGCAGCACTTGAATCCATCTCAGAGCCAATCGTGCTGCTGTTGGGCGGCAGGGACAAAGACCTCCCCTGGGATAAGCTGGCAGAAATTGTGCGGAACAAGGTGGAACGGGTGATCATTTTTGGCGAATCCGCTCCCCTCATCAACGAGGCGATTGGTCCCCGTAAACCCGGACAACACCTCAAATCGGTGGTGACTGCAAAAAACCTGGAAGAAGCCTTGAAAACAGCCCAAATCCAGGCGCAGGCGGGCGAGGTTGTGCTGCTTTCGCCTGGCGGTACCAGCTATGATGCTTTCAAAGATTTTGAAGAACGCGGGCAGTTCTTCAGAGACTGGGTGAACGAGCTATGATCAATATGACTACTCCCAAAGTAAAGAAACACGCTGTCAAAGGTTTCACGGTCGATGTTCCCTTCCTGCTTGCCCTGGTTTCCCTGCTGGTGATCGGCTTAATGATGGTCTATTCCACAGACCTGGATGCCTCACTGCGTATGCTCAAGGAGCCTGGTTATGTTTTTCAGCGGCAAGTAATGTGGGTTGCCCTTGGACTCGCTTCGATGATCTTTATGACCTTCTTCGATTATCATAATTTCGAAAAACTGGTCGTACCTTTTGTCATTGTGGTGATCATCCTGCTGATCGCGGTTTTGGTACGAAACGAAGTTCAGTTCAACTCTTCCCGCGCGCTTTTCAGTGGTTCAGTGCAGCCAGGCGAACTCGCCAAAGTAGCGGTGATTCTCTACCTTTCGGTCTGGCTTTCGAAGCGAAATTATGAGCAATTGTCTGATTATAGAAGCGGTTTGATCTCATTTATGATCATCCTTGCAGCGGTTGCAGTGCTGATCTTACTACAGCCTGATATTAGTGCGTCCGTCACCATTTTCGCCCTTGGGATCATGATGTTCTACCTGGGAGGCGGTAATTGGAAGCATATTGCGATGCTCAGCGGGATCTTCGGCGTGCTCGGTCTGCTGGCAATCCAGTTTTATACAACTGGTCGCGTTCGGGTGGCTGAATATCTGAACGGATTACAAGACCCCACCCTTGGTTCTTACCATATGCGCCGGGCGTTTGAATCGGTGATCAAAGGCGGTATCTTCGGGGTCGGACTTGGCAATGCCAATACAAAGTACACCGGGTTGCCGCTGCCGCATACCGACAGCATTTTTGCAGTCCTGGCGGAAGAAACCGGTCTTTTTGGCACCTTTATCCTGATTGCACTCTACATAGTGTTAATCTGGCGCGCTTATAAAATTGCGCAAAATGCGCCTGACCGGCTTGGTTCGCTGATGGCTTTTGGGTTAACTGGCTGGATTGTGATCGAAGCTTTACTTAACATCGCGGTTGTGGTGGGACTCTTCCCAATTGCAGGCAATGCCCTGCCATTTATCAGTTCGGGCGGCTCAAGCATGGTCACCACCCTGACTGCAGTCGGTATTATTTTGAACATTTCCCGCCAGGGTGCGGGACTAAAAATACAGGAAAGGAGTCAAACCAGTGCGACTGTTGATCTGCGCCGGCGGGACTGGCGGCGGAGTGTATCCGGCGCTGACCGTTACACAAGAGCTCGATAAAAACCAGCACCAGGTTCTTTGGGTTGGGAGCGAAGGCGGTATGGAAGCCGACCTGGTCGCACGCGCCGGTTTGGAATTCAAGGCGATCCTAGCGGCGGGCGTGCACGGTGTATCGCTGGCAAAGCTGCCCGGCAACCTGGCAAAACTGGTGCGTGGTTACCAACAGTCGAAAAAGATTTTGAAGGAGTTTCAGCCGGATGTTTTGTTCTTTACCGGCGGGTACGTGGCGATTCCAATGGCGCTGGCAGGACGGAAAGTCAAATCCCTGCTGTATGTGCCCGATATTGAGCCAGGATTGGCACTAAAAACGCTGGCAAGGTTTTCGGACCAAATCGCGCTGACAACTCCGCTATCGAAAAAGTGGTTTAGTGAGAAAAAAAACATGACAGTAACTGGTTATCCTTTACGAGACGATATTAAAAAATGGGAGAAACCCGAGGCACGGGCTTACTTCAGACTCGAACCAAATCTGCCAACCATCCTTTTCATGGGAGGTAGCAGTGGCGCGCGCTCCATAAACCAGGCAGTAGTTGGCATCCTGGATCGGCTTATTGAAAAATATCAGGTTATCCACATTACCGGACACCTTGATTGGGAGAACGTGCAAGCTGCGACGGCGAATGCCAGAGATCACTATCACGCCTTCCCCTACTTGCATGAAATTGGTGCTGCCCTGGCAGCTGCCGATCTGGCAGTCTCACGCGCTGGGGCTTCAACGCTCGGTGAGTACCCCTATTTCGGCTTGCCCGCCATTTTGGTGCCCTACCCATATGCCTGGCGCTACCAAAAAGTCAACGCTGATTACCTGGTGGAACGTGGTGCCGCAGCACTACTGCGTGATGAAGACCTCAAAACCGATTTGCTGGGTTTGATTAACGATCTACTGGCAAATCCGGCTTACCTTGCGCATATGAGCCGGGCGATGAGCGCGCTGGCTGAGCCAATGGCTGCCGAGCGTATCGCCGAGCTGCTTTTTGAAATGACGGAGGCGTAGGAGGAGTGAAATGGTAAGTTTAAGCGTGCTCTTCTACATCTTTATTGTTCTTTTTGCCATTATTGGGCTAATCCGCGGTTTTCGCAAGGAAATCGTGGTCACAGTTGCCGGTATTTTGAGCCTGTTCATCATCGAACTTGTTTTACCCAAAATATTTGGATCGCTTGATGGTACCAAAGTACTGATCATGGACCTGCTCGTACTGGCTGGCTGTGCCTTTTTCGGTTACCAGACCCCAGGCTTCAGGCGTTTTTCTGCATCGGGGCGTTTCGAACGCGATTCTATGCTCGATTTCATCCTGGGAGCGCTGGCTGGTGCCCTGAATGGTTACATTTTCTTTTCATCTGCCTGGTTTTACCTGGCAAAAGCAGGTTATCCCTTTGTATGGATTTCTGCTCCAGACCCCGGCACAGGCATCGGGCAGGCAGCAATTGAACTGCTTGCTGATGCGTTCCCCAATGTGCTGACCGGCAATTGGCTCTATATCGCATTGGCAGCAGCTGTCGCAATCTTACTGGCGGTGATCATCTGATGGAAAAAGTACACTTTATCGGGATTGGTGGAACAGGCATTTCAGCGATCGCCAGACTGCTTCTTGAAAGAGGCGTCAAGGTGAGCGGCACTGACCTGCATGCTTCCCCCTATTTCGAAGCGGTCTCACGCCTGGGCGCAGTTACCCGGCTCGGTCACCACCCCGACCTGGCAGTCGCGGCGGACATCGTTGTACGCTCTTCAGCCGTCAAGGCAAATGATCCGGAAGTGGTGGCAGCCCAGGAAGTTGGTATTCCAGTGTTGAAACGCTCGGAGTTTCTGCCCTGGCTGACAAAAGGCGAGAATACCCTGGCGATTGCTGGTTCACACGGAAAAACGACCACCACAGCGATGTTGGTGCATCTGCTGCGCTCAGCCAGCCTCGACCCAAGCTTTATTCTCGGTGCAGACATTAAAGGTCTGGACAGCAACGCCCACGCTGGCAAGGATGAGTTCTTCATCATCGAAGCAGATGAATACGATTACATGTTTCTGGGGCTCAACCCAACAATCAGCGTGGTCACCAATGTTGAATATGACCACCCCGATTTCTTCCGCACTCCCCGCGATTACAGCTGGGCGTTTGTGGAGTTCCTCGGTAAGACCGTTGGGGATGGGATCGCCCTGTTATCTGCCGACGATCCTGGCGCGCAAAAACTGCGTCCATTCCTCACTTTCCCTGCCGGTCAGTTGTTAAGCTTTGGTTTTCACCCAGCCAGTGACTACCGGGTGGTTGACTACCAGGCTCTCGAAGGTTTCCAGCGCTTTAGTCTGATCTTGCCAGATGGCAAGCAGACCCGACCCTTCAGCATCCATCAACCAGGGAGATTTAATGTGCTCAATGCCACAGCCGCCCTGGCTGTTGCCCATCTGATCGGAATTGATCTGGACGAAATCAAAGATTCTTTGAACTCCTTCGAAGGCACCAGCCGTCGTTTTGACCTGCTTTGCGCAAGCGAAAAGGTGCGGGTGTTCAACGATTACGGGCATCACCCCAGCCAGATTCTGCAAACGATACAAGGCGCCAGGCAAAGCTACCCCAGCTATACTGTCTGGGCAGTCTGGGAGCCTCATACCCTCAGCCGCACACTCCAAATGCAGCACGAGTTCGCGAAAGCGCTTCGCGAGGCAGACCAGGCTTTGATACTGAAACTTTATAGCGCCCGCGAAGAAGACCCTGGCTTCAGCCCCTGTTCGATCGCGGAGGAAAGCGGCACGAATTGTATTTATCAGCCCGACAACGAGATAGCGGTTGAGTACATCATCGCTAATCTTACAGGAAAAGACATTGTTATCGTCTTTTCCGCCGGCAAGGGACCCGAATTTTCTCAAGCACTTTGTGAAGCACTTCATCTGGAGGCAACCAATGACTAACCTACCCTTATCTAAACTCCAGGAGATTTTTGGCGAACGACTGCAGGAAAATGTGCGCATGACCAATTACACAACCACACGCGTTGGTGGTGCTGTGACTGGAATGATCTCGATTAATTCTTCAAGCGAGATGGAATTTGCCTTGACGAATATCTGGGAGTTGGACGTTCCCTATCACATCCTGGGTAGCGGCTCAAATCTACTGATCAGCGACAGCGGTTATGACGGCATCATTTTGCACAATCGCAGCCACAACATCAGGGTTATCACCAAGAATGACCCGCCCCTGGTTATCGCTGAAAGTGGTGCCGGTTTGGGTCAGATGGCGCAGCTTGCTTCACGACGTGGAGTCTCGGGCTTTGAATGGGCAAACAGCATTCCCGGAACGGTCGGCGGAGCGGTTTATGGCAACGCAGGCGCGCATGGCACGGATGTATCGCAGATTCTGCAATCGGCACTGGTGATGACGCGCGAAGGCGGCACCCAACTGTTGAGCAATGAGGATATGAGTTTTGAATATCGCTCCAGCAGGTTCAAGCGCGAACATAAAAGCATCATTATCCTCGAAGCAACTTTTGTCGGGCAGAAGGCTGACCCAGAAGATTGCATGGCGTTATTGCACGAACTTACCGAAAAACGGAAGAAGACACAACCGGTTGGTCCATCCTTCGGCTCCACCTTCAAGAACCCACCTGGGAACTTTGCAGGAAAACTACTGGCGGAAGCCGGTATGAAAGGCGTGACCTGTGGAGGTGCATCTTTCAGTGAGAAGCACGCCAACTTTATCGTGAACAATGGTGGCGCTACGGCGCAGGATTATTACTGCCTGATCCGCAAGGGTCAGAAACGCGTTAAGGAAATGTTTGACGTCGATCTGAACCTTGAGATTGAATTATTGGGAGAATTCGAAGATGTCGACCAAGCTTAATCTTGTCTTGATCTTCGGAGGAAAATCAGGAGAACATGCAGTTTCCCTGATGTCGGCGCGTTCCATTTTGAATACGCTTGACCGTGAAAAATACCAGGTCTTCCAGGTTGGGATCACCAGGGAAGGTCGCTGGACCTATGCTGAAAACACCCTGGAAGTCTTCGAGAAGGGTCAGGCTGAAGCGCTTAACGAAGCCTTTATCCTTGCCCGGAACGAAACCGCCTATCTTTACCAGTTGGTTGATGAAACGCTGCGTGAAGTCACAAAGGTTGACATCGCCTTCCCGGTTCTGCACGGCACTTTCGGAGAAGACGGCACCATCCAGGGCATATTTGAAATTCAAAATTGTGCCTATGTTGGTTCCGGAGTATTGGCGTCATCAGTTACAATGGACAAAGCCCTCTGCAAGGACGTCGCCTCGCAGGCAGGCATCCCGGTGCTGCCTTATGGTGTCTTCAGCCGCAGGCAAATCGAGAGCGATATTTTAAACGTAATTGAAGCAGTGGAAAGCATCAGTGCCTATCCGGTGTTTGTCAAACCTGCCAACCTGGGTTCGTCTGTAGGCATCAGCAAAGCAAAAAATCGCCCACAATTAGAGGGTGCATTGCGACTTGCTGCGCTTTATGATCGCCGTATTTTGGTGGAACGTGGCCTCGAAGCCCGCGATATTGAAATCAGTATCCTGGGGAATGAAGAAATTACCGTTTCGCAACCAGGCGAAATCGTGCCGGGCGACGAGTTCTACACTTACAAAGATAAATACCTCTCCGGTGATCCTGAAACCGCCATTCCGGCTCCCCTGCCAGAGCAGGTGTCAGAGCAGCTGCGTACCTGGGCTGTGCAAGCCTTCCAGGCGATCGACGGGGCTGGGTTGGCGCGGGTGGATTTCCTTTTGGACAAAAACACAGGAAAAGCCTGGTTCAACGAGATCAACACCATGCCCGGTTTCACCCAGATCAGCATGTACAGCAAATTGCTGGCGCACAGTGGTCTGGAATATGGGCAACTGATTGACCGCCTGATTGAACTTGGGCTGGAAAGAAAAGCCGAACAAGCGCGTACGCTTAGAAAATTCGAGGTCGACGATGAGTAATAATCCCAGGGACCTTTCCAGGGCAGACCAGGTTCGAGCCCGAAGGAAAATCGAGAAGGTTCAGCGTAAGCCGATCCCTCGTGCCACTGAACGCACCTCGCGGGAAGCCCGCAACGTTTCGCGCGTGGTTTCACGCCACAATACTTACCGCTCCACAGGAGCTTACACCTCCTCAAGTCGTTCGCGCCGGCAGGTCTACCTTCCCACCGGAACACCAGGAAGCGAAGTGCGCCTGCCCACGCTGCCCCGTCTGAGTTTCAGCTGGCGTTGGGTTTCTACAGCTATAGCATTGGGTATGATCGTCTTGCTTTATTTGATGTTGAATTCGAGCAACTTCGCCGTCAATACCATCAACTTGAGCGGTGGTATTCGTGTTCCCGCTGAAGAGGTAAAGGCAAGCCTGAATGTGACCGGTGAATCGATTATTCGCGTCAGACCAGCCCAGGTTGAGGCTCAGATTCTGGCAACTTTCCCAGACATCAAATCTGCCCAGGTGGAAGTTGCCCTGCCAGACACCCTGAACGTGGTGATCGCAGAACGCATCCCAGCCATTCTCTGGCTGGAAAATGAAGAGCCATTACTGTGGATTGATCAGGATGGCTATACTTTCAGTGTTCGTGGGGAAGCCAACCTGCCTATTCGTGTCTATGCGAATACCACTCCCCCTTTGGCGCTTGGCTATGTTGATCCGAAATCAGTAGATGCCGAAGAAGAGGTTGATGAAGAAGAAATTACTGCTCTCGTCCCGCCGATCGACCCGACCTTTGTACAGGCGGTTCAGAAGCTTAATTCAATCAAACCAGCCGACACACCGATGCTCTATGACAGCAAAAACGGGTTGGGCTGGACTGATCCACACAGCTGGCAAGTCTATTTTGGCACCCGTACAGAAGACATTGATATGAAACTCCTTGAATACACTTACATCGTGGATGCAATTCTGGATAGGAACTTGCAACCCGTATTAATAAGCATGGAGTTTCTACACGCACCCTTTTATCGTTTGGAGCATTAACATGGAAGAAGAAACAATTGTAGTTGGAGTAGATGTAGGCACATCAAAAGTCTGTACTCTGGTAGCCAGGGTGGAAAACGGAGCGAATTTACGCATCCTTGGGGTCGGCATTGAGCCTTCGCAAGGCATTCGTAAAGGCACGGTCAACGATATCAACGCTGCCTCTGAGGCAATCGCCCGGTCGATTGAGAAAGCCGAGCGTACCTCGGGTTTCGAGATCAACAGCGCGATCGTCAACCTTGCCGGCACGCAGGTATCGTCCACCATCAGCAAAGGTGCTGTCGGTATTTCCGGGCGGGTTATTGACCAGGAAGATGTCTATCGCGCGCTGGATTCTGCCCAGGCGATCGCTGTGCCCCACAACCGTGAAATTGTCCACGTAATTCAACGTGGTTTCAATATTGATGGTCAGGAAGATATCAGTCAACCGATCGGCATGCACGGTTATCGCATGGAAGTGGAAGCCCACATCATTACCAGCGCTGCCTCAACCATGGAGAACCTCCGCCAATGTGTTTCAATGGCTGGGATCGATGTTACCCAGTTTGTGCTCAATCCATTGGCTTCCAGCGAAGCCATCCTTTCGGAGACCGAACGGGAAATGGGAGTAGTTGTGGTTGATCTGGGTGCCGGCACGACTGGTATCGCTATTTACGTCAAAGGCGATGTCTTTCACGCCAATGTTTTGAGTGTCGGTGGAAATCACATCACCTCTGACATAGCCCAGGGCTTGCGCCTGCCGCTGGATGTGGCAGAAGAGGTCAAACTCAAGCACGGTTATGCCCTCCTGGAAGATATCGCTGAAGATGAATTCTTCAATATCGTTGCTTTTGGATCAGAACAAGCCTCCAAAGTTGATCGGCGCGAATTGGTCAACATTATTGAAGCCCGTGCCGAAGAGATTTTGATCATGGTTCAGCAGGAGATTAAGCGCTCTGGTTATGATTCGATGCTCCCTGCCGGAGTTGTTTTGACAGGTGGAGGGGCACTATTGCCCGGTATTCGCAAGATGGCAGCCAACATTCTGAATATGCCTGTCAGAATTGCCCAACCGGAAAAAATGGTCGGTCTAACCGATCAAATCAGCAGCCCCGCCTACGCGACCAGCGTTGGTTTGCTCAATTGGGGCATTTTATTCAGTGAAACAAACCAGATTGCTCCCGAGCGTTCTGGAAGTAGTAAAAGGTCGAGCCTGAGACCCAAAGCGGATGGGTTGAAGGATTGGCTGAAACGTATCCTACCCTAATTAGATAAAACATTTGCTAGAGGAGATAAAAAATGGAAGCAAAACAGTCAGAATCTTTCGCAAGAATTAAAGTTGTAGGCGTCGGTGGAGGCGGCTGCAACGCAGTCAACCGCATGATCACCGAAGGTTTGCAGGGGATCGAGTTCATCGCGATTAACACCGATGCCCAGGCGCTGCTGAAATCGCAGGCACAAACCCGCGTACGAATTGGCGACAAAGCCACGCGTGGTCTTGGCGCTGGCGGCGATCCGAAAATCGGAAAAGCAGCCGCCGAAGAATCGGCAGAAGACCTGTACGAAGTCCTCAAGGGTGCGGACATGGTTTTCGTAACCGCTGGAATGGGCGGCGGAACGGGAACCGGCGCGGCCCCTGTGGTTGCCCAGATTGCCAAGGAAATAGGCGCACTCACCATTGGTGTGGTCACCCGCCCCTTTGCCTTTGAAGGTACTCACCGCTCCAAAGCGGCTGAACAGGGCTCAATGGCTCTCAAGGAGCATGCCGACACCCTGATTGTCATCCCCAACGATCGTCTGCTGCAAATTGTGACCAAGAATATTGGGCTTAACGATGCATTCCGCCTGGCAGACGACGTTTTGCGGCAGGGCATCCAGGGTATTTCAGAGCTGATCACCGTTCCCGGTTTGATCAACCTGGACTTCGCCGATGTGCGCACGATCATGTCGGAAGGCGGCGCAGCCCTGATGGCTGTGGGTCAGGCTTCCGGTGAAGACCGTGCCCGCCTGGCTGCAGAACAGGCTATCTCGAGCCAGCTGTTGGATGTTACCATCAACGGTGCCCGCGGTATCCTCTTCAACGTCACTGGTGGTCCAAACCTTTCGCTGTTTGAGGTCAACCAGGCTGCTGCAATAATCAAGGAAACCGCCAGTTCAGACGTGAACCTGATCTTTGGTGCCGTAGTAGATGAGACCATGGGTGATAACATCCGCATCACCGTGATCGCAACTGGATTTGACCGAAGCATCTCTTCTTCGGAGGGAGAGCAAAGTTTTTTTCAAGGGAACTCGTCGCAAAGACAGGTAGATCATCGCAGTCGCGTTGAGCAGCCTCACCCAAAAATTGAACAGACCCAATCTGTACGAACAATCCAGCGCGAACCCGTCTACACCAGTGATGTGGATGTGGATATGCCCGCCTTCCTACGCAAGAACAGGAACTCTCGCTAAGTTTTGCCTGGCTCCTCTGCGGTTTGCTAAATAACCAACTTCTCCTCCCTCGAAATGAGGGAGGAGAATAAACCATTTCCCCAGCCCGTCACCCTGAGCCTTTGTCGCGAATGATCTTAAACTTCACTCCTGTCATCCTGAGCCTTTGTAGCGAATGATCTTAAACTTCACTCCTGTCATCCTGAGCCTTTGTAGCGAAGGATCTTAACCTTCACTGCAAACGAAATGAGGGAGGAGAATAAACCATTTTCCCAGCCCGTCACCCTGAGCCTTTGTCGCGAATGATCTTAAAATTCACTCCTGTCATCCTGAGCCTTTGTAGCGAAGGATCTTAGCCTTCACTGCATTCGAAATGAGGGAGAAGAATATGGCATTTCTCCACCCTGCCATCCTGAGCCTCTGTCGCGACACGAAGTGTGATTCGCAAGGAATTTAAACTTCACCGCCATTTCCCACCCTGTCATCCTGAGCCTTTTTTGTGAAGGATCTTAACCTTCATTCGATCGGATTATTCACACCTTACCACCATAAAAAATTCTTCCATATTTCACTTCGATCAGAACAACATTCCCGCCAGCCCCACCCCGCCCTAAGTCACTAACCTGCCAATTAGCAAATCCATATTTTGGCTACGCGCAATCTCACATGATATAAAACGGTTATCCGACCCTGCAAATGTTAACAATTTCAGTCGCAGATCTTATTTTCCAAACCCTATTGAGAGACTTGCTTGGTCTCGTACTTGATATTTTTCTCGTTGCGTATATATTTCACCTCGCTCCATACCTGGAAATTTTAAGGTGATACAAGCCCACAATCTACCCTTCCTCACCATCTCCTGTGCTAAAATAATCCCTATATTTAGGGAGTTTTCTATCATTACCCCAATATATGGGGGAAAGGAGGCGGTTTTACGTGAAGTGCCCATATTGTCAGAACACCGATACCAGTGTTGTTGATACAACCAAAGATACTCACGGCGGTATCCGCCGCAGACGTGAATGTAAGAACTGTCACCAACGCTTCAGCACATACGAAAGACCGATCCTTACCACGCCATTGATCATCAAACGCGACGGCACCCGCGAGGAATTCAACCGTGAAAAATTGCTCAGCGGTCTGCGCATGGCTTGCTCGAAGCGCCCCATCTCTGCCGCCCAGATTGAACAGCTTGTTGACAATATTGAAGAAGAATTGCAAAAAAAAGGTCGCTCCGAAATCAGCTCCCGCCTGGTTGGGGATTTGGCTGTGCGGGCTCTCAAAGAAATCGATCACATTGCCTATATCCGCTACGCGATTGTCTATCTGCGCATGGACGATCTGCACACCATCCGTGACGAAATAAACCGTTTGTTGACCGAAGAAGAATAATTACAGAGGAATATTCATGAACGATCAAACACCCACGCACCTGGGTCTATACCCAACACCCCCCTTACCGGATGACCTTCCATCGATTGAACTTACACAAAACTCACGCCAGATCCTCGCCAAGCGCTATCTGCGTCATGGCAAGGACGGTCAGTCCATTGAAACAATTGATGAGATGTTTTGGCGAATCGCCTGGCATGTTTCAGATGTTCCTGAGCGGGAAGAGGATCACGATGCCCTTGCCAGGCAGTTTTACGATATGTTGGTAAGCAAGTCGTTCTTCCCCAACTCGCCCACCTTCACCGGTGCCGGCACTCCGCTTGGACAACTGGCTGCCTGTTTTGTTTTGCCTATTTCGGATGACATGGGGCGCGCCAAGGATGGTATTTTCAGCACGCTGAGAAATGCCGCTCTCATCCAGCAAACGGGCGGCGGCAATGGTTTCAACTTCTCCCGGCTGCGCCCTTCTGGCTCACTGGTGAACGCATCGGCTGGTCAGGCAACCGGACCGGTTGGCTTCCTCAAAGTCTATGACAATGCTTTTGGTGAAATCGCCCAGGGCGGCACAAGACGCGGCGCAAACATGGGTGTCTTGCGCGTCGACCATCCCGATGTGGAAAATTTCATCACCTGTAAAACCAATGAGACCGCGATCACAAACTTCAACATTTCCTTGGCGATCACCGATGACTTTATGAAAGCGGTTGAGGATGATGCTGACTGGGAGCTACGCTTTCCGGACATCCACGACCCAAGGTATAAGAGTTTCAAAGGCACCATCACCGAAGCAGAAAAAGCCGGTATCGGGATCAAGACTCACAAAACGGTCAAGGCACGCAGTTTATTCGACAAGTTTGTCAAACAAGCCCACCACAACGGCGAACCCGGAGCGCTCTTTATCGATGCTGCCAACCGTCAGAACCCCGTTCCGCATCTTTATGAATTGGAAGCCACCAACCCCTGCGGAGAGCAGTGGCTCGGACCATATGAGAACTGCTGTCTAGCTTCGATTAACCTTGCTGAACATTTCGGCGAAAACGGCACCGTCGATTGGGTTAAATTACGCCAGACCACCAAAACCGCCACGCTTTTCCTCGACCATGTGGTTGACAAAAACGCTTACGTACCCGAGGTGCCCGAGCTGCGCGAAGCGGCGATGAATGCCCGCCGTATCGGACTGGGCATTATGGGTCTGGCAGACCTGATGTATCACTGTGGTGTGCGTTATGGCTCAGAAGAATCGTTTGAGTTTTGCGGTCAGGTCATGGAATACGTGCGTTATTTCGCCATGGAGACCAGCATCGAACTGGCAGAAAGAAACGGACCTTTCCCAGCAATTTCAGGAAGTATTTATGACCCGGAAAACCTCAAATGGGAAGCCCCCACACCGCTCTCACCATATACCCGCAATTGGCAGCGACCCTACCTGGATTGGGGATTGATCACCGAAGGGATCAAGACTCACGGCATTCGCAATGCCGCCCAGACCACCATTGCACCCACCGGCACAATCGGCACAGTCGCCGGCGTTGAAGGCTACGGTTGTGAACCAGTATTCGCGCTTGCATATGTGCGGCATGTAAACGACAAAGGCAAGGACCTGGTGCTCAATTATGTCAGTCCTCATTTTCAGGAAGCATTGGATGCGGCAGACCTGAGCGATTCGGAAAAGGAAGAGATCATCAATAAAGTGCTTGAGCAGGGCTCCTGCCAGCATATCGAGCAGCTTCCGCCGCACATTCGCAACGTTTTCGTGGTTTCCTCGGATGTCACTGCTGATGAACACATCTACATCCAGGCAGCCTTGCAGCGCTTCGTTGACAACAGCCTGAGCAAGACCATCAACTTCCCGGCTGAAACAACCGAAGAAGAAGTTGCCGATGCTTTTAAACTTGCCTGGACGTTGGGCTGCAAAGGCATTACCGTCTATATCACCGGTTCACGGGAAAAGGTTGTTCTGGAAACCAGAAAAACCATGGAGGAGAAGGAAAGCGCAGCCGATGCTGCCAAAATCCCGCTTTATGGGCAGGCATCCGGCGGTCAACTTAGCTTCTTGAAAGAGCACAAAAAGCCACGCCCACGTGCCCTCAAAGGTTATACCTACTCAATCGAAACACCTTTGGGAAAGGCATTTGTCACCATCAATGAGAACAGCGATAATCAGCCTTTTGAAGTTTTTATCAACACTGCCAAGGCAGGCTCAGAGACAGCAGCACATTCTGAAGCGATCGGTCGACTGATTTCCTATAACCTGCGGATCCTTTCGCCGGTTGAGCCGCGCGAACGCTTGCGCATCATTCTGGATCAATTGGCTGGGATTGGTGGCGGTCGCTCGCTTGGGTTCGGGATCAACCGCGTGCGTTCGCTTCCTGATGGCATTTCAAAAGCCCTGGATGAGTATCTTTACCAGGAGGAAGAGGAATCCGAGCTTCAAAGCAAACCGGAAGCCAGTACCCCTCTTCCGTTGAATCCTGAACAGCCAACCTTCCACCCGATCGGCGAGCTCTGCCCTGAATGCGGCGAGGCGACCCTGATCAATGAGGAGGGTTGTAAGAAATGTTACACCTGTGGACACAGCGAGTGCTAATATGAGCCAACTACTACAACCAAATCAAAGAATGATCGTACTGGCTGGCAATATTGGCAGTGGGAAGACCTCCCTGACCCAGCTGCTCAGCCTGTCTTTTGGGTGGACGCCATCATATGAATCGGTTGACAACAACCCCTACCTGGCGGATTTCTATGCCGATATGAAAACCTGGGCAATGCATTTGCAGATGTACTTTCTGGGTAACCGCGCTAATGAGATCGAAAATCTGGCGAAGGCGGGCAATTCGGCAGTGTTGGATCGCAGTATTTACGAAGACGCCCACATTTTTGTGCGAGCGCTGCATGAAATGGGCAATCTATCGGACCGTGAATATCAGTCTTACTTCAAGTTGTATGAGCTTGTATTGCGTACGCTACCCAAGCCGACCCTGCTGATCCGCCTGCAGACGCCGGTGGAGACGCTTGTGGATCGAATTCAACGGCGGTCACGCTCAATTGAAGGCACCATCGACCCGGACTATCTGCGCTTACTTGATTCTTATTACAAGCAGTGGGACCAGGAGTACACTGAGAGCCCTGTGCTCACAATTGACAGTCAGAAGTTCGATTTTGTTAATAACCCGGAGCATTTCAATGAAATCGTCGAGACTATCGAGACCTGTATAGCGAATAATACCAATATGATATTGTCAGAACCGGCATAGAGGGGGTGCCGGCGTTTTATTGCATCCGTAAGGTGCGGCTTCCACGCCGTGACGCCACCTGGGAGTGGGTTGTATTCGTTTTTACTCCTGCCAGGTTAATTCCCAATCGCCGATGAAAACGCTTTCGCCTTCTTGGATGCCGGCTTTGCGCAGGGCTTTGTCCACCCCTATACCTGCCATCAACTTCTGGAAGCGCCTGACAGAGCCTGGCTGATCAAAGTAGGTCATCGCCGCAGCCCGTTCGATGCGCTTGCCTGTAACAATGTAACCCTCATCGGTTTTTTCAATTTCAAAGGCATCCGGGTCTTCATCGCTTCTATAGACCGGCAAAGCCGTCTCAACAGGCTCAACAGGCAGCGCCTGCAGTTCATGAAAAGCCTTCCACATTAATTCTTTAAGATTTAAATGGCTGACAGCCGAGATCGGCATCAATTCGATGCCCTCTTCAGCAAATTGCTGGCTCAAGGCAGGGAATTTCTCCGACACCATGGGCAGATCCATTTTATTCAGAACCACAATCTGCGGGAGCCCACCCAAGCGCTCATCAAACATATCCAGCTCACTATTGATAGCCTCAAAATCGGCGTGCGGGTCCTCGCTAAGCCCGTCCAAAACATGGATGAGTATGCGCGTACGCTGCACGTGGCGCAAAAACTGGAAACCCAGCCCAATACCCTCGGATGCCCCTTCAATCAGACCCGGAATGTCCGCCATAACCATGGTGTTATCCAGGTCCAGCTGAACAACCCCCAGGTTGGGCTCCAACGTGGTGAACGGATAGTCGGCGATCTTGGGTGTCGCCCGGGTTGTCGCCGCCAAAATTGACGATTTTCCGGCATTTGGCAGCCCGACCAAGCCAATATCCGCAATCAGTTTCAATTCGAGCCTAAGCGTGAATTCCTCGCCGGGCTCGCCTCTCTCTGCGGTCAACGGCATCTGGTTCCGGCTGGTGGCAAAGTGCTGGTTGCCGCGACCACCGCGACCGCCTTTGGCAACAGTGAGGGTCTGGTTAGGTTCAACCAGATCGCCGATCAATTCAGTAGTCTCATCGTTATACACGATTGTGCCTGGCGGCACTTCGATCACCAGGTCGGGAGCAGAGCGACCGGTTCGGTTGGAAGGTCCGCCGTTTTTGCCAGCGTTTGCAGCAAATTTTTGGTTGAAATGGAAACGGTTAAGCGTATTGAGAGTCGGCACAACCTTCAAAATCACATCGCCGCCGCGCCCGCCGTCGCCACCGTCGGGACCGCCTTTGGGTCGGAATTTTTCCCGGTGCATGTGCACCATACCATCGCCGCCTTTTCCGGAAGCCACACTGATAAGTACTGAATCGATAAACATAGTCATTCTCTTTCTATTGGTTCAAGAAGTTTAGCACGAAAAAGAGGTCGGGATTGCCCGACCTCTTTACGTGGTTCTTTCGAAATTACTTATCGAACATCTTCTTGAGAACGTCTTCCAGGTCTGGTTTGCCGATCTCTTCGAGTTCGTAGCCCACGCGTTGGGTCGGTTTGTCGATCTTCATCACGCGGGTCAGGTCAATCGGGGTGCCGATTACAACCAGGTCAACATCAGAGGCATTGATGGTGGTTTCCAGGTCGCGGATTTGTTTGTCGCCATAACCCATGGCAGGCAAAATGTTGCCGGTTTCGGGATATTTTGCGTAAGTGGCGGTAATTTCACCGACAGCGAAAGGTCGCGGGTCAACGATTTCAGCGGCACCAAAGCGGCGGGCAGCCACCCAGCCAGCACCGATCTTCATTCCACCGTGGGTCAGGGTGGGGCCATCTTCCACGACCAAAACGCGCTTGCCGCGAATAGCTTCAGGATCGGGTACATAAATCGGGGAAGCACCTTCGATGATGACGGCATCCGGATTGACAGAATGGATGTTATCACGCACCTTAATGATGTCATCAGCATTAGCGGTGTCAACTTTGTTGATCACGACAACGTCAGCCATGCGAATGTTAACTTCGCCGGGGTAGTAAGCGAGCTCATGACCAGGGCGCAAGGGGTCCGCAACCGTGATCAGCAAGTCTGTTTTGTAGAATGGGAAGTCATTATTACCGCCGTCCCAGAGCACAACATCAACTTCCTTTTCGGCTTCGCGCAGAATGGCTTCGTAATCAACGCCGGCAAAAACGATCACACCACTGTCGATGTGAGGTTCGTACTCTTCGCGTTCTTCGATGGTGCATTCATGTAAATCGAGGTCGGCATAGGTAGCGAAACGCTGCACTTTTTGCTTTACCAGGTCACCATAAGGCATGGGGTGGCGAATTGCTGCCACTTTGAAGCCCATATCCTGCAGGATAGCGGCAACGCGGCGGGTGGTCTGGCTCTTGCCCGACCCGGTGCGCACAGCGCAGATGCCGATGACGGGTTTGGTCGACTTCACCTGGGTCGCTTTGGTACCCATCAAACGAAAATCCGCTCCCAATGAATTGACCAGGGCAGATTTGTGCATGACATAGTCATAGGGCACGTCGCTATATGCAAAGACAACTTCATCGACGTCGAACTTTTTGATCAGTTCGGGCAGTTCAGACTCGGGGTAGATGTCGATGCCGTTGGGGTACAGCATTCCTGCCAATTCTTTTGGATACTTACGACCTTCGATATTGGGGATCTGGGTGGCAGTGAAGGCTACAACTTCATACTTATCGTTGTCACGATAATAGGTGTTGAAATTGTGGAAGTCACGACCTGCAGCTCCCATGATGATTGTACGAATACGACTCATATAATTCTCCTTTTTTTCTTTGTTTCTTCTATTCTACTCTACATCACTTGCGGAGCTTGAATGCCCAGCAAGTTGAATGTCTTTTCCAGGCAGACCTTGGCAGCATGCACGAGCGCCAGGCGGGAGGTGCGCACTTCGCCCTCTGCTTTGAGCACCTGGCACTGGTTGTAAAAATCGTTAAACGCCTTCGCCAATTCGTAGGCATATGCAGCCAGTGTCGAAGGCTTGAAGTCTTTTGCCGATTTACTCACTTCGTCGGGCAATTTTGAGAGCAGTTCGATCAGGTTGACCTCGCTGGGTTCCAACGTATAGTTGAATGCGCCTTGTTCTTGCGGCTGGCTGCCAGCTCTGCGCAATATGCTGTTCGCGCGCACGTTTGCGTACTGGATGTAAGGGGCGGATTGCCCGTTGAAATCCAGGGCGCTTTCCCAATCGAAGGTGACGATCTTGGTGTTTTCGCGCGAGATCATCGGATATTTGATTGCACCCAATGCCACTTTTTGGGCAACGTCCAGCATGATGGCAGGGTCAAGTTCGGGGTTTTTCTCATGCACAACGTCCAGCGCGCGCTGTGTGGCTTCCCGGACCAAATCATCCAACAGGACGACTGTGCCATCACGGGACGACATGATCACATTGCCGGGCAGGTTCACAATTTCGTATGCCAGGTGGTGAATTTTTGTTGCCCACGGGTAACCCATCAATTCGAGGATCTTGCGCATTTGCTTCATGTGCAGGCTCTGGCGGACGTCGATGACGTAGATCGATTGGTCCAGCTCATATTCCTCGAACTTCATGATCGCCAGTGGCAGTTCTTTAGTGGCATAGAGTGATGTTCCATCAGAACGGAGGATAACGGCAACCCTGTATTCCTCTTTTGTGCCCAAAATTGCATCGATATCGACGATTACCGGATTTTCGGGGCGACCATCGGTGGCGATTCCACTTTCGATCAAGCGATCTACAATCTCTTTGCCTGAGTCTTCGACGTCGCTCTCGAAATAAATGCGGTCAAAGTGCTCGCCGAGAAGCTCATAAACCTGGGCGAAACCGTCCATCGACCATTGCCTGGTTTGCAGCCAGAGGTCGTGGATATGTTCATCACCAGCATCCCAACGAGCAAAGTAGGCTCTGACTTCATCCTCGAACCCTTCCTGCTCGTGAAAACGCCGATCAGCTTCGGAATAGAGGTCTGCCATCCAGCGCATTTCGTCAGCAGCTGGCTGCTCACCAGCATGGTACATCTCGTAATTGCACATCCACTTGATAACGTGCAGCCCGATGTCGCCGATGTAATTAGCTCGGATCACAGTCTTGCCGCTGGCTTCCAGGATATTGCAGACCGAACCGCCTAATATGACGTTGCGCAAATGCCCGACATGAAGTGGTTTGTGGGTGTTGGGATTGGAATATTCGACCATTACGGTCTCGTCGGTCGGCTGGGCAGTGCCAAATCGGGGACCCTGCGAGTTGATTTGCTCTACCACACTCGCGGCGTAAAGGGCGGTATCAAAATAGAGGTTCAAGTAGCCTTTAACAGCTTCAGCGCGGGTGAAACCAGCCGGCAAACCGATGACTTCTTTGAGTTTTTCTGCGAGAAATTGAGCGTGCTGAGGCACAGGACCGGTCTTGTTGGTGTCGGCTGCTGCCAGCGGAAAGAGCGGCGCCGCCATGCCCCATTCACCGGAAAAGGGAATGCTGCGAAACTCAACTTTGCCGGTTGGCAAGTCGTTTTGCAAGCAAAATTCATCGATTCTTTGGGCGATTTGGCCTTTTACGTCTTCGAACATGGTCTCCTCTGGTTTATCGACAGGATTATAACACCCCACTAGTTTATTTTCTGCCTTCCTGAGCCTTCTTTGCGCCACGAAGTGTGCTTTGCAAGGATCTTCCAATAGATTTTAGTAAGAAGTCCCAATTATTAGAATCAAATCATTAGGATCCTTCGTTCCTCAGAATGACAAACCACCTCAGAATGACAAACCACCTCAAAATAACAAACAACAAAGACTTCACTGCATCCAGGATGACAAAAAATTTAACGCAAAAAAGGCGAGGTATAAAAAAACCTCGCCTCTGATCTACGACGATTAAAAACTAATTCTTGATCGAGTTGTACTGAGCCATCAAGCGGGATTTGCGGCGCGCGGCATTGTTCTTATGGATGACGCCTTTAGCGGCAGCCTTGTCCAACGCGCGGATTGCCTTCAAAACTTCGGCTTCAGCCAATTCAGCATTTTCCGTGCGAATTGCGCTTTGTGCTCTGCGGATATAAGTGCGTGCAGAACCACGATAGACACGATTGCGAAGCCGTGCCGCCGCGTTTTGTTTGTTTCGCTTGATTTGAGACTTAATGTTAGCCAATTTCTTCCTCCAAACTAAAACTTCATAATTCCAAACGATTATTCTACACTAAAAACAGCAATTGTCCAGAAATTGACAGGGCAATTATGCTTGTTCAAGGAAACATCACAATTAATAATCCTCATACAGCTTAATGGTATCATCAATTTACTCAGGTCAGCCAGGTGCGCGCGCTTTTAAAGTGAGGAAAGTCCGTACACCACAGAGCAGGATGCCAGGTAACCCCTGGGAGGGCGTAAGCTCTCGGACAAGGGCCACAGAGATATACCGCTCGCAAGAGCAAGGGTGAAAAGGTGGTGTAAGAGACCACCGGCGCCGCTGGCAACAGGGGCGGCCAGGTAACCCCCATCCGGTGCAAGGTCAAACAGGAGAAAGAGCCTGCTCGGCTCATTCGATCTCTGGGTAGACCGCATGGAGCTGGCTGGTGACAGCCTGCCAAGATAGATGCGCATCCGCGACAGAATACGGCTTACCGGTTGACCTGAGAATGGAACTTTATAAGGGGTTTGAGGGTTAATACTATAGAAAGATTTTTATGAAAAAGTGGATCGTACCCTCTATTGTTGCCGTTTTTGCTATCATCTTACTTGGGGTGTTTGCCTGCAATCGTTCAGCAGACGCGCCAGGTGATCTTTCTGTTAAGATTCTTTCTCCAACATCTGGTCAGGTGCTTGCACTCAACAACGAGGTTGTCATCCAATCGGTCATTCCGGTTGGTGCCAGGTGGTCCCGTCTGGAGCTGCTGACAAATTCTGTCCCAGTTCGGCTTGACCTGGCAGAAAACTACCCGGAAGATACGATTCTGGTCGCTCAGCCCTGGATCCCTACGGCGGAAGGGGCTTTCATGATCACGGTCAATTTGTATGATGAAAACGGACGAAATTTTGTCAGCGACCAGGTTGCTGTGCTGGTACAGGCACTATCCAACCAGGAACTGACAATCACTCCCAGCCCAACCCCAGAGCTTACGATGACCCCCACAATAACGCCAACCGACGCGCCTTGCACCATGTCGGCAATTTTGGTCAGTGATGTCACCATCCCGGCGGGAACAATTTTGGACCCTGGAAAGCGGTTTACGAAGACCTGGCGGATGCAGAATACCGGGACCTGCGAATGGGAAGATTACAAATTGGTATATCTGCGTGGGAATCGCATGGGCGGGAATTCTCCCTCACCTATACGTAAAATTCAGCCCGGCGAGTTGTTTGATTTGTCACTGGAGATGACCGCGCCCAGTTATCATGGCTTTTATGAGGGTATCTGGCAGATCCAGGCTGAGAATGGCAGCCTGATCGGACCGGAATTGAAGGTTGTATTGGGTATTCCGACACCTACCCCGACCCAAACTCAAACGAACACAGCCACCCCAACGGCAACACCTTCTCCGACCGCAACCGCAACCTCCACGCCCACATTTACACCAACGAGTACAAAGACAAAAACGCCGACTCCAACCAAGACTTTAACACCGACCCCAACCGGAACGTTGACGCCCACAATCACCGGAACGCTTACACCTACCCAAACTGGAACACCAAGCTCTGGAAATTGGTAGTAGCTTGTATTCCCCTACAAAACCGCGGACACCTCTTGTGAGTGCGTGTGCTCGGCGGGGACGCCGGCACAATCGCCGCTGATCCCCTATAAAAATGCGGACACCTCTTGTGAGTGCGTGTGCTCGGCGGGGACGCCGGCACAATCGCCGCTGATCCCCTACAAAACCGCGGACATCTTTGGTGAATTCCTGTGCTCGGCGGGGATGCCGGCACAATCACCGCTATCAGCTATCACCTATCAGCTATCACCTATCAGCTATTAGCTATCAGCTATCACCAATGCACAATCAATTCATCGAGCGTTCGTTTTGGCACATGGTGGACGCCATCTGCATCGCGGTAATATTCGATTCCCTGGTTCGTGTCGTAATCTTCAATGACACAAATTTCAGCCGGTTTTCCCAGGGCAATCACCAAGACGATCTCCAGGTTAGCGCTCAACCCCAGCAACTCGCGCAGGCTCTCGCGTTCAAACGCCTTAACCATGCAGCCGCCGAATCCCTGCTCAGAAGCTCCTAACAGCATTGTCTGAGCGGCGATGCCGGCTTCGATTTCAAAGATCGGCTTGATCTCTTTATCACCAAGGATGATGATGTAACCAGTTGGTTTTTCGCCTTCAATCGGTCCACCCCAATCCTTCAGGTAACCAGCGAATTTGACATTCTGAAAGACCTGCTCGCACTCTTCTTCGTCGCTCACCAACCAGAACTTTAGCGCCTGCAGGTTTGCCGGGCTAGGTGAAATTCGCGCCAAGCCTACCATTCCAACCAACAACTCCTGGGGAATGCGGTGGTTTTGATCAAACCGCCGATAGCTGCGGTTAATGTGTACCAAGTCAGACAAGTTCATGATTCTCCTCATTTTGCGAAATGTTTCTCCTATAAACCAGGAAAAAGGCAACAATTAACAAAACCAACCCGCCACCGTCAAAATAGATAAAGCGGGAAATCGATCCGTGCAAGACGGCATGCTCCATTGGGATCGTGCCCAAAAGCAGGGTCTCACCAACCAAACCAATCGTTTGCATGATAATTGCCTGGATGAGTGAAACCCGAAATTTACCAGGGTGGTAAAGGGCAAATGTGTATGGCACCTGCCACATCAAAAAAAGAATGCCATAGCCGATAATCACAACTCTGCCAACTTCCCCACTGAGTTCATAACCAGCCATGTACAATTGCGGTCGGGCGATGAAATCAAGCGCACAAGCCAGGTTCACCCCGAAGACAAGCCCAATCAGAGCCCGTGCAATCCATTCCCGCAGCCTGGCGGCGTTTTTCATCTTCAGGTTTCCTTCGTAACCACGCCGCGCTGCACCTTCCAGACTTCATGCTGAGCCAGAAATCCGGGCTCAAACATCTCCAGGTCGGTGGTGGTGACAAACGCCTGTTCCACCTTGTCGAGTAAACCAAGCAGGGCAGCCCGACGAACCGGATCCAGCTCTGCCATGACCTCGTCCAGGAGCAGCACAGGCCATTCGCCGCTACGCTGCTTCATTAGATCTACTTCGGCAAACTTGAGCGAGAGCAGTGCTGTGCGCATCTGCCCCCTTGAACCGTAATCGCCCAGGTCAACCTGGTTTGCCAAAAACCGCAGCTCATCGCGGTGTGGACCGCTGCTGGTTGAACCGCGCATAATGTCATCTTTCCGATGTTGGATTAATTCTATAAGAAAACAGGTTTCGATTTCCTTGGTTCCAATGGCACTGGCTTCAGCCAGACGCTGCACACCAGGCAAAGCAATCTGCCCTGAGAGCACCCGGGTGGGGTCAAACGAGGGTTGGTATTCGAGCCGTAGAATTTCGCCTCCCTGTGTCAGCTGCTCGTGGCTCTGGCGGGCTAATTCTTCCAGCTGGGTAAGCACACTAATTCGTCCGCGCATCAGGTGGGCGCCATGCTCCGCCAGCATCCCATCCCAATAATCCAGCTGGTCCGGCGGACCGCCAAATTCGCCCAATCTCTTTAAAAGGGCATTACGGCGGGTCATCGCCTGGTTGTAGCGCAGCAGATGTTTGGAATAGCCTGGCTCTATCTGGCAAAGGATCTCATCCAGATAGCGGCGGCGGTCAGAAGGACCACCTTCGAAGATCTTTGCCATCTGCGGCAGAAATGAAACCGCGTTGAACTGCCCATACAACTCGCTAAAACGCCGGTTGACGCCGTTGAGCAAGGCTTCTTTTCGAAAGCGTGTACTGCCGTTGCCGCCATTTGGTTCCTGGATAAGGCGCACCTCCAGGGTATTTTTGCGTCCTCCTCTTTCAAACTCGCCAACGATTCTCCCAACCTTGATCGGTTCGGCTTCAGGCAGGTTGAAATTGAGCAACTGCCGATCCGAGCTGGCACTGAAAGAGGTGAATAGCGCCATAAACGACACTGCTTCCAAAATTGTGGTTTTGCCCTGGGCATTCGCGCCATGGAATAAAATCACCCGCCTGGGAAAATCAAGCTCCAGGCGGGAGAAAATGCGAAAATTTGTCAGCGAAAGGCGGGTGAGATGCATTATTCGGTAAATTCATCTGCGTCTTCGGGCACAGGTTCGTACATCTCGCTGGCACGGTCGATGTAGAGAACGCCGTCCAGATGGTCGAGCTCGTGCTGAATGATGCGTGCCATCCAGCCTTCGGCTTTCACCCTTTGTGGTTTGCCGTGCCGGGTCAGGGCTTTCACAGTGATCTTTTCGTGCCGATCCACCTTGCCGATAAATCCTGGCACGGAGAGGCACCCTTCCATGCCCTCAACCATTTCATCAGAACGCTCCACGATTTCAGGATTGACCAAAACATAGCGTTTGGGCTTGGGTTCCGGGGCGTTTTCGTCTTCAGGTTCCTCAGCATACTCAATCACAACCAGCTGCAGTGACTCCCCAATTTGGGGTGCAGCCAGACCCACACCCGGTTCGGCGCGCATGGTCTCGAACATATCGTCGATTAAAGTCTGTAATTCTTTATCAAATTTCTTTACCGGTTTTGCTTTTAATCGCAAAAAAGGATCCGGAAAAGTTAATATTTCCTTCAATGCCATAACTTACTCCAATTGTAATCTCTAGATATTTTACCTTATCCAGGGGGCGGATTCAAAGGCGAAGTAACATCCTGGCTGGCGAGCAGGTCGCGTGACTCTTCCTGGAAGACTTTGAACCATTGGGCGATGCGGTCGCGCTCCTGGGCGGTCTGGCGGTCTTCCTTTTCCTGGGTGTGCGTGCCAATGCGGCTGAAAATATCCTGTTGTACCTTGGAAGGTTGATGGACATTATTAAACGTCAGCTGGGTGTTGCCAACCGAGATATAGACTGTGCCATAGTTGAAAAGCATCGGGATGATGCCACGCCGTTCGTACTCAATGCTGAGGATATTTTCCAGGGGTGCAGCCCGCCGCGATTCCCTGCCAAAAGGCTTGCGGTCCAGGTCGATCACCTGATTTGGGGTGAGTTGAAAAACATCATTACGCCAGTCGACATATTGGTAGATCATCACTGCACCAAAAACAAGCAAGAGGAACAGCCCCAGCGGGAGTGCCATGCTGTAATCGAGACCAGTGATATTACGGGTTAGCATAGCAATAATAAAAGCGAGTGTCAGAAGCAAACCCGTGAACGCAAGAAGCAGCTTCCTGAGCAGGATGATCCAATGCTTGCGGTAGGTAATCGAGCCGCCGGCTTCGTAACGAACTTTCAAAAAGTCGCTGAAGAGCCACTCAAAGAAGCCAATCTCAGCGTAGGGCATCTCGCTGTCGATTCCGTACTCTTCTTCCAACTCTTTTGAGGTGACTTCTTCGGGTGATTTGCCAAACTTCTCCCGCAGGGCTTTACGGATTTCACGGGCATCAAGCTCCAAATCAACGTGTTTGCTCTTTGACCAGTAGCTTTCGATCAGTTTGCCAATGGTTTTGGCATGGGCAACCCGCTCAAAACGGATATCGCCGATGAAGGTGCGCACGATCACATCAGAATATCCGAGCAGTGCTCCCAGTTGGGTGGTTTTGACTCCCACTGAAATCAGTGTGGCGAGCGGGGCTTCCTGCCGGCTCTCATAAAATCCGGACACCTTTTCCACCCACACCATGCGCTTTGAGGTAACCAGGTAATAATCGTTTGCCCAGTTGTTGATATTCCAGAGCAGCCAGGTGGCACAGATTAAAAAAGCGATCACCATCCCAACCAGGGCTGCCATCGCGTTTTCAGCCTGAACAAAATTCAAGGCAAGTAAACTCGCGGCAAATGTAAGCAGCGGTGGTATCAGGGCAAAAAGCAGGAAAACGGGGTGTTTGCGGGCGATCAGGCTGACTCTCTCATCAGCTTCCAGCCAGGGCATGTGCACCCGCCGCAACATAATCTGGCTGTTCGCCAACACTGTCAGGGTCTCGGCAAACGCGGGGCGGTCTTCACAGAGATGCTGAAGGTTTGCCCCCGAGAAAAACCAGACCCGGCTATTCGTTTGTGCCTGGATTGTCTCCTGGCGCTGGTTCGCCAGGTTTCTGGTTGCCAAACCGAGCACGTCGCCCCTCTGATACGAATGGTTAAAATGCTGTTCCTGGTCAAAACCGACCAATTTGCCGGTTTCGACCAGGAACACACCATCAACTTCTTCGCCTTCTTCGAACAGGATTTCTCCCGCAGGCAGTTCCACCTCTACCAGTCCATCCGCGATGGCTGGCAGGTCTTCATCAGGCAGGGCGCTAAAAAGTGCGCTTTCCCTCAGAAATTGGGTGAAACTATTGCTCGAGAAGGCCATTTTGTTTCATCGTCGTCAGGCTAATTTTCTGCTTGCGGTTGCTCTTCTGCCAACACTTCAGCCTCGGTGACTGGAGGACTGACTCTTTCTTCTGCCGTAAAGGTCAGCTCGGATTCACCTTCCTCTTTGCTTACCTGGATCACATCGCCAGAAGTAAATTCACCTTCCAGCAAACGGATAGCGAGTTTGCTCTCTACGTATTTCTGCAGAGCACGTTGCAGCGGGCGGGCACCAAAGAGCGGGTCATAGCCCTGCTCAGCCAGCCAATAGCGGGCAGAATCATCGATTTTCAGGCTTACGTCATAATTTTGTAAACGCCCGGCGATTTCTTTCACCTGCAGGTCGACAATCTTGACTACATCATCTTTAGACAATGGAGCAAAAGTGATTATGTCGTCAATGCGGTTCAAGAATTCCGGTCTGAAAGCGTCTTTAAGCGCCTTTTCGATCTTCTCCTGGGAATCCTTGATCTCCTGAGGATCATCGTCTTCTGCCAGGAAGCCAAGCGCGCCACCTTTGCGAACAAATTCAGTGCCCAGGTTACTGGTCATGATCAGAACAGTATTCTTAAAATCGACCACCCTGCCCTGACCGTCGGTAAGACGACCATCATCCAGTATCTGCAGGAGCGCATTCCAGACTTCCGGGTGGGCTTTCTCGATTTCGTCAAACAAAACCACGCGGTAAGGTCGCCGGCGAACAGCTTCGGTCAGCTGACCACCTTCTTCGTAGCCAACATATCCGGGAGGCGCACCGAACAAGCGGGATGCTGTATGCTGCTCGCGGTATTCGCTCATATCGAGGCGCACGAGCGCGTCTTCATCGTCAAACAAGAATTCTGCCAGTGCTTTTGCCAGCTCAGTCTTCCCGACGCCTGAAGGACCAATGAAGATAAACGAACCAACAGGTCGGTTGGGGTCCTTCAAACCGGAGCGAGCGCGGCGGATGGCATCGGAAACAGCCTTTATCGCTTCATCCTGCCCGATGATACGCTCATGCAGCCGGTCTTCCATGTGCAGCAATTTTTTGGTTTCAGATTCCATCAGTTGGGTGACCGGAATACCGGTCCACTGGTTGATCACCTCGGCGATGTCATCGGAATCGACGACGTCGTCAAGTTTGTTCTCAGCTTCCCATTCCAATTGTCTCTGGTTGAAGCTTTCTTCAAGCTTAAGACGTTCAGACTTGAGCTTAACTGCCCGCTCATATTCACGGTCAAGGCTGGCTTTTTCTTCTTCAGTCAGCAAGCGGTCGATCTCTTTGCGGTCTTGCTTGAGGTCATCCGGCAGTGAATATAAAGCTACGCGCAGTTTTGCTGCGGCTTCGTCCATCAGGTCAATGGCTTTGTCGGGTAATTTACGCCCGGTCATATACCTGGCAGAAAGGTTTGCCGCTGCTTCGAGTGCTTCGTCAGATAGTTTGACTTTATGGTGCGCTTCATAGCGGTCGCGCAAACTCATGAGCATGCTGACAGTATCTTCTATGCTGGGTTCTTCTACATAAATCGGGGCAAAACGGCGCTCGAGGGCGGCGTCTTTTTCGATATATTTGTGATATTCATCCATTGTGGTTGCGCCGATGCATTGCAGGTCACCCCTGGCGAGTGCCGGCTTGAGCATATTGGAGGCATCCATTGTGCCTTGGGCAGCGCCTGCGCCAACAACGTTGTGAAGTTCGTCTATGAACAAAATCACTTCACCGTCGCTCTCCTGGATTTCTTCGATGGAATTTTTGAGCCGCTCTTCAAATTCTCCTCTGAAGCGCGTGCCAGCGACCATCGCACCGAGGTCGAGCGAATAAACTAATTTGTCAGCCAGAATCTCGGGTACTTCATCGTTGGCAATTTTTTGCGCCAAACCCTCGACAATGGCGGTCTTGCCTACGCCAGCTTCACCGATCAGCACAGGGTTGTTCTTGGTGCGTCGGGAGAGCACCTGGATCAGGCGCATAATCTCAGCCTCGCGCCCATAAACCGGGTCGAGCTTGCCTTCCCGGGCTACCTGGGTAAGGTTGTGGGAATATTTCTCGAGAGTCTTGTAACGTCCCTCGAATTTTCCGCGCTGGGTGGCACGGGGACCACCGCGCAGTTCCTGGATAACTCCCAAAACGTTGGTGCGGTTAATTCCTAATTCTTCCAAAGTGCGCGAGAGCTGCGTGCCTCTCTCTGCCAATATCGCCAGAAAAAGGTGCTCGGTGGAGATGTATTCATCGCCGAGGCGCGTCGCCTCGGTTTTCGCCATATCGACCACCATCTTGACGCGCGGGGTCAGAAAGACCTGCCCTGCCGGTCCGCCGAAGATGTTCGCCTTTGGCGTATTTCGCAAAATTGAGTCAATGCGGTCAACCAGGTCGCCAGGAACCACGTTTAAAGCTTCGATAATTTGGGTAACGAAGCCTTGTGGCTGCTCAATCAGAGCGAGAAGAATATGCTCAGAGTCAATCTGATTATGCCCGTAACGCTGGATGATTTCAGCCGCACGCGCAGCTGCATCCTGCGCTCTCTCTGAAAATTTATCAAAACGCATCATAGTGTTTTTTTCCTCTATTATTATTCTTATGCATCATGAAATATGTTGCAACAAGTGTTCCAAGCTATAGTGTACGCGATGGGTGTAAGAATATGGTTAATTAAATGGCGAGTCTAGAATGGTTCTCTCACCCCCCTACCCCCCTCCGAGGAGGGGGTGGTAAGCTCGCGTGTGGTTTCGTAGTCCTGCTACAAGGAGGGAACGGTAATTTTGATGGCTAATTCTCTCACCCCCTACCCCCCTCCGAGGAGTGGGTGGTAAGCAATTTTTACTTGCGGATTTCAAAAGTCCACGGTCCGCTTATGCTTTCGCTGCTGCTAGCCTGTTTGACCATAGCCTCGACAGCGGATTGAGCGTCAGCATTCCCAGCATAACCTGATGCTTCTGAAATATTATATTCGCTGATGCCCTGACCCTCTGCACAATCCAGAGTCAAACCAGGAAAATCTTTTGACAGGGCATCTTCGATGTAGGGAATACGCAGGTCTTCACAATAAGTCGCTCCAACAGCCAGTTCCAGGATCTCGAAGACTATCCGCTTCCCTTCCAGGTTCGCGGGGGGGATGTCTTTAAAAATGATGTCATCAATCTGGTAAGTTGCCATAGCATCCGCAGTGACACATTTTTCCAACTCGTTATAAGAAGGCTGGTAAAGACAGTACGTGTTACTGTTTTTTTGATAGAGGTTTTCAAAGAACCTGGTTTGCGCGACAAAAATGTCTTCTTCGCCTTCAATGCCTAATCTGACCTTACTGATATACCAGTTTCGCCAATCGGGGTGAGGAAATTTCACCCTCAATACCAGGTCATTACCTTCCATGGCTACATGCAAGAGCTCAGCTGTCAAGCCCGATTGAGTAGCCTGAATCGATTCGGTTATCCACGAAGTAGTTGCCTTATTTGCTAACGGATTCACGGGCACTGGGGTCTCTGTGGCTTTCTTACCACAAGCAGAGAGGGTCAATGTACCTAAAAGCAGGATAACCAGCAGTAGTTTTTGTATCTTTTTCATCGTTACTCCTTTCACTCCGTCAGACTTACCAGGCGAAGAGAAAATGAGCTGAACGCTCATAGCACCTAGTGTTTGTTCATATTTTAACCTTAATTGTGAAATCGGTTTTTTCGATCAACATTGGTGATGTCATTGTATCTATATCAACAACATTGCGTCGCCAAAGGAGAAAAAACGATATCCTTCCGTCTTCGCGATTTCATAGGCATTCAAAATAGTCTCCCTTCCTGCGAAAGCGCTCACCAACATGAGCAGGGTCGATTTTGGAAGGTGGAAGTTCGTGATCATCGCGTCCACACACTTGAAGATATAGCCCGGTGTAATAAACAACCCGGTCTCGCCCGAGTAAGCCTCAATATGCCCACTCTGGCAGGCACTCTCAAGAGTGCGTACGCTGGTGGTTCCGACAGCAATTACCCTCCCGCCTGCTGCTTTGGTTTGGCGGATCGTTTCTGCCACTTCATCGCTCAAAAAACACCATTCGCGGTGGATTACATGCTCTTCAGCGTTCTCCTCAGTCACTGGCGCAAAGGTATCCAGCCCGACACGCAGCTCAATTTTCGCCAGGTTCACCCCTTTACCAACGATTTTCTCCAGCAATTCCGGCGTAAAGTGCAATCCTGCCGTTGGTGCTGCCGCAGACCCCGGCGTATGGTTATAGACTGTCTGATAACGTTCAGGGTCGCCCAAATAATTGTGGATGTACGGCGGCAGGGGTGTATGACCAGCCTGGTCAAAAAAGGCTTCGATCGGCTCGGCAAAATGCACGATGCGCTTGGAGCCTTCCAAAACCGTCTCAACCTCCCCGCATGGTCCGTTCTCGATCGCGAAAGTGCGCCCAGTATTCATGCCGCTGCCACCCACCAGGACTTCCCAACGTAATTGATCGAGTTTATTGAGCAGCAACACTTCAATCTTGCCACCGCCCGGTAATTTTTTGCCAAAAAGCCGGGCAGGGATGACCCGCGTCTCATTGACAACCAGCAAATCACCTGCGCGCAGGTAATCCACGATGTCATAAAAATGGCGATGTTCAATGGCACCATTCTGACGGTTTAGGACAAGCAGGCGGGAATGGTCGCGCGGTTCAGCTGGAACCTGGGCAATGAAATGCTCAGGCAGATCGTAATTAAATTCTTCTGTTTTCATTCGTCAAAAAGGCTTGCCTGGGCGTTGGCGGAGGGATGATACTCGCGTTCGAGGTGCTGATACGCCAGCGCGGTGGCAACGCGACCCTGCGCCGTGCGGTCGATAAAACCACATTGCAGCAGGTATGGTTCAACCACATCCATGATCGTATCGGGTTCTTCACTGACAGAGGCTGCGATCGTGTTCAAGCCCACCGGTCCGCCATTGTACTTATCGATAATTGCCAGCAAAACGCGTCGGTCCATTTCATCCAACCCCAGCGGATCGATGCTGAGCATGCCCAGACCTTCCTGGGCGACACTTTTTGTGATCGTGCCGGATGCGCGCACATCGGCAAAGTCGCGTACCCGCCGCAGCAGCCTCAGCGCAATTCGTGGGGTTCCGCGTGCTCTGCGTGCTATTTCCTGGATGCCCTCCTCATCAAAAGGCACTTTCAGCATGCCAGCTCCACGCCTGATAATGGCTGCCAGCGACTCCTGGTCGTAGTAGTCCATGCGGTAGACCGCACCAAAACGCGCCCGCAGCGGCGCAGAAAGCAGTGCCAGCCGAGTGGTTGCGCCAACCACGGTGAAACGGGGCAATTTGAGGCGCACAGATTTGGCTCCCGGACCTTTGCCGATGATGATATCGAGCGCGAAATCTTCCATCGCCGGATAGAGTATCTCTTCCACCAGTTTGCCCAGGCGGTGCACTTCATCGATGAAAAGGATGTCGCCCGCGCGCAGGTTGGTGAGGATCGCAGCCAGGTCGCCCGCCCGCTCAATCGCCGGACCGGAAGTGACTTTGATGTTTACGCCCATTTCGGAGGCGAGAATATGCGCCAGTGTGGTCTTACCCAGTCCCGGAGGACCGTGAAAGAGCACATGCTCCAATGCTTCGCCACGCTGCTTGGAAGCCTGGATTTGGATGAGCAGGTTGTCTTTGACACCCTGTTGTCCGATCAGTTCGTTCAAGGTGGTCGGGCGCAGCGCTAGATCAACATTATCTTCCGATCGCCTGGCGGCCAGGATGCTGTCTTCGTCTTTGGTTACCATCGTAAAAATTATACCCTCAATTGATCCACGACCGGGTGTGGATTGAGTATAATAGGCGGCATGAAACTTTCAATCGTCGTCCCAGTCTATAACGAAGAGAAAAACCTGCCGGAATTGTTCGACCAGGTGCTCGAGGCTTTGAAAGATGCTGATTACAACTGGGATATCACCTTCGTGGACGACGGCAGCAAGGATGCCAGCGTTCAGGTGATGAAGGACCTTCAGGCAAAACATCCCAGCAGGGTACGAAATATAGTTTTCAGGCGCAACTACGGGCAGACCGCAGCCATCTCAGCCGGAATCGACCACAGCGATGGCGATATCGTGGTGTTGATGGATGCTGACCTGCAAAATGACCCTGCCGACATCCCGCTGCTGTTGGAGGAGCTGGACAAAGGCTACGACGTGGTCAGCGGGTGGCGCAAGGATCGCCAGGACAACAAACTGACCCGCACGCTACCCTCCCGCCTTGCCAACCAACTGATTTCGAGCACAACCGGTGTGCACCTGCACGATTACGGCTGCACGCTTAAGGCATACAGACGGGGCGTACTGGACAGTATCAACCTGTACGGCGAGATGCACCGCTTTATCCCGGTCTATGCCGATGATGCCGGCGCGAAAATCAGCGAAGTGGTCGTGCAGCACCACCCGCGCAAACATGGAAAAGCCAATTACGGACTGGAACGCACGCTTAAAGTTGTGCTGGACTTGATCACGGTCAAGTTTTTGATGAAGTATTCCAAGAAACCGATCTACCTGTTTGGCGGAGTCGGGTTTGGGATGATGCTGATTGGTTTCGCTTTGTTTGTATGGCTGGCTATACGCAGGATTGTCAGTGAGATTGGGGTGCTGACTTCTCCGTGGTTCCAGATTGCAGTGATGATGTTTTTGCTGGGCTTCATCGCCATTTTGATGGGCTTGATCGCCGAATTGTTGATGCGCACCTATTTTGAATCGCAGAAAAAGAAAACCTATACCATACGCGAAGTCGTTGAACCGCTACGCCAGGGTTTACCGGATTTAGTCGAGGGATGAGCAAATTCCTTGCAGGGAATGACCACCGGGCACGCCGTTTACGTTAGCCGGAACGGGCAGTGCGCGTTCCTTACGGGGCTTGGATTTGTTTCAGGCGTTGCATTAACTCCGGTTGATTATTGGAAATCAACAAGTTGATCTCTCCGTCATCCCAGCTCAAGGCAAGCTGATAGTCCATCAAAACCGGCAAGGTGACATTGCGCACATAACTGTTATTTTCTTCGGCGAAACTACTCCAGCTAGCCTGAATATCGGTTTTGATCTGGTCAATGATGATGGCGCGGTAATGGTGTTCATCCAGTTTAGTGTAAAACTGCTGTAGATACTCCTTGTTATTACCCATCGCCATTTCCATGAGAAAGACTTTCTCATATTCCGGAACCATTTGAACGCCGGTTATCTCCCCCATAGTGAGCAGCTGGCGTTCTGTTACAAAGAGGATCGTACCCTTCTCCTCACCGAGGATGTCAACAGCCTGCTGGATCTGCTGCAGGGTTGTCTGTTCAGTTGGATCCTGCCTGAAATTCCAATTGCCAGATCGCATGAAGGCAAATAAGGCTGGCACAATTACCACGAACATGAGCAAAACCGCAGGCACTTTCTGAATGTCAAGCGATTGGCTACTGGCATCAGGATTATCCGGCGCCCAGTGTCCCGAAAGCAAACTGAGGGTGATGAGCAGGAAAAAGACCAGGAAAGCATCCAGGTTGTGAAGGTCTCCTCCTCCGCCAATCTTCAGGCTCACCAGCACACCACCAACCAGGAACGTCGCCAGAATGCCAAGCAAACCCAGCCAACGCAGCCAGTGCACATTCGAGCGCAGGTTTTTTCGAATGTAGACGAACGAAAGGATGATCAGCGGCAGGATCACCAACAAAATCGCTGGCAAAATGCCCATAGAGAAGGTCGTGTTGGGGAAGAGCCGAGACCAAAGCAGCTGGGAACTGAAAGCAGAGTCGAAAAAGGCTGGGTTCTCCCCTGAGATTGCCTGGTAAAACAGCTTGCTGCCAAATGCAGCTGCCACTCCCAACAGAAGCCACACTACGGGCCATTTCAGGTAGCCCAGCCAATCTTCCATGTCAATTGGTTTGTCGATCAGGTACAGCGAAATTGCCAAAAAAGCGGGCACGGGGATCCAGTTGATGCGGCTGATGCCGGCCCACAACGATGCCAGGAGCACAAAAATAAGCGTTCTCAGGGGCATTTCCTTTTGGTAACCGATCAACACCAAAATCACGCAGATCAATAAGTGGTAATAAACCGCTCCCTGGAAGAAGAACAAAAAGCAAAACGCGCTCAGCCAGAAGACCGGCAATTTGAGACCGCTGCCGGCTTTTTTGGCAAATAACCATGAAGCCCAGGCAGTGATTCCAAGCCAGAGCAGCACCTGCCAGAGCCGGTGCAGCAAAATTGAGTTGATGTTTAACAAGAACGGAAAAGCTTGCATCAGATAACGGCTGGGATGCAGAACCGGCAGGGGCAATCTCTGCCCATATAGTTTCTCAGAGAAAAAGAGCGACGCATTGTAAATGCGGCTGCCTTCAGACCAACCCAACGAGAATGGCGAACTGCTGATTTCGTTAACAAAAGCACCTGTTCGGTAGAGTACGCCTGCCAACAACACGATCGATAGGAAAACGTGATAAGGGTTTTTTTGCGGGTAAGACCTGCCCACCAGGTAACCACACAGCACAGCCCAGACCACCAGGATGATAAAGCGGGCACTGCCTGCTGCCAGGAAACCTTTAGCTATGGTGAAGAACATGATGACCAGCACTGCAGCAGTCCAGGCAGGTTGGGAGAATATTTTTCGTTCAGAAGTTGCTGCGCGGTTCTTCGGGCGTAGATCTGGCTTCGCCAAGGTTAGAAAGATGAAGAATATGGCGGAGGTAGCGAAAAGTACCAGGTTGACTATGTACCAGACATCCCTGAAGTTGCGGTTATCAAACGCGAACCAGGCAGTGGCAAAAAGGATCGCAATCAGTCCATTGCGGAGGTAACGGGTCAGATCAAATTCAGATTCCATGCTATTATTGCAGCTCCTTGGGAGGGTTGATTTCTTGTTCACCTTCTTCCGAAGGTCGCTTTCCTGCCAAAATATCACCGATGAAGAAAGCCCCGGGCAAACTGACCAACATCCATAAAATGCGCAAAAAGATCGCCAGCGCGATGCTGGTTCCAACACTGACCCCACCCCACACCGAGAACAAATTGGTCACGGTCACTTCCTGCAAGCCCAGTCCGTTTATCGAGATCGGGAGCAGGGTAATGAAGTAGGTGATGCTCCAGATTCCGGCAATGGACAGGACAGGAAGATCTTCGCCCATGGCATTGACAAACAACTTGATGATCAGGTAGATGCATGCCTGGTGAATCAGGGTGAAGCCCAACGCCTGCAGGAGGCTGATTGGCTGCTTCAGCCATTTCTTCAGGCTTTGAATAGTCTTTTCGATGTTTCTGCTCAGCCACTCCCGGAACCTGGCAAAAGCCCCCGTGCCAACAGCCAGTCCCACGGTTGTGTCAGGAGAAGTATCGTGAAAAAAGGGCATAAACTTAAGCGCAAAGGGCAGCGCCAAAACCATACCGGTCATTCCAACCAGACGGTCAACCACCAGGGATGCGGCTGCCAGGGAGGCATACATGCCAAGGCGGATCGCCCCTGCCAGGCGAAAAAAATCTCCGCCAATGGTGGTTGGCAAAATGTTTGATGAAAACAAACCAGCGAAGGTCAATTTGAGGCTGTCTTTAGGATCGATAGGTTCGTCGCTTGCATGCAGAAGGCTGTGCCAGCGCCCCCAGGTTGAAAAGCGCGAAACCAACGCGAGCAATAGAAAAATTACAAAATACCACCAGGGTATTTGCCCAAAGCTTTCCAACGCTTCTTTCCAGCCGGCTTTGGATATCAGGTAGATCATGATTCCAAGAGAAAGGATCGTTCCCAACCAGCGGATGATCGTTAGAATTGGCTTTTCTTTTTTGGAAGCTATTGTTTTGTCCACAGCGTTCATCATACCCTGATTATCAAGGATTTTTCTGCAGGATTTGAGGAACGCCATCTGTCCCAATTGGCACCAGCAGCACCACTGCTCCGTTATTCCAGCTCATGATTGGCTTGTATTCCTCCAAAGTCGGAATGACTACTTTTTTCACATAGCTGTTGTTTTCTTCTGCAAAAGCAGCCTTTGAATCCTGGATGGTCGTATTGACGGTATCCAGGAAAATCGCCTTGAAGTTGTGTTCGTAGAGTAACTGATAGTAACGCTCCAGATAGTCCCAATTGTCAGCCATCGCCATCTCCATGATCATCACTTTCTCATATTCAGGGACGACACTGACGCCATTAATTGCGCCGATGGTCAGCAGCTGCCTCTCGGTGATGAACAGCACCTCACCGGGTATATCGTCCATTTTATCCAGCATTTGCTGCATCTGGACGACCTCAGCTTCAGCGATTGCTGTATTCTGGATTGGGCTGGCGGACGCTTCAATAAATGTATAAAAAACCGGTGTGAGCACGACCAATAAAAGCAAGCCAGTTACTCTATTTACCTGTAGCGGGGCAATTTCTTCAGCACCGAGCTCTGGGGCCAATCTCCCGGAAAGGACCCCGAGAAGGATGGCTATATAAAAAACAAGAAACGCATCCAGGTTGTGCAAGTTTGAGCCTCCGCCGATTTTTGCGCTGACCACAATACCACCGACAAAGAAAGCGAGCAGGATTCCAACCAGCCCTGCCCAGCGCAGCCAATGCACTGATTTTTTATAACTGTTCTTGACGAATAAAATGGTCAGGATCAAAAGCGGCAGGCAGACCAGGGTGATACCAAGCAAAATGCCAGGCGGGTAGGTGGCATTCGGGAACATGCGATTCCAGAGTAAGGGGGAAGAAAAGGCTGAATCGAAGATATCCGGGTTTTCTCCAGAAATGTATCGATAGGCATTTTTGGCTGCAAAAGCAACAACAACACCGATAACAGTCCAGACCACAGTCATCTTCAGGTAATTCAACCAGTTTTTACCATCGAAAGGCTCGTCGAACAGGTAAAGGCTCACCGCCAATAAACCAGGAAGCGGGATCCAGTTCACCCGGCTCAGCCCTGCCCAAACGGAAGCCACGAGCACAAAGATCAGTGTTCTGAGTGGATTATCCTTATTGTATCCCAGTAAAACAATGATCACGCTGACGAACAGGCTGTAATAAATTGGTCCCTGGAAGAAAAACAGGAAAATAAAAGCACTGAGCCAAAAAGAACCAAGGGCTAATTTTTTGCCAAACTTCTTCGCGACCAGCCATGCCCCGGCAGCGTTTAGTCCGAACCACAGGACGACCTGCCAGAGCCGGTGAATGAGTATCGATCTGATGCCAAACAGAAATGGCAATGATTGAATCAGGTAGCGGCTGGGGTCAAGCACGGGCAGTGGCAATTTCTGACCATAAATGCTTTGAGAATGGAAAAGTGAGGCGAAGTAAACCTGGCTGCCCTCTGACCAGCTCAACGAGAACGGTGTACTCTGAATCGTTGTCAGGTAGGGGATGATCCGATAAGTCAACCCGCCGGTCAATAGGACAGCAAACATTACATTGTGAGGTTCAAGATCGATTTTCGTCAGAGCGCAAAACAGTCCCAGTAACCCGGCAAGAGCAGCCAGCAAAAAAAGCCTCAGCTCGATTGAACTTAACAATCCGTCTGGAGAATAATAAAAAAGGACGATTAATAAAACCACAGCCAGGAGTGACAGGATAAAAAACGGGGCTTTTGGCAATTTGATGCGCGGTTGAAAATTTAACGCTTTCTTACCTGTCCGAAAGCAAATGAAAAGTACCGTGCTGACAAGCGTAACGACAAGTATGAGGATAAACAACCTGCCGCGCTTGTCCGGGTGCCTGAGAAGGAAAAACAAACCCGTCAAAGAGAACAAGGCAAACATATCGCGTAAGAAAACGGATGTATTTGTGGTTCTTTCCAAAACTATTCCTCCAAAACGCAGTCTCTGTGATCCGATAAATGTGATTTTTCCTTCTCAACAATGTGTCACAGTAAAAATTAATTCAGGAAACTGGTTTATTATAATCACTAATGAAACCAGCCAATGACGGAGACGACCGATGAACAGAACAGAAATCAATCCTTATGACCTTTTACTCAAACCCCACCACCTCTTTGACCGGCAGACCTTGCTGCTGGCTGCGGGCGATTTTTCTGCCGGGGATTTTAACGAAATGACTATCGGTTGGGGCAGCATTGGTACAATGTGGAACCGACCCTTCGTACAAGTTGTTGTGCGACCCACACGCTTCACTTTTGCCTATATGGAAGATTATGACGATTTCACGGTCAGCGCCTTCCCGCGCGAGTATAAAAGAGCGCTTGCTTTCCTGGGCACTCGCTCTGGCAGAGATGGTAACAAGCTGGATCAAACCAATCTGACTGCCATTGCGTCACAAAAAGTGCGATCGCCCGGCTTTGAAGAGGCGGAATTGATCATCGAGTGCCGCACGATTTACAGCTCCGATTTTGACCCAACCTGCTTCCTCGACCCGACCATCGATTCAAATTACCCCGGCAAAGATTACCACCGCATTTATTATGGGCAAATATTGGCAATTTGGGGGACTGAGAAATTTAGCAGCTGTTAAAAGAAAGGCTCATATGGAGGGGGCTGGTCTCCTTACTGATCGGCGCAAGGTGACAGCAGACTCTTAGGCAGGCAATGTTCGCGCCAAAACCCTGTAACCTGCAAAAAGCCTGCTCAGAATCTCTTTCTCACGTTATAATCCAAATCAGAACTGGAGAGAAAATGACCGAGAAACAAATTCGTGTACTCATTGCCAAACCCGGACTGGACGGGCACGACCGGGGTGCCAAGGTTATCGCCCGCGCGCTGCGCGATGACGGAATGGAAGTCATCTACACCGGTCTGCGCCAAACGCCTGACATGATCAGCGAAGCTGCCCTGCAGGAAGATGTTGACGTAATCGGGCTTTCCATCCTTTCAGGTGCGCACAACGCCCTGATCCCCCAAATTATCAAAAAACTCAAAGAAAACGGGCAGGACAACGTGCTCGTATTCCTGGGAGGAATCATTCCCGAAGATGATATCCAGAGCATGCTCGATGCCGGCATTTACAAGGTATACGGTCCGGGCACAGACACCCGCCAGGTCTGCAAGGACATTCGCGAAGCAATCAGCGTCAAACAGGCGGAATAATGTCGCTAAGTAAAGCCGTGAGAGAGGGCAGCCGTATCGCCCTTTCTCGTGTTTTAAGCCAGGTAGAAAACAACACAGCCGCCGGGTTGCGAGCGCTGGATGAACTCTTTCCTTACACTGGTAAAGCCCACAAAATTGGCATCACCGGACCGCCTGGCTCGGGCAAAAGCACACTTGTTAACGCGTTGGCGAAGCAATTGCGCCAGCTGGAAAACGATCCGCGGGTTGCGATTATTGCTGTCGACCCCACCAGCCCCTTCAGCGGAGGTGCCATTTTAGGCGACCGTGTGCGGATGCTCGATCTGCAGGGTGATCCCGATATTTTCATTCGGTCGATGGCGTCCCGGGGAGCGCTGGGCGGGCTGGCAACCCAAACTGAAGCGCTTAGCCAGGTATTTGACGCTGCCGGATACGATTTCATTCTCATCGAAACTGTCGGCGCAGGTCAGTCTGAGGTCGACATCGTCAACCTGGCGCACACCACGATCGTCGTGGATGTTCCCGGACTGGGTGATGACATCCAGTCGATCAAGGCTGGAATCCTCGAAATCGCTGATATCCTGGTGGTCAACAAAGCCGACCGACCAGGCGCTGACCAGAGCTTGCGCTACCTGAAATCAATGATCGATATGGGCTACCGACCGCTGGCAAGTTCTGCAGGCAAGCATAGGCTGGCAGACTCACTTCCGAATTCAAAGCCCTGCGACGAAGATGAACAACAGAGTCTCTGGACACCGCCGGTAATGAAAACCGTTGCCCGTGAATCCGAAGGCATCGAAACACTGGTTGCTGAGATCCTGAAACACCAGAAATTCCTTAAAGAAACCGGCAGATGGCAGTTGAAAGAAGCCTGGACGCTGCGCGAGATCGTGCGCAAGCGCATTGAGGGCAGTCTGGTACGCGATTTTTTCAACCAGCTTCCTGAAGGGCTGCTTGATGAAACCATGGGCGACGTTATTGCCCGAAAAGTATCTCCAGCCAGGGCTGTCGAGAATTTATTGACGTATAATCGAAATAGAAATCAATCACCTCATTTGGAGTAATTTATGGAAAGAACACTGATCAAAGACCTGAAGGAAAAAATTGACCAGCAGGTAACCCTCAAAGGCTGGCTGCAGACACTGCGTGACCAGAAAAGCATGCAATTCCTCGTATTGCGTGACAAAACCGGTCTCGCCCAGGTTGCCCATTGGAAAAAAGGGAACCCGGAACTGGCGGGACTAATCTCAACTCTCGGGACTGAATCCGCACTGACTGTGACTGGAAAAGTAGTCGCCAACGAAGTGGTCAAGCTGGGCGGAATAGAAATCCAGCTTGAGGAATTGGTCGTCGAAAACAACGCCGAGCTGCCCCTGCCTTTCGAACCTTTCAGTGACACCCTGCCCGATCAGGACTACCGCCTGGATTGGCGCTACCTGGATCTCAGGCGCGAGCGCAACCGTCTCATTTTTGAGATACAAACCACACTCGAGCAGGCAATGCGGGAATACTGGCTGGCGAATGGCTTCACCGAGATTCACTCACCCAAGATCATGGGCACACCCAGCGAGAGCGGAGCGGAACTCTTTAAGGTGGATTATTTCGACCGCACCGCCTACCTGGCGCAGTCACCCCAGTTTTACAAGCAAATGGCACAAGCTGCGGGCTTCGAGCGCATTTTTGAGATTGGTCCTGTCTTTCGGGCTGACCCCTCTTTCACTTCCCGCCATATGACCGAATTCACCGGCATCGATTTCGAGATGTCCTGGATCGACAGCCACGAAGACATCATGGCGTTTGCCGAGAACTGGCTGGCGCATGCCTACCAGGTTGTCAAAGATAAACACCACGACGCCATTCTGGAGCATTTTGGCGTCGACCTGCAAGTACCCCAAACGCCCTTCCCGCGTATGACCATGGTGGAAGCCTATCAGATTCTCAAGGGGATGGACTACAAACTGCCTCCTGAGAAGAAAGGCGATCTCGACCCGGGCGCCGAGCGTGCTTTGGGCGATTTTGTCAAAAAAGAATATGGCAACGACTTTGTCTATGTGACCGACTGGCCCTTCACCGTGCGCCCGTTCTACCATATGCTGCAACCCGATAACCCTGCCCTCACCCGCAGTTTTGACCTGCTGGGCAAAGGTCTCGAGATCACCACCGGCGCCCAACGCGAGCACCGTTATGAAGTGCTTGCCAAACAAGCACTCGACAAGGGTCTCACACTCGAGCCGATCCAGACCTACCTCAACTATTTCCGCTATGGCACCCCTCCACACGGTGGGCTTGGCATGGGTTTGAGCCGCCTTTTGATGGTCATGCTCGACCTGCCTTCCATCCGGGATGCCGTCTTCATCTTCAGGGGTCCCAACCGGCTGGAACCATAGGAGCGAAAATGCCGATCCTCTATTCTCAAAGACTACGATTGCGCGCTCCCGAACGTGAAGATATCCCCATGTTCCTGAGGTGGGTGAACGACCCTGATGTTGCTGAGAACCTGGAGCACTTCGCGGTTTATAACCGGGTTCAAGAGGAAGCCTGGTTTGACCGCGTTTCCAACGGTCCCCGCGCTGAATTGCCATTGGTGATCGAGATCAACCAGCCTGAAAACGACATATGTATACCAATTGGCAATCTTTCTTTCATGAATATCCATCAGTTCAATCGCTCTGCTGAAATAGGGATCATGATCGGTGAAAAGCAATATTGGGATCAAGGCTATGGCACCGAGGCGATGCGGCGTATGTGCCAGTATGGCTTTGAGGAATTAAATTTTCATCGCATCTTCTTGCGAGTATTCGAAGGTAATGAACGGGGAAAAGCTGCCTATCGAAAAGTTGGCTTTATTTTTGAAGGCACCATGCGTGAAGCCCGTTATCACCGTGGGCGCTATTGGAACGTTGATTTCATGAGCATACTGAAATCTGAGTGGAAATAAATAGAGGAAGGATACAATTAATGACCGTAGTAAGAAGCCATTGTAACTCTCTTTATGGAGACATTCGATTATTCGCAGGAACCGCTTCACCTGACCTGGCACAAGAAATTGCGAATTACCTGGGTGTGGAGCTCTGTGGTGTGGACATTCACCAGTTTGAGAACGAGAATCTGTTCGTAAAGCTCCATGCTTCTGTCCGCGGTCAGGACTGTTATGTCATCCAGACAACTTCCTCACCTGTTCATCGCAACCTGATGGAACTGCTGATCATCGCGCAAACCCTGATGCTCGACTCTGCTGGTCGCATTACCCTGGTGTTTCCTTACATGTGCTATGGTCGTTCTGACCGCAAAGATCAGCCGCGTGTGCCGATTACAGCCAAGTTGGTGGCTGATATGATGGTGGTTGCCGGTGCAGATCGTTATATGACCATGGACTTGCACGCTGGTCAGATACAGGGCTTCTTTGACATCCCTGGAGATGTGCTTTCCGCTTATCACATCCTGAAACCATACCTCAAAGATAAAATTAAGAAAATGACACGACCAGTGCTGCTGACTGCTGACCTGGGTTTCGCCAAGCATGGCCGCCGTTATGCCATGGCGCTGGATATTCCTCTGTCTTTCATCGAAAAACGCCGTACAGACAACGAGGACCACACCGAAGCGCTCAATCTGATCGGCGATGTGCGAGACCGCGACGTTTTGATCATTGATGATGAAATTGACACTGGCGGTTCGATATGTGAAGCCGTAACCGAAGCCAAAGCCAACGGCGCCCGGGATGTCTACGTGGTCTTTATTCACCCGGTGCTTTCCTCCAACGCGGCTGAACGGCTGGCAGCCCTGCCGGTGAAACACTTCACCACCACCAATACGATCCCTATGCCGGATGATAAGTTGATGTTGTTTGGCAACCGCCTGACTATTCTCAGCATCGGTCCGTTGTTGGGCGAGGTGATCAAACGCGCCAATGAGGGCACCAGCGTTGGGGCGATGTTTAACGAATAGGATCGAATTTGCCTGAGTTACCTGAAGTTGAAACGATCCGCCAGCGCCTGATTAAAGGGTTTGATAAAAGCCCATCCATTATTGATCAAACGATTACCCAGGTCAGATTATTCTGGCCCGGTACGCTTTCTGAACCTGATCCACTAACATTTTCAGCTTTCCTCCCTGGTCAGCAAGTGCTGGCAGTGGATCGCAGAGCGAAGTTCCTGGTTTTCACCCTCAGCGATGCGTACCTGGTGGTGCACCTGCGTATGAGCGGGGACCTCTACCTTGAGCAGAAGGAGAAGAACGCTGCCTTCCGCGACAGCAAGCATGACCGGCTTTGGCTGGAATTTGAATCGGGTTGGCGGTTAGTGTTCAACGACATGCGCAAGTTCGGGCGCGTCTGGCTGCTGCGCGATACCAGTGCCCTTTTTTCAAAACTAGGTCCGGAACCATTTAACGAGCAACTCACACGTACCGTATTTGCCGATATGCTCCAAAAACGCTCCAGGCAGCTCAAACCCCTTCTGATCGATCAAAGCTTCTTGGCTGGGGTAGGCAATATCTATGCGGACGAAGCCCTATTCATGGCTGGGCTTCACCCTCTGCGGCAGAGTAATAGTCTTACCGTTTCTGAAGCAGGAAGTCTGCTCGACTCGATCCGCCTCGTCCTTACCAAGGGAATCGACCAAAAAGGTGCCAGTATTGACTGGGTGTATCGAGGTGGAGATTTTCAAAATTATTTCCAGGTCTACCAGCAGACAGGCAATCCCTGCCCCAGGTGTGGACACCCAATTGAAAAAACAAAAGTAGGTCAACGCGGCACCCACTTTTGTCCTGTCTGTCAGAAAAACGACCCTTCCTGATCTAAATCCTGATTAATCTGTCACTGTGAGACCCTGTGCATCAGGCATTGAGGCTACTTGAAACAATGGCTTGGCAATGGATCGTGGCAGTTTGCCTTTTAAGGTTGAATTCTAAGAGCTTCGATCGTAATACTTCCGATTCGTAATAGAGTAAAAGCAACTTGCAGCGCTCGCTTCGATCCATACTCTGTAAGCAAGCAGACGCAATTACGGCAGATAAGGTAGCCTAAACCCCTTGCTTCAACTGCTTAGCCGAACGCAAACTTGGTTTAACCGACTCTGAATTGGCCTGCCACCATTCCACGCTATCACGTACCGTTTCCTCAATCGATCTGGGATGAAACCCCAAGACCTCAACCGCCTTTTCGCCACTAACAACCGAATTGCTCATCAATGTATCAATGGCATAACGAGTGAAACTCGGACGGGTCTTTAAAATGCGGTAAAACCATTCTGCCAAAGGGGCGAAAATCTGGGCTAACTTCATCGGCACATAAATCTCTTTGCTGCAAGTACTGCAAGCATCCTGGATCAAGCGTCGATAGTCTCTCACACTTACACGATGACCAGGCAGCAGATATGCCTGACCGGCCTCTCCTCTTTCGATCGCGTTGATATGAGCCTCAACCACATCGCGAACATCCACAAAGTCGAAAGCGCCTTCCAGGCTGAAGGTTGGCGTACTTTTCATCCAATAATTGGTCATTTCGCCCATTTCTGACCGTTTAAAATCGTAAGGTCCAATAACACCAGTCGGGGCAAGAATGACAGCATTTAACCCAGCTTTGGCCGCTTCTAACACCAGTTTGGAAGCTTTCGCCTTGGTTTGGTCGTACCCTCCCCCACCGATCTCGGTGTCAAAAGGCAAGCGTTCATCGATCACCAGATTTTTATCCGGGCGACCATAAGCATGGATCGAACTGGTGTAAATCAACCGCTTTACTCCGGTTTCAAGGCAAGCTTTAATTACATTTGCAGTACCTTCGATATTCACTTTTTGCATCAATTCGAATTGTTCCGGAACTAGTGCCACCAGGGAGGCCAAGTGGAAAACCACCTCTGCCCCTGTCATTGCAGCCTTTAGGGCTGGATAATCGAGGATGTTTGCTTCTACAATTTCGGGTTTGGAGTCTGCCAGGGGGCGAACATCTTCTCCAGGCAGTGCCAGGGCTCTGACGGCATAACCCCTTCTAACCAATTCCCGGACCAATACATTTCCAATATGACCGGCAGCGCCAGTAACTAAAATCATCTTTCTGCTTTGCCTTTCTGCTATTACAGTATACGAATCCTCTTGAGGTGATGAATTTGATCAGAAAATGCAGACCGCATCATTCAAAAAAATTCCCTTGATTAACATTCTAACAAAACCAATTACACAGGTATAGTGTGAAATGTCATCTAATTGACCTTACAACGATAAGGATTTTTTTCGTGAAAAGGATCGGTGAATATGTTATATTTCTTTGTGCCTGTTACTTTGCAGTTATAATTGTTGCAAACAAACAGCGAGGTAACTATGAAAATTGCAATCGGTTGTGACCATTCAGGTCTGGCACTTAAAGAGACAATCAAAAATTATCTGGACAGCAGAATGATTCCCTATGAAGATTTTGGTACCTTCACCAGCGAGAGCGCGGATTACCCCCGCATCGCTGAGTTGGTTGCCAAGGCAATCCTTTCGGGTCTGTTTGACCGTGGAATTCTGATTTGCGGCACAGGGATTGGCATGTCAATCGCTGCCAACAAATTCCCCGGCATCCGTGCGGCAGCCGTCAGTGAACCCTACTCGGCAATCCTTGCCCGCCGGCATAATAACGCCAACGTATTGTGCTTCGGAGCTCGGGTTGTAGCAGGCGGTCTCGCAACGCTGATTGTAGAAGGTTGGCTGAATGCTTCATTCGAAGGCGAACGCCATCAACGCCGCATCGATATGATCACCCGAATCGAGCAGCGCAATATGCTGAACAAGGTTGAGGAGCGCCAGGAACAACCTGCAGAGCCGACTGGGTCAACCGAACCACCTACTGAAGCCCCGGACCTCACCTGAGGTACAAGATTTCATCAATCGCAGGAAGATTTCTTTCTGGATTTACAACTTTAATAAATATTGGAGATACTATGAAATACAAAATTTTCGGTGATAAATTACCTGGTTTGACACTGCAGCTCGACGCAGGAGAAAGCATCTACACCCAGTCTGGTGGGATGAGTTGGATGTCCGACAATTTCCAAATGGACACCAATGTCCGTGGTGGTCTGATGAAAGGTCTTGGTCGTATGCTGACCGGAGAGTCCCTTTTCATGGCCACCTACACTGCCCAGACAGCCGGTGCAGAGATCACCCTAACTTCGGCAATGCCCGGTGAGATTCGTGCATTGCAACTGGACGGACAAAAGCAATACATTGCCCAAAAATCTTCCTTCCTTTGTGCCCAACCAACCGTAGTCCTCTCTACGTTCGTGAACAAACTTAAGACCGGCTTGTTCGGTGGTGAAGGCTTTCTGATGCAGCGTCTCAGCGGAGAGGGAATGGTTTTCCTCGAGCTGGATGGCTCTATTGTGGAAGTTGACCTGCAACCCGGGCAGCGCATCAAGGTCGACACTGGCAACATTGCATTCTTTGAATCGAATGTCAAATATGATGTCGAGACCGTTAAAGGCTTCACAAACATCTTGTTTGGTGGAGAAGGCTTATTCCTCAGTGTTTTGGAAGGACCAGGCAAAGTTTGGCTGCAATCTCTGAACGCCGCCTCCTTCGCCGCCCGTATCATGGGCTTCCTGCCTCATAAGAGCGGGTAATAGTAAACTTATCGTTAGGCGGGTTGAGTAATTCAACCCGCCGTTTTTCAAAAATGATTGGCGGATCTGGTAAAAATAATCTGACCCTCACCCCCGTTCACTTCGTGTACGGACCCTCTCCAAAAGAGAGGGTATTTAAATAATGAGAGTACGGTCGGGTTTGGAACCCACCCCAATATCGCCAATTAGAAGCATTTGCCTGCTAGTTTCTGGGTTATCTGGAAATCGACCTTATCTTAATTCTCTGACCATGTAAAGCTCGCCCAATTCAAACCCTCTCGCCGCATAATATTCCCGCGTGCCGACTGCCGAGATAACCGTCAACTTGCGATACCCTCGTGAGCGCGCAATCTCTGCTGCTTTCTCTATCAGGTTGCTGCCCAATCCGCGGTGCTGTGCAGAGCCGCCGCCTTCACCACCTACTTCAATTGATTGCCCATAAACGTGTACTTCACGAATGATGGCGGCATCCCGCAGCTCTTCTACCGGGAAGAAATGCTCCTTTTCAGGCAGTGAAAGCCGCAAAAATCCAACAATATGGTCGTCTTGTGTGTTGTAGGACAGAAAATGTTCTTCCGCCCAACCCGCCTGGTAGACCAGGTTGTCCAAAACCAATTCCTTGTCGTCAATTTTGCCCTTACGGATCTCGCGGCAGCGGATACACTGGCAAACCGTGCCGCGCTGCTTCATCTCCAGCGCTACATCCTGCCGCAAACTGGTATTCCGGTTGCCCTCAACTACGTGGTTGGAAGGGATATCGCGAATCACACGGTTAATCCGGCAAAAGCGCGGAACCGTGGGCTTGATATCGGCGAGCAAATCGATCAACGCTTCTTCCGTATAAGGTTTGTATTCACCGCGCTGCCAGTATACAAAAAGTTCAGAATTACGCAGCAGCTGGCAGGGGTAAATCTTCAGTTCATCAGGGTTGATGCCCCCTTTCCGCCAGAGCCGGGCAAAATCTTCCCGGTCAGATTGCGGGGTCGCGCCCAAAAGATTCGGCATCCAATGCACCACCACCTTATATCCGGCTGCCCTCACCAGGCGGACCGCATCTTCAGCTTGCCGGGCACTGTGCCCACGCTGGTTCAGTTCCAAAACGTGGTCATCCATGCTCTGTACGCCCAGCTGCAACTTGGTTACACCCTGCCTGCGCATCTCGATCAGATTATTGACATTGATCAGGTCGGGTCGGGTTTCGATCACCAGCCCAACATTACGATGACGGCTCTGACTGTTGGTCTTTTGTACTTCGGTGAGACTTACCTCGCCCTGGTTGTCATCAGGATTCTGCAGGTTGAGGGCTTCAAAGCAGCGCCGAATGAACCACTCGCGGTAGCTGGCAGGGTAAGCCGTCCAGCTGCCGCCCAGGATCAGCAATTCGACCTTATCAGTCGGATGCCCTACTTCGTGAAGCGCCTTCAGGCGGGAAGCAACCTGAGTGTAGGGGTCAAATGCGTGCTCAACACCGCGCCTGGCGCCCGGCTCGTCAGATAGGTAACTCTGCGGCAACCCTTCTTCAGTCGGGCAGAAGATGCATTCACCTGGGCAAGGATGCGGCTTGGTCAGGACAGTGATCGTGGTTACACCTGAAAGCGTGCGGATGGGCTTCATGCGAATCTTGGAAAGCAATACCGGGTCGTCTTCCCATTCGCCCTGTGCCACCTTTTCACGATAGGCAGCCACCAGGGCGTGCTTTGCCAAAAATCCACGCCCACCAGGCAAAGGGTTGGCGCGTATGACTTTGCGTGAGTCTGCACCACTTTTTATTTCTTCTAAAATTCGATTCGCCAGCGCCAAATCCTCATCAGAATATTGTCGTCTCTGGCGCCATCGTTTGCGTTCGTCTTCTGTCATGCGGTTATTCTACATCATTGAGAATCGTTTTCCGAAATGTGTGCGCCTGTCAGTTTGGCATCCTGAGCTTCTTTTTTTGTCATCCTGAACCTCTTTTTTATCATCCTGAGCTACATTTTTTGTCATCCTGAGCTTCTTTTTGTCATCCTGAGCTACATTTTTTGTCATCCTGAGCTTCTTTTGGCGAAGGATCTTGATCGTGCTGGATCAAACACGTTGTGGCAGAACTGTTAAGATTCTTCACTTCGTTCAGAATGTCAGACAAGGAATGACAGGTTCTTT
>DHCY01000028.1:61601-61722 GCA_002399085.1 Anaerolineaceae bacterium UBA4890
TCACTTCGTTCAGAATGACAGTCAAGGAATGACAGGTTCTTTGTCATCCTGAGCCTTTTTTCCGCAGGACTCTTCGAGTGCGAAGGATCTTAATGGTACTGGATCAAACACGTTGTGAAAT
>DHCY01000030.1:0-1606 GCA_002399085.1 Anaerolineaceae bacterium UBA4890
ACATTCTTGTAGGTCAGGTTCCGGTTTTGAACCTGACATCACGATTGCCCGCGTACGGAATCCTCATCTTTTTGTTTTTATTTATTTTGCACGCATGTAGGTCAGGTTCCTCCCTTGAACCTGACATCACAAATGCCGGCGTACGGAATCCTCATCTTTTTGTTTTTATTTACTTTACACGTGTGTAGGTCAGGTTCCTCCCTTGAACCTGACATCACAAATGCCGGCATACTCAAGCCTTATCTTTTTGTTTTTATTTATTTTGCACGCATGTAGGTCAGGTTCCTCTCTTGAACCTGACATCACGAGAACTGGCAGATGATAGTTTTTTAAAAGTCAAAGGCAGACTGCCACGACCCCTTCGGGGTCTCGCAGTGACCGTGGCTGCTACTAGCTATCAGCTATCAGCTTTCAGCCAAGTGTATATCAGGTTCCGCTTCTCTGCCCTGTTGCAGATTGAACATGACATCGTGAGCTATGCCAAACAGGAGGCCAATGTTTTGGTTTATCTATTTATAAACTTGATTTAATTCCCCATTTCTATGTGAAAAACTGTAAACTTATCTCATGCCAAGATTCATCCGCAATTATGTCGCCGGTGGAACTTACTTCTTCACTATGGTTACGTCGGACCGTAAACCTTACTTTGCAGATACCAAATGCATCGATGCTTTTCTTTCTGCATTTTCTACAATCCAGCGTTTCCATCATTTTGAATTGGTGGCTTATTGCATTTTGCCCGACCACATCCATATTTTGATGACCCTGGCTGAAGAGGATAGTAATTTTTCTGAAAGGCTAAAGGAAATAAAAAGGAAAACCACAATTTCCCTTCGCAAAACATTGGAGAAACCAGGATTAGTTATTTGGCAGAAGCGCTTTTGGGAACACACAATTTGGGATCATGATGAGTACCAGCACATTTTTGATTACATTCATTACAACCCAATAAAGCATGGGTATTCTGAGACATATGATTGGGAATGGTCCAGTTTTTGGGATTATTATGGAAAAGATTCCTTTCCAGATATTGATCCAAAAACATTTAGAGGTGGCAGGTATTCATACGGGGAATAGAGGTCTGGATTGGCAAAAGGCCAAAGTGATAAGACCCGAGTTTGCCAGTTCTCGTGATGTCAGGTTCAAGAGAGGAACCTGACCTACACGCGTGTAAGGTAAATAAAAACAAAAAGATAAGGCTTGAGTATGCCGGCATTTGTGATGTCAGGTTCAAAGGAGGAACCTGACCTACAAGTGTGTAAAGTAAGTCAAAACCAAAAGATGAGGTTCGAGTATGCCGGCATTTGTGATGTCAGGTTCAACAGCGGAACCTGACCTACAAGTATGTCAAAGGATGAAAAGAAAAAGATGGAGTTAAGTTAGATCGATGTTCGTGATGTCAGGTTCAAAACCGGAACCTGACTTACACTTAGCTGATAGCTAGTAGAACCCACGGTCACTGCGAGACCCCGAAGGGGTCGTGGCAGTCTGCCTTTGACTTTTAAAAAGATCCTATCATTTGCCAGTTCTCGTGATGTCAGGTTCAAGAGAGGAACCTGACCTACACGCGTGTAAGGTAAATAAAAACAAAAAGATGAGGTTCGAG
>DHCY01000030.1:1898-5950 GCA_002399085.1 Anaerolineaceae bacterium UBA4890
GTGTGTAAAGTAAGTCAAAACCAAAAGATGAGGTTCGAGTATGCCGGCATTTGTGATGTCAGGTTCAAAGGAGGAACCTGACCTACAAGTATGCCAAAAGATAAAAAGAAAGCGGTATGTGGTTTGTTAAATAACGCTTTCTTCAAACAAATTCATAAAAAACCGGGTATGCTTAAGCCTGACCAATTGCCTGCCCGAACCATGGAGGAACGATGGACTTCATTAGTAAACTGACCCGCGCAATCGAACGCAATAACTCCCTGCTCTGTGTGGGGATGGACCCCATCGAAAAGGTTTTGCCCCCCGGTGATGACATTTTTGCCAGTCTGCTCGAATGGGCAGCTGCCTTGATCGCTCAGACCAAAGACCTGGTTTGCTGCTACAAGCCCAATATGGCGTTCTTTGAGCAATTCGGTCCCAAGGGCGTGCGCGCGTTGTACGAAATCGTCCAGATGATTCCCGAAGATATCCCCCTCATCCTGGACGCCAAGCGCGGCGATATCGGTTCGACTGCCGCCGCCTATGCCAAAGCCTGTTACCAGTACTTTGGGGCAGACGCGGTCACGCTCTCGCCCTACCTGGGTCGCGATTCGGTCCAACCGTTTGTGGCAGACCCTGAAAAAGCGGTCTTTATTCTGTGCCAGACCTCCAACCCCAGTGCTATCGAGATCCAGGGCTATGGTGAACCAGAATTGTTCCTGCATGTAGCAATGGTCAGCCGAACCTGGGGCGCGGAAGGGCAAATTGGGCTGGTGGTCGGCGCAACCAAGCTTGAAGCCATGAAAAAGGTGCGCCAGATCAACCCGCATGCCTGGGTTTTGGCACCTGGTGTGGGCGCACAGGGCGGCGATTTGCGCCAGGCGCTTTCTGCCGGGCTGCGCAGTGACGGGTTGGGGATGATCATCCCAGTTTCCCGCTCAGTGATGAATGCCGATGACCCGCGTGCTGCTGCCATTGCGCTTAGAGACGAAATCAACCAGGTGCGAGCTGAAGTGGTGAGCGGGCGGCGCATTGCCAATGTGCCCGAGCCGGAAATCCCCTTCAAAAAACTGATTGAGAGCCTGTTCGAAATAGGCTGCATCAAATTTGGCAACTTTACCCTCGCCAGCGGCAAGCAATCGCCGGTCTATCTCGATTTGCGCCGGCTGGTTTCGTACCCTGATGTACTCGACCTGGCAGTGGAAGCCTACATTGATACCCTGATCAAGCTGGATTACGACTTTATTGCGGGTGTGCCCTATGCGGCGCTGCCGATTGCCTCGGTGGCAGCCTCCCGGTTGAAGCAGCCCATGGTTTACCCGCGCAAGGAAGCCAAACAACACGGCACCGGGCAGCTGGTTGAAGGCGTTTTCAGGCAGGGGCAGCGTGCCGTGATGGTGGAGGATGTGGTCACCAGCGGCGGCAGCTTGCTGACCACCCGCGACGCCCTGCAGGGAGTCGGGCTGGTGGCAGACCAGGCGGTTGTGCTGGTGGACCGCGAACAGGGCGGTATCCAGGCACTGACCATGGAAGGAATTGCTGCTCATGCCGTGCTCACTTTCAGCCAGATCCTGGACGTGCTGCACCAGGAAGACAAAATTGACCAGGCGACTTTCGACCTGGTGACCAATTATTTGAAAGGCTGTTAGTGGACGAGCTTCTGGAAACTACATTTCTGGGCATCGGGCTAAAAAATCCGCTGGTGGTGGCATCGGGCGTATTGGGAACTTCTGCCAGCCTGATGGAACGGGCGGCACGGGAAGGGGCGGGGGCGGTGACCAGCAAAAGCACCGGATCCGAAGCGTGGGCAGGGCATGCTAACCCGGTCACGCTTGCCTGGGGCAACAGTGTGATCAACGCCATCGGGCTGACCAACCCGGGCTGCCAGGAGGAGTTGCCAATCCTGGTGGAGACCAAAAGGCGATTAAATGCCCTGGAGGTGCCCTTATTCGCTTCCATATTTGCCAGCACCGCTATGGAATTCGGCGAGGTCGCGCGTGTAATCGCCCAGGCTGAACCCGACCTGATCGAGGTAAATATCTCGTGCCCGAATGTCGCCAGCGATTTTGGCGAGCCATTTTCTGCCAACTGCGCCAGCGCGGCAGCGGTGACCCGCAGTGTGCGCAGCGCGGTTTCCATACCCATCAGCATCAAGCTGGCGCCGAATGTGCCCAACCTGGCGCAAATCGCCCAAGCAGTGGTGGCTGAAGGTGCTGACGCGATCACCGCCATTAACACCGTGCCTGCAATGCTGATTGATGCCTATGCCAGCAGACCCGTTTTGAAAAACAAGACCGGAGGTCTCAGCGGTGCAGCCATCAAACCGATTGCTCTGCGAGCTGTTTGGGAGCTGGCACAGGCAATTTCCGTGCCCATCATCGGTACAGGCGGCGTGGCGAGCGGACTGGACGCTGCCGAGATGATCATGGCAGGTGCCAGTTTGGTGGGGGTTGGTTCGGCAGTGGTCAACGGCGGTCCGGCGGTTTTTAGGCAAATTGCGCAGGAGTTAAGCGAATTCATGCAGCAGGAAGGCTACCAGAGCCTTGAAGAAATGCGCGGGAAGGCGTTGTGAGAGGCAGGATGGAAGACAGGGATTTGGGCGGATTGATGCAGGCGTTTGAGGTGGCAAATGTGATTACAGAAAACAGCAGCACGCGCACGCTTCTTTTAAAAGGCAGGCTCGAAAGCGCCCAGCCTGGTCAGTTCGTGATGGTCTGGCTGCCGGAGGTGGGTGAAAAGCCCTACAGCATCGCCTCTGCGGTGCCGCTGGCGCTGACCGTGAGCAGTGTTGGGACGGTGAGTGGGAAGTTGGCGCATTTGCAGCCTGGAGAGCGGGTCTGGATTCGTGGTCCGCTTGGTAAGGGCTTTCGACTTATGGGCGAGAAGCACCTGCTGGTCGGTGGAGGATATGGGGCGGCACCACTGGCATTTTTGGCAAAAAGCGCGCTCAAGCAGGGCGGGCAGGTGAAGGTTTGCTTGGGGGCGAAAAGCGAAGCAGATCTGCTTATGGAGCGGAGGCTGGTCGACATGGGCAGCCAGGTATGGGTGGCGACTGAAGACGGCTCCAAAGGTTTTCAAGGATTGGTGACGAGTCTTACAGAGCAAATGATCCTGGAGGAGCGACCCGATTGCGTGTATGCCTGCGGTCCGACCGGGATGCTCGTGGCGCTGGCTGAAGTTTGTAAGCGTTACCAGCTGCCGGCGCAGTTGTCGTTTGAGGGGATAATGCGCTGCGGGGTAGGGTTATGCGGTTCCTGCGAGCTTCTTGAGGAAATTTGTAAGCAAGTCGGTCTGCCGAGCGGCTGGCTCGCCTGTCATGACGGTCCTGTGGCGAGGTTTGACGGAGGGAGATAAACCCCCTCTGTACAGTTGGATTATCGAGTAGTGGTTTTAGGCGGCTTCTCTTTTGCGAAAAAGCATTCGCAGGAAGAGGATAAAGGCAATTAAAATCGCGGCTGCCGTGACGAAGAATTGCACGTCCAGGAAGCCATTGATGTAATCTGCCCGCATGTTCCAGGGCCAACCGACCATGTCCAGGGGGATGGAGACGAGCAGTGAGAAAACAATCTCCCTGGCGTTTATCACGTCCATAATGTATCCAGTGAGAGAATAGACCAGCCCAATCAATAGATAGGCGATGATGATAAACCATACGACCTTACCAAAGGTTAGTTTTCGTTTCATAGAGACCTCCCGGATTACGAATAATATTGATTATCTCATAGAAAGCCACCACCGACGAAAAAATAAACCCCTTCATACGATTGGCATATCTATTTTTGCTACTAGCTATCAGCTAAGTGTAGGTCAGGTTCCGCCGTTGAACCTGACATCAGGCGCAACGAAAAATGGTTGGGTTTTCCGCTCGGTCGAGAGTGTAGGTCAGGTTCCGCTGTTGAACCTGACATCAGAAGCAGGGGCAAATGGTAGGCCTTTATAAAAGTCAAAGGCAGACTGCCACGGTCGCTTCGCTCCCTCGCAGTGACCGTGGGTGGGGTGTTGAACCTGACATCAGGGGCAACGAAAAATGGTTGGGTTTTCGGCTCGGTCGGGAGTGTAGGTCAGGTTCCGCT
>DHCY01000029.1 GCA_002399085.1 Anaerolineaceae bacterium UBA4890
GACCCTCTCCAGCGGAGAGGGATGCCTTTACAAAAATTATTAAAAAGCACCTCACCGAAATCGGCGAGGTGCTTTTCATAGCCTAATCGGTTTTAGTGTTTTTCAACCGCAGGGATAAACATCTGGAAAGAGAAGTCAGCCTCAACGCAAGTTTGGAAGGAAACATCATCAATATACCAGCCTTCGGCTGCACCCAGCGTGCCGGTGCCCAGCCTGAAGCGGAATTGCACAGTCTTTCCCTTGAAGGGGTTCAGGTCAACAACGGTCCGGACCCATTCATTCTCATTCTGGCACCATGCCTGCTTTCCAACCAGGGGGTTGTAGGCACCTGTTTTAACAATGCCGTTGTATGGATTGGTCAGCAAATAAGGCTTGCCAACCTGGTTCCAGGTTGTACCGCCATCCAGAGTCACTTCCAAAATCGCACCGTCGTTGCAGTCTTTGGGGCTATCAAACGTCCAGCGATGCCAAAAAATCATTGATACCGGTTCAATTGTCTGAGGAACCGCAAATGCCGGCGATTCAAATCGCTGGTCTGTTTGCGCCTCGGGCACCACAGCCACCACGGAATGTGTGGGTGAATAGGCTCTTACCGTGGTAAGGTCGAATTTGAACAAGCCACTCAGTGGGTTCTGCCAGGCGCCAAGTCCATCTTCGAAGTCATCAAAGAAGACAATTTGTTTGACTGTGCCCTGGGCGCAATCGCCTGGTCCGGGTTTGGTGCGGAATGTGAAGGTGTCTGTGCTTTCCACTTTCCCGCAGACATTTTCGGCAAAAACACGCCAGTAATACTGGGTGTCAGATGCCAGGTTGGCAGAGAGCGTGAAGTTGGTACCCGTGATGCCAGAGCGGTCTATTGCGATGTGTGTAAAATCGCGATCGAGAGCAACCTGGAGCTGATAGGATTCTGCATCTGCCACACCTGTCCAGCTAAAAGCTGGGCGTTGAGCCACATCGCGCGCGCCATCGGCAGGCGAGGTTAATCGTGGACCGGCAGATGTGATTGGTTTATAGATGGTCATCTCCACATCAGCAGAATGTACAAGGCTGCCCGAAGTGCCAGTGATGGTCAGTGTTTGTACACCCGTTTCCACGGTTCCATCGCCCGTAATTGTCGCGGTTGTGGAACCAGGAGGAAGCACCGGGTTGGTTGCAAAACTGGTCGTGTAACCTTCCAATTCGGAAGCAGTCAGTGTGACCGGACCGGTGAAATCGTTGATCGTAGTCAGGTTTACTAATGCGGTATTGGCACCAATGTTACAGGTTTTCAGTGCTGTGGGCGAAACACTCAGGCGGAAATCCGGGAATTTTGGCTTCATTATGATCTCAAGCGAGGGATCGCCGAAGACATGGTACATTTCGCGGTAATAGTCGTCGCGGCTGGTGCCATAGTTTTCGACGGCTTGAAGACCAAATTGGGTCATCGCAGCAACGCTTGGGACAGAATCGAGCGTAGGATCTGCGTAAAGGAAGTCGAAAATTGCTTTTTCAAGAACCTCATCTTCGTACCAATAGCTGCTCTGACTTGCTCCAAAGAAGGTTAAGGCACCGTTCACCGGCTCAATCACCCAGGTATCGCTGAAGGCTTCACCTGTGTTAAAGTCGGCGGTGATACAGGCATGCGAAGCAACATAGGGAATCGCCACACCAGTCATGTTACGGACATTATTCTGATCTACACGCGGGGCATCCCAGAATGTGGTTGCGCCGTGACCGCTATAAACCACGAAAGCCCGATTATCGTTCATAGCAGCATTGGCTTCGGGTCCACCAAGATCGTACGTGATCTCGTAGACCTTGTCACCACCCGGTTGGGGATTGTTGGGGAAAATACCGCTATAGCCCTTGGGCAAGGTATAGGTTTCGATTACATAGTTGTGTGTACGTTCCGCAATATATCCGTAACTGCTATCATTTGAACCCAGGAAGGTCGCTTTTTTGACCCAGGGTTCGTCGCCAGCCCTGTTGTGATAAGTCACATATTTATCAACCATAGCGCTCAGATCGGCATCAGTGCGAACCGGGAAACGACCGTAGAAGATATCCGGATAAAATTCAGTCTCGTTATCCATGGTGAAATATTGAAGATCGGTTCGGTATGAGCTTGAAGTGCGCATGCTGTAATTGGTAAGGCTGCCGGCAGGGTTGCCAGAGATATAATCGCCGACCAAAATGGCATAGTCTGGTGGGTTGGCACCTGTGTATTGGGCTTTGATATAGTTCTTAATTGCCGTCGTGGTGTTTCCGCCAGCCGTGGTCAGGTTTGCCACCGAAACGGTGAAACCCTGGCTCTGCTTGAGGCTCACAAAACCTGCAAGACCGGCTTCGAACGTATCTGCAGTGATGATCAGAATGTGCTGAGAATCATTAGGAATCGCAACCGGGCGTGACTGGTTGTAATTCAGCACCATTGGCTGGAGCATTTCGTTGAAAGGTTGAGAATTCAGACGATCGGCTTCCGAGATGGTGAGCGCCATATCGCTGCCTGCCAGGTTGAGGCGGAAAGTCATTTCAGAGGTTGTTTCCAACTCTGCAAGGGAAGCATTATAGCGCACCGGGCGGATTTCGACGATGACGATGCGGTGCCCGCGGATGATGTAATCGTCAGTGATTGACAGATATTCAGCAGGGTAATAACCCCCACCATAGATTGGTGCGGATGGGCTGCAAGGTTCAATCGGGTCGCCACATTTTGGTTGTGAAGGCTGGATTGGGGCAATTTGAGCTCCCAGTCCAAGGTGAGCAAGGCTGACTATCTGGCTATCTGCTTTGAGCAGTTCCAGACTGACCTGGGCTCCCAGAGGAACTTCAATCATCCTGCGCAGCACAGGCAAAGAAGGTGCGCCTTCGGGTCCGTTGAAGGTATAGCCTTCTCCGGTGAGGGTCAGATAATTCTGCCCGGCTATCGTGGTCTCTCCTAATTTTGCGCCAGGCATGGTCGCCTGGATCTCAATTGAGGTTCCAGAAGCGGAGAGCAGCTCCACCTCGGGTAAGTTGCCTTCGGTTTCCGGACCGAAAGCCAGCCATTGTTCACTACCCCCCTGAGCGGATACAGGCACAGTAGAAAGCCCTACGACCAGAAATCCAACTAATATACTGAAAAGAATGAGCTTTGAGAATACTAACTTACTTCGGGTTTGCATTAAGCCTCCTGGGTTTTTGAATTGCCGGATTGGCACCTTGGGCATTTTATCAGCAAGGTCGCGTTTTAAGTGGAAATTGGACATTTTTCATCAGCAACGATATTGTCGAAATGTATTAAGCAGGAAGTTCCCTATGATAAACTTGTGGAATGCTTGCACACGTTTTCTCTTGCGCCGTGATTGGGTTGGATGGCGTCCTGATCGATATCGAAGTCGACTACGGGCAGGGGCTGCCCCGCATGGCAATCGTCGGGCTGCCTGATGAGGCGGTCAAAGAGAGTCGTGAACGAGTCTACTCTGCCATCAAAAACTCCTTCCTGGTTTACCCACGCAAACCGCTGACGGTCAACCTTGCCCCGGCATCCGTTCGCAAAGAGGGTCCATTTTTTGACCTGCCAATTGCCGTGGGCGTGCTGATCACCGCCGAGCAAATCCAACCAGAGGCAGTTGAAAATTCGCTGTTTCTCGGCGAGCTCTCTTTGGATGGCTCTGTGAGGCACGTCCGCGGGGTTATGGCGGCAGCCGCCCTGGCGCGCAGCGAAGGTTACCATAAGGTATACGTGCCGGCAGTGGACGCGCCGGAAGCCTCCCTGATTCCGGATATCGAGGTTTACCCGGTCGAAACGCTCAACCAGCTCTGGCAACACCTCAGCGATGAAAACCTGATACCTCCTTTCCAGCCGGGCGATGTGAGCGCGCCGGAATTTATCATGGATTGGACCGATTTCAGCGAAGTCAAAGGGCAGGAGCACATCAAACGCGCCCTGGAAGTTGCCGCCTCTGGTGGGCATAATGTGCTTAT
>DHCY01000023.1 GCA_002399085.1 Anaerolineaceae bacterium UBA4890
ACCTGACCGCGTGGCGATATCGTTGAGCAAGGCACACACGAGAGCCTGCTCGAAGCCGACGGGTTCTATGCCGAGTTGTATAACAGCCAGTTTGTGAGCCAGCTGGGCTAAGCGTAGGGTCGATGGTCTGCCTCGACCTGACCGCGTCAAGCATGTCATATGGTCGAGGCAAGCCAATTACTTACATTAACAGTTGCATTTCTTAATGTACCAGGCGGGTTGAGGACAGATAAACCTTTGTACCATTAAAGGTCACCACCTCCTCAATCCCGCCCAATCTGTCATCTTAAGAAATTATCCTTCCTGCGCCAATTCTTCTTCCACGATCTTGATGCCGCTGCTGGCGCCGATCCGGTTCGCCCCTGCTTCTACCGCGTGCATCGCGTCGGCATAGGTGCGGATACCACCGGAGGCTTTGACGCCCAGTTTGTCGCCAACCACGCTGCGCATCAGGGCAACATCTTCCATGGTTGCCCCCCCGGTTGAAAAGCCGGTGGAGGTCTTCACAAAATCAGCTTCAGCTTCCATGGCAATCAGGCAGGCGGTCACCTTCTCTTCATCGGTCAACAAACAAGTCTCGATGATCACCTTGACAATAGCCTGGCGCTTGTGCGCTTCCAGAACAACCTCGCGGATGTCTCGCGCAACTGCACCCAGGTTTCCCGATTTCAGTTCTCCCACGTTCAACACCATATCGATCTCAACCGCACCGTCTTTGATCGCCCGTTTGGTTTCTTCTCTTTTCGCCTTAGTGGACATGGCACCCAGCGGGAAACCGACTACGGACGCGACTTTAACCTGGCTGCCAAGCAGCGCTTTCTTGCAGCGTTTGACCCAATAGCCGTTCACACAGACTGCCCCAAAGCCGTAAGTGATCGCCTCGCGGCAAAGTTGGTCAATCTGAGCAGCCGTGGCATCCGGTTTGAGTAAGGTATGGTCGATGATACCCGCCAATTTGCTTCTGCTGGCTGCGGGAGAGCCAAGCGCCTTTGCCTGAACCCTGAGGATATTGCCGTTTTTATCGAAATAGGTGGTAATTTGTTGATCTTTATAGGTTGCCGTGCTCTCATGAATTTGCATACTTTCGTCCTTCTCAGTCATGGTTTCTCCTAGTAAATACTGCTCGAATCTTTGCTGCTCTGCTGGTTTTGACAAGTGGTCAGCGAGGAAAAACTGTATTATGATTAACTCACTGGTTCTAGAACCACTGTAATATTATCGAGGTTTTAATCATAACGAAAGAAGCATGAAAAGTCCAGATTTTCAACCTGTATGTGCCGTCGCTCACCCGAACATTGCCTTCATAAAATATTGGGGCAATCGTGATCAGGAGCTGCGCCTGCCCGCCAATAGCTCGCTCTCGATGAATCTTGCGGGGCTCGAAACACGTACGACCGTTCAGTTTGACCCGGCACTGCAGCAGGATATCTTCGTTCTTTCTGGTGAGATCGTGGTCGGACCGGCTTTGGATCGCGTGAGCCATTTCCTTGACCACGTCCGGTTACTTTCAAAGAAGAATATCTACGCGCATATAGATAGCCACAACAGTTTCCCTGCCGGCGCTGGTATTGCTTCTTCCGCTTCAGCGTTTGCCGCCCTCGCATTTGCTGCCAGCCACGCCATCGGATTGGAGCTTAACGAAAAAGAGCTATCGCGTCTCGCCAGGCGCGGCTCAGGTTCCGCCAGCCGTTCCATCCCCGACGGTTTTGTTGAATGGCAGGCAGGCACCAGCGATGAAGATTCTTTTGCCTTTTCCATTGCCCCCGCCAACCACTGGAACCTGGTGGACCTGGTTTGCGTACTCAACACTGGTCACAAATCAGTTGGCTCAACCAGCGGTCACGCCCTGGCAGACACATCGCCCCTGCAAAAACTACGCCTGGCGTACGCCCAGGAACGTGTTGAGCGTTGCCGGAAGGCAATTTTGGAGAAGGATTTTGAGGTTTTTGCTGAAGTAGTGGAAGAAGACTCGAATTTGATGCATGCCGTGATGCGCACCAGCAACCCGCCCCTGGTCTACTGGCTTCCCGAGACTGAAACCATCCTTTGGAATGTACTCGAATGGCGCAGAGCGGGCATCCCTGCCTGTTGTACGGTGGATGCCGGACCAAACGTTCATGTGCTCGTGCTCAGCGATTATGCTGCTGAGGTGGAAGCTCGTCTGGCACAATTTCCCGGCGTGCAGAAGGTTCTCAAAGCCAGCCCAGGTCCCGGCGCGAGCCCTTGCTGAAAGCTCTTACCAGATTTTGTTGGTTTTCGATTTTACAGTGCCATCCAACCCGATCACGGCCTCTTTTATCTCATCGAGTTTTTCCAATTGTTGTGAAAGTTTTTCGATCTGCCCACCCATTTGTTCCATTTGAGCCGGAATCTGATCCAGTTTCGCGGTCAACGCTTCAAAATGTTCTGATATCTCTGCAGAACGCTCTGAGATTTGCTCCAGGTGCCGCGGAATATCCTCAACCGCATGGGTGAGGTCTGTCAGGCTGCTTTTGTGGGTTTCCAGGATGCCGTGGAACACGTTCATATCAAGCAGGTACTCAATTTTTCTGAACGCATTGTTCAACCCGCCTGTATAGGTGACGGTTACCTTATAGCGTTTAGGCAGGGTTTCGGATTCGAGTCGCGTTTCCAGGCGATCGATAGAAGTTCTTAGCTCAAACCCCGGTGGAAGTGCCGGTATGGGCTGGTGAAGGAGTGCTAATTCCCCCAGATCATAATTTTTCAATGATGTTTGCAGCGGTGGTTCAAAGTTAATTTTAATATGGTTGGCGATTGTCTTGCCAGTGTTTTTGACAACCAGGTCAAAAATCGGAGAATCGGTCAGGGCGTCAAAATAAACCACCACGTATGGCGCAAATTCCATATTGCGGTCTTCGACCATTTCCTCAATGCTTTTTTCAGTTGCCGCTGCCGATTTTTTGGTTTCCCTTGCCATGTCAGCGGTCTTGACCACGTAGACAATCAGAGCCAGCAGGCTGGCAATCTGGACGATGAGCAAAATTGTCTCCCTCAAACTCTCAGACATGTCAACTCCTTCGCTTACTTTTTTTCTTTCTTAGGCTTTGGAAAGGGCAGTTCCTCCCAGGTTATTCTCATCACCTGGTTCACGAACTCCTGATCATCCAGGTTTTCAAAGACATAAGAAAGTCTAGCGCCCGGATAAGCATAGCCTTGCATTGCGTCCTCACCCAGCAGCTCAGCACCGGCTCCGGTCTTTTTAAGGAAAACCTGATTGTCGCAGATCAGACCCATAACTTTGCCGTCCATATACAATCCATATTCGCCAAACATCTTTCGGGCGCTTACATCACCGGCTGGGCGTAATTGTTCTAAAACATATTGAATGTATTCATCTGTGCAGGGCATGCTTCCTCCAGAAGTAGTCTGGCTTTATTGTAATCAAGTTTAATTTTCGTAAACGTCATTTACTAAAGTTCTCCCCTATTGTCGCCGAAGGTCTCCCGACCGAGCCATAATAACCCCCTGTTGTTGGCGAAGGTCTCCCGACCGAGCCATAATAACCCCCTGTTGTTGGCGAAGGTCTCCTGACCGAGCCACAATAACCATAGGTCAAGGCCCTTTCATGCTCATGAGACCGTGAAAGAACGAATACCAAAGAAAAGGCTATAATAAATGCCATGAAAAAATCGGGTGCCCTTTTGATCTTCATTCTAATCTGCCTGATCCCACTCAGGCAGGCGAGCGCAAAGCAGAGTAGTGTGATTGTCTCCACTCCTCAGGCTGATGGTGCCATCTATCACCCCATAGTCGATGGAGATACTCTGGAAGGTATCGCCGCTGCCTACGGGATGACACCCAGCGAAATCATGACGCTCAATGGCAACAGCTCCGATGCAACAGAAATCTATATCGGTCAATTCTTGCTCATCAGGCGTGGGGAAGTCGCCACGGCAACGCTCGAACCGACCGCGACCATCGCGCCCTTCACCCCCCAACCCACCATCGTGCAACCATCCCGCACGGCAATCCCCAGCAAGACACCGCTGCCCACCGCCACACCCACGCCGCCGCCTTCCACCACCCAGGTGGTGTTTGGTGACAGCAAGCGCATCGGGCTGACACTGACCGGCATAAGCCTGATCGGCATCGCCCTGGTTGTGATCTTCGGCTTCCTGAAGAAACCAAAATAATTGATCAGTAAAAGAGAATTAAGCTTGTGCCAGACCAGCCTCGCCAGGAAAGCGAGGGTATAATCGTTTGGAATAACTTATGGCTAACCACTTACAATCAATCACTATTTACGCTGGTTCTGCTGACAATCTGCCAGAAGAACACCTCCACGCTGCCTATGAACTGGGGAAGATAATGGCACGCGAGAAGCGCGTTCTCATCTTTGGGTCCGGTAAAACCGGGCTGATGGGGGCAGTGGCACGCGGTTCGCTGGAACACAACGGGCAAGTCGTCGGTGTGATCAACGATGATCTCAACCTGCCCCACCTGGTCTTCTCTGAACTGACCCGCATTGAAAAAGTAGCCAACATCCAGCTCAGGCAAGCCCGCATGAGTGAACTGGGCGATGGTTTCATTGCCCTGCCCGGAGGTTTTGGCACGCTTTATGAAGTGCTCGAAGCCCTCACCTGGGCGCAGCTGGGGCAGCACCATAAACCTGTCGGCTTTTTGAACATCGGCGGCTATTATGATCCGCTCTTTTCAATGTTTGACCACGCCATAGCCTGCAATTACATCTATCCTGAACATCGGGGGCTATTTGTGCAGTCGGGTGACCCGGTTGAACTCCTGGCTCTGATGGATGCCTTTATTCCGCCTCAAAACATGAACCGCTGGTTGACCCGAGATGAGTAGATTGCAATTATTACTGATCGACCTGGATGACACGGTCTACCCACCAGACACTGGCGCCTGGGATATTCTTGGCGATCGTATTGACGAATTTATGGCAGTCAATGTTGGCATTCCCCGGCTGGAAATTCGCAATGAGCGGGAACGACTTTTCAATTTGCACGGTACGACCATGAAAGGTCTGCAACTTGAATATGGCGCGGATGTAAATGACTACCTCGCCTATGTCCACGATGTTAACCTCTCTGAGGTGATCAAGGAAGATCCAGCTTTACGTCAGGCGCTGCTCAAAATCCCGCAAGAAAAATGGATCTTCACGAATGCCAGCCGTCCTCATGCTGAGCAAGTTTTGCGATTGGTTGGGATTCGCGATTTATTCACAGAAATTATCGACGTTTTGACCACTGAACCCTACTGTAAACCCGACCCTCGGGCTTTTAAGCTGGTGCTGGAAAAAGCTGGTAATCCAGACCCGGCTTGCTGCCTTTTTATTGATGACCGCACTCCCAACCTGGACACTGCCAGAGATCTGGGTTTACGGACCGTGCTGGTGGATCCCTTTGGCAACTCATCTGACAATCATTTTGCCATCAGGAAGTTGAGCGATCTGCCGGGTGCGCTTCTGCAAGGTGGGTTTTTGGATTAATGACGATTTTTTTGCTGCTCTCAATCTCAGAGAACAGATAATGGAGAAGATATGGAAAATAAAGTATTACGCTCTTGCCTGCTTGTGCTTGGTGCCGTCCTTTTGCTCAGTGCCACTTTCTTGAGCGGGTGTGCCGTTGGCACAATCTTGCCAAACGATGTATTTCAGCAGATCACCGATATTACTGATTCGGTGGACGTGGTCGAACCGACACCGCAAGCCACCGCCTTACCGGGCGAAACGCCCGTACCTACCCAGGTTGTCCAGGCAGAAACACCCGAAGAACTGGAAGAGCTCTTCAAGCCCTTCTGGGAAAGTTGGAATCTGCTGCATGAAAATTACGTCGATCAGCCGCTGGACGACCTGGCATTGATGCGCGGGGCGATCCAGGGCATGCTCGCTGCTACTGGCGACCAGCACACTTCCTATATGAATCCCGACCAATTTGCTCAGGCTAACGCTGAGATGGGCGGAGAAGAATATACCGGCATCGGCGCTTGGGTTAACACTTCTGGTGAATACATCGAGATTGTCTCTCCGATGAAATATTCCCCTGCAGAAAAAGCCGGCTTGAGAGCCAAAGACCTTGTTATCGCCATCAATGGCGAGGATATGACCGGTATTCCCGGAGATCTGGCGCTCCAGAAAATTCTTGGTCCTGCCGGAGAGGCTGTTACCCTGACCATCAGGCGCGGTGAGGAAATTATGGACATCACCATTGTCCGCGAGAAGATCACAGTACCTGCTGTTGATTATCAAATGCTCGAAGGGGACATCGCCTATATCGCTCTCTACACTTTTAACGAACTGGCAACTGATCAGGTGAGAGCAGCGCTCAAAGAACTCCTGGCTCAAAATCCCAAGGGGCTCATTTTTGACCTGCGCAACAATGGCGGCGGCTTATTAGTTACGTCGATTGAGATCGCCTCGGAGTTTATCAGTGATGGCATTGTCATGTACGAGGAATATGGCGACGGCACACGCGATAGTTATCGTGTGCAGCCTGGTGGGATGGCAACCGAGATTCCGCTGGTGATCCTGATCAACGAAGGTACCGCATCGGCTTCAGAGATTGTTGCCGGCGCAATCCAGGATTATGGGCGCGGAACACTGATCGGTGTAACCAGTTATGGCAAGGGTTCGGTGCAAAACTGGATTCCATTGCGCACAGAAGCTGGTGGGGTGCGCATCACGATTGCCCGCTGGTTGACCCCCAATGGCAACCAAATCAACGAGGTTGGTCTCACGCCGGACATCGAAGTGCCCTATACCCAGGAAGACGTTGATGCCGACCGCGACCCGCAGTTGGACGCGGCAATTGAGTTCTTTAACCAAAAATAGCTGCTAAAGGAAACCAGACGGTCATAATCTTACCGGGTCAGAAGAACCGGAAGTAACGAAATGCATGGGGCGGGTCTGTGACCCGCCCTTACATATTTGAGATCTTAGTTCACCTGGAACGTCGTGCTGGCTGTGGCAGATGTATATCCAGCCTTACTTACGTTTGCTGACAAAGAATAAGTACCAACACCGGTTCTACGGGTATTAAGGCTTGTACTGAAGGTATAAACCCCATTCGTTCCCGTTGTCCCAGTAAATGTGGATTTGGTACCATTAGCGCTGGTCATTGTCACATTCACAGAGGCTGCAGCGACCGGCACAGTGTTCTGGTCTGTGACCGTCACAGTCACATATACTTTTTCTTTATTAACATAACTTGTTTTGTTCGTCCCAATTGTGGCATTGAGGGACTGTTGAGTGGGAGGTTCTGTCACTGTAATCGTAACTTGCTGGCTTGCAGTCAACCCCTTACTGTCAGTGACACTGGCTTCGACAAGGTATGAACCAATAGCCAGGTCCGTTCGGCTGAAACTTGCTCCGGTGTAAACCACGCTGCCGTTCAACTTCCAGACGATCGATGCGCTCAAATTGCCATCTTCCGCGTCGCTTGCAGTGGCACTAAAAGCAATCGATGTACCAACGTTAAAGCTTGCACCGTTCACAGGAGTATTGATTGTCAAAGTCGGAGCGGTATTTTCAGGAGGTGTAGGTCCACCATATCCCAGGTATGTCAAGGCAGCTCGCGCTTGCACCAAGCCATAACCATAATAATTATCCTTCCCGACAGCTCCCAGGTCTTGCGCAGAAGCGGTCAGAGCCTGGCGGATCTGGGCATTTGTCCACGAGGGATTTGCACTCCAAACCAACGCCGCGACAGCAGAAACATGGGGAGTCGCCATCGAGGTACCATCCCAGGCTTCATATCCGCTGCCAGGTTTCTCTATTGAGCTAAAGACTGTTGCATTCCGTCCGAGCTTGTTGGCAACAAGGTATCGACCATCTTCCTGGCTTAAAGAAATTCCAATGATGGAGGTGCTGTTTCCCTCTCCAAGAGTTGCCAGAAGCGCTCCTTCAACATTGTTGTAGATAATTGCAGCGACGCCTCCACCTGCCTGAGCATTAGCTACTTTTTCATAGAAGGTATTGACACCTCGCTCACAAAGCACAACCTTACCAGACCAGGATCCAACTGAATCGCACAAGCCGCCGTTCACAAGCGCGCCACTGGCGGTTCCAAGACCAGAATACTCAATGTGGCTCACAGCGTAATCCACACCATCCACAGTCAGGTTGTTGGTTTCGATGTAAGGGAGTGTGGAGAGCACTGCTACGCCTGGCGCGGCAATTTCGACCGCGCTGTTGTACTGTGAAAAATCTGCCACAACCTTGTTTGCATCAATTGCGGCTACTGACATCACCGAATCATAAGAGGCTGGGTAGGAATAGGCAGAAGTACCCTCATTACCTGCCGCGGCAATGCTTAGCACACCGGCAGTATAGGCATTTGCGAAGGCTGTCTTTTCAGTACGGACCGATTTGGAGCCGCCCAGGCTCATGCTGACCACGTTCGCGCCATTTGCAACACAGCGGTTGAGGGCATCTACCAGGTTCGAGGCGTAGGTCGCGTTGCCATCATCGCCGAAGAATTTAACAATATAAAGGTTCACTGTGCCAGGTGTAACACCAACCACACCGAGACCATTGTTTTCAGCTGCAATCGTGCCGCCCACATGCGAGCCGTGTCCAAAACCGTCCGTCGACCATTCGCCGCCTACCTGAGAATAACCGCCATCAGCATCTGGAAGGTCTAAATGGCCCTGATAATAACCAGAATCGATAATACATAATGTTCGGTTGGCACCGGTCGGAGCGTCAGCATCCACAACGCCATCCCGATCGACGTCCCAAACATCCCTCGCCTGCACCATATCAATCCCGTATGGCACCGTTTGCCCAAGCGCGTCAACGACATCCAGGGCGTCTTTTGTTACTTGCCCAGCCATGTCCCTGATCGGATACCGCTCAGCGTCTTCTTCAACACCGATCACAAATGGGTTGTTCAGAATGCCGTTAAGCGCCGCTTTTGGCATGCTGACCACGTAAGCATCTAATTCCGGAAAGTCAAAATGAACTTTTGCTCCGCTGGAATTAATCGACTTGAGTACATCCGGTCCAGTGCCTTGCTTGTAGCTGACCCAGATTCGAACGGTTTCGCCTGGGTCTGCCTTGGTTGGGCTTACAATACTGAAAAGTAGCATTGTAAGTAAGGTAAGTACAATAAACACACGCTTCTTATTCATTATTCTCCTTGAAATTCACAAAGGTAATTGGGGGTTATTGACGTTATTATATATCTTTTTTTGGGATATACAACCAGTCTTACCTTTTTTGGTAATTTTTGCTCACGATGTGAGCCCTGACAGCTTACAGCTATGGGCTATCAGCTCTTTTCCCAAATTTGTCGCCTGCAAGCCTCAGCCATCTGCTTGCCGGTATAATTAATCAAAAAGGAGATTCTTATGACTGATTCTATCCCTCGCTGGGATCTAAGCAATATCTATACCGGGCTCGACGACTCCAAACTCGCTGCCGATCTGGCAACCCTGGAGAACGAAATATCTGCCCTCTCCACCTTTTTTGACCAGCAGCTGTTACCACTTGAAAGCAAACAAATCGAACCGGAAGTTTTGAGCCAGCTCTTAAGCAGGGTTGTTGACCAGGGTAACTCCATCAACCTGCTTGCGGGCACAATCGACTCCTACCTTTATGGGCTCACCAGCACCGATTCCTTCGACAAACCTGCCGAGCAGCTGCAGTCGAAATTCCAAATTGGCTTACTGCCCCTGCGCAACGTTAACACGCGGATCGCTGCCTGGCTCGGTAAAATCAACGATCAGCTTCCCGCAGCCCTGGCTATCCCTGGTTCTGCCCATGAGCACGCCTTCTTCCTGATGGAAGAAGCGCAGCAAAGCCAGTTCCTCATGAGCGAACCCGAGGAAGAACTCGCTAACGAGCTCTCACTCTCCGGCGGTTCTGCCTGGGGCGATTTGCAGGGCACCCTGACCTCACAAAAACAAGTTGAATTTGAGATCGATGGGAAAACCGAAACCCTGCCCCTGCCTGCCCTGATCAACCTGCGCAGTCAACCTTCTGCGGATGTCCGCGAACGCGCCTATCATCTGGAACAGGCAACTTTCGAGGACATGAAGGAAGCCCTGGCAGCCTGCCTGAACGGGGTTAAAGGTGAGGTCAACACACTCGACCGCAAACGCGGACGTGAAGACAGTTTACACTCCTCGCTCGACATGGCGCGCATCGATCGCCAGACGCTGGAGGCAATGATTGGCGCTATCCAAGACTCACTTCCCATGTTCCGCGATTACTTCCGTGCCAAAGCTAAACTACTGGGTTCAGAGAAACTCCCCTGGTGGAGCCTGTTTGCTCCGGTCGGCAGCGTCGATAAAACTTACACTTTTGAAGAAGCGAAAGACGTTATCCTGACGAATTTTACCCGTTTCTCCCCCGAGCTTTCCGATTTTGCCCGACATGCCTTTGAAAATAATTGGATCGACGCGCTTCAGCGACCCGGCAAACGTGGTGGCGCCTATTGTATGGGTGTTGATGGCGTCAAGGAGAGCCGCATCATGTCCAATTTTGACGGCTCGTTTGACCAGGTGATGACCCTGGCGCACGAGCTTGGGCATGCCTTCCACAATTATTGCGCTTTCCAGGCTGATAAAACTCCATTGCGATCGAAAACGCCGATGACCCTGGCAGAAACAGCCTCGATCATGTGCGAAAACATTGTTTTCAATGCGCTCCTTGAACAAATTGACGACCCGCAAGCCGAACAAACCATCCTTGAAACCTCCATCTCCAGCGATGCCCAGACAATTGTCGACATCTACTCCCGCTTTCTGTTTGAACGCGAGGTCTTTGAACGCCGCAAGAAAGCCACCCTGTCTGCAGATGAGATCAGCGAGATCATGCTGCAGGCGCAGCGCGATTCTTATGGCGATGGCATTGACCCGGAGGTGATGAACAAATTCGCCTGGACCTGGAAGCCGCATTACTACAGCACCGGTTTATCTTTTTATAACTACCCCTATGCTTTTGGCAATTTATTCGCCAAGGGTTTGTACGCGATTTACCAGGAGAAGGGCGCGGCATTCGTGGAAGACTATAAAGCCCTGCTGGCAAGCACCGGCGAAGCCTCCGCAGCCGATCTGGCAGCTCGCTTCGGAATCGACATCCGCAGCAAGGGATTCTGGGCAACCTCCCTGGCGCAGATTGCCCCGCAAATTGAGCGGTACAAACAGCTGTAAATTTTTGGCCAACGAATGGGCGGGTTCCAACCCGCCCGAT
>DHCY01000007.1:0-7157 GCA_002399085.1 Anaerolineaceae bacterium UBA4890
GTCCAGATTCCCCCGACGACACAAAAAATGATTAAACTAACCCCATGTCACCTCACCCTCTTCGCGATCGTTCCAGGGAACTACGCAAAAATGCTACAAAACAAGAAAAGTCACTTTGGTACAGCTACCTCAGAAACTTTGAACTAAGAGTCCACCGACAAAGCGTCATAGGCAAATTTATTGTCGACTTTTATTGTCACCAGGCTAAACTGGTAATAGAGATCGATGGTGGGCAACATTATTCTGATGAAGAAATGAAATCAGACCAAGTCCGTACGACGTATCTGGAATCGCAGGGTTTGAAGGTTTTACGATTTACAAATTGGGAAGTCGAACACCAGTTGTACCAGGTTTGTGAGCAGATCAAACAGGTGGCTGACCAAAGGTTGGTCGAGTTGGGGAAGGAATAGGTGTCGTGGTGGTTCCTCTCTCACCCCCCGGCTGCGCCGTCCCCCTCTAAAGAGGGGGTGGTAAAACGGTACTGCCGCCATCTACAATGAGGGTGGAAAAACCAATTTACTAATGCTCGCCTTGCGAAAGTTCGTTCTCACCCCCCGGCTGCGCCGTCCCCCTCTAAAGAGGGGGTGTTAAATGTTATCAATTCTGTTCCCTGTTCCCAGCTCCTCATGCCCAAAACACCCCCAATCCCTTCCAATACCACTATAATAACCACTAGTTTACCCAAAGGAGATACTGTGAAAGACACAATCCGAAAATACATTGACCATTTGCACGCCAAGGGCGCGCACTACGTTGACGCCCGCTGGTACCCCCACGAAGACAGCAACTTCCTCTTCATGTGGAACGGCAACCTCAAAGAAAACAACGCCTCCAGCCAGAGCGGTCTGGGCGTGCGCGTGCTTTATGACGGCGCCTGGGGCTTCTCCGCTTCTTCTGACCTCGCCAACCCCGGCGCGATCTTCGAAAAAGCCTTCGACAACGCCCGCATCGCCTCCGAACGCGTCACCTTTCCCATCCGCCTCGCAGAAAAGGAAGCCATCACCGGTAGCTTCACCAGCCCCAGCCAGATTGACCCCTTTACTGTCGGTCTGGATGAAAAAGTGGACTTCCTCCAAAAAATGGACGCCGCCCTCAACCAACCCGGCGTCGCCCAGCGCATAAGCATGCTCGAATTCGTGCGCAAACAGATCATTTTCATGGATTCTGAAGGCTCGGAGATCGAGAAAAACATCATCGAGGTCTTTCCGCACCTCCAGGCAATGGGCATCGACAAAGACGGCGGCATGCAGCGCCGCACTTATCTGCCCGGTCGCACCGGCGCCACACGCGGCTGGGAAAGCATCGACCAGGGCGACTTCCTGCAACACGCCGAGCGCCTCGTCAGCGAGCTCAATCAGCTCCTGGTCGCCGATGACGCCCCCAATGGCAAAATGTCCGTTATCCTGCTGAACGGCATCATGTTCCTGCAAACCCATGAGACCATCGGGCACGCCCTCGAGCTCGACCGTATTCTCGGTTATGAGCTCTCCTTCGCCGGCGGCTCCTTCGTGCGTCTGGAAGATTTTGGCAAACTGCGTTACGGCTCCGAAAAACTGACCGCCCGCGCCAACGCTCTCGAGCCCAACAGCCCCGGCAGTTTTGGCTTCGACGACGACGGCGTGCCCGCCCAGGATAACCTCCTGATCGACAAAGGCATCCTGGTCGGCGCCATCACCGGTCGCCAGATGGTGGAAGAAGCCAACGCCAAAGCCAAAAAGCAGATTTTTGAAGGCTCCAGCGGCGCCAACCGCGCCACTTCTTTCTATCGCGTTCCAATAGAGCGCATGACCAACATCAACATCGACCCCGGCACCGACGGCAGCCTGGAAGACATCATCGCCAACACCGAATACGGTCTGGTATTGGATGGCGACAAAAGCTGGTCGATCGGTTCCAACCGTGAGCAGTTCCACTTTGCCTGCGATATCGGCTGGCTGGTGGAAAACGGCAAGAAAAAGCAAGTCGTCAAAAACCCCACCTACCGCGGTGAGACCATCCCGTTCTACAATTCGCTCACTGCCGTGGGCGACGAAAGCACCTGGAACCTGCATTATGTCAACAATTGCGGCAAAGGCGCACCCAACCAGATTATGCAGCTCGGGCATGGCGTCCCGGTATGCCGCTTCGATAACGTCCAGGTAGGAGAGTAACATGAGCAACCAAGTCATTGATTTATTGAAACAACTTCGCCAAGCCGCCCTAGCTCGCAACCTGAAAGCGCTGATCAGCTATCACGAAGAAGACAGCTACCTGATGCGCTTCGCCAACTCGGCGATTTCGCTCAATACCAACGAGCACCTGATCTCGATCGATACCATCGCCTACGATGGTCGCAAAAAAGCCAGCTACAGCATGATCGTTGACCCCTCCGATACCGCCAGCATGGAAAATGGGCTCGATATTTTGGTAGAGATGCTGCCCCATGCCCAACCGCTCTCCTATGACCCCACCTTCCCGGTCTATGAGCGCGATGTGGTCGATGAACGCGCCTTCGACCCTGCCCTCGCCGATCTGACCAACCAGGAACGCCTGGCATATTTCAACACCCTGGCAGAAGGTCTGGAAAGCGACGATGTCAAACTGAGCGGCATTTTTGCTAATGGCACCACGACCACTGCCCAGATCAGCACAGCAAACGAGTTCACCCAATTTTTCCGCGCCACCGACGCCCAGGTGACCGCCGTTTTGTCCTCCGAGAGCCTCAAGTGGGAAGTCAACGCCGAGCAAAGCGCCCAAATGAAAAAGGATCTCGACGCCGAAAGTCTGCACGCCGACCTGGCACTGCTGGTGCATCACTACCAGAACGACGAAGCAGTGCAATTGCCTGTCGGCAAGTACACCGTGGTGCTCGGTCCGGCTGCCACCGCCGAACTAACCCAGATCATGGCTTATTACGGCATGACTGGCGGCGCCCTGATGCAGGGATACTCTTTCTTAAAGGAAGAAGATCAGGGAAAACAGTTCTTTTCAGAGCAAATCAGCCTCACCGACAATCCCGACGACCCTGAAATCTTCGCCCAGGAAACCGACCGTTTCGGCATAGAAAGAAAACCCTTCCCCCTGATAAAAGATGGTCGCTTCCAGGCTTTCATGTGGGATCAGGACTCAGCGGATGAGTTCGGCAAAACCGCCACAGGGCATGACGTCAGCCGTGTCAGCCTGGTGATGAATGCCGGCAGCCAGCCGATTGCCACCCTGAAGGACTTGCTGGGGATGCCGCGTGACGAAGACATCCTCTATATTCCCTACATCCACTATATGAACGTGGTCAACCCCAGCCAGGGCATCATGACCGGTTCCAGTCGTTTTGGCGCGCTCTTTTTAAAGAAGGATGGCAGCGTACAGGTGCCGTACAATGTGCGCCTCACCCAGAAATTTACCGATTTCTTTGGCGAGCGCGTGCATTGGTTGAGCGAAAAGCAGGTAGCCTATAATGTCTCCAGCAGTTACGGTCGCCGCGACCCAACAGCCCTGAAGGTACCCCGATTTGTATGCGTGAAGGAGATCGAAATCTCCCACTCAAATCCGTCATATTAGCTCATAGCTCATAGCTCATAGCTGATAGGTGATAGGAAAAGAAGAAAAGTGAAAAAACGATTGATAGCTTATCGCACAGGGATAAGCTATCAATCGTTTTCGAGGCTGTTAATTAATCCATTCAGCATCTTCGCAATTTCGATCGATCGCAGTTCCAGTTCTTGAAACGTTTCGCTTTTAAGCCACCCGCGCATAAGAAATATTTCAAGCAGCGTCAAGGTTTCGTATAATGAACCGCGTGAAACATGCAAAAAATGAACGAATTCTTTCCTGGAATTTCTTCCTTTTCCCTCAGCAATGTTCATAGGAACAGAAGTTGCTGCTGCTTCGAGTTGTTCAAACAAGCGATAATGCTTGCGTGGAGTATCCAAAACCTCAATTAAATTAATGACAGCATTTGCAAATTCCATGCTTTTCTGCCAGACAATTAATTCTTTGTATGCCAACAGTCCACCAGTGGTTTGCATCCATTCCTCCGATTCTTGCAATTTTACAGGAAATTTCTCTCTTTTGCTCGTCTCTTCTTTTTTTCTTTTCCTATGAGCTATCAGCCATCGGCTATTTCCTATCACCTATCAGCTATGAGCTATCAGCTCTTTCCTATCAGCTATGAGCTATCAGCTCTTTCCTATCAGCTAATTCCGCCAACGCCTTCCCCCCCAAAATCCCCGATCGCGTGCCCAAACCTGGCGGCACAATATAATCCTCAATCCCCTCCAAAATCTCCACCGCGTGAATATACCCATTCAAAAATTCAACTGTCTTTTGCCTGATCATCGGGAACAAAAAATCCGCGCTCATCACCCCGCCGCCCAAAATAATACGCTGCGGTGCCAGCGTGCAAATAACCCCCTGCAGCGCCAGTGCGATATACGCCGCTTCCAGCTTCCAGGCTGGGTGCTCAGGCGAAAGCATCTCAGCCGGCATCCCCCAGCGTGCTGCCATCGCCGGACCACTCGCCACGCCCTCAAAACAATCACCATGGAATGGGCACACCCCGAAAAACCCCTCATTACCCCCAATACGCGGCAATCGCGCATGCCCCATCTCGGGGTGCATCAAGCCGTGCAGCAACTGCCCGTTCACCATCGCCCCCCCGCCGATGCCCGTGCCAATCGTAAAATAGACCACGTCGCTCAAGCCCTTGCCCGCCCCCCAAAGTGCTTCTGCCAGAACGGCGCCGTTCACATCCGTATCGAAACCAACCGGCACCTCAAGCCTATCTTCATAAAACCCTGCCACGTCAGTGAATGCCCAGCCAGGCTTGGGCGTCGCCAAAATCTGTCCATAGGTCGGCGAATCACGCCTTGCGTCCAGCGGTCCGAAACAGGCAATCCCAAGCGCGGCTAATCGTCCCAGCAAAACCTGCTGTTGATTAAAAAAATCCAGACACGCGTTCAAGGTCTCATCCGGAGTGGTAGTCGGCACGCGCATTTCCGCCAAAATCTGATTCTGTTCGTCGATCACCGCGCAAACAAACTTTGTTCCCCCGCCTTCGATACTGCCAAATAATCCCGCGCTCATAATCACCTCACTGATAACAGATAACTGATAGCTGATTGCTGATAGCTGATAGCTGATAGCTGATAGCTGATAGCTGATAGAAGGATTATATCCTTTCGTAAGCGCCCGGTTTCACCATTCTATCTTGTTGGCGAAGGTCTCCTGAGTGCAAAGCCTCCCTGTGGGACCGAGCCCGTGGGACCACCCTCGGTCACTGCGACTAGACCGAGTGGGCTCAACCCACATCGGTCTGTACAGGACACATTGGTGTCCGTAGCGGGGGCGTGGCAGTCTGTCTTTGACTTTACTCTTGTCACTGCGAGCCCCGCGGGGGGTGTGGGAGTCTGCCTTTGATCTTTTGTCTTTAATCTTTTCCTCAGTCACTGCGAGCCCCTGAAAGGGGCGTGGCAGTCTGCCTTTGACTTTACTCTTGTCACTGCGAGCCCCGTAGGGGGCGTGGCAGTCTGCCTTTGACTTTACTCTTGTCACTGCGAGCCCCGTAGGGGCGTGGCAGTCTGCCTTTGTCTTTTAATAAGCTCATCGTTCGCTGCCACTCATGATGTCAGGTTGAAAAACGCAACCTGACCTACGCGGATTATGATGTAACCAACGAAAAGAGGGGTCCTCTCACCCATTAGCTATCAGCTATCACTGCTCTGGCATTTAACTTGCACCTACTGCAATCATGACACGAGCATTTGGAATCGACATCAGCAGTCACCAGGCGAACGCCGAAGGCACCCGGAGGGTCAATTTTGATGCAATCAAAAACCACGCAGAGCCGGTCAGTTTCATCGCTGCTCGCGCCGGCGTCTCCTGGGGCTACCGCGACCCCCAATTCAGTTACCATTGGTCGCAGATGGGGCAGTTAAAAGTCGGTCGCATCGCTTACCACGTGCCCTATTTCGGTGAAAGCGCTGTCGCCCAGATGGATTCCCTCTTCAAAATGCTCGAAAACAAGAGCGATTGGGCGCACGACCGTATCGCCCTCGACCTGGAAGTCGCCGGCATCAACACCCGCGCGCGCATCACCGCCACCACCCTCAATTGCCTTGAAATCTGCAAATCGCGCACCGGGCGCTACCCCATCGTCTACTCACGCGCCAACTGGGTCAACACCAACCTGCAAGTCTCCGACCTGCCCCGCCTGGATTGGTGGCTGGCAACCTATCGCCGTGCTGCCCCTTCCCCCTTCTACACCGCGGAGCACCCCGGACCACCTATGCTGCCCCAGGGCGTCGACACCTACCTGATCCACCAAACCGGTGACCGCAGCAAATCGATTGGCGCATTCAGTAAATATATGGATTACAACCGCTTCAACGGTGACCAGGCGGCGGTCTGGAAGTACTTCAACAACCCCACCGGTTTCCTCGATATTCCTGAACCGAATGTGCTCTTCAGGGCGAAATGCATGGTCAACAGCCTGCGCAAGCGTGAAGGTCCCGGCGCCAATTTCAGGGTGATCGGAAAACTCAACCTGGGTGAAGTTGTTTCAGTTTACGAAGAGGTGGATGGCTGGTTCCGGCTGGACCCGATCGCCGAGGTTTGGTGCTCGGGGGCTGGCAATTACATGCTGCGGGTCGCACCCGAAACACCTTTGGCATCGAGGCAGGAATTTCGCGTCCAGTGCATTGTCAAAGCACTGTTCTTGCGGGATGGTCCCGGGAAACGCTATAAGATCATCGGCAATCTGATCCGTAACGATGTGGTCACGGTTTATGAAGAGAAAGACGGCTGGTTTAGAATCTCACCTGACAGCCAGATCTGGTGCTCCGCCCAACCGCAATACATGCAGGTTGTTGCCTGATAAAGTAGTTGGCAAAGGTCTCCCCAACCCTGGCTAGCCACCACTAATCACTGCGAGACCCCGGTGTTGGCACCACGGATACGGTTGTCAACAAGCAGGTGGTGTGGCAGTCTGTCTTCAATCTTTTGTCGTAAATCTTTTCCTCTGTCACTGCGAGCCCGAAGAACGTGGCAGTCTGCCTTTGACTTTGTCTTTTATTCTGTCACTGCGACTGCTTGCGCACGGAGTGTGGAGTGAAACGACCGTGGCAGTCTGCCTTTGACTTTTAACAAAACCCACCGTTTCCCAGCGCTCTTGATGTCAGGTT
>DHCY01000007.1:7467-11705 GCA_002399085.1 Anaerolineaceae bacterium UBA4890
TTTCCCAGCGCTCACGACGTCAGATTCAAATACGGAACCTGACCTACAGGAAAGTTAACGTTAGCCCCTCAGTCACTGCGAGCCCCCGAAGGGGGCGTGGCAGTCTGCCTTTTCTTTTTCTAAATCACTGCGAGCCCCCAAAGGGGGCGTGGCAGTCTGCTCTTGACTTTGTCTCTTATTCTGTCACTGCGAGCCCCCAAAGGGGGCGTGGCAGTCTGCCTTTGACTTTTAACAAAACCCACCGTTTCCCAGCGCTCACGACGTCAGGTTCAAATACGGAACCTGACCTACAGGAAAGTTAACGTTAGCCCCTCAGTCACTGCGAGCCCCCAAAGGGGGCGTGGTAGTCTGCTCATGACTTAAATCTTGTCACTGCGACTGCTTGCGCACGGAGTGTGGAGTGAAACGACCGTGGCAATCTGCCTTTGACTGAAATATAATCAAGCATCATGAGTTACGATTCTAATTGCATCTACATTATGACCTCCATGGATAACAAGACCCTTTACACTGGTGTCACTAATGATCTGCTTCGGCGGGTTGCTGAACACAGACAAGGCAAAGCGGGAACTTTCACCGCAAGATACAAAATCTTCAAACTGGTTTATTACGAATGTGGTGGCGATATCACGTCGGCACTGAATCGCGAGAAGCAGATCAAAGCAAATTCGAGAGAATATAAAGAGAGGCTTATTTCGTCAATTAATCCTGAATGGAAAGATCTCGCAGAAGATTGGTATTAAGGCAATTTTTTTTGTAAGGAAAAAGTCAAAGTCAGACTGCCACGGTCGCTGCGCTCCCTCGCAGTGACCGAGATTCAAGTGGAGATTTGCAAACTTTCAACTCCGTTGCTCTGACAACATCTCCGTTGGCATCGCTTTAAGGCAGACTGCCACGGTCGTTTCACTCCACACTCCGTGCGCAAGCAGTCGCAGTGACAGGATAAAAGAAAAGGCAGACTGCCATGGTCGCTGCGCTCCGCATTCCGTGCGCAAGCAGTCGCAGTGACCGGGGTGCGGAGGGGTTATTTCAAACGCTCAATCATCCCGGCAACATCTGCCTGGAATTCACCGATAAATGTCTTCACAAATTCAAAAGGCTCCAGTTTTTTATCGAGCATCAGCGGGGTCATATCCATCCCGAAGGTCAACGCCGTTGCCTGGTCGGTGGCATGCGAGGCGAAAAATGTCGCATTAGCTGCCCGTCTGCCCAAGACCGCATCCGTATAATTCTTCCCGCCCTGCACCTGTGATACAAACACATCCACCAGTTCAGCCTGCAAATCCCGGTGTGTCGAGACATCCATGACCACTTTCTGCTCATCCGGCAGCCAGTCCAGGTTGCGCCAAACCTCGCAGCCGATTAACTTTTCTGGTAATTCCTCAGGTTCCAATTCACGCAGCGCTTCCAGCACGCGCAGCAGCACACCCACATGGGTATTATGCTTATCCGCCAGGTTGTGGGTAAATAAAACTTGCGGTCGCGTCTGCCTGACCAGGTTCTTCAGATCTTCCTTTAGCCCCCGGTTTTCAACCTTTTTTACCTCCACGCTGGGATAGCCCAAAAAGACCTGGGCAGAATACTTGCCAATCCGGGCTGCTTCTTTTTGTTCTTCAACCCGAATTCGTGCCATTTCATCATCACTGACATCGGCAAATTTACCAGCACGCGGCGAGCCATGCCCGTCGGTGACCACGCAGCCAGTAAAATGTGCATCCGAACGCTCATAAGCGCGCAAGATGCCGTCGATTGCCATGATTTCGATGTCGTCCTGGTGGGCAGCGATGCAGAGATGGGTGGTACGACCAAGCGCTTTTGTTGGGTCAGAGCCGTCGGGAATGTAAACTTCGGAATTGGATTGCGTAAACATAGTCTCTCCAGGTTGAATTTGCTCCAATAAATATACCATTGACTGTGAATGTCTTTACATTTGTGACAGATTTTCCGTCTTTTCCTGGCTCTATTTATGGGAATGGTGGACGGGTTCCAAACCTGCCCAACCCGGCTAACGCAATCCAGGTCATCATCGTACTCATTACCCTCTTTCTCAGGAATTTATGTTAATATTCTACCCATGCAAACACTCGAAATCATCCACCACATCCCCGCCGACCAGCAAGGTCGCTACCTGCTTCTGCCCTTCGAAATGCCACCGTCCACCGAACGGGTCGACATTGAATACACTTACCTCCGCAACCGCGAAGAAAATTTCAACTTCGAGAGCGGTCAATTCACCGCCCAGGAGCGCGTCAACCGCATCGACCTCGCTCTGCTCGCGCCTGATGGCAGCCAGGTGGGCGCCAGCGGTTCGAGCCGCGATGTCATCTTTGTCTCCACCACCGACGCTACCCCCGGCTACCAACCTCACCCGCTCAAACCAGGAACCTGGCAGATCATGCTGGGCGCTTACGTGGTCTCGCCCGATGGGGTGGACGTGCACATCAGCCTTCGTTTCACCCCCAAAACCCGCCGTTGGTTCAAGGGCGATCTGCACACGCACACCCTTGCTTCCGATGGGCAGCTCACGCTCGACCACCTCGCCCGCCATGCCCGCACGCACGGTTTGGACTTCATCGCCGTCACCGACCACAATCAGCCGGTCAAACGCGCCTCCTTCCCGAAAATCGAAGGGCTCACCATCATCCCCGGTCTGGAATGGACCCACTATAAGGGTCACAGCAACTTCCTGGGCATCGAAGATCCTTACACCGGCAGTTTTTTTGCCAACACCGAAGAGGAAGCCCTCGATAAATTTCGCCAGGCGCGCAAAAACGGTGCTCTGATCAGCATCAACCACCCCCTGGAAAGCGATTTTGGCTTCCATTTTGACCTTGAAAAGATCCCCTATGACCTGATCGAGGTCTGGAATGGTCCCATGCGCCCCAGAAACATCGAGACCATCGCCTGGTGGGATCAAATGCTCAAAGCCGGCAAGCGCCAGGTGGCAGTTTGCGGCAGTGACTATCACGAAGATACCGTTTTTCAGCGACTGGCGAACCCGACCATGAACGTTTTCGCTTGGTCTGCCAGCGAAAAAGACCTGCTGGAAGCGATCGAATCCGGGCACAGCTATTTCACCTACAGCCCAACGGATTTGCACATCGACCTGAATGTCAATGATGCTACCTATGGCGTGATCAAGCCCTGGAGGGAGGGTTTGATGGCAGACATACAAGCGTTCGCGCTGGAAGCCGGCGATCAGATCAGGCTCATAGACCAGGATGGTCAGCGCGTGCTCTTCAACTCTCCCCAGAGAGGCGATTGGCAAAGCAGCTTGCCCGTTGAAAAGCGCGGATACATCAGGCTCGAGGTCTGGCGTACCTTCTTCCCCGGTCTGCCCCCCATGCCCGCCCTGGTCACCAATCCGATTTGGTTTGAATAAAGCCGAAGAGGTAAGCCCCAGCCGAACGGAGTGGGCTTGTTTCCCACCACCAGTCACTGCGAGCCCCCGAAGTTGGGATGTTGGCACCACGGACGCTGTTTTTGACAAGCAGGCGTCGTGGTAATCTGCCTTTGACTTTTGAAAAAACCCACTCTTTGCCAGCGCTCTTGATGTCAGGTTCAACAGAGGAACCTGACCTACAGGAGAGCTAACGTTAGTCCCTCTGTCACTGCGAGCCCCCGAAGGGGTGTGGCAGTCTGCCTTTGACTTTTGCCTTTGTCTTTTTCGCAGTCACTGCGAGCCCCCGCGGGGGGCGTGGCAGTCTGACTTTGATCTTTTATCATTAATCTTTTCCTCAGTCACTGCGAGGGAGTGAAACGACCGTGGTAATCTGCCTTTGACTTTTGACAAAGCCCACTTTTTGCCAGCGCTCTTGATGTCAGGTTCAACAGAGGAACCTGACCTACAGGAAAGTTAACGTTCGTCCCTCAGTCACTGCGAGCCTCCGCGGGGGGCGTGGCAGTCTGACTTTTCTTTTTCTAAGTCACTGCGAGCCCGAAGGGCGTGGCAGTCTGCCTTTGACTTTTAACAAAACCCACCGTTTCCCAGCGCTCACGACGTCAGGTTCAACAGAGGAACCTGACCTACAGGAAAGTTAACGCTAGTCCCTCGGTCACTGCGAGCCCCCGAAGGGGTTTGGCAGTCTGACTTTGACTATTGACAAAGCCTACTTTTTGCCAGCGCTCTTGATGTCAGGTTCAACAGAGGAACCTGACCTACAGGAAAGATAACGTTAGTCACTCTGTCACTGCGAGCCCCTGAAGGGCGTGGCAGTCTGCCTTTGACTTTTGACAAA
>DHCY01000007.1:11943-23202 GCA_002399085.1 Anaerolineaceae bacterium UBA4890
ACAGGAAAGTTAACGTTAGTCCCACGGTCGCTGCGCTCGACACTCCGTGCGCAAGCAGTCGCAGTGACAAGAGTAAAGTCAAGGTCAGATGGCAAAGGGTCTCACAGTGATAATATTAAATACAAGGGCAACAGACGGTCGGCGCGCCCGATGATGTCCAGATATTCGGCTTGACTTTTTTACTAATCCTGTTAAAATTAGTTGACTAGTGAACTAGTCAACTATTAATTACCGGGGCGGCATGTCGGAAAATAAAATGCATCTTTATGAGTCGTTGAAGGCGATTTTCCTTCACATCGATAATCACGAAAAGACCTATCTTTCCGAACATGGTCTTAACGTGCCGCGTTTTTACATCTTGCTGCATGTCTCTCACAACCCTGGCATTAATTACATTGACCTCAGCGATCGCCTGCTTTGTACCAAAAGCAACACTTCCCGTGTTGTCCAGGGTATGTATAAAGACGGGCTGATCACCCGCGAAAATGACCTCACCGACAGGCGCAGTTTCCAGCTCTATCTCACAGAAAAAGGTTCCGAGATCCTGGCTCGCGTATTACCCGGTTTTACCAAACAGGTCGAATCGCTCATGTCTGTCTTTAGCGAACAAGAGACACTCAAGTTCCTGGAAGTAAGCCAACACATCGAAAGTAGCCTTTCCCCCGATTCGTCTCTCAGCCTGACCAATTCACAGGTCCTTAGCTGGCACAACGTAAACAAGCGGGGGGCAGGATGACTATAATATTCCCTGGCAAATTCGCCAAACATTTCAATAGTTTCAAAAGGAGAAACCAATGAAGAAAAGTTATTTGTTACTTGCAATCGCTCTGATTGCCACTCTGATCCTGGGCGCCTGCGGCACCCCGGCAGAGACCCCTGTCGTATCGGAACCCCCGGTGGAAACCGAAGCTCCCGTTGTCGAAGAACCCACCGAAGCCCCGACTGAGGCTCCTGTGGAAGAACCCGCCGCGACGCTGCGCATCTGGGCTGACGAACAGCGCGCTCCTGTGCTGACCGAACTGGGTGCCCAATTCCTGGCTGAATACAACGTGGAAGTTATTGTCGAGAATATCTCTGGTATTCGCGACCAGTTCCTCGTGGCTGCCCCCGCTGGCGAAGGTCCCGATATTATCGTCCTCGCCCACGACCAGCTGCCCGCCCTGACCGAATCCGGTCTGATCGCCGAACTCGATCTTGGTGCAAAAGCCGCCGAATTCGACCCCGAAACACTCAAAGCCTTCTCCTTCGAAGGCAAACTCTACGGCATGCCCTATGCCCGTGAGAATCTTGGCTTCTTCTACAATGCCGATCTGGTTGAAGAAGTCCCCACCACCTGGCAGGGTGTCTATGACCTCAGCCGCGAACTGATCGATGCTGGCGAAATCCAGTACGGTATGGTTTTAGGTGGCACTTCCTACGACGCTTATCCCTGGATGACCTCTCAGGGCGGTTACGTCTTTGGTCTTGACGAAAACGGCGACTACGACCCAACCGATGTTGGTGTTGGTTCCGAAGGTATGATCGCTTTCGGCGAAATGGCACTGCAGTGGAAGAACGACGGTATCCTCTCCGATAACCTCGATAACACCACCGCCAAATCCATGTTCCTGAATGGCGACGTTGCCTTCTTCATGAACGGTCCCTGGGAAATCAATAACCTCAAAGAATCTGGTCTGAATTTTGGCATCGCCAAATTCCCCGATGGCGGTTATCCCTTCATGGGCGTCCAGGGTTTCGCTGTCAATTCGATGTCCGAGAACGTACTGCTTGCTCAGACCTTCCTGACCGAATACATCGCTACCGAAGAAGCCATGCTGGCTCTCTACGAAGCTGATCCCCGCGCCTCTGCTTATATGCCCGCCGCTGCCAAGATCGACGATCCCTATCTGAAGGGTATTGCCGAAGCTGGTGAAAACGCCGTCCCCATGCCCGCCATCCCCGCGATGGGCAAGGTCTGGGGTGACTGGGGCAATGCCCTCACCTTCATCTTCGACGGTTCCAAGACCCCCGCTGAAGCCTACACATTCGCCCAGGAAGCTATCGTAGCTGCCATCGCCCTCGATACCGAAGGCATGGTCAACCTGCCCGGTTCATGGCAATCTGCTGCTGGTTTTGCCTGTGAATGGGACCCCAAGTGTGCAGACACCGCTATGACCCTCGGTGATGACGGTCTCTACACTGCTACCTTCACAATCCCCGCTGGCGATTACGAAGTCAAAGTTGCCCTCGACGGCGGCTGGGACACCAACTATGGTGTCGATGGCGTCGCTGGTGGTGACAACATCACGTTCACAGTGCCGACTGAAGGCGAAGTGACCTTCATCTTCGACCCCGAAACCCACTTGCTGGAGATCGTTCTCCCGTAAGCGTTAGTCTGTCCAGGAGGCTTGCAGCAGCAAGCCTCCTTTTTATCAACAGAGAAAGGAGAATTATGTGATGGCTGAGACTAACACGCCCTCAACCGGCGAGTTTACCAAAAAGACCATCAAGGGGGCGGGCAATTTGCTGACTGCTCTGATTGTTCTCGTCGTCGATATCGCCCTGGGGTGGTTCGCCTATCAACTCTTTCGCTTGGGGTATATCCCGATCGGGATTTGTATTGTTATCATCATAGTCATGATCAGCGTTGCCTTCCTTGTCCCGAAAGCACATATGTTTAAGTGGATGGCTGTCGGGCTCTCTGCCTGGCTGCTTTTCTCAATTTTCCCCATTATCTACACCATTTATAATGCCTTCACGAACTATGGCGACGGTCATCTGATCACCCAAACGCAAGCGATCAATCAAATTGAAGCACAAACCTACCTGCCAGAAACCGGCAAGGCGTACGATTGGATCGCCTACCGATCTCCGGAAAACCAATATCTGCTTTGGCTCAAAGACGCTGAAGGGAACACCAGCCTGGTCACCCCGGTGGATGTGGAAGGGGATGCCGAGATTCCACTGGTGCCTGGAGAAAATGGTATCGGTGAACTCGATGAGGACGGCGCCCCCGTTGCGATCGAGGGTTACACCCGCCTGAACCGCATTTTGGCTTCGACCGATAAAAATCTGACCAATATCAAGTTTGGCGACCCCGAGAAAACCATCCAGGTGCGCTCTCCATCCGAAGCCGCCGAGCTTTTACCGCTCTACGCCTACGACGCCGAGACCAACACCTTCGTCGATCAGTTGACCGGCAGGGTCTATTATGATGAAAAGGGCACTTATGTCGCCAAAACCGGTCAACGGCTGATCCCGGGTTACACCGCCATTGTCGGAATGGACAACTTTGTCCAATTCATCAATAGCCCCGGTCTGCGCGGTCCGCTGGTCACAATTGTGATCTGGAACTTCATTTTTGCCACTGGCAGCCTCTTGCTGACCTTCTCTTTGGGTCTGTTGATCTCGATCATCTATGGTGATCCCAAATTCAAGGGCAAAAAGATTCTGCGTTCGCTGCTGCTGATCCCCTACACCATCCCCAGCCTGATCACTATTTTGATCTGGCGCGGCATGTTTAACCCGGATCTGGGCATCATTAACCGCATGCTCGAAGCTGTTTTCAACATCTCACCGCGTTGGTTCACGCAACCCTGGCTGGCACGCGCTGCCCTGCTGATTGTCAACACCTGGTTAGGTTACCCCTACTGGATGCTGGTCACCAGTGGCGCGCTGCAGTCCATCCCTGGCGATATCTATGAAGCCGCCGAGATTGACGGCGCCAGCGGCTGGCAAAAATTCTGGGGGATCACCCTGCCCTTGTTGCTGGTCAGTGTTGGACCGCTGATGATCTCTTCGTTCATCTTCAACTTCAACAACTTCAACCTGATCTACGCCTTCATCAATGGTGGACCACCCATCCCAACGGCGACCACCCAGGCAGGCTACACCGATATCATCATCAGCTACGTCTATAACCTGGCATTTGCCAGCGGACGCGGCGTGCAATATGGTTACGCCTCGGCGATTTCGTTGATTTTGTTCGTCTTGATCGCGATCATGTCCTTGCTGCAGTTCAGGTTCACAAATATGTGGGAGGAGGTTGGTGAAAATGTCTAAGCATCCAAAATCCATCCAACGCAGCCGGAGAATCTCTTTAATCTGGCGTTGGGTATTGGCTGTTGTTTTGGTCACTTTTAGCATCTTTCCGGTGCTCTGGATCATATCTGCCTCGATCAACCCAGTTAATGACCTTGCCAATCAGAAGTTGATTCCCGATAACTGGGGTTTTCAAAACTTCCAGCAGTTGGTTACCAACCCGATTTTCCCCTTCTTCACCTGGTTGAAGAATTCGCTGATCGTATCCACGATCTCGACCTTGTTGACTCTTTCACTGACCACGCTGGCAGCCTTCGCTTTCTCGCGCTTCCGCTTCAAGGGACGCCAGGGGCTGCTCAAGGCAATCTTGCTTATCCAGAGCTTTCCCAACCTGTTGGCGATCGTGGCGTTGTTCACTATTGTTAAGCAGATCGGTGATGTCGTCCCCTGGCTGGGGCTAAACACCCACGCCGGTCTGATTTTGGTCTACTCCGGCGGTGCCATGGGCATGAACATTTGGCTGATGAAAGGCTATATGGACACCATCCCGCGGGATATCGACGAGTCGGCTCACGTGGATGGCGCAACTGACTGGCAGGTTTTCTGGAAGCTGATCTTGCCGCTATTACGCCCAATTTTGGTCGTCATCTCGATTTTGAGTTTCATTGGCACCTATGGCGAATTTATTATCGCCCGCACACTGCTCACTCAGCGCGAAATGCAGACAGTCATGGTCGGCTTGCAGATCTTCACCGCCGGGCAATACACCAAGAACTGGGGTGTCTTTGCCGCCGGCGCTTTGATTGCTGCGCTCCCGATTATGATCATCTACCTGATTTTGCAAGACCAAATTGTAGGCGGTCTGACCCAGGGCTCAGTCAAGGGTTAATACTTTCTATCGTAGGGAAGGGGCTTGTCCCCTTCCGCGTAAGCCGGGTTGAAGATCGCAACCCGGCTTTTTGATTTTCGAGGCCTTTCGTAGGGGAGACCTGCCACGGTCTCCCGGCGTCTCTCTTGCATCCAGTCTTTGGGACGGCGTGGCAGCCGTCCCCTACACAGGAAGAACATCTTTTCGTAGGGGAGACCTGTCACGGTCTCCCGGCGTTTGTGTCGCGCCCACGCTTTGGGGCGGCACTACAACCACTTGCCTATAAATCGAATTGGAAGGGTCACCCACCCAGCAGAAACAATGGCTTCGAGATGGAAACCTTTCGTTCAAATCCTTCACGCGCTATGGATACTGTTCCAAACGACGATTTATCCTGAAACTGATGCGATTTTTAATTGAAGACTATTGAATTTCGCTCTGAAAATCTCTATAATATATTTATCAACTAACAACTTTGCATTTCATCTTAATATTCGGAAAACGGCCTGACTAACCTGTTGTGGTAAATTTTGAACCAACAATCTATCAGGCTTCCTGTCGAAAGTCTACTCATGTTTAGGAGGATAAAAATGAAAGTCAAGCGGATCATTTTTTGCATGATTGTATCAATCCTGCTGGCTGGCAGCATCAAAGTTGACGCCGCCAATCTGACAGCAGCGAATCCACCCGCCAACGAACCCTGGGTTACTGAGCATGTGGATTGGTATCAAGGAGCAGGGGTGGGAACGAATGTATCAATAGCCCATCATCCTACTACTGGCATAGCCTATATCAGCTATTACGATTATTTGAATAATGAACTGTGGATGGCAAAAGAAGTGACCCCTGGCACTGGCAACTGCCATAATAACGATGACTGGGACTGCACGCTCATCGATTCTAATGGTGATGTCGGAAAATACAGTTCGATCGATATAGTCCGAGTCCCGTCAAATCCTCCAACTCCGGCTTACACCAAGATCGGTATCTCCTATTACGATGCCACCAATGGGGCTTTGAAATATGCTTCTTATAGAACATTTCCAACAGGAACCTGGACCATCTATCTGGTGGATCAGCGCGTATGGGCTGGTCATGAAACACGCGGCACGTTCTCGTCCATGAAATTCAATGCTGACAATTTCCCGGTTATTGCTTATCACGCGATGAGTGATGATATCACTGAATACGGGTCCGTTAAGCTGGCAAGTTATGTCACTTCAGGAGGCAGCGGATGCAATAGTGCGGATGGAGAGAATTGGTATTGTGAAACGATTGATCGCATTGACAGCGTTGATGAGTTGGATCATGGCACACACCCTTCTCTTGATTTTACCTGGGATGGACAGGTACAGGTCGCCTTTTATAATTCGTCATTGGGTTCACTGGATTTTGCATGGTATTCAGGATTTGGAGGCACTTGTTCGAATACCGAATGGAGTTGCGATACCATTGACGACGGATTAAACAGGGGGCAATATGTTTCGCTCCATGCCAAGGACAGCTCATCAGACAAAACCAGGATGGCTTATTACAATTCTTTCTCCGGAATGCTGAGATATGCCGAATCGGTAAGTGGTGGTGGTGGTAATTGTACAAGCTCATCCTATAACTGCTATGTGGTCGATACGGTAGGAATTCCCGCCGTCGATTATGATCTTTCATTGGATGTAGATGGCATGGGCTATCCGATCATCGCTTACATGGACGCTTCGGAAGATCTGGGTGCGAGAAAATTAAACATCGCCCGCCCTGCCCCTGCCTATGGCGAAGAAGTAGGCAACTGTGGAGATGTACCGCCGGGAAATCTATTCATGTATTGGACTTGTAAAACGATCGATGGTGGAAGTGGATATGCCGATGAAGCCGGTTTTGTTGGCGTTAGCGTCAGTCCGGGAGGGTTGGCGACGGTAGCTTACTCTGAATACAACAGTTATGATGATGAAACCTACCTCAAAGTCGCCCAGCAACACTTTATGAATTACCTGCCGGTGATCATAAGGTAAAAAACCTTCTTTTAGTAAGTCTGTGTGTTTAGTTGGCTTACGCATGGGTGGGTTTGGAAATTCTGCAGAAAGAACTCACGACTACGCCGGCCGTACTTCGTAGGGAACGTGCACCTGCGCGTTCCGCCTGCCCCCCCACGGTCACTGCGAGCCCCCGAAGGGGGCGTGGCAGTCTGCAGTTGACTTTGTTTTTTATTCTGTCACTGCGAGGGAGTGAAACGACCGTGGCAGTCTGCCTTTGACTTATGACAAAACCCACCGTTTCCCAACGCTCTTGATGTCAGGTTCAACAGAGGAACCTGACCTACAGGAAAGCTCACTCCGCCAAAGCTCTTTTGCCTTGTAGGGAACAGGTCTGCCTGTTCCATTATAAAAGTCAAGGCGAATGTTGTGGTTGAGGCGGGCCTCAACCCTACAAAAGGGGAAATGAAAAGGTCATCGCCCCTACGATCTCATCCGTACGGAGAGGGTTTTATTATCCTGTAAGGGCATCTCCCTCCACCAAAGCTCTTTTGCCTTGTAGGGAACTGGCCTGCCTGTTCCATTATAAAAATCAAGGCGAATGTTGTGGTTGAGGCGGACCTCAACCCTACAAAAGGGGAAATGAAAAGGTCATCGCCCCTACTACTCCGTCTTCACGCTTTTCAGGATGTGGTCAGCAGCCAGGCGACCGGTGAGTAAGGCTGTCGGTGCACCACCTGGCGCAAAGGTCCATTGCCCGGCTGTCAACAAGCGCGGCACGGGGGTCTTCACAATTGAGCGCATGGCTAAGAGGCTGCCGCGATTGAAGGCTTCTTTACGATGGTAAGACCAGCCCATGATCGCACCTTCATGATTGGAAGTTTGATTTAAAATCGTGCGTGGCGTAGAAGTAACCCGAAACAGAATGTGTTTGGAAAGATTGGGATAATATTTCTCAAAACTCCGGATCAAGTCATCAGCGCAGGCTTCCTTAAGCTGCTCGTAACGCTGGTTGTCAGCCATCATCCAACCCCCCAGGAATTTGTGCGAGGTCATCGCGCTCAAGTTGAGCCCAGTCATGCCAGCCGGTGCCAGCTTGGGGTCGTGCATGCAGGGCACAGAGATCTCCTGCGGCACATGAGCAAAATAATCCTTGCGGGAGATGCGGTCCTGCTCGGTTATGCCCTCCAGATCAGGATTGTAAAAGACATGCCCAGAGCCAAAGAGGTTCAGTTCTTCAGGGGGAACATCTAGCCCCAAAAATACATTGAACACCGAATGTGAGACCTGCGAGCTGCGCATTTTTTGCTCAAACTTAACCGGCAAAATTCCTTCCGGAAGCATGCAGATCAACGCCTGGTTGAGGTCGCTTGACGCCAGCACATAACCAGCTTTCACTTCCTCCCCATTTGCCAGGCGCACGCCGCAAGCCCTGCCATCCTGAAGCAGGATGCGCTCAACGCGGGTGTTCAGCCTGATCTCCGCGCCCTTTTCGATGATTCCCTCCGCGAGCAGATTGGGGATGGATTGCATACCGCCTTCAGGGTAGTAATAATCCAGGAACATGCGGAAATATCCCAGCCCAAAAAAAGCGCTTGTGCCGTCCGGAAAGAGATCGCACAGCAGGTTGACCAGGTTGGGATTGTGAATGTGCTCTTCCAAATACACCCGCATTTCTTTCTTCATCATCGCCAGTGCCTTCGGGAAGCGCGCCAGGCTGCCTTTTTTCGCCTTAAACCACTCCGATCGGGCTGATTTATTATCTGCGGGTGTGTCCATGATAGGGATGGGGTAGGTCAGCAGACTATCCAGAAGGTCAAAGATGACTTTCGAATCTGCCCGAACCTGGATGAGACCCTTTTGTTCGTCCGGGAATAGAATATGCAGGTCGGCATAGTAGTTTTCCACGTCTTCCCAGGCATTGAAGAGTTGCATTTTACCGTTGGTGATCATCCCAATCGGGCTTTTGTGCACGGTAATGCGATCTTGTATGCCCAGCTGTTTGAGCGTGGAAAGAAACAAACCGCTGTTCTCGATCGCTTTGATGCCACCGTCAAACCAGAAACCTTCGCGTTCGAAGGTGTTGAACAACCCGCCAACCTTTGGCGCTTGTTCACACACCAAAACGCGCGCCCCACCAAGCACCAGGTAGGCAGCTGCCGTCAGACCGGCTATGCCGGCACCAAAGATGATCGCGTCATAGGATTGAGCAGAGGGTTTTGAGTTGGAAATCGGTTCAGAGGCGGATGTGGACATGCGGTTATCACTTTCTCTTGGTTGAAGTTGCTGTAATTTACCAATTTTATCAAGATTTCATTTTTGAGTAAAACAGTTTTTTGGAAAGATTTGACGTAATGAAGAGGCTTGTCGCCCTTTGCGCAATTTTGCCATGTAGGGAACAGCACTGCCTGTTCCATTGTAAAAATCGAAGCGAATATCAGGGTTGAGGCAGGCCTCAACCCTACGAGAGAAGGGCGAGGCAGGCCATCGCCCCTACGATCTCATCCGTACGGAGGGGTTTTTTTTTCTGTAAGGGCATCTCCCTGTTCCCTATTCCCTATTCCCTGCTCCCTGCTCCCTGCTTCCAGCTCCCTGTTCCCCGCTCCCTGTTAAAACACAACCACCCGCCTTCACGGATGGTCGCGCCATACACTTAGTGCAAAAGCCTGCCCCTCAAATCAAGAGCAGGCGCGCACTTAGAATCCTCTATGAGCGATAATCAACTTCTACTTGCCTTACGGCAAACACTCACCGGCAACCGGGGCACCTTCGGCATACACAATGCCAGCGCCAAAGCTCGATTCAAAGATTGGTCCCAAGTCGCCCAGGTTCAAACCCAGAGCCGTATCGAGCACGATGACGCCATCTTCATAGATCGTCATCTGGGGCAGGATACTGCCGTTCACTTCTCCATTGATCGCGCCCTTGTTCCAGCAAATCTTGGCGTTTTCAATGTTGGCGGTCTGAAGAAGCGCGGCAATGTCTGGGGTTATACCCATTCCGGTTGGGATGCCCTCTACAGATAATGCCCCATTACCGTCAATCTTCACCTGGAGCAGTGTGGCAAGCTGGATGCGCAGCGGATCGCTCAGCTCTTTGGATTTGCGCAGCGTGATGTCAAAATCAGCCTGCTCCAGCCATTTTTCAGCTCGCTCGCGGTCCACTCTGCCGACCTGCAGGTAGACATTCAGCATGTCATACACAAAAGCGCGTGCGTTTTCGTCAAAAGCCATGCTCAGCAGGGGTTGTTCGTTGGTCATCAACTGGATTTCGTCACCAATGATCTTCAGCGTCAGGTTATCAAAGACCGTTAGCAGTGCCCAGATGTTTTCGGGCAGATCCGGCACACCAAATTGCCTCAATTCTTCCGCCGAAAAACCACCGGCGCTAAAAGTCCGGGTGCCGGGGTCATAAGTGATATCAATATGGATCACGTTGCTCGTGTCAGCCTGCAGGGGCACATCCGCAATTGCCGATGGCGTGTGCTGCATCAGGCTGATTCCTAAAACCAGCACGAGTGCGATGATAATTTTGATTAGATGTTGCTTGTTTTTCATTTTTTAACCTCTCCTTGACAAAGATTTTCTTACTGTTGGGGTAATAAGATTAGGGAAATACGAAATGGCAGAAACCGGTAGAAAAATTGGTTCGCATAGTTGGTCAGAAACGGATAAACAGGGAACCTCTCCACAAATTCCTGGTAAGACGTATAGGTCTGCCCGGGTGAGAGGCGCAAAGCAAGGTCAACGGTATTAGCCAGCGTCTCCGGCGTATAATCGAGCGTGACCAGTTCGTTTTCCGCGCTCAGCATCTCGAGTTTTCCATTGGTGTTCAGGTTAACCCGGATCTGATTCGTTTCTGTAGCGGTGATGATGTTATGAAGAGGCTGACCAGCCGGCACCTGGTAGCGAACAGCCGGCAGCGGGATAGCAGGTCTTCCGATTACGTAATAAAGCCCGTAAAGTATCAGAAGTACCGCGAATGTTATGAGTGTAACTCGTAGAGCTCTTGACACGGTTAATTAGCCTCAACCTTGAGCAACTCTGAAATTTCTTCTCTTTTCTCCTCTTTTCTTATTATAGTATATTTTCTGTCAATAATGTTGCCAGGTGACTGTTGTTTGCATAACCTTAACAAAACCGGTTATGGCTCATAGCTCATGGCTCATGGCTCAAAAACATTGCAATTTTTCGGTACTGTTTGTCAAGACTTTTCCTGCGTGTACCCACCATTGAGTGGACGGGTTTCAGCTCCTTTTCCTATCAACTATCAGCTATCAGCTAGCTCGACCGTGGCAGTCCGCCTTTTCTTTTATTCTGTAACTGCGAGGGACTAATGTTAACTTTCCTGTAGGTCAGGTTCCTCTGTTGAACCTGACTTCTCGAGCGTAACTTTTTTGTAGGT
>DHCY01000001.1 GCA_002399085.1 Anaerolineaceae bacterium UBA4890
TTCTTCAACCTGACATCACAACTAAACTCAGCCTCCGCGTAGGTCAGGTTGCGTTCTTCAACCTGACGTCAGGACTAAACTCAGCCTCTGCGTAGGTCAGGTTGCGTTCTTCAACCTGACGTCACGACTAAACTCAGCCTCCGCGCAGGTCAGGTTGCGTTCTTCAACCTGACGTCACGACTCAGCCTCCGCGTAGGTCAGGTTGCGTTCTTCAACCTGACATCACAACTCAGCCTCCGCGTAGGTCAGGTTGCGTTCTTCAACCTGACGTCACGACTAAACTCAGCCTCTGCATAGGTCAGGTTGCGTTCTTCAACCTGACGTCACGACTAATCTCAGCCTCTGCGTAGGTCAGGTTGCGTTCTTCAACCTGACGTCACGACTAATCTCAGCCTCTGCGTAGGTCAGGTTGAGTTCTTCAACCTGACGTCACAACCAAACTCAGCCTCCGCGCAGGTCAGGTTGCGTTCTTCAACCTGACGTCACGACTAAACTCAGCCTCCGCGTAGGTCAGGTTGCGTTCTTCAACCTGACGTCACAACTAAACTCAAGAGCTGGAGAGCAAGAAAGGTATGCTTTACAAAAGTATATTCAATCCAAGTTGACAGCGTCATTCTGCTCTGCTAATCTAAGGATGTAACAAATAAAAAAATTAAGGAGAAAACATGAGAACCGTCGTAACCCCTCTATTCACCCTCCGTCCCTACGAGCGTGGCATCCAGGAGACTCTGGGCAGATACACCCGCTTTGTCTTGCCTGGATTAGGCTTTCAGTGGCCCTTTTTGCAACTTGTAAGAGTAAGAGATATCCGTGAGCACACCATGGACATCATGCCCCAATCGGTCATCACCAAAGACAATGTCGAGATCTCGGTCGATGGTGTCATGTGGGTGCGACCCGCGGCTGACGAGGATTCCATCAAGCGTACGTTTTACAACATTGACGACTGGAAAAGGGCTATCATCCAGCTGGCAATGACCAACCTGCGCCAGGAATTTGGCGACCTGACCTTGGACGAAAGCCTGGTCGCCAGAGAAACCATTGCGACCAATCTAAAGGCCGTTTTGGGTACCCACGCACAGGAATGGGGGCTGACGGTCAGCAAAGTAGAAATCCGCCTAATCGACCCGCCTGAAGATATCAAAAAGGCTATGCACAAGCAGAAAACCGCAGAGCAGGAACGACGTTCAATGAGGCTACTTGCGACCGGTGAGTATGAAGCAGCTGAGCAGCAAAAATTGGCAGCCATTCAGCGGGCGGAAGGCGAACGTGAAGCAGCCATTAAGATAGCCGAAGGTCAGGCAGAGGCAATCAGGCTGGTCAATGAATCGGCTGAAAAATATTTTGTTGGCAACGCCCAGTCACTGAAGCAAATCGAGATGGTGGAAATTGCCATGAAAGATAACGCAAAGGTTATCTTGACCGACAATGGCATCACCCCCACGCTGTTCCTGGGCGAACTGCCGGTGGTGGAATCAAAACGAAAGTGATGGCACATCATTAGAAGTAAGGGACGGCTTCCACGCCGTCCCAAACAACTTACTAGAAGTAAGAGGAGCTGTCCCTTGTCTAAGTGCTGCAAAGAATGGGAGATCATTGCCCCTAACCAGGGCAGGGGTCTCCCTTACAATGCTCTGACTTTCAAAATTAAACTTTCGGGTTTTCGCCACCCTCGGCTTCGTGTTTGATCGCCAAGGACTCGCGTATCTCCTTTTTCATTCGTTCCACATCTTCAGAAGTTTCCCGCGAAGCAACCTTATTGGTTTCAAGTCCCAGTTTATCCGACAACAGCAGTGTCAACAGCCCTTCCATGATACTGCTGTTTGTAGTGCCGCCATCACCCTGACCGCCGCTCACCACCACCCTGGGCACCACATCCACACGGGATTGCTGCACGGCTTCCGCGAATCGGTTCATTACCTGCTGGGTCACCTGGTATTGCGGTCCGCCATAGGCAGCCACTTGTTCTTCGGTAGCGATAGCCTGGGCGATACCGGTGCGGGCAATCTTCTCAGCCTCAGCCTCCGCCAGCGCCCTGATCTGGGCAGCTTGCTGCAAAGCTTTCATGTAGTCAGCCTTACCCTGGTTGGAAAGTACGGTAATGCTCAGTTCCGATTCAGTAATATTGCGCTGCTGTTCGGTTCGTGCCTGCGCTTCGCGCAATTCACGCTCTTTGGCGGCAGCATCTTGCTGGCGCTGAAAGGTCTCAATCTGTTCAATAGCGATCTGGCGGGAACGCAATTGGTTCAGGATAACTTCCATGTTCTTATCAGAGCCGATGGTCGTGGGCGTCCCAATCAGCACCTCTTCCAGCTCCAGGTTGTAATGCAGGAATTTCGCCTTCATCTCCTGGCTGGAAAGATCCTGAATCTCATTACGATCGTGGATCAGCTGGATCAGTGTGCGGGTCTGACCGATGTTCTTGAAATAGGCTGACACCATCGGGTCGAGGGTTTGCTCCACCAACTTTTTAACATCGCCAAAGCGCTGCACTACCAACGGGGCTTTCTGGTAATCAATATGGATCACCACCGAGAGCGGCAGGGAAGGCTCAAAGGCATCCTTGGTGATCAGCGACACTTCCGAAAGGTTCTCATCCAGGTTATGCGAGCCGACCTCCGACTTGATCCATTTCAAAATAATATTGGTAGTCGGAACTGCCACCACCTTGCCGGCATAAGTATTGAAAGCATACTTGCCAGGCAGCAGCGGCACATTCCAGACACCCCGGCTGCCAACACTCACCAATTCGCCGTGACGATATTCAGTGCCTGAAAGGTCTTCGCTGACAGTACCGGTGTACGAGACAACCACTCCCACAAAGCCTACCTCGATGATGGTTTTTTGGATCAGTTCCACGGTAGCAAAGAGGCGGTTGAGGTAAAACGTGCCTTCAACCAACACTTGCAGCTGGCGTCCACGCAGGCCATTCGCCGTAATAAAACGATCGGGCATCTGGAAGTTGTTATGATAGGTCAACGCGTTGTTTTGGTCCTGCCCCACAAGTGGTGCGATGATCTCGCCTGATGGCAAGGAAAATCCATCGTGAATGGTCACAATGCCAATCATGTCGTCGGAATCTTTGATGACCACCGGTGTAAAGCCCTTGCGGCTGCTAATTACAGCCGTCATGGATTCGATCGCCGACTGGTCATCCTTACTCAACGCCAGGAAGTGCACCCTTTCTTCGGTTATGACAACAAACTGTGCCAGGTTGATGGCGTAGGTGCCTTCGCGCAAGATCTGGCGCTGCGGTCCACGCTGACCGCCATTGGTCAGAAAATCGGTCACATCCTGGAAGTTATTTGCCGTAGTATTGCTGGCTAAAACCTGCATGGCAGAGAGCGGCTGACCATCTCGGGCGAAAACGTAGCCGATTTTGCCCTGTGGAATGGTCACCAAAGGCACGACATGTACACGATACTGTAACGGCATCAGATAGTGCAGCCCACCGCGCAGAACATCGGGCTGATAACCAGCTTCACCGTGCAAGGCGATAAAGTTGCCTTTCACCGACTTCCGCCCAAACCGTTTTTCGACGATGCCGATGCGGTTGTTGGGGATAAAACGGATGCCAGTCAACAGGATTAGTAAAAGAATGATCGCCACAGCAATCAAAGGAATATACAGGTTGGGATTCATACATTCTCCGGATCTCTTTGAAATAAGAGATGCCATAACTATACGCCTGTTTTATTTGGCTGACAATAGATAATATAGCGATACATGGGGAACAAGTTCTAATTGTCCGGTTCGTTGGCGTTCACAAATCGAAAACGAGGCTGACTTTTCAGCCAGCCTCGTCTCTTTACGCTCGGTTACCCCAGGTAAAACCGGGGCAGGGAGACCTTCGCGAATTTCAGTTACTTAAGAATCAGTGGCAAGAATATTACCATATCCTTCGTCCGGAAGAAGGTCTGACTCGGGACGACCTGCAAGTCGCCAACAATGTCTTCCAACCCGGCGGCTTCAATCACAATATGTGCTGCCGCGGGAAGCGGCTCATCTGGCGTGAAAGTGGTGGTGTTGGTTTCAGCATCAAAACTGCAAACACCAGCGATATCCAAGCCACTTGCTGTAGACCAAACCCGCGGGCACGATGATGCCGGCATCGCCTGGCTCCAACGAATGGTGATCACGCTGTCCAGCGCCACGTTTTGCGCGCCGGCAGCCGGGCTCACCGAAAGCAAAATCGGGTCGCGCCAGTTAGGTACCAGCTTGACAATTTGAATCATGCCAGTCTCGCCAAATTCGATTTCGTAACTATCGAGGCTAAGTTCGGCATTACCATCTTCGTCGCGCATTTCAGATTCAGCATTACCACGGCTTACCATCACGTCAAATTGTGAGCCTTCCGGCAGCGTGCCGTTCCATTCCCATTCCACCGGGCTCATCTTGGTAAGCAAGAAGGCAGTGTAATTCCAGGGGTCGCTTTCAGTCTCGCGATATGCCAGGTAAACCTCGCCGGGCGTCCATTCGGGCACGATAGCAGTGAAAGTAGTCTCAATAAGACGCGCCGGGGTGGTCAGCTCGACAATGTTGGAGTCAACAATGCTCGCGCAGCTGGCGCAAGCGGCTTTAACCTGGTACCAGTAAGTCCTACCGCCAAGCAGGCTGGTGTCGGTCCAGGTGAAATCCTGCGGGGTCAGCTCAGCCACCAATTCGAAATTGATACCATCGTTCGAGCGGAAAACGCGATGGAAAGCCACATCCGGGCTGGTTATTTCGGTCCAGGTCAGGTCAACAGAGGTCGAGGTCAGGTTGCTATAGCTCAAAATTGGGGCTGTGGTCACCGTAAAGGTGGAGATGAAAGGCACCATCTGCTGGTCGTTTGCCACATCGGGCTGACCTGTAACATTGACGGTATAAGTTTCACCGGGCATAAGGTCGTCAGTCGGATCAAATGTGACCTGTGTGCCTGCGGCATCTACTGTGCATGTACCTGCAACCGGGTCTCCTGCCTCGTCTTCAAGCACCAGGCAGGTTGTAGCCGGCATTTGCTGACTCCAGGTGACCAAAACAGAGGTGTCAGGTCTGCGCCCGACCGCTTCGTTGACCGGGACAACCGCAATGACAACCGGATCGCGCCAGTTTTGGACGGTGTAAGTATAAGTTTGGGTTCCGTCGCTGCCATAATTAACTGTGATGGGCAGGTTGGCGAGCTCTTCGTTGCCGTCTGCGCCCTTCATAACTGTATCCCAGTTTCCACGGGTGAGCTTGAACTCAAACGAGCTGCCGTCAAGGATATTTGCGGTATAGGTCCAGAGCGTGTCACTGACTTTGGTCATCGCCACCGACCCCGGATTCCAGTCACCTACCGCCGGGTTTCCGCCGACGATGTAAACCGTGCCGGGCGTCCAGGCAGGAACGGTGATTTCGAAGGTCACCGCCACCAGCTTGGCTTCGGCAATTTGCGAAACAGTGTTGGAGGGCAGGCTCGGGTTGAAACTGGTGTCCAATGCGAGCACATAGTAATAGTAGAGCTGATTGGTGACCACGGTGGTGTCTGTGTAGCTAAGCTCAGGCGCTAATACACGATCGATCTTGCTGAACGTGATTCCGTCGGTTGAACGGTAAAGGTCGTAAGCATAAACCGCTACGTCATCTGTGGCTGCAGCCCAACTCAAGGAGATGGAAGATGCGCTCCAATCGTCGATCGCCAGAACTGGCGCGGAAGGCGCGGTCGTGTCTGAAGATGCAAGCACCGTCAAATCGCCGGCATTTGCAGCAGTATAAGTGTCAGACACAAGCCCGCCCTCATAGGCATAAACCCAATTCAGACCGCCATTGGTTGAGTAACGGTAAAGAAAGTCAAAATCGCCAATTGTTTCCGGTATAAGAGTACCGGCAAATTGATCATTGTTCCCTTCTTGCGAGAAGAACGGAGCGTCCGACCACGCCCAGGCCGTGTTTTCACGTGGGTCAGAGCCGTCGGGTCCATAACCAATCTGTGCCAGCAAGCCAGGGGTGGCTCCTGGAGCCTGAGTGACGCCCGAAATATAAACCTGACCATAGATATTCTCAGTCGGGGTTGTGCCAATGGTGTGGCTGATCGTGAATGGCCACTGCAGGTTCGCCCAGTCGATGTTGTACGCGGGCAGGGCGCTGACTTCGTTGGAAGTGCTGGTTAAGCCGGTTGTTGTATCCAAAGCGATCACCTTGTAGTAGACCCGCTGACCGCTGACCAGGTTATGATCTGCCCAGGAAGTCGTAGAGGTCATGCCCAGCAACTCAAAAGTACCACCAGAGAGGTAGCTTCGGTAGACCAGGTACTGATCCGCGTTCGCGGCAGCGCTCCAGGTCAGGTTGACCGTGGTGCCATTAGCCACAGCTGCCAGGTCAAGGATCTGCGCAGGAGGGATTGCTTGCGTGTTTGTGCGCACCAAAACGGCTCCGCCATTGGCAGGAGCACTCACGGATGCCAGCTTGCCTTCGCTGTTCACAGTATAGGTTGCGCTCGAGAGGACATCACTGTAGGTCGTCCCGATTGGCAGATATCCCAAAACATCGATATCCACACTCTGCGCATTATCAGCATCGCGGTTGATCAAAATAACCGCCGAATCCTCACCTGGCAGATTGCGCCCATACGCATAAAGCAGCAAGCTGTCATCGATTAGGAGGGTGCGATAATCACCTGTGCGCAAAGCGGGGTGACTGCTTCGTGCGGCGGTAAGGGCGGCGTAGTAATCGTACACATAATCCTGTTCAGCTTGGCTTTGCAGGCGGGTATAGAAGGGCGTGCCGCTTTCATCCAGCCAGGGGTAGGGCTGGCGGTTGTAGGGGTCGTCTTGCCACACGCCGCTGCCATCTTTGGCAACCGGACCCACCAAACCGACCTCGTCACCGTAATAAATGGTCGGCGCGCCGGGCATGGTCATCTGTACCATGACGGCACCCTTCAGCTTTTCAATGGCGGGGTCCCAGTCATAATCAGGGTTCAGGTAATCAGCAGGTTGCAGGGTGTTCGTGTTTTCGTCGAGCATGAACAACGCCCGGTTGGTATCGTGGCTGCCAAAGAGGTTCATCATGGCTGCCAGCGCCTCGGGGGCATAGCGTTCCTGCAGGTTGAGGATGCGCTCATCGAACTGGCTCATGCTCAAAGGTCTTAGTTCGCCAGCCGAAGAACCGGCGTTATGGTCGTTATCGGTGAAAGCACTGTCCCGCCAGAGCGAGAGAACTGCTGAACTGAACTGGTAGTTCATCACAGCGTCCCACTCGCCGCCCAGCAGCCAGCTGTTGGCAATGCCCCATTCTTCGCCGGTGATGTAGCCATCCGGATTGACCGTTTTGACCGTATTGCGGAAGCCTTCCCAATAATCATTTGTGGTGTCATTAAGCGTGCCGGGGTCCACATCGGCTCCCACATCCAGGCGCCAACCGTCCGCGGTCAGCATCCAGTGCCCGGCAACGGTGGTTTCAGGGTTGTCCTGGTTGTCCCAGATCCAGGCGCGCACTTCGGGATTGGTGGAGTTGAGCTTGGGGAGGCTGTCATAACCCCACCACGATTCGTAGTTGGCGGAGTTGGCTGTGCCGTCAGAGCCCACGCAGGGTCCGGTGCCGGCAGGCACGTCGGTAAAGTAGAACCAATCACGGTAAATGGAATCCTGGCTTTCGCATGCGCCCACTTCTGGGTAACGCCCGTAACGGTCCAGGTACTTCGAGTCAGACGAGACGTGGTTAAAAACACCATCCACGATCAGGTGCATGCCACGCGCATCCAACCCGGCAATCAAAGCCGCGTAATCTGCCTCATCGCCAAACATCTCGTTGATGCTCAGGTAATCGGTGGTGTCGTAGCCATGGTTTGAAGGCGACTCAAAGATCGGGTTGAGGTAGATCGTGTCCACGCCCAAAGCCTGCAAGTAATCGAGCTTTTCAGTCAGACCAACCAGATCACCACCATAGAAGTTCTTGGAATAAGAACCTTCACAGGCGTCGTTCGTGTCGGCGCGTGGGTCACAGATGTAGGTGTTCCAATCTTCTGTGTCCGAGCGGTAAACTGTGCCGCCCTCTTCACCGTAGAAGAAGGTGCCGGCGGGTTTGTTATTGGTTGGGTCGCCGTCGCGGAAACGATCGGGGAAGACCTGGTAGACAATCGCGTTCTTGATCCAATCCGGGGTCTCAAAGTCAGGGGCATAGACTGTCAGCTGATAAGAGAAATCTTCAGTTTCGTCAAACGCCTGCCCCCAGCCGCCGGTTTTAGCTGCGTCATCTTCGTAATAGTCAGTATCCGTGCCATCGATGGCGATAAAGCGATACCACCAGACGGTCGGGTCGGGGCTGGCGGGCACAGTTGCCTCCCACCAGTCGTAGGTTCCGTCACTATAGGCAACGCTCATCGGTAGAATGCTCTGTGTGTCAGTGCGGTCGTTATACAGGCGCAGTTTCGCTTCTGTAAGGTCATTGGCAGCAGCGCGCAGGCGCAGGGTCACCGCTATGTTGGTGGTAACAGGACCACCCGGGTTGCGGTAGAGCGTGTCGCGGCTGTCGTGCCCCAAAAAGTCCCACCAAACCTCGTTATCATGCCCGGGTTCAACTGGTCCGCCTGCATGCGGCGGGAAAGCGCCCACCCGACCGGTGCGGTAGTCCAGCAAAAAGGGCACAACATCGCCATCCGTGTAGGTCGTTAAGGGGATATTTGTTGCATTAACTGAACGGTTGTCAAGCCCGATTCCGTCCCACGATCCTGTCGCAACTACTTTGTATTCATGATCTCCGGCTGTGGCAATTGGCGCCTCCAGCATGTATAGATCGCGACCAAGTGGTGATAGTACAGTAGCGGGATTGGCATTATTCCATCCCTGGAAGCTGCCAACAATAGTGAAATCGTCGGTGGAGTCCCAGGCATTTAAGATATTTACATTGGGGACCATTTGGAGCCCGGCGTCGGCACTATGATCATTAGTGTCGAAGCTCAGCTTGACCACCTGGTTGTCTTCAGTGGTGATAAGCCACGAGTTATCGGAAGGGTAAGTGATATCCCATGTATCGTTTGTTACTTTCCATTCATACCGGCCTGCAGTGGGAATGTTGATGTCCAGGCTAAAGACACCATCACCGCCCAGCAGGTCGCCGTTGGTGCCGTCATCGAATAAAGGTGTAGAGGCATTGTTCCAACTATTGAAATCACCTGCTACATGCCATGGACCCGTACTGGTCAAAACAGGTTCGATCAGCATTCGACCAGAAAAAGCATCCAAAAGGAAAACCATCTGTTGATTGGCTTCCGTGGTGGTAAAGCTGATATTGCCTGCATTCACAGAACGACCGTCCGCCCCAAAGGAATTCCATGAGCCGGTCGTCGTTGCTTTGCCAATATAGCTGCCTGCTGCAGGGATGGTATAGACCAGGCGGTAGAAGCCGTTCCCCATATCATCCATCAGGGTGTTGGGGTCAGAATTATTCCAGCCCTGGAAGTCGCCTACCGCTGTAAAACTGGTGGGCAGGTCGTCACCGGTAACGTTGACTATGTTGCTGGCAGGCAGCAAAGCCATGCCGGCGTTGGCGCTATAATCGCTGGTATCAAGCGTCAGCGTCACAGTCTGATCTGCAGTGCTGGTTGTGTACCAGGAATTATCTGCAGGATGCGAATTCCACGTACCGCACTCCACAGCCTTCCAGCTGTAAGTGCCGGCTGTCGCGGTCAGGATTGACAGCGAATAAATCCCATCACCTGGCAACAGGTCCCCATTGCTGCCATCATCGAACATGGGGTTAGCGCTGTTGTTCCAGGTGTTGAAATCACCAGCCACACACCAATCAACTGCTGCCAGTTGGGTGGAGGTCGGAGGTGAACTTTGGATTATTTCTTGGGTAGGTGCCTGCGCCAGGGTGGCTGCAGGGCTGAGTAGAAGTGATAGTGCCAAAAGAATGGCAATTGTTAAGCGTGTCGCTTTCATTTCTCCCTTTCTGTTTCGTTAAATAGAATATGATCCACTAATTATAGTTGAAGTGTAAACGGTTTTCAAACTTTTTCACCCCTCTGTAGACGACAACTGCTTTACCACCCCCTCTTAAGAGGGGGGTAGGGGGGTGAGCGAGACAATCGGGGGTGAGGGTAACATTCGATCGTGCCGGTGTCCCCAGTGCGTAGCCTCCCTGTGGGACCGAGCACGACACCTGACCGCCAGGGCTCCATCTCTGACGATGCACACCTCACCCCCGACCGTGACGGTCTGGCATCTTTTCCCCCCTCCAGCGGTCTTCTAGTACTTCTCTGAAACAAGGACCTGAGTTCCTCGGGCGTGCTATAATCAACCATAACTGCTGCTCAATACTCAGGAGGTACATGTCTGCACCCGCCATCATCCATGACCTCGTCAACCGCTTCCGCGATTCTCGCGAGCTCTACCGCTCCGGTCGCTACAACGAAGCCCAACTCCGCCAGGAATTTCTCAATCCCCTCTTTGAAGCGCTCGGTTGGGATATGTACAACCGCTCAAATTTCGCCCCCCAATACCGCGAGGTCATCCACGAAGATTCTCTCGCCGACGACGACGGCAGCACCAAAGCCCCCGATTACGCCTTTCGCATCGGCACCACTCGCAAATTCTTTGTCGAAGCCAAAAAGCCAAAAGTCAACATTCGCTACGAAATCGACCCCGCCTACCAACTGCGACGTTATGCCTGGAACGCCCACCTGCCCCTCTCCATCCTGACCGATTTCGAAGAGCTGGCGGTCTACGATTGCCGCACCCGCCCCGATCCCAAAGATTCTGCCGCCACCGGTCGCGTGATGCTCTTCACCTACGAAGACTACCTCACCCGTTGGGACGAGCTGGCGCAAATTTTCTCCAAAGATGCCGTCTGGAACGGCTCGTTCGACCGCTATGCCGAGGGCACCAAAGGCAAACGCGGCACCACCGAGGTGGACGCCGAATTCCTTAAAGAGATCGAGCAGTGGCGTCTCCTTCTCGCCCGCAACATCGCTCTGCGCAACTTCCGCTCGTCTGGCAGCGCCCCGATCGTGCCGGAAAAGAAAGTCACAGACAGCTTTGCCACCCCCTCTCCAAAGGACAACATTGCCACCCCCTCTTCAGATCACAACATTGCCACCCCCTCTCCAGAGGACGACATTGCCACCCCCTCTCCAGAGGGGGGTAGGGGGGTGAGAGAGGTAAGTACGGGGGTGAATCTCCACCGTGCGGAACGGCAGCTCAATTACGCCGTCCAAACCACGATCGACCGCATTCTCTTCCTGCGCATCTGCGAAGACCGCCAGATCGAACCAACCGACCAGCTGCTCCAGATCGCCGAGGGCAGCGATATCTACGCCCACCTGTTAATACTCTTCCAAAAAGCCGACCAGAAATACAATTCCGGTCTGTTCCACTTCAGCAAAGAAAAAACGCAGACCAGCGAACCCGACACCTTCACCCCCACCCTGCAGATCGATGACAAGGTCTTGCGCCAGGTCATCAAAAGCACCTACTACCCCTGCCCCTATATGTTCAACGAGATCCCGGTCGAGATCCTCGGTCAGGTCTACGAGCAGTTCCTGGGCAGCGTCATCCGCCTGACGCCCGGGGGGCAAGCCAAGGTGGAAGAGAAGCCCGAGGTGCGCAAAGCCGGCGGCGTCTACTACACCCCCAGCTATATCGTCGACTACATCGTTCAAAACACGCTTGCGAGATTGCTCAACCCCGAAGTAGGGGAGACCCCTGCCCTGGTGAGGGTCCACGGTCTCCCAGCAAGCGCAGCGCAGCCATCTTTTAATCCTGTAGCAGACACAAACCAAGACCCACCCCCTTCATCCCCCTCCCTTCACCCAAAAGAAGGGCTGGAGGGGGTTGGTAGCACCCGATCGCTCTCTGGAGAGACCAGCACGAACATCAATGGCCAACAATCAGGCTTGGCCTCTCTCACCCCCTCCAGCGCAGCGGTGGGAGGGGGCTCAGGGGGTGGGTCTTTTAATCAGTTGCAGCAAGAGCCTTCAATAACCCCCACCGAGGCGCTGAATTTGCGCGTGGTGGACCCCGCCTGCGGCTCCGGCTCGGTCTCTTTTACCCCCTCCAGCAAAGCGGAAGGAGGGGGCTTAGGGGGTGGGTCTTTTAATCAGTTGCAGCCAGGCCCTTCAATAACCCCCACCGAGGCACTGAATTTGCGCGTAGTGGACCCCGCCTGCGGGTCCGGATCCTTCCTGCTGGTTGCCTACCAATACCTGCTCGACTGGCACCTCAACTACTACCTCAGCCACGACCCCGAGAGCCACACGCGCGGCAAAAACCCGCCCCTGGTCGCCACCGATGGCGGTGAATATCGTCTCACCACCGAAACCAAAAAGCAGATCCTCACCTCCAGCATCTACGGGGTCGACATCGACTCCCAGGCAGTCGAGGTCACCAAGCTCTCCCTTCTGCTCAAGCTGCTGGAGGGCGAAACCGGTCAGCTCACGCTCGGCTTCGAACGCGTCTTACCCGACCTGGGTCAAAACATCCGCTGCGGCAATTCGCTGATCGGCTGGGACTACTTCCAGGGGCAAATCTTCCCGGACGAAGAAGAGATCCACCGCGTCAACCCGTTCGACTGGCAGCGCGCCTTCCCCCAGGTTTTTGCTTCGGGCGGTTTCGACGCCGTCATCGGCAACCCGCCTTATATTCGCATCCAGTCCATCCGTGAATGGGCACCCAATGATGTCGACCATTACCGAAGGATTTACCCATCTGCCAGCACCGGTAACTTTGATATCTACGTGATCTTTATCGAGAAGGGTCTTAGCCTTCTCAACGAAAATGGTTTGCTTGGTTTCATTCTTCCGCATAAGTTTTTCCAGGCATCTTTTGCAGCACCAATTCGGGAAATCATTTCGCAAGGCAACCACCTTAGTAAGGTGATCCATTTTGGAGCCGAACAGGTTTTCGCCAATGCGACCACCTATACCTGCCTACTCTTTTTGAGCGCTCAGCCGAGAGATAACTTTGAATTCACATCAATTAAGAGCCTTGAGGCAATCGAGACAGTTCTAAAAGCAGTTGATATGGCAGATCCAAACCCCGATTATCAGACTGCATCTCTACCGGCGCCTGATTTTGGAGGGAAGGAATGGCATTTCTCATCCAACAACGCTCACATCGTGCTCGATAAACTTCGTCAACAACCTTTGACATTGGGCGATATTACAAAGAAGATATTTGTCGGGCTTCAAACCAGTGCCGATAAGATCTATGTCCTCGAAACAATTGAAGAGCGAGATGAAACTGTGCTTTGTTATTCAAAATCGCTACAGAAAGAAGTGGAAATTGAACGCGGCCTCCTCAAACCCTTCCTGATGGGCAAAGATGTTCATAGGTATGAGCAACTGGAATACCGGAATTTTGTAATTTTTCCATATCATATTGACAGCGATTCATCTTCCCTGATGAATCAAAAATTCATACGAAGCAATTTTCCTTTAGGATGGAATTACCTCTTAGAAAACAGAAACGCTCTCGGCGATAGAGAAAAAGGTCGCATGAAAGGTGATCAATTTTATGCATACATCTACCCAAAGAGTCTGATCGAGTTCAAAAATAAAAAAATAATGACGCCTGATATTGCTTTTGGACCGCAATTTACCTATGATGATTTCGGGCTCTACCATACAACCACTGTTTACAGTCTATTGTTTAACAATGACCGCAAAGAATCACCCCTTTACTTCTTGGGAATTTTGAACTCGGCTGTTATGTGGTTTTTCTTATCAAACACTGGAAACGTCATGCGTGGTGGATACTTCAGATATAAAACCAATTACATGAATCCCTTTCCTATTCCAGTGGTTGATTTTTCAGATCAATCTTCCGTCGCCAGGCACGATCAGTTAGTGGCTTTGGTTAAAAACATGCTTCACCTTAAAAATTCAGACCCCAAACTCCCTCAAGACAAACTGAGAAAGCAAGAAGCCATAGTGGCACTAAATACCCAAATAGACAAAATGGTTTCCCAATTGTATGGATTGGATGAGAATGAAGAAGTATTGAGTCTTAGAAGTTAAGTCTATCAAATATGGAGATCAATTATGTCATCTAAAAATTGCCCGATTTGTAACGATGAAACAGCACATGTCACCGACTGCCAAGGATTATCAGGCTTTTTTTGTGCTTGTCAAAATTGCCGTAGGTATGAAATTGATGACTCTCTTTATTTTGGAATAAAAAATACAGTTATCATAGGAGAAAAATTAAGATCAAGCATTTATTATTATCTCACGCAAATCAGAAAAAACCATACGGAAGAAAATCATCGAACTGTCCGATTCATCCCGGACAGTATAGATAATAAAGAGATATCCGTTCAGGGCTCCAGAATTGTTGTCAGTTATGAAGCTGTCACGAATTTTTACCCAAAAGACATAGATGAGCAGATCTCAATGATTCTCGTGAATTTTATGAACCGATGTGAACGCCCTGGTGATTCTATTTTCGGGGGCAATTTTGCCAGTGAGATGCCACATTTATTCTTCCTTAAAGACTGGAAGGAAAATGAGAAAATGGTGGAAATAGATTTTTGGCTTGAAACATTAATTGCTTTAGGATATGTGCAAAAGAAAACCCCTTATTATCTCTTAACCATTGAAGGTTGGAACCGCGCAAGAAATTATGCGAAAGAACAGGCTACCTCAAAAACCGCATTCATAGCTATGCACTTTGATGATGAACTCAAGTCTGCCAGAGAGGAAATTATTCAAGCCATAAAATCAGCCGGTTTTTTCCCGGTTATTATCGATATGAAAGAACACAACAATCAAATCGTGCCAGAGATTCTTTATGAGATTCGAAACTCCAGGTTTGTCGTAGCTGATTTTACTAACCAACGGGGGGGAGTCTATTACGAGGCTGGTTATGCCGAAGGTTTGAAAATTCCAGTAATCGCCTTATGCCGCAAAGACGATTTTGCGAATGTGCACTTTGACCTAAAACAAAAAAACATAATCCTTTGGAAAATTCCGCAAGAGATTTCTGAGAGATTGGAAAAGAGAATAAAAGCCACCTTGGATGTGCATTGAAACTCACCTCGCTAATACACACAGGAGATTTAATTAATGGAAATTAAAGAGTTGAAGATAAATAATTTTCGAGGTATCAAATCCTTGGACTGGAAAATTAATAGCCGTATTGTGTGCCTGATTGGTCCAGGAGATTCCACAAAGTCGACTGTGTTATCGTCGATTGCTCTATTGTTTTCCCCTCGGTGGAATGTTCAAATTTCGGATTTGGATTTTTTCAAATTAGATGTTTCCGAGATGATTGAGATAAGTGCTGTTATCACTGGCTTTCCAAAAGAATTTTCTCAGGATAATAAATTCGGTCTTTTTCATTGTTTTTGGAACAAAGAGGAGTCTGTCCATGTTCTTGAGAAACCTGGCGATCAACCAGCACTAGAAATCACGTTCAGAGTAGATAAAACCCTTGAACCGAATTGGGTCGTGAGAAATTTAGACTCTGGAGAAGAAAAGCCAATAACCGCTGGCGAAAGGGAGAAACTGTTTGTTGCTGAGTTGGGGATGTATATTAGTAGAGATTTATCGTGGGGTCGGTTTTCTGGACTAACAAAACTAACCGGTAGCAAAAACACTCGGAGTTCCTCTGTCGCCCTTGCAGAAATAACTAGACTTGCTAGAGACAGTTTTTCGCCAAGCGACTTCAATGACCTCGAAAACGCTTTAGATGAACTAAAAGAAGTTGTAATAAATTTTGGTGTGGAGCCAAAAGGTGAGCTAACCCCCGGACTTGACCCAAGAGAATTGAGTATTGGTGCTGGGTTAATAACAGTACGAGCTGGTGGAATTCCCTTAAATGTCCATGGTTTGGGAACCAAGAGATTGTTTACAATGGCAATTTATCATGCGATAGCAGAAGAAGGAGCAGTTTTTTTGTTAGATGAAGTTGAAACTGGTTTTGAGCCCTTTAGATTGAGAAAATTGCTAAACAATCTCAAAAATTCCCCAACCTCTCAATCGTTCATAACAACCCATTCTGTAACCCCAATACTGGAGCTTGCTGACGATGGGATATTTATAGTAAGAAATAATGCGGGATGTACTACCATCAATCCACTGGCAAAAGAATTAGTGCCCTTTGCGCGTACAATGCCTGAAGCACTATTATCAAAGGTAATAATTGTATGTGAAGGTAAAACTGAATGGGGAATATTAAGACCGATTAATGACTATTGGTCAAAAAGTAAGAAGGAGTTGGATTTTGGAACCTCGGGTGTGGAACCTGCGTTTCACAATAAGTATGGGGGGTCAAATTCTCATCAACAGGCTGAGTTGTTATCGCAAGCTGGTTTCGTTACAGCGTTTTTCGGGGATTCTGACCGGGATACAAACCCTACATTTGAGGAATTAGAAGAATTAGGTGTTGGTGTTTTTACATGGCCAGGTGGGATTTGCACAGAACAGAGAATTTGTTTAGATGTCCCTTACGAAGGGCTTCATGAAATGGTTAATCTTGCCGTTGAATGCGGTACACATTTAAGAGATATTTATTCAAATATTAAACCCAAACTAATTAAGCATGAGATTCATATTGACAACTTTGAAGAACTATGGACTATTGGTAATGAATTGGTAATTAGGGAAACACTTGGAGATGCGTTTAAATCGCTAAATTGTTTCAAGAAAGACGATCGTAGTCTCCAATTAGGTAATTTATTAGTGGATTATCTTGACTATATGGTTGATACTCCTACACGCGGAACATTGGATGAATTGATTATGTGGTGCCATGAGCAATCAAGTTGATAACTTAGCTGGAAATCGATGTCAAAGTTTAATCGGACCTGCAGGTTGTGGTAAGACAGAAACAATTGCGCAAGCTCTAAAAATTGCCGAGGGTCGTCAATTAATCCTCACTCACACACATGCAGGTGTACGTTCACTACAACAGAAATTTAAAAAGCTCAAAATTCCGCCATCAAAATATGTTCTTGAGACTATTCATGGTTTTTTTCTAAAATATGCCGCCTCATATCCCACAATGTCAGGGTTGAGCTTTTCTACAAACAAAAATGACATATGGTCCAAGATCATTCCAGCTTTCACCAGTTTGTTAGAAACAAAGTTCATTAAGCAAGTCCTCCAGTGTAGCTACGATGGTGTTTTTGTTGACGAGTATCAGGATTGCACTCTGAGCCAACATAATGCGATTTTGAAGATGTGTGAATATCTACCAGTAAGAGTTCTTGGTGACCCATTGCAAGGCATATTTGACTTCAATCCCATGGACCAAATAGTTGAGTGGCGAAGAGATGTGTTACCTAACTTCCCGCAACTTGATGAATTGCAGACACCTTGGCGATGGGACGGAAAAAACAAAAAATTGAGTCAGTGGATTACTAGTCTAAGAGAAAACATACAAGCGGGACAACCAATAAATCTTGATCAACCCAAGGGTGTAATCACTTGGAAACAGCTAAATCACAAAGATATTAATCAAGAACGGCTCCTCTCGAGCCAATGCATATCCGCCGTTCCTACAGATCAAACATTTGTGGCGATAGAACAATATCCAAACGAGGCACATAAATTCGCCCGTTGTCAAGGTGGGCGCCTCCAATCTATGGAGGAGATGGCGTGTAACGAGCTGTTCAAAACCTTGATAAAGTTCGAGAATCATCAATCGTCTGAATTGGTTTTGGAGGTTGTTAGATTTATTAAAAAATGCACTGTAATGAACGGGTACTTAGAAGATGTAGAGAGACAATCAAATAATAAAAAGTATAATTTTTTAAAAATTGACAATTCTACAATTAGAGAAATAATTCGGTCAATTTTCTACACTCATGAATATTCTTCAATTGCACAATTGATTGACTTTACTCTACTGACAAAAGGGAAAGACGTGTTTCGACAAGAGCTTATGAAAGAAATGTCAAAATCCTTAAAGGAATTCTGCAATTGCGGATTTGATAGTATCTCTGACGCAGCTTGGGAAGTAAGATCAAGAACGCGCGAAAGAGGACAGAACATTCCAAGAATGATTGTTTCGCGTACACTTCTTATCAAAGGTTTAGAATTTGACAATACTCTTGTACTTAACGCAGACAATATTCAAAACGAAAAATTATTTTATGTTTCAATGACCAGAGCATGTCACTCGCTAACGGTGTTTTCAGAGAGTCCTATTATCAAATTCGAGTCAAAATGAAAAAGCGCGTGAACTCTTTCCACTACGTTACCTGAGATAGCCTGAATGAAGCAATCACGGCAAGCTTTCGCAAGGTTCGCCATCGCCATCGCCATCCATCCCAGACCAGTTGTAGGTGGGGGAGCCACCGCACGAATCGAAGCAGGCTTGCGCTTCATTGTGGGTTGAAAAATCTTTACAATCGTAATCAATGGCGCAATTACACAGGCTGGGCTGCGCTGTGGGGGCAAGCAGGGTGGGGAACAAGGCGTCCCCCGCGCGTGCTGTGGGGTTGAGCAAAGGGGCTGCCCACATGCCCAGCAAGCCCAATTCGGCAGCGCCCTGGGCTTCGCGGAAGGTGTTCAGGCAGGCAGTGTCGGGCGGGTATGAGACCGCGCGAGCCATCCCAAGGCGCACCATGCTTTCATTAACGAACACATCGCCAACAACCACATAGCGCAGCAGGCGGTCAAACCGATCCACCTCAGAGGTATCCACGATCAGCGTCACAGTTTTCCCCAGCACCAGGTTTTTGTTGGCTTCGGTCGCTTCCTGAGCCAGAGGGTCAGCAGCAGTCTCTGGTGAGTCGACCCCGATGTAGCGGACGACAAAATCTTTGCCATCTATCTGGACGGAAATGGTATCGCCATCAATTACCTTCGTCACGAAACCGGTCTCTCTTTTTGTGTCGGTTGGAAGGCACCCGCCGTTGATAATTGCCCGAAGAGTATTGGTTGGGGTTTGTGTTTGGGTAGGCGTGAGTGTGGGCGTTTCAGTTGGCGTTGGGGTGGTGGTTGGGGTGAAGGTGGGGGTATCGGTGGGCGTGCTGGTATTGGTACTGGTTGGGAGAGCTCGTTGGGTTTGCTCAATCCCTGCTGCGATCGTGGCTTGAATGTCTTCAGGGCGTATTTGTTCGGAGCCCGAACACGCACTGAGCAGTAACAGGATACTTATGAGGATAACGTACTTTTTCACTCCCTCGCCTCATGAAACGTATTGTAAATTGATTACAACAATTATAACGTAAACTCAATTGGGTAGCGACGGGACCCTTACACAGGTCAGGCGGGTCGGGCAATATCCCTTGCGAAAGGTTGACCAAATTAGAACATATGTGCTATAATCTACCCGCTGACCATTTGCACTTTAACAACCACTTTTTGCACTCAAACGCCCCTCCTGTACTATCAAAAAACACTGCAAATACTGTAAAAAGTGCAAAAACTCCCCCAGCAGGCTCAACATCTTTTTGTTGAAATGCCTACGCGGAATCAGGTAAACTTAGGCTATCCAAAATAACCACACAGGAGTTCCTGTGCAGACACTCAAGGAGAATCATGAGCGAATTTATTAACAACGCCAGCAAACGCAAAGAGGCGATTAAGAAAATCATTCGCCTTTTGCACGAAGGCAAAACGGTGGAAGAATTGCAGGCAGAATTTGGGCATATCATCGCCGGAGCCACCGGGCAAGAGATTGCTGCTGCCGAGCGGGAGGTAATTGCCGAAGGTATGCCGGTGGCAGAAGTGCAAAAACTGTGCGATCTGCACGTGGCTGTCTTCCAGGCGGGTTTGGACACCGAGCCTGAACCCGAAAACAGACCCGGGCACCCCCTCTTCGATTTCCGCACCGAAAACGAGCTGATCGAGCGCACCCTGGAGGGCTTGGAAGAGCAGGTTTTGCAGTATGCCGGTGGAGATCAGGCTGTTTTGCAGACCCTGCGTGAGAACGCCAAAAACCTCGACCTCATCCTCTGTCATTACGATAAAAAAGAGAACATGATCTTCCCGGTGCTTGAAAAATATGGCTTCGAAGGTCCTTCCAAGGTCATGTGGGGTGTGGATAATGAGATCCGTACAGACTTACGCGGGTTCAACGAGTTGCTGGCAACTGAAAGCCCGCTTGGCGTTACCCTGGAAAGCCGTTTCAATGAGCTATCCCGTAAAGCCAAGGATATGATCTACAAGGAAGAGAAAATTTTGCTCCCCGAGGCATTGGGTCGCTTTACGCCTGCCGATTGGCAGCAAATGAAAAATGAAATCGCGGGCGAGGTCGACCAACCTGCTCTGCAGGAGATGAACGGCTTCTACAGTGCCGCCCATACCAGCGAAATCCCACTCAAAACCGGGGCACTAACCGCCGACCAGATCGATTTGTTGCTCACCAACCTGCCGGTTGATGTCACCTTCGTCGATGAAAACGACAAAGTGCGCTACTTCACTCAGGGTAAGGAACGCATTTTCACCCGCACAGCCGCCATCATCGGGCGCGACGTGCACAATTGTCACCCCCCTCAGAGCGTGCACGTGGTTCAAGAGATTATCGACGAATTCAGAGCAGGCAAAAGAGACGTTGCCGAATTTTGGCTCCAATCGGGTGGTGCCTTTATTCATATCCGCTACTTCGCCCTGCGCGATGACAAGGGTGCTTACAAAGGCGTGATCGAAGTCTCACAAAATGTAACCGGCATTCGTGCGCTTGAAGGCGAAAAACGCTTGTTGGATTGGTAGCCCACCGGCTACGCGGTTTGGTGTAAGGGAGAGCTTCCATGCTCTCCCGAAAAGCGTCAAGGAATAAATTTGTACGGCGGCATGAGGTGGGTATAGAATCTGTTTTAACGTAGATCTGCAGCCCACCTCACTCCGCCGACTTGAAGGCTAAGGACCGTGAGATCTACAGACTGCTCATCGCTCTGCCAAGTTGCTGGATGATATCCGAGGGCAGGACGGCGGCGGGGTGACCAATTGCGTCCAGGGCGAGTTGTGCGGCACGGGCGTGAAGCCAGACCGCCAGCGTGGCAGCATCAAATGGCGCCAGACCCTGGGCAAGCAAGCCCACCAGCAAGCCCGCCATCACATCGCCGGTACCGCCATGTGCCAGGGCGGAATGAGCAAAAGGCAAAATCCGGCAATCGCCATCTGGAGATGCGATGAGCGTATTGGCACCTTTGAGAATCAGCGTTTGCCCCCATTCTTGCGCATAGTGTAGCGCGAGCGCCATGCGGTTGGCATGAATCTCCTCCAATGGCAGACCAGTCAGCCGCGAAAACTCCATTTCGTGCGGGGTCATGATGCTCTTATTAGGCAATAGGTTCGCCCAGCCCGGCTGCTGGCTCAGGAGGTTAAGTGCGTCGGCATCAACTACAAGGGCAGCGCCTGCAGCCTGTTCACGCAGATTTGATAGCACAGTGAGCAGAAGATCCCGGGTCTGATTTACCTGCCCCAACCCCGGACCAACCAGCACGGCGTCCTTACCGGAAACAAGCGCGCTTGTCTTTTGATTGATGTCTTCTTGCCCGGATAAAACATACCATATCGCTTCCGGGATGCTTGCAGCGAGAGGAATATAGATAGATTCGGGGATAGCGGCGTAGACCAACCCGACACCGCTGCGCAGCGCTGCCCGGATGGCGAGATTTGCGGCGCCTGGGAATTGTTTTGAACCGGCGATCAGCAGCGCCTTGCCAAATGTGCCTTTGTGCGAATCGTTCGGTCGCTCGGGCAAAAGAGACCCGGCTAACCCTGGAGTTATTGGTGTTGCAGAATGGGTTTTCATTGCAATTAATTTTACCAGTGTGGATTGGAACGACGGGTATCCGTAACATTCATGATATAGGGACGGCAATGTAGCCGTCCCTTACGAGAGATCGAAAGAGGGCAAGCCCAATTCTATAAATGACTAAATTCTCGCTACTCCAGTCTCGCGGGCGGCGGCGGCGACGGCTTTGGCGACAGCCGGACCGACACGCGGGTCAAAGGCGGCGGGGATGATGTAATCCTCGTTCAGCTCATCATCCGTGATAAGCCCTGAAAGTGCCCTGGCAGCGGCGATTTTCATCTCATCGTTAATATCACTGGCACGCACGTCAAACGTGCCGCGGAATACACCCGGGAATGCCAGCACATTGTTGATCTGGTTCGGATAATCGCTCCTGCCGGTCGAAACAACGCGAGCACCACCCGCCTTGGCATCATCCGGAAAAATCTCGGGTGTCGGGTTGGCGCAGGCAAAAACGATTGCATCTTTGTTCATCGTCCTGACCATTTCAGTGGTCACGATGCCCGGCGCTGATACCCCGATAAAAACATCAGCACCAACCAGCACGTCTGCCAGCGTCCCGGGTTTTCCTTGCGGATTGGTCTGCACAGCAAGCGCTTCGAGGTAAGGGTCCATTCCCTCAGCTCTGCCCGGGTAGACAACTCCGTACTTGTCGGTCATGGTAATGTTCTTATACCCATCAGACAAGAGCAGTTTCGCAATCGCCGATCCGGCAGCGCCGGCTCCTGAAAAGACGATTTTGATATCTTCTTTAACCTTGCCCACAACCTTCAGCGCATTGGTAAGCCCTGCCAGAGTGATTATGGCGGTGCCATGCTGGTCGTCATGGAAAATGGGGATATCGCATTTCTGCTTCAGTTTCTCTTCGATCTCGAAACAACGCGGTGCGGCAATATCTTCCAGATTAATGCCGCCAAAAGAACCGCTGATCAGGTAAATGGTTTCCACGATTTCATCAACATCTTTGCTCTTGATACAAATAGGGAAGGCATCCACATTGGCAAAAGATTTAAAGAGAACACATTTGCCTTCCATCACCGGCATACCGGCTTCGGGTCCGATGTCTCCCAGACCCAAAACCGCGCTGCCATCGGTAATAACCGCGCACATGTTCCAGCGCCGGGTCAGTTCGTAGCTCTGGTTGATATCCTTCTGGATTTCAAGGCAGGGTTGCGCCACGCCGGGGGTATAGGCAAGCGACAAATCTTCCTTATTATTGACCGGAACGGTCGCGACGACTTCGATCTTGCCGCGCCATTCCCGGTGTTTTTTTAATGATTCTTGAGCGTAGTCCATGTTTAACCCTCAAAGGGGAATTTGTAATCCAGACCAAGCGCGTCACGAACAGTCAAAATTTCTTTCTGGACGGCTTCACCGATGGGAACGCCTTTGTCTTTGCGCTCCATCCAAACCAGGTATTCCTTCTCGCCTGCTGTGTAAATACGTTCTTCACCGGGAGCTTTTCGTGATGCACGCAGCTCACGCAGGATGTTGCCAGTAATTGTCTTGAAGGTTTCCAGCCCCATGAAAGCTTCCGGGTCGATCACGAGGAACCAATGACCAAGGTGGAAGGGCACTTTCTCGCCGTGTTCGCCGATGCCGGTCAGCTGATGCATGAAGTTGCCCGCCTGCAAAGCAGCTGAAAGCACTTCGACGACTGTCGCATAGCCATAACCCTTATAGCCTGCCATTTCTTCGCCAATACCACCCAAAGGTGCAAGGGCGGCTTCCCCAGAGACCAGGGCTTTGAGGATCTCCTCACTGTCAGTCATGGGTTTGCCATCTGAGCCAATCACCATGCCGGCAGGTGTGTCTTTACCGATGCGGGCGTAGTATTCGATCCTGCCGCGTTGCACGATTGAAGTGGCGGCATCCAGCATGAAGGGGAATTCTTCGTCGGTGGGAAAGCCGACGGTCAGTGGGTTGGTTCCGAGCATATTCTGTACGCCAAAAGTGGGGGCGATCGATGGTCGGGCGTTGGTTCCGGTCATGCCGATCATATCGGCGTTGGTTGCCATGGATGCCCAATAGCCAGCGATGCCGTAGTGCGTTGAATTACGCACTGCGACCATGCCCATGCCAAAATTGCGAGCTTTGTCGATTGCTATTTCCATGGCTCGGTGGCTGGCGACCATGCCCATGCCATCATTGGCATCCAGCACGGCTGTAGTGGCTGTTTCTCTGAGAATATCGATCTTGGTGGTTGGTTTTTGGATACCTGCAACGATGCGGTCAATATAAATCGGTTTAAAGCGGTTGACACCGTGGCTTTCAATGCCTCTGCGGTCGCTTTCAAGTAAAACATCGGCACAAAGGGCAGCGTCTTCCCTGGGAACTCCATAGCCAACAAAAGCGTCGGTTAGGAATGCATCCATCAATTCCCATGATACATAAGGTCTGGTTTCTTCCATTAGTTTTTTCTCCTTTCAAATTGAGCGTGTGTAATTGAATTGTGTTAGCGCTGTCTGGGGCTTAAGTGCGTTTCCAAAAACCCGATCAGCTTAATTATTGTGATTAACTTTGTAACAATTGATCATTAATTGAGTATAACAGACGCTTGCTCTGCCGAGAAGAAAATATACCTGTAATTTACAAGAAACAAAAGCAAGCATTCCACGCAATGAAAAAATCAATGTGTTGGACAGATCACTGGAATCCGAGTCAATTTTTCCCCCAATAAATTAAACGCAAGGCTCATATCTTTGCGAGTTCCAACAGCTTTATCATGTCGGCAGGATCAATGCGGTATGGCGATTCGACACCTTCGAAGAATCCATGCGCGCGAATCAGGTGTGAGATAAGCCCGGGTCCTTTCATGCGCTGACCTGTTCTCCGGTTTTCTATCTCCCAATCGACTGATCCAAAGCGCACACCGCCGCTTGCGGTGCATTGTTCGTGGTCAGGATCAATTGCAAACGGACAAATCTGAAAACCAGGGTAGATGTGGATGTGAACCCGATATTTTTTTCGTTGGGTCGTTGTCATATTTTTAGAGACAGCTGCGGAAAGCAAAGCTTCCAATGCATCAGCGATTTCCTCACGGGGAACACCCAGGTCATCCAGGGTTCGAGCGTCCTGTTCCAAAACTTCCACAAGGGATTCGCCCCAACCCAGAAAACCAGCCTGGGAAAATTCTCCTGGACGCATTCTGCGTTCTAATTCTTTAATCGATAATTCCGACATAAGCCCATCTGTGAAGACCCTGGCGAGTTATTTTCTCGCCAAGGTCTGGTCAATTATTGAATCATACTCTCGGAGGTTGCTCTTCAGTTTTTCGTTTATATCGAATAAGCGTACCTACCGGGTTTGTAGCGGCTTCGACGACAAACGCCGACTTCATAAACCCTTCGCCCTTGTTGAAAGGAAGGCGCAGTTTGAAAACATAGGCAGGTTGTAAAATCTTTTGCCTGTCCCCCCAGTCTTGTTCAAAATAACCAAATTCCATATCTTCAACGTCTGCTTTCATAACATTGCAGTTTTTTAGGAAGCGTGCCAGTTTATTTTCTGCAAATTCTGGCTTTTGGATGCCTTCGACTTCACGGTTGACTTCGATGATGGGTCGCCAAATTTTTTCCAAACCGGTAAATTCACCGTTCACGTCCAGGAAAACCATCATTTTTCCTCCCGGACCGAGCACTGGAACCCCATTCACCATTCTTTGGAAAAGAACGCCAGTATCAATTGCGCGTTCTTCGACGTTTTTCAACTTTTCATCAGCCGAGCCAACATACAGGTGGGTCACTTTGAGAAGCTTGAACTCATCTGACTTAGCAAGTTTTCGCTTTTTAATGTAACTGGTCGCGATTTCAATCGCTTCATCGTCCTTATAACTAATTTTTGATTTTTGATCATCCACCATCCAACGGGAACGATCAATGAACCTTACTCCTCCCGAAGCCTTGAAGACTTCCAGAAGGTATTGGTCCTGCATTACGGCAATCCTGTCCTCCTCATTTTGGATAATTTTTTTGGTGACCAGGTCAAACCCTAACATTTTACTAATTGCAGGGACCGTTCTCATTGTCACTCCTGGACTCGCTAGCGAATAGATCTTAACTGGGAGTTCTGGAGTTTTCTTCATCCTCTTTAAAAAGTTGATCTCAGTCATTTCATCCGTCCTTTCTTAGGATCACCCATCTCATCTACGATACTTCCAGGCTAACCACGAGGTCGAAGCGACACTATAATCGCGCCAGTTTACAGTTTCATTTTCACGCCGATTGATAGCCTCGGCTTGAGTTGCTCCTGCTGCAATCGCAATAGAATCATCATTTAACCAGAATGAATAGGCACGATCAACCCAGTGGCTGGCAAGGCTATAACCCACGGCAGCATCGTGCCCAAAGTCCTTACCCAGGGAAGCGTTCCACCAACTATCTGTGCCATTCCCTATGAACCCAAAAATCATGTGAACCCCTCTCATTGGTCCAAACCAAACAGCACCGATATGAGCCGCTGAGGTATCCAGTACGCATTGGCAACAATCGAGCACAAACCATTTCAACATTTTCGCGCCCAATCTCCACTGTGAGGATGCACTCTGGCAATATCGACGTTGTGAAGAGAAGGCGATGTGCATGGTGTTGCTCCAGTTACCTCCATGATCTGAATAGAAAAAGAAATGAACATTGTCTGTCCAATTCAATGAGTCTCCGCCAGACGTCGGATGACTGAAGTCAGTCTCCCAACAGTCATCATTTCCCCAACAGAACACCTTCACGTGACCGTGGCTGCCCATCTCGTTATAGAAACCAACTGCATGATCGTCACGGTAGCTCAGGTTGTTTTCCGTGCAGTGATCTGAATGATAGGTGTTTACCCATTCAGCTCCAACTCTAACCTGTAATGTCATTTTATCCTCCTGTAAAAAAACCTGACACGGTATTTGCCGTACCGGGTACTGATTACCTCAATACTCCCCACTCAAAGAACTTACTAATTGTGCTGAATACCCATTTTAGTTTTTTTCTTTCACCATCAATATCACCTTACCTTTCAAAACAAGAGCCGTGAAGCATCAAACCTGGCAACAGCGGTTTACGCACTGTTACTGGCTGAGGTATGGTCATCTATTTGATGATCGCAGGATTAGTTGGAATAATAATTTAGATACGAATATTATACATACAATTATAACCAATTTCAAGCACCACTTCACTCTATTTATGAAAATTGACAGAGGTTGCTTGCCTCTTGGGCCAGATTGTGAGATTAACTTTTTAGAATTCGGTGAATGGGATTCTTTTATGAAACCTGGATTACGCAAAAAGGATTGCCGTCGGGGTCCTCCATAACGACGTAATCAGCCCCATCTTCATAATCCCACGGCTTGCGCGTTGCCCCTAAACTAAGCAAACGCTGCACTTCGCCCGCTAGGTCGGTTGTAAAAAGATCCATATGGTGCCGGCGAGCATGGAGGCTGGTTACGCGGTTGAGCGAAAGTTGAAAGCCCACACCCTGGCGGGGAACCAGGATGGCGAAATCGAATTCAGGTGGAAATTTTGGGGTGTAATCCAAAGCCTGGCTCCAAAATCCGACAGCCTTGCTGATGTCAGTGACACCCCAAACAATCGCTCCAATCTTTAGCATATTCACCTCCGGTTCCAACTTAGTGATTGTAGCATCTCAATAAAAACGGTGATGAATGATTTACAATTAATTCAAAGATTTTTACCAGTAAGGGAGCGTAATGGACTTTCTGGCAAGACCTGAAACGTTTATGATCACTGCAACAGCCGGGGTGACCATTGGCTTCATCGGTGTAATTATGCCCAGCCTGGCTTATTGTGGGAAAAAGGGGGAGAGATATTCTTTTTTGAACCATTTCATTTCAGAATTAGGCGAGGTAGGCGTTTCACACTTCGCCTGGGTGTTCAACCTGGGAATGATCCTGGCTGGCATTTGCATCATGCTCGCCAGCCTGTCACTGGGGCTGATCTTACCGGGGTTTTGGGCTAAAGCCGGGCTGATTTTGGGGGTGACAACAGGAATCGCGTTAAGCCTGGTTGGCGTTTTTCCGATGAATAAGATGAAGGGTCACGTTATTACTGCCACTGCTTTCTTCAGAGGGGGCTGCTGATGGTCTTGTTTTTCTCGCTGGCAATGGTGATGCAGCGTGGAGAAAACTCGGTTGTGCTGAGGGCATTGGGCATGGTGGGGATGATCCCGGTGCTGGCGTTTGGTGTTTTTCTGGGTCTGATGTGGTCGGTGCGCAATGAAGACCGTCATGCGCTTGATGTAGGAGAACTGGAACGACCAAGGGTATGGCGGTTTGCTGTAGCCGAATGGTCGATATTCTTTGCGTTTATTCTTTGGATTTTGGTGATAGCGGTGGTCATTCAGTGATAAGTAGTTTTCAAGTTCAAAATGTGAACGGTCACTGAGATAACTATGAGGATGAGGAGTGCCTTCAGCCACACTGAATCGATAAGGATGGCGGAGATAAGAATCGCTGGCCAGAGCAGACCGAGCGCCATGATCTTGCTACGCTTGTCCACGGATTTGTTTTCAAGATAATTTCGCACCGGCGGACCAAACACTTTGTGGTCGAAAAGCCAGGTCGCCATCCGGTCAGAACTGCGAACAAACATGGCACCTGCCAGGAGCAAGAATGGGGTAGTTGGCAAAACCGGGAGTGCCATGCCCAATATACCAAGCCCTAATGCAAGGATTCCGATGATTAAGAAAAAGCTGCGCGACATGATGTTTTATCCAGTAACTAAAGAGCTGGATTATATCATCTGCTGAGTCGATCACTAACTACGCCGTTTGTTCAGAGACCGGCAGTATTTCGTCGTGTACACAAGCAGCCTTTACTGCTTCAATATTTGAGATATTCAATACACAACCAAGCAGGATGATGAAGTCTTTGAGCGTAAGCAAGCGTTTTTTCATAAGTTTGTTGAGCCCCTATCTGGAGCACATATTGAATGTTAAGTATTTTCAGGGTTTGAGTGTCAAAAAAAGCAGTTGGTGATACTACCAACTGCTTTATGTTTACTGAGCCTGAACTTATCTGACCGTAATTTGCGTGTAAGCAGGGGTGATGTTACCGTCCATATCCGCTACCAGGAAGCCAACCAGGTAAGTACCATCAGGTAGATACTGGGTGCCCCACTCGATCGTATCGCCGGTAAAGGTGATGGTGTCACCTGCATCAAATGAGATGCCTGAAACGGTGCCGCTGTTGTCCAGATCAAGCCAGCGGCGGCTGACTGTGAAACTATCGCCAACACCGGGGGTGATCTCATAGGGCGCACCAGCAGTATCGCCGCCAACGAAAATGAGGGTTTTAAACAACTTCTCATCCCGGAAGAGCATCTGGGCTGTATGACTTTCGCCTGTATTCTGGTAGGTATAGGTGCCCTCCACATAGTAGGTCGCCTCAGTGAAATCGCGCCCGTAAGTTTGTGGGTTGAAAAGCGCTAATATCTCCTGGTTCCCATCGGTGATGGTGAAGAGGATTGGTTCGAATTCAAAATTGAGACGGAATTCACCATCGGGCCAGATTGGATAATAGACTCCAGCCTCCTGCCCGGTTTGTGGGCTCTCAAGATAATCGGTATCTGCGACGTAAATACTATTGGAGGTTTCATCCAGCAAGCCGGTGAAGAAGTAGATGTAACCAATATTGTCTCCGTTAATAACGGCACTCAATTCCACTGAGCCGCCTGGGCTGACGACAGTTGCAGAGGCTTCAATTTCGCTGATCTGGATGTCGCCCAAACCCGGCACCTGGCTGGCGCGTTCGACCATGACCGGTTCGCTGGCAGTTTGCTGGAACTGGCGACCAGCGTAATGGTATGCCAGAAAGTCATCCCAGAGGGAATAACGGCTGAAGCTGTCTGCGATCAGGGTGTAAGATTGCATGCCGGTTGTTGCCGTGGAATAGAGCTGGGAGTTGGGGTAGTAGATGGCGATACCGGTTGAACCTGGCTTTCCCGGTCCGTGTTTTTCCGCGACAATGACCTGGTTAAGTGCCCCGATCACATTTTCAGAGGCAGTGCGCACATTCGCATCGTTGCTGTTTTTGTAGATCAATTGCACAAAGTGACCCAGGTCAATAAACGATGCCGGCACATTGCTCCCGAAAATGGAGGTGTACGATTGCGTGTAGCCTCGCGCCTGGGCGACGGCGCGCTGGTCCAAACGCTGTAGTTGATAAGAAAATTGATTAACCGCATCAACAAGCACCTGGAAATTCTCGAGATTTACAGCAGTGAGCGTGATATTCTGCTCCAGCTGCTGGGTGAGCTGGGCGGCAGTCATGCGGTTGGCGAACCAGCCCCCGCCGCTGGAATTCTGAGCCAAAAACTCTGCCCGCGCCTGGTCATCGATAATTCGCTGATCTTGCGAAATGTAGGTATCAACTATGTTGGTTGCCAGGTCAGCGGTGGATGTATCGGGGTCGTAAACCAGCAGGCTGAGGAAAGCTGAATATGCCCAGCCGACGCCAGGTTCGGTCTCTTCGGAGGCGACGGCATACTTGGTATAAGGTGCCAGGGCAGAATAAACCTCCATCATGCTCATCAGGCAGGCATCCAGACCAATAAGTTCAAATTTGTTGATTAGTGTGGTAGCCTGGATTTGCCGGAGTGCATCTTCCAATTCATTGAGGTAGAGAATATCATCCGGGATCGCGTTTGTGAGTGGGGCATTTGAGCTGTTGTCGCGCTGTGCAGGGGCGGGGTCAGACCAGCCACCAGGCCAGCCCATACCATGGTCCGACATGATCAGAACGTGATTATCTGCCGGATAAGCGCTGGAAGCCCAGCTGACAAAGTCTACCAGGGTGGCAGCGTCGCCCATGTTGGCTTCACCAATATCCGCTATCAGCTCAGAGCCGATCCGGTTGAGATCGCCATCATAAGTAACCAGGTAGCGACGGGTGGAAGACCAATCGCCGTCGCCGCTATAACCACCGCGGAAACGGTCTAGCTGGCTGACAATGATCACCTGGTCAGTTGAACCGATCATCTCCGCCTCGTTGAAGTCGATCAGAATGTCTTTTTCCAAGGCATTGTCGTCTGCGTTTTGATACAACATCACCAGCCAGGTCTGACCGGAATTGTCTGAAGGACGTGCGGTTGGCAGGCGAGTCGGGGTTGGTCCGACCGGCTGGACGAAACTGGTATCCTGCGTAGGTTGGGTGTCAACAGGTCCTCCCTGATCAAACCCGGGCAACAGAGAACCTCCTCCACCAGAACACATGCGGAAGACCACGAAAATCACCAGCAGCAAGAGGATGATGCCGATGATGCTGCCGCACCCACTGCGTTTACTAGAGGTGCCGGAGCCCAAGCCACCCAGCAGACTGCCGAGCCCGCCTCCCAAGCCTCCCAAACCTCCACTGCCGCCACCGTAAGAACTTCCTCCTGATGGTGGAATGCTGCCAAAACCGCCGCCACCGCTGCCAGAACTGGGCGGTGGGGTCATGCCAATACCGCCGCCGCCTGCAGATGGGCGCGGTGGGGTTTGCCTGCGCTGCGGGCGGGATGCCTGCTCGGTAGGCTGCGAACCTCTTCGGCGGCGTTTTGCGTTTACTTCGGGAATATCGTCGGACATGGGAAACCTTCCATTTCTATGATGTATGCAGGACATTTGATAATGAGCTTCTGCTTGTGATTTTAATCCAGTTTGAGGTTGCTTCCTCTACCAGGTTATATACAATTTCTGTGTTAATGAGTGTGTTCGTGTAACTTTTCAGCTTCGTTTTCGTGGGCATGGAAATGGGAATGGGTGTAGGTCTCAGTCACTTCAACCTGACCATCCAGAGCGTTACGGGTGAGGACGCGTTGATGGATGTGCTCGTGTGTGTGCTGAATTCCAATCGTATCATTGATCAGGAACCAGGTAGCAATCCCCATAATTCCCAATCCCAACCAAAAGTTTACTCCAAGCTTTGAAGGAAATATTAGAAGGGAAAATGTGACACCGATAAAAGGAGCAAATGCATAATATGCGCTGGTCTTGGCTGCGCCTAAATGCCTTTGCGCTTTGACGTAAAAATTGATGCTTAAGCCGTAGGCAACAAAGCCGAGCAACAGCACGAAAGGTATCAGCCAGAACTGTGGGAAGACCTCCCGTGTGGCAATTGCCAGAATCAAAGAACCCAGACCAGATCCAAGTCCTTTGATGATGACGATGTCAGAGCTGCTGCGGTTGGAAAGGCGCCGGGTAAAGTTGTTTTCCAGCCCCCAGGCAAGGCTGGCTCCCAGCACAAGCAGCGATCCGGTAGAGAAACGTAACGCTGCACTGGAATCCAACGAGAGCACAATGCTTGACAGAGTGACCAATAAAATCGCTATCCACAGTTTTGGGGAGATAGCTTCCTTGAAGAGCATCAGCGCGATCAAAGAAGTACCAACAATTTCGAAATTGTTGAGCAGGGAAGCATTCGCGGCATGCGTGCTGCGCAAACCAAACAGTAGCAGGGCAGGGGCGAGGATATCAAGCAGGATCATACCGATGATGAAGGGCTTTTCATCCTGGCTGATTGGTGCGATCTGTTTTTGTTCTTTACGATTGCTGGCGAGCCACAAAAGCAGCATGCCTAACCCTGCACCAAGGTACAGAAAGGCTGATAAATAGAGTGGCGGAACCTTTGCAAGCAGCAATTTGGAGAAGGGCATATTCAACGCATAAAGCACTGCTGCCATGATGGCGAAAAGGCTTGCCTTGCGAATGGTGGTTATGTTTACTCTCCCGATCGATACAAAAAAGGCCGACAAGTTATATTGTCAGCCTTCTTTCGATCTGAAAATTTTTATTTGCGGCTGACGAACCAATTGTAAATCAGAAGCACCAATACCGCACCTCCGATTGAAACAAGTAGTGTCGTCAGGTTGAATCCTGTAACCAGGTTTGTACCCAAAAGCAGGCTTGTGATCCAACCGCCCAGCACACTGCCTGCGATTCCAATCAGGATGTCCATATACCACTTGTGGTCGGTCTTCATCAGCCAGGATGCTGCCATTCCAGCCAGCAGACCTACGATGATTGATGTAATTAAACCCATTTTTTAACTCCTTGTTAGATTATTTTGGAAATTGCTCTTCAACCAGTTTGCGCAAGGCATTGGTTGTGTTTTTTACACGGATCAAATCGCGCGGATTACCGCCGGAAATAAAGCGTCCAAAGATACCGCCGCCCGAGAGCGTGTCGAGTTTGTATTCAACTTTTACCTCGTCATCGCTCAAACCAAAAAAGCCGCCGCTGCTGCGCAGCGTAAAGTTGTGCCGGTCCTTATCGCCATCGAGATCTGTGACGAATTCGAATTCTTTTCCCGGGTTAAAGATTGTTACTGTGGCGGTACCGGATTTATCACCAGCTGTCCAACGGACAGTTGTCCCCTCACTTACCGGACCAAAATGCGAAACACTATCCATAAAGGGCAGCCATTTTGACCATAGGGTGGCATCAGTAAGCACCACCCATGTGTTGTCTACCGATGCGTCGATTTCGACTTCTCTTTCAAATTTTGCCATTGTTAACTCCTAATTCTGTCTATTGCTCCGCCGTCACGTTCGTTTTGGCAGAGCATTTGCATTTGTATCAAAGCTGATTATACAAATTTAACCGCAGGTTTCGATCTTTTGTCGAAGATTTAGGGCTCCGGTTGGGGAAAATTCATAAATCGCGAAACATCGATCATCGAATTGCTGCCGCTGGTCATGACCTGGGGCAGAATCCCATTCCACCTGGTCAGGAACAAGTATTGCAGATACTCATCAGTCAGCGCGCCGGTATCTGCCAGCGCTTTCTGGGCATCTGCCTGACCCTGAGCCTGGGCGATCACGGTTTGTGCATCGATCTCAGCCTGGGCAAGTTTCTGCTTCGAGGTTTCCACCTGCTGTTGGGCAACCTGTTTGGCTTCGATCGCATTTTGGTATTCTGCCGAGAAGTCGAAATTGACGATATTGAAATTTTCTACCACAATGAAATACGGCTCAAGCTGCTTCGCCAGTTCGTCTTCCGATTGCATGCGAACTTCGTCCCGCTTGGTGATCAATTCTTCAGCAGAAAATCGTGCAGTGACCGCTTTGAAGGCGTTCTGAATGGCTGGTGCAACGATAATATCGGCATAATTTGTGCCCACGTTCTGATAAACCTCTTTGGCATGGTTACCGTCAAGGTGATAATTAACCGCGATCAGCGAAGTGACCACCTGCAGGTTTTCTGACATGGCTGTTGCCTGCACTTCGTCCTTCTGGGTTCGGATGCTGAGCATGACTGCCCTCTCAACAAAGGGAATTTTGAGGTTGATACCCGAGTATGCCACGCGATTAACTGCGCCGAAACGCGTGACAACGCCAATCGTCCCCGCAGGCACCTCGTAGAGAGCGGATGTGAGCAGAATGAATAGCACCAGGGCAATGATTATCCCCAGAATGACCTTCCCGCCAAGTTTGATGCCTTTGAAGCGGTTATTTCCTGTTGAATTTGTGGCTGTAAAGTTTCCATCGAACATAGTTCACCTCTTTTCACTACTATTAAACCAGAAAACCGGTGAAGTGACTATAGATAATATTGGGTGATTAATTATCGTCCTGAACGTACTTTGTTTTGTCAACCTGAGCCTCTTTCCGTAGGACTCTTCGAGTGCGAAGGATCTTGATGGGACGTCGACGAAATCGTTTTGATAGTACTGTTAAGATTCATCACCTTTGTTCAGAATGACAGAAGGCTTGTCAGAATGATAGAAGGCTTGTCAGAATGATAGAAGGCTTGTCAACCTGAGCCGCTTTCCGTTGGACTCTTCGAGTGCGAAGGATCTTGATGGGACGTCGACGAAATCGTTTTGATAGTACTGTTAAGATTCTTCACCTTTGTTCAGAATGACAGACCCTTTGTCATCCTGACAGACCCTTTGTCATCCTGAGCCTCTTTCCGTTGGACTCTTCGAGTGCGAAGGATCTTGATGGGACGACGACGAAATCGTTTTGACAGTACTGTTAAGATTCTTCACTTTGTTCAGAATGACAGAAGAACCCAGAATGACAGACGAACCCAGAATGACAGACGAACCCATAATGACAGACGAACCCAGAATTACAGACGAACCCAGAATGACAAACATCAACAATTTCAAAGCTTTGCTTGATACAATTACGCACGTGGAAAATGACAATCCCGCCGAAACCCTGACCCAGGAAAACAACAGCCTGCTTTCCGAACCGGAAGCAGACAACCACCACGACAGTGTGCGCGTTGTCGGCTCTGTTGCCCTTGCGCACGGCATTCACGATATGTTCTCGGGCTTTCTGCCACCGCTCCTACCGATCCTGATCGCCAAGTTTGGGCTGAGCAACCTGAGTGGTGGCTCGTTGACTTTATTCTATTCACTGCCCTCGCTGCTGCAACCCCTGATCGGCTCCATTGCTGACCGACGAAATCTGAAAATTGTGGTCAGCCTGGCTCCGCTCGTCACTGGCACAGTTATGACCTTGTTGGGTTTGGCCGCAACGCCTGCGATGATGATGGTGATGTTGGTTTTGGCGGGTTTGAGTTCAGCCGCATTGCACGCGATTGGTCCGGCCTTAAACAGCAAACACGCGGGTAAAAAGCTCGGCAGAGGGATGAGTTTTTGGGTCAACGCCGGCTCTCTGGGCTATGCACTGGGTACGCTTGTGCTGGTTTCGGCATACGACGTGCTCGGTCTTTCAGGGTTACCGATTCTGATTATTCTTGGTGCAGTTGCATCAGTCCTGGTTTGGCGGGGATTGAAGGATGTTGATACATCGGTTGATATGGTCAGGAGTCAGAAAAGCGCGCCAAAAAACTGGGGCAAAATTCTAAAAATCATGGTTCCGATTGTCTTCATCATTGCGTCAAGGGCCATGATGGTTGTGATGCTTTCGACCTATTTTCCAGCTTTTTTGCTTGAGCGCGGCGCAAGCACCTGGGTTTCCGGGGCAGGGATGACGCTTATTTTCGGTTCGGGTGTGGTTGGCTCGTATGTTGCCGGCAGCTTGAGCGACAAATTCAGCCGGATCAACATCCTGGCGATCAGTACGATTACCCTGTTCGCTTTTATGATGATCTTCCTGCGGTTTGAGGGCTGGTTACAGGTCCCTGTGCTGATGCTGATTGGTTTCTTTGAGCTCGCCGCATTGCCTGTGCTAATGGCATTGGTACAGGACGGTTTTTCAGAAGACAGGGCTTTTATGAATGGTCTTTTCCTTGCCATAAATTTCGTCGGAACCTCCCTGGCGGTACCCCTGGTAGGGCGCCTGGCAGATCTTTACAGCTTTCAACAAACATTTCAACTGGCAGCCTACATCCTGCCATTTGGCTTAATTGGGATGGGCTGGCTGCAGCGCTTGAGCAGATCCAGCCGGCAGAGCTAACCTGCCCTATGCGTTGCGTCACTACGAGGGAGCATCGCGACCGTGGCAGTCTGCCTTTGACCTCTCCGAAATTGCTATCGGCGGGTCTGGGACCCTCCCCTACACGTTGCGTCACTGCGAGAGAGCAACGCGACCGTGGCAGTCTGCTGTTGCCTTTCACACAAACCTCCCAGGATGGGCCTGGGGTCCGCCCATGGCCGATTTTTTGAATAGCATAAAAAGAAGCACTTTTACACAAGGCGTACGCGCGGTTTTTTTTCTGACGGAAAAGCAAATCCTCCAACAATTCATGAGATGACTGATAACAGTTAGTCTTAACGAGAAAAACAGTGGACAAAAAAGAATGGGTTTGCTATAATCTTGACACTCTGGGGCGCTTAGCTCAGCTGGTTAGAGCGCACGGTTCACATCCGTGAGGTTCGGAGGTTCGAGTCCTCTAGCGCCCACTGTATTAGTCTCAATGAGGGAAATACGAGCAAAAACGGCATCGAATAGCAAGGATTAGCAGTTCCGTATAGCACGGATAAAAGCAGAAAGGGCACCAGTATAAAAAAAAGCTGGTGTTCTTTTTTATTCCAAACCAAAACCAGCGTTATCCCAACCATATATCGCTGTTCAGGAGGCAGCAAGGATGAAACAACTTACCCTATCTCAAGCACTCGAAGGCTATATCCTCTTTGCGGAGCCAAAGCTTTCACCCCATACCATCCAAGACTACTTCAACACTTTCCGTAAGTTTCAGAGCTTTCTTGGGGAAGATCTTCTGATCAATGACATAAATGTCGAACATATTGCCGGCTTCATCAGCCAGTACCAGCATCTCAAGAAAAAGACCCTGCGAAACTACCACACGGGTTTGTCAGCTCTCTGGACTTGGGCATTCCAACAAAATCTGGTAGACGAGAAGGTTCCCCAAACCTACCAGCCCCCCAAGCCAGATGAAATCGCCATCGTGCCTTACACTGAAACAGATATCAAAGCCATGCTGGCCAGCTGCCAAAAAAGGAAGCCATACCTGCTACCTGGGCAGCGTGAAACGGCAACTGACTTTCCAGAAGGACCACGTCTGAAAACAAGCCTGCTTCTGCTTCTTGATACTGGGATCCGCGCTAGTGAATATTGTGGACTCAAAATCAAAGATGTGGATCTGCGCAATCGAAACATCATGGTCATGGGGAAAGGGCGCAAAGAGCGCCAAATCCCGATCTCTAGCAGGACCGCCCAAGCCCTCTGGTCCTACTTCTCAATCCGCCCAGACATGCTGATCAATTCACCCGCCTTTGCCACGGTAAATGACACTCATATCAATCGTGACAACTTCCTGAAGTCGATCTATCGCCTGGGTGAGCGGGCTGGTGTTCAGGACCCCACCATACATCGTTTCAGACACACCTTTGCTATTAATTTCTTACGCAATGGTGGAGATATCTACACTTTGCAAAGAATCCTTGGACATTCCACCCTGGACATGGTCAAGCGTTACCTGGCAATTGCTCAGGTGGATATTCAGGCAGCTCATCGCCGCGCCAGCCCGGTTACCAATTGGGGGTTATGATCTTAACTGTGTTTCACTCTCAGCAGGGGCATCTTCCAGGTGCCCCTTGATCACCCAACCCTGTGGTTGAGTGAGCATGGCCCAGTCACCATTCATTTTTGCTACAACGACCTCTTGGCCTCTCCATAGTTGCCCAACTCGGGTGCTTGTTGAGTTTGGGCTCATGAATACTGCTGCAACCTGGCTTTTGCAAACCATAATTTTGTTCTTTTTGCTCATTTAATCTCCATTATTTTGGTCTCCCATACGCTGAAATGTGGAAAATACGAAGCTGTTCATTCTACCAACCTTGTTACATCCGCACTAACAATCAGCGTTCCACTCGTAAGCGTGCTCACCTCGTTGGCTTCAATCAGCTGAATATCGTACACATATGTTCCAGGTAACAGATCATCTGTCACGTCTTCTTTTAGCATAATCATTACATCGCCTGCAGCTTCATCTGTAATCGTGAGTGAACCGTCACCTCCAGTTGGATAAGCCGCTCCATTCAGTCGGAGCAGGCCGTCAGATAAACCATCGGCGTTCTTGCGAATACGTATGATAGCATTGTCGTCCGATTGGTTGGTACTGTGCTTGACCGTGAAGTCCAGAGTCACATAAGCCGCAAGCGAACCGAGACCCGCAACATCAGCAATGAATGTATCACCACGCAGTACCGTAATCTTTGAACCTATTACCGTTGGTGTAATCGTAATAGAACTGGCATCCATCAAGTCTGTCTTGGATTTGATACTGTCAATCTTATCATCCAGAGCGGCCAATTCTTCACTTGTGGCAATACCCGTAGGATCCACCGTGGCGGAGGCATCAATCCTATTTGGCACAGAGAATGCCAATTGGTCTGTTTTTGCTTTTACTGCGTCCATCTTGTAGTCCACTATCTCCAATGCTTCTGAAGTCGCTAGACCAGTTGGGTCGATCGTCGCACTTGCATCCACCTTGTTTAGTGTGGTGAAAGTGAGCTGATCGGTTTTGGTTTTGATAGCTCCAATACCAGCATTATCCGGCGCGGTGTAGTTAGCCGCCAACAATGGCGTGGTAGGGATAGCGTTTACACTTTCCTGCGTTGCTAATGCGCTTACATCCGCCTTGTACTGGTCAGGATTGTCGAGGTCTGCTTGCAACGCGGTCATGCGTGCATCATATTCATTAGCAGGTGCAAGTCCTGAAACATCAGCCTTGTAAGTCGCTGCAGCATCTGAATGAGCTAAAGTGCCTGTCACATTCAACTTATCTAAATAACCCGCTCTTGTGGCAGTAAGGCGTGTTTCGATTTCGTCCACATAGGCTTTGAGCGTTACTAAGGTTTCAGTTGTCCAACCTGCGCCCTTGATTGCGGTTAATGTTGCTTCGAGTGCTAATCCTGAAACATCGGCTTTATATTGAGCAGGGTTATCTAAGTCTGTTTGCACCACATCCAACTGATCGGACAGCGTTTCGAGCGTGTCGCTGTCAGCCCCCACCCGTGCCACTTGCGTTGCGCCCGTGTCTGCCGACTTGAGCGGATAGGCGGTAGACTCGTCAAACTTGCCAGCCGTGATTGCGTCATCGGCAAGCGTGATACCCGTGTCGAGTTTTTCCGTGCCAGCCCTGTCAATGACCCACATCGCTGGAATGTCCTGAGCGTCTACTGTGTCGGTTGCTGTGTGAAAAACCGCAACGTACTCGGCGGCGGCATCCACCGTGCCACTCGCAAGCAAATAGCGGTACAAGCCATCACCAATTTCTGTGCAAGCACCATCGGTAACGACCTCTGTTTTCGTGCCGTCACGAATGACCTCATAAACTGTAATGGTGACAGTCAGCCCTGTTGTACCAACTCCGTCAGTTGTGTAATGGGCATAATAGATTACTGAATTACCGCTATTTTCGTGCATTTAGCACCTCCTAAAGTGCGTCTATCTCTGCCAGTTTCGCCTGATACGCATCCGTCAAACTCTGAATGTCCGTCTCGGCTGTCGTGACCGCGCTATCCCGTTCAGACTGCGCCTTGCGGATTGCCGATTGCAAAGTTGCCGCTTCTGTTTCGAGCCGTGAGCGTGTCAGGAATGACTCGAATAAAGCCACATCTGTGTCAAATGCCGCTACGATTTTGTCGATTACTAAACTGATTACTTCCTGTGATGCCATGTGTACCTCCTAAGTACATTGATTAAATTGCCGCCATTGCGGTTGCTAAGGCTGATATTTGTGTTGGTGTCAGGTCTGCGTTATAAACCGAAACCGCGCTGATTGTTCCATTGAAATAGTATTGAGCTGATAGAGCCATTGAAGTTCCAATCTTAAGTGTGTTATTAAATCCGCTGTAAGTTAACCCGTGAGTTGTGCAAGTCCCATTCGTATAATGATAAGTAGGCGTAAGGCAGATATAGTTTGTGCCATTTACCCATGCGTTGGCGTTCGCAGTGGTGTAATTTCCTATTTTTGCTGATGGGCCTTTGTATCTGCCATAAATAGAATACTCATTTTCCCAGGCAAGAACCCCAAAAAATACTGCATAGTAATTAGCAACGTTCCAATTGTCATGGCGCATGATTATTGACCAATTGCTGGCTGATGAGATTGTCAGTCCAGTAAGTAGATAAGCTCCAGAGTTTTGCGTCCAGCCAGCAGAATCCCAATCGGGAGCATGTGTGCCTTCGTCATCAGCGTTATACAATCCAGGGTTGGCAAGATTAACAAGCGAATCAGCATAATCCGCCGCACCCTTTGGCTGATAAGCTGCAACACAATTCGGCGCTAAGTTCCACCAAGTTCCAGAGTCTGCCCTCTTGACACTTCTGCCGAGTGCACCCTGTATGCCGTAGCGTGAGCCGAGTGCTGTTATCATGCTTGCCTCCGATAAGCCCGTATGCGGAAAATCCAGCGGTCAGGGTCGTGGTACTCGACGAACTTGCGCCCTCGTCTAACTTCTGATTTCAAAGTGTCCTCCGATAGCTAACAATTCGATATACTTTATTTTGATACTTACTGAGATTAATCAACGTGCCCGTATCCGGGTCAACTGCCCACCAACCATCGGAGCGTTCACCAACGATCAAGACCCAATGCTGGTTGAGCGCACCGCCTGCGTAGAAGTCGACAAGACCCAGCGCGGGGCGTTTGCTACTCAGTATGGAACGTGCCTGTGTTTCCCAGCCAGTGCCATTCCAGTACCAGGTGTAGTCAGATAGTTCCCGTTGTATCTTGTCAGGGAATAACACACCTGGGTATTTCCAGTACATTGCCGCGTACTTGATGCCGCCCACGTAGTTGTACTGATAGCCGTTTCGTGTGCCGAGCATAATGTTGAGCCTATGAGGGTCTATATCAATACCGAGATAATCAAGGTAGTTTGCTACATTTGTGACTAAGCAACCCTGATGTTTCATCAACACGCCGCTTGACCCCATTCTGTCATTCGCCCATCTTGGGTCGTGCTGTGACCAGAGTTTCACTTTCAGCAATCCGTTCCAGTCGTCTTCAACTGGCTCTGGTTCTGGATTGCTGATAATCGGCAAGTAGACGTTATGCGTTCCCCGCCCGAAGTAAGCGTCTAATTCTGCTCTCGTGCCGTTGAATCGGTTTTGGTCGACATAGTATGAACCTACGCCAACCTCTCGCCCCTTGCCTTTTTCGCAAGTCTGATGGAACAGCCATTTGTTTACGCCGATAGGCATCAACGGTGGCGGCGGCATCTCTGGAGTGAACAAAGGATAAGGCAATGCCGTCCGATAATACGCCAACCACCAGTCAGCGTTTATAAGGCGTGGGTCGGTCAGAAGCATATTGTCCTGTAGCCAATACTTGCGAGAATAGAGGATTGGATATCTGCCAGTCACCTCTTTAATCCGTTCCATCATAACGAGTACCCGTCTTGAAACTTCCGCTTTTGACAATCCGTGACCGCTCTTTTCGAGGTCGAGCACCAGTCTGTCATACTTCCAGTCAACGCCTGCTTGTGTTACAATGTCGCACAAGTGATTAGCCTGTCGTAGAGGGTCGTCACTTAGCCAGACGTAACAGTACGCCCCTCGATTATGGCCAGCCAGCCCTTGCCAGTTTGCGTAGAATTTAGGGTCGGTATAACCCCAGGATTCTGTTGCTTTCACAAACACAAAAGCAGCATTGGCTCTCATTTTGGCATGGTCATTCACGCCATTCCACTTGCTTATGTCAATGCCAAATTGTAGTGTCATAGCTGCACCTTCTTAATTGTTTGGTAGCGGTTGATTTCTTCGCAGTTGGGCTGAATCATGGTTTGATTTCCTCTTTCCATAACCAACTAAGTGAAATTGCTTCTGCGCCAGTCAAACAGGAATCCGGTAACCGTTCCGGGTCAATCGGTGCAGAGGTCAATTCGATTTCTGCCTCAAACTCCCCCCGAATCTCGTCCTCAAAAGTCTTTACGTTTTCAGGTTTAATCCTGAATTGCCCGGTTTGATTTTCCCCGTCAAAAACTTCCTCGCCATATTTTTTCAAGACTTCCGTTCTGAATTCCTGCGCCTTATCAAAAATAGGTCTGATTTCCTCGACAACTTTCCCGAGTTGAATCGCCACCGCTAAAGGAAGTTTCTGTTCTAACAAGGCACTCAAAGCCTTGTCTGAATTTAGTAATTTAGCAATTGTTGTTTTCATGTTTATCCTTATTTCTTTTTCTAAAGCGTTAGGTAACCGCCATAAATAGTTGATCCAAGACGGTTATTTATAAAGTGATCCATTTGCCGGTTCG
>DHCY01000044.1:0-106182 GCA_002399085.1 Anaerolineaceae bacterium UBA4890
ACATTTCTATTTAGCCTTGACAAATTTGCGCATAGGAACATTATGGAAAAGGAATTTTGATGAGCGTATTGTCAAATCAGCCGTACGATGGGGGTTTATCTCCCTCCGCAACAGTCATGGAAGATAAGCAGCGGCAGCGGTCAAGCCCCTGCCCAACAAACAAGCCGCAGCCGTACGAAGGAGGTTTATCTCCCTCCGCAATAAAAACCTCAAAAATCTTGACGTTCGGGCAGTTTTGCGAGTATACTTTCTCAACTTGCCGAAGTGGCGGAATAGGCAGACGCGCACGACTCAAAATCGTGTACCCTCGGGTATGTGGGTTCGATTCCCACCTTCGGCATCAAAAAAGCCCTCCCATTGGAAGGGCTTTTGACTTTCTTATCGCACAGGTCTGCGCTTACCTGGTCTTCTTATCTATTTGTGGCAATGTAGTGCTTGCTGCTACATTGCTTTACTCTACAGCGTGGATCCTGGCAAGACTGCCAGTTGGTGTTAGAAAGCATCTCCCTGCGAGTCTGGCTTCCGCTCGCAGGTCCTAGGGCTTTATGGATATTTTTCGCCGAACTCTTGATGTAACGATTTTGTTCGGTATCGAAGACGTGATTGCATTGATTGATCTTTACTAATTGGATCATTCCTTTTCCTCTCCCATTTTAAGGTGCGCAGACACGGGCTAACTAAATTATCGGATTACGATTCAAAACTAGAAAGGAAGATAATGGCTTATTTCTGCACATTGATCACGCTTTTGTTACGCACAATGAGTTTACTATAATGGATAATTATGTCAAGGGGTTTTCTGATCGCGAAAATTATTAAACTATCAGTAAACTGCCTTTAGTTGGTTGGTGAACCATCCAAACCACAAAGATAACTAATAACAATAGCATGGATTCCAGTCAGATGGTTAAAATCCATCAAAATATCAGCAAATTGTTGATATTTCAACTAGTTTGTGTTATACTAATTCTGATTTCATGAGAATATTGGCGCCGATGGCAGGGGACCGGTGCGGAAGGATTGCCAGTGATGAGGGAGCGAATTAGTGGCAATCTTTTTTTAACCCGGACTATGGAAAAATGCCACGCTCACACCGTCGCCACCCTCGTTATCCCCGCCTCTCTCCCATCGGGAAACATAAGCAGAGTGACGAAGTGCATCCCGCACAGCTTCCCGGACGGCGCCCGTTCCTTTTCCATGAATAATGCGTCCAAAGGGCATCCCGGCGCTAAAAGACCGTTCCAGATACTGATCAAGCCGATCCAGGGCATCCTCAACCCGCAGACCACGCAGGTCAAGTTCTATCGGAACCCCGGCGATGCCTGGCAGGGTTGTGCGTCCTTTTTTCTCGACCGGTTTTTCTTGAGGAGCATTTTCTTCAAGCGATGCATTTCTCCTGCTGAAATCTTGAGCTGAGAGCCGCAAACGCACTGCACCAGCCTGGACCTCATATTGATCTCCTTCAATAGCTGTAACGGTACCTTCCACGCCCAATTTTTTAATATGAACCCTTTGCCCGACCTGGATTGGACCAACAGGTTTGTGGGGCAGGCGGGTTTGTTTGCGGCGACGAACCTGCTTTTCGGAGTGGCTTTGCTCCAGCTCCACCAGCTTTTCTTCCACCTCCGCCAATTCGACCTTGCGTTCGGGTTCAGCCCGCAAGCGCCTGATCACTTTTTGGAGTTCCCTGACCTGGTCGCGCAGCTCTTCCAGTTCCTCATCAGCCTGGGCGTGAGCCTGGTCCAAAATCTTGTCCCGTTCACTCTCGATTTTGTCGAGTTGTCTCTCCAGCTCAGCTTCTTTCTTCTGGGCAGATTGCAGGGCTTTTTCAGAAGCAGTGAAATTCTTGTTGGCAAGATTGCGCTGACGGTGGATCTCCTCCAGAAGGTCGTCGACATGAAGGTCATCAGGGTTGATTTCTTTGCGGGCGGCTTCCAGAATCGTGGGGTCCAGCCCCAACCGCTCAGCGATCGAAAGCGCGTTGGAACGACCGGGAAGTCCGATCATCAAGCGATAGGTGGGCATCAGCGTTTCAGGGTCAAATTCGAGGCTGGCGTTGGTCACCCCCGGTGTGCCGTGCGCGTAGCTTTTGAGTTCCGGGAAGTGGGTGGCAACAAAACAGCTGATGCGTCGTTGGAGCATGTGATCGAGCACAGCTCGTGCCAGGGCTGAGCCTTCCTGGGGGTCAGTACCAGAGCCCAGTTCATCCAGCAAAACCAGTGAGCGTGAATTTGCCTTCCTTAGAATGCGCACCAACTGGCTGATGTGACCTGAAAAAGTGGATAGTGATTGTTCAATCGACTGCTCGTCACCGATATCGGCGAACACATCTTGAAAAACGCTGATGCGTGAACCGGAACGAGCCGGTATCTGCAGACCAGCCTGCGCCATCAGAACCATCAGCCCGATAGTTTTGAGTGTTACGGTTTTACCGCCGGTGTTGGGCCCGGTCAGAACCACTGCAAAGGTCTTGCGATCCAACTCGACATCAATCGGTACCACTTTATCCGGTGCAAGCAACGGATGACGAGCCCGAAGAAGATGGATCAGGCTGCCGGGATGGTTGGAATTGGTTCGTTTCTCAAACGCCACTAATTCGGGCTCTGAGGCATGCAGGTCATCGGCATAACGGGCTTTCATCAGGATCAGATCGAGCTCCGCCATCACATCGCTGGTCTCAGAAAGTTCGTCGGCATAGCCGGCAATCTCACCGCTCAGGTTATGCAGCACGCGCAAAATCTCATCACGCTCGTCCAATTCCAGCTGGCGGTACTTGTTATTCCACTCCACCACTGCCAGGGGTTCAACGAAAAGGGTGGCACCTGAAGAGCTCTGATCATGCACGATGGATTTGATCTGCCCCTTATGCTCTGCCTTGAGCGGGATAACATAACGCCCGCCGCGCTGTGTGATAAGCGATTCCTGCAGCATACGCGCACTGTTTGGGTCGCTCAGGTAGCGATTCATGCGCTCCATCAGGCGCGAATGTGTGATCTTGAGTTCAGAGCGAATTTGTCCGAGCAGAGGGGAAGCGCTGTCCAGCACCTCGCCGCGCTCGTTGATGGTCTTGTTAATCAGGTCGATCAAGCCGTGTCCGTCAGACAGCCCCACCGCCATCTCTGCCAAAACAGGTGCTTCAGCAGATTTTTCAAGCAAAAAGCGCCGGGCATCCCGCGAGACGATCAGCGTGTTGCGTATGGCAAGCAGGTGAGGCGCCTCCAGCGTCATCTGGCGTCGAGCCTGGTCTGCCATTGGGCGCATATCGACCGCGCCGCGAAAATGGAGGGCGTCGGTCAGGCTCAGCAGATAGCGTGCCTGGTGGGTTTGCTCTTGCAGTGCCAGGGCTTTCTCCAGGCTGCTGGTGGGGCGAAGTTTGGTTGCCAGTTTCTCAGAAAGATCGAAGCCGGCATACGTCTTCAGTCGCTCCAGCACCTTATGAAATTCGAGTAAGATCAGGCTTTTCGGATTCATCGCAGAAAGTGTATCACGAAGCTGATTAAAACGAATTTTTCTATGCTGTAAAAAAATCCTCAACCCTGGATAAGGCAATTTTGGAATATTACTGACCAATTTCCCCGGAAATTTGTTAACAAACTATAATTCTGTTAACAATTATTGAGGCTTAATCTGTGGAATTTATTCAAGATCTTCTGGCAAATCCGGCTCTCTTGGTGACGGTTATTCTGACCATCGGTGTCATTTTAGTTAATGGCTGGACTGACGCACCTAACGCAATCGCGACCGCCATCTCTACCCGGGCGATCAAACCCAAACACGCGATCCTGATGGCAGCTGCTTTCAACTTCCTGGGAGTTTTCGTGATGACTATAATCAACAAAAGTGTCGCGATGACGATTAGCAATATGGTTGATTTCGGCACAGATATCCGAGCCAGTTCAATTGCTCTTAGCGGCGCCCTCGCGTCGATTGTTATCTGGGCTACGGCAGCTTGGTATTTCGGCATACCCACATCCGAAAGCCATGCTCTCATCGCCGGACTGACAGGTGCAGCCGTGGCGTACTACAACAGTTTCCAGGGCGTAAACGGTGCCGAATGGATCAAGGTAATTTTTGGGTTGGTGCTCTCGACGGTAGGTGGTTTTGGATTGGGGTGGGGAATAACCAAGTTAATAGAGACAATTTTTCAACACCAGGACCGTCGAAAAACTAATGTTTTTTTCAAAAACGCCCAGGTGGGTAGTGCAGCGGCGATGGCGTTCATGCATGGCGCCCAGGATGGTCAGAAGTTCATTGGCGTGTTTTTGATTGGAATGGCACTTGCCAACGGGCAAACCGTCAGCGGCGCGATGGATATCCCGATCGGTTTGATGTTGTTTTGCTCCATAATCATGTCGCTGGGCACTTCAATAGGTGGATACCGGATCATCAAAGCTGTCGGCATGGATATGGTTAAGCTGGAGGTTCATCAGGGTTTTAGTGCAGATCTGGCAGCGGCGTTGGCATTATTGGTCGCCTCGCTGTGGAATGGTTTACCAGTTTCCACTACGCATACAAAGACTACAGCTATCATGGGTGTGGGAGCATCAAAACGAATCAGCTCGGTCAATTGGGGGGTGGTCAGAGATATGGTGCTTGCCTGGGTGCTGACCTTTCCGGGTTGCGGTTTATTAGGGTATGTGGTCACCAGGATCCTGATCGGAGTATTCGCATAAAGGAGAAAAATGGGTAAAAAACGAAATAACTACTACAACATGTTCAGCGATATCGCTGCGGATGCAATCAAAGCGGCTTACCTGTTGGAAAAAACAGTAAAAAACTACAATCCCGATAAGATTGAAAAACAAAATAAGACTATGCACGAACTCGAGCATGCCGCTGACCTGAAAAAACATCAGATGATGAAGTGCCTGATTGCGGAATTTATCGCCCCAATTGAACGGGAAGACATAGCCACGCTTTCTTATATGCTTGATGATGTTTTGGACAGCATCGAAGAGGTCTACCAGATGTTTTTCATGTACAACGTCAAAGAAATGCGACCCGACGCCTTCGATTTTGTAGATCTTATTGTACGCAGCACAGAAGCAATGAAGGCTTGTTTCGATGAGTTTGAGAATTTCCGCAGATCTGATTTGATTGCCAACAAGATCGTGGAAGTGAATGTGATTGAAGAGCTGGCGGACGTCCTTTATTTCAAGGTGATCAGGGAACTCTACACCAAGGAGAAAGACCCAATTAAAATCATGGTTTGGGTGCGCATTTACGACCGGTTTGAGAAGATCTGCGACCAGTGTGAGCACGTTGCCGACACCATTGGTTCGGTGATAATGAAGAATTCATAGGTTTTCCTTACCATTTTTTTGTCATCCTAAACTTTTTTGCGAAGGGTCTTTACATTCGTAACGCCAGGATTCATACAAAGCACACTTCGTGTCGCTTCGCTTAGAGTGACCGACTCCTTGAACACTCCTGGCAGACGCCTGCACTTACAAAAAATGGATTCATAGGGAACGCTATGTTATTATTTTCTACGGAAGAACATAGTTTTTCCTATTAATTTTAGATTTTATCAAGAGAAGGAGACAAAATGACACTCGAAGGAAAAAAGGTTGCTTTTCTGGTTGCGGAAGGCGTTGAAGATTTAGAATTTTATGCGGTTGCCATGCGCTTGCAGGAGGAAGGCATCACTGTTTTGACAGCGGCGATGGACCTGAGCCCGATCAGAGGTAAGAATGGGCTGCTTGTCAAACCCGACACCAAAATCGAAGAACTGATCGCTGACGAATTGTTTGCGTTGGTATTGCCAGGCGGCTGGGCACCCGATAAACTGCGGCGGTTCAAAGTTGTGAACGACCTGGTTGCCAAGGTCAACGAACAAGGCAAGATCATCGGCATCATTTGTCATGGCGGCTTGGTGGCAATTTCTGCAAAAATTGTGGATGGAAAGAAGTCTACCGGTTCTTTGGGAATTAAAGATGACCTGCTCAACGCCGGCGCTACCTGGGTGGATGAACCTGCATTCCGGGAAGGCAACCTGGTTTGGGGCAGAGTTGTCGCCGATATTCCGGCGTTTAATCGGGAGCTGGTGGAAGCTCTTCTTGAGGCAACCGCTTAAGAAAAAAATAACCGCGGTTAGTGGTACAATCCCAATATCAATCAAGAACAATATTGGAGGTTGGATGGAACAAGTAGGAACCGGATACGCAGTCAAAAAAGGACTCGCTGAAATGCTCAAAGGCGGCGTGATCATGGATGTGGTCAATGCCGAACAGGCAAAAATCGCAGAAGACGCAGGCGCGGTTGCAGTGATGGCTTTGGAACGCGTCCCGGCAGATATCCGTGCAACAGGCGGGATCGCCCGAATGAGCGACCCTGAGCTTGTCTTACAAATTATGGAAGCTGTCAGCATTCCCGTCATGGCAAAATGCCGGATCGGGCACTTCGTGGAAGCCCAGATTTTGGAATCGCTGGGTGTGGATTTTATTGACGAATCAGAAGTTTTAACCCCAGCAGACGAAGCTTATCACATCAACAAGCACAATTTCAAGGTGCCGTTTGTGTGCGGATGCAGAAACCTGGGAGAAGCCTTGCGCCGAATCGGCGAAGGTGCTGCCATGATGCGCACCAAGGGCGAGCCCGGAACTGGAGACGTGGTCGAAGCCGTGCGGCATGCCCGCTCAGTTTATGGCGATATCCGCCATCTGCAATCTCTGCCGGAAGAAGAAGTAATGACTTTCGCCAAGAACAACCAGGCACCCTATGAACTCTGCATGCAAGTTCGCGAACTGGGTCAGCTGCCTGTGGTCAATTTTGCAGCCGGTGGCATCGCCACCCCTGCAGATGCTGCCCTGATGATGCAGCTGGGCGTGGACGGAATCTTCGTCGGTTCGGGCATCTTCAAATCTGGAGATCCTGCCAAACGTGCTCAGGCGATTGTCAAAGCGACCACCCACTTTAGAGAACCAGGAATTTTGGCTGAAGTCAGCCGTAACCTGGGAGAAGCGATGGTCGGCAGATCAGCCACCCAACTTCCTGAAGAAGAAAGAATGGCTGGTCGCGGCTGGTAAGCAGAAGGACAAAGTATTCGAAAAATGAAAATCGGAGTATTAGCATTACAGGGCGATTTTCGTGAACACCGCATCAGCCTCGAAAAACTCGGGGCTGATGTGTCTGAAGTCAGGCTGCCAGAACATTTGGACGGGCTAAGTGGGCTAATCATTCCGGGTGGTGAATCCACAGCGATCGGAAAACTAATGGTCGCCTATGGTTTGCTGGAAGCTATTCAAGCATTTGGTAAAACAAAGGCAATCTGGGGCACCTGCGCGGGCGCAATTTTGCTTTCGAAGAATACGGGCAGCAAACAGCCTCTGCTCGAACTGATGGATATCACAGTACAACGCAACGCATTTGGCAGGCAGGTAGATTCGTTTGAAATTGACCTTCCCGTCCTATTCCTGAATCCGAGCGCGCCGGATTATCACCTCACATTTATCCGCGGTCCTATCATTACCGAAGTTTATGGTCGCGCGCAGCCACTGCTAAGTTTGCCCGATGGCAGGATCATCGCAGCGCAGCAAGGCAAGCTGTTGGCAACCTCTTTTCACCCGGAACTTACTGGAGACTTGCGTTTTCACCGTTATTTTTTGGAGTTGGCCCTATCGGAATCCGTAAACTAAGTCCCTTCGACCTCTATAAAATCAGCCGGACTGGTGCTATTTTACAAAGCCTGGACTCGGTTCGATTTTTCACGCGAGGTGCCCCCCTCAGTTTGCGCAACGTGATGCAGCGGGTTGCACCTCTGGTTGAACAAGCAGCAATAGCCTGGGAAGGGGAGGATGGTGAGCGCTGTTATGGGCAGATTGAAAAAAGGCAAAACAGGCAACATGCACAGATGTGTTACCTGGGCTGCCAGGAAGTTAGCGACCCGCTAAACATCTGCCGGGTGCTTGAGCAAATGGTCAAAAGTGCCGGGAGCTGGAAAGCATGGGGCGTTTTGGCTGACCTGCCGGAATCTTCACCGCTTTTTGAAGGCTTTCGAAAAGCCGGCTTCACCATATGGGCGCGACAAAACATTTATCTGCTGGGCGCTGAAGCTGCTCAAAACGCAGCCCAAGCGAACCTATGGCGCTTGTGGACCTCAGACGACATGGCTTCCGTTAATTCACTCTATAAAGAGGTCGTGCCGGGCTTGGTGCAATGCATAGAGCCGATCACCCGAAAAACAGCGCTCGGTTTGGTTGCCTTTCAACCTGATGGACGACTGGCAGCATTTGCTGACCTGGAATATGGACCCAAAGGCGTGTGGGTCCAGGTTATCACCAGCCCCGATGTGCAGGCAGCCAGCCTGCTACAGACCCTTTACGCTTCCATTCCCGAGTTGTATGGCAGACCAGCATACCTGAGTGTGCGGTCCTACCTGCCTTGGTTGGATGCTACCCTCGAAGCCCTCGGAATGACCAGGGCTGAGTCCCAGATGCTGCTGGTGAAGAATATGGTTTTGCGCAAGGCGCTTGACCGCAATGCAGTCAAGCAGGTTTTTGAAAAAAATAATTTGGAAGGTTCGCTACCCATAACTCGGGTAAAATAATAGGAAATACAGAGGGGGAGCAAAGATGCGCAAAGAAAAATCCATAAAACTTTTTGACAGACTATCGCCGTTTTTTGGACGTGCCTACGGAAGACAAAGGAAACAATATTCCCGAATCTTCCAAAGCATGGTTCAATGCAACCTTTCCCATTTTTCTACCATTTTGGATGTCGGTTTTGGATCCGGGGCAATGGCATCGGTCTTTGCTGATATGAGGTTGAAAACATACGCGGTGGACCGTTCCATGGGAATGCTGAAGGTTGCCAAACAAAAACTCGTACATAATAAGGTGAACCTGGTTTTGGCGGATGCAGTGGATGGCTTGCCTTTTCCTGAGAATAGCTTTGACGTCGTCATTGCTGCGTTCGTTGCTCATGGAATGCAGGCAGAAGAGCGACTCAAGTTGTATGCAGAAATGAAACGAGTGGGCAAACATCTATTTATCCTGCATGATTACAATGGTAAGCGGTCCTTAATCTATAGCCTGGCAGAGTTCCTTGAAGGCGGAGACTATTTCAACTTTACTCGTGTTATCAAGGATGAGTTAATGGACTACTTCGGGAATCTCGAAATTGTGAACACCGACAAGATGAGTTGTTGTTATGTCTGCAACATAAGCTGAAGGCAAAAAAACATTCCGAAGACATTATGTTCTAATATCCACTCCAATTGTCATAGAATCAGGTCGGGTTCTGTTGTCGGCTGGCAGCTGCAATTAACGTTTTCTAAGAAACAATACAAAATTAGTCGCCCTTCCCTGGTTTAGGTTAAAATCAAGAATAGAAAATGGAAAAAAGTATGACACAAACCAAATATATAACTGATGATCTGGCGGCTATGCTGGGCGTTTTTCCCGAGGAAATCGCTGAAGCGGTGGTTCAGAAAAATCATTTTGACGATTTATTAGAAGTAGTTCTCGACCTGGGTCGCATCCCAACTGCTCTTTTTGTCGATGGCGATGTGAAGTTGCTCGATCGCCCGGTCGACCATAACGATATTAATCACGTGGTTAGCCGGATCGGCGAATTCGATGCCGATAACCGGGCAGGTATGGAGAGCACGCTTCATCGCATCTCTGCCATTCGCAACCGACGCGGCAACGTGGTTGGGTTAACCTGCCGTGTGGGGCGGGCTGTTTATGGCACAATCAATATCATCGAAGATTTAATCGAGTCTGGTGAGAGCATCCTGATTTTGGGTAAGCCTGGTGTCGGTAAAACCACCATGCTGCGCGAGGCTGCCAGAATTTTGGCAGAAAGCCGGCGTGTGGTCATCGTGGACACCTCCAACGAGATCGGTGGTGACGGCGACGTTCCGCACCCAGCAGTTGGTGCTGCCCGAAGAATGCAAGTGCCCAAGCCATCGCTGCAGCACGAGGTCATGATTGAAGCAGTTGAAAACCATAACCCCGAAGTGATCGTGATCGACGAGATCGGGCGTGAACTGGAAGCCCAGGCAGCGCGCACAATTGCTGAACGCGGTGTACAACTGATCGGTACTGCGCATGGTAACGCCCTGGACAACCTGCTGGTCAATCCAACCCTTTCCGACCTTATTGGTGGGGTTTCTTCGGTTACTCTCTCTGACGATGAAGCCAGGCGGCGAGGCACCCAAAAGACAGTCTTGGAACGCAAATCTCCACCCACCTTTACCATCCTGGTCGAAATCCAGGATCGAGGTCGCGTGAAAGTGCATCGCGATGTCGGCGCGGCAGTCGATTCGATTCTGCGGGGCTATCCAATGCTGCCCGAAGAGCGCTTCAGGGATGAAGACGGCAAGGTGCATTTCCTGAAGCAAACCAAGCCCAATATGCCCACGGTCTCGCAGGCAATTCGCAGGGGAAGCATGGAAAAGAGCCCTTTCGATCGCGGCATCAGCCAGTCTCCAACCCGCAGACAAACCAGCCCTGCCCAAACAAGCATTGCCCAACCCAGGCATGAAGATCGATATGAAGACTTTCTGGCAGCTGATGACTACCAAAACCCACCTTTTCAACCCCAGGAAGGGAAGAAGAACATCTTTGCCTTTGGTGTGGCGCGTAACCGGCTTTTGCAAGCGATCAAGAGCCTGGGTGTGCCTGCAACCGTAGTCAAAGAACTTTCAGATGCCGATGTTTTGCTCACACAGAGACGTTATTATCGCGATAGATTACAGCCAATTGTTGAAGCTGAAGAACGGGGCATGCCAATCTTTGTGATCAAATCTAATTCAGTAGACCAGATTGAGCAATTCTTAGCCGATTCTTTCCAACCGCAACAAGCACCGGTTAGGCGCACCCTGTCAGAAGAAGCCATGCGCCACGCCGAACAGGCGATTCTGATGGTCCAGGCTGGAGAAAAATTTATCAATCTGCCGCCCATGCCTTCCCCTGTACGGCGGGAGCAGCATGAACTCGCCAAGCGAGCGCATCTGGTTTCCCGCTCATTCGGGAAAGACCCCAACCGTTATGTGCGCATTTACAGGGATTAAGCATGTTTATAACCTTTGAAGGACCGGAAGGAAGCGGAAAAAGCACGCAACTGCCACAGTTGGCGCAATTCCTGGAAGAAGCAGGCTTTACGGTTGTTAAAACTCGTGAACCAGGTGGTACAAAGATCGGAGACCAGATCCGTGAGATTCTGATGCGGATGGAAAATACCGAACTACACCCCCGAACCGAAATTCTGCTGTTTTTGGCAGCCCGAGCTCAACTGGTCGAAGAACTGATCAAACCCAGCCTGCAATCAGGCACGATCATCCTGTGTGATCGTTATGGTGATTCGACCATGGCATACCAAGGCTACGGTCATGGACTGGACCTTAAGATCTTGCGTTCGATGCTCAAATTTGCCACTGGTGGATTGAAGCCGGACCTGACTTTTTTACTTGATGTGGATGTCATGACCGGTTTAAAAAGGAAAAAAATCAAGGAGGAATGGAACCGACTTGATGCTTTTGAGTTATCATTCCATGAACGTGTTCGAAAAGGCTACCATCGGCTTGCCCAGGAAGAACCGGAGCGTTGGAGAATTATAGACGCCACACAGGACCCTGAACAGGTTCAAGAAGAGATTAGGATTATCGTCCTGGAAGCCTTAAAACAAAACATGAAGAAGCAACAAGACACAAGCCTTGTTGATTGAAAGGAATCTCAAAATGAAAATTGTTAAGAAGTACCTCTGGATCGTAATGGTCTTTATGCTGGCTCTCAGCGCTTGCGAAATCCAGGAAATCACCCCTCCACCGACGGAGACTCAAGTCATCGAAGAGACAGAAGTTGTCCTTCCAGAGACAACTGAGGTCGTCCCGGTGATTCCAACCGAGGTCTTACCCATCGTGGATGAGGAAGGCAACATGAGCTGTACCCTGGTTGGTCCGCTCTTTGCGGAACTGACCGAAGAGCAAAAAGTTCAACTGTCGATCTTCCCTGAGGTCAGTGACGCTGACTACATCAAAGGTCCGGAAGATGCCATATTAACGGTAATTGAGTACACCGACTTTTTCTGCCCTTACTGTTCTATGGCATACGGTGAGCTTGAAACCCTGATGGAAAAGTATCCTGATGATGTCAGGCTTGTCTACCGTCCGCTGCCTCTGGATTCACTCCACCCAACTGCTCCGCTTGCCGCCTATGGCGCTGAAGCTGCTGGCATCCAGGGAAAATTCTGGGATATGTATTCTGCCATCTTCTTGAACCAGGCTGACCTGGCAGCGTTGACGGCTGAAGACCTGGCTGCATGGTTGACGACCACCGCCGAAGATATGGGACTGGATGTTGAACAGTTTGTTGCCGATATGGAAAGTGAAGAAGTGATTGATAAGATCACAACCGAGCAGCAAACTATGTTCGCAGCAGGTGTCAGCTCCACCCCAACCATTCTGGTTAATGGACGTCCTGTTGGCAACTGGCAGGCAGCCTACCTCAGCAACTTTATCGAAGTGATGAAGGCTGAGAAAGATATGATCACCGAATGCCCGCCTTTTGTGATCGACCAGGATAAGGAATACACCGCAACGATCGAGACCGAACACGGCGACCTGGTATTGGAACTCTACCCCAAGGCAGCCCCGATGGCAGTCAATTCCTTTGTCTATCTTGCCCGTGAAGGTTTTTATGATGGTGTCACTTTCCACCGTGTTTATCATGACTTCATGGCTCAGACCGGTGACCCCACAGGGACAGGCTGGAGCGGCGCAGGCTATCAGTTCCGCGAAGAAATTGTTCCTGAGCTGACTTACGACGAGGCTTACATGGTCGGCGTTGCTCGTGGTCAGGCAGAAGGAACCAGCGGAAGCCAGTTCTTCATCACTTATGTCCCCTATCCTTCACTCAACGGTGGCTATACCATCTTTGGGAAGCTGATTGAGGGCTTTGATGTACTGGATCAAATCGCAGAACGGGATGCGGATAACAATCCCGATTCCCCAGCAGGCGAGAAGATCATAAGCATTACGATTACTGAAAAATAGTGGTCGAGACAGCTACTGAGCCTTCACGAACAAATCGGACCAGCCCCCGCTGGATGCACTGGATAAACCTTACCGGCAATATCCTGGTCGTCCTCGGGGCTGGTTCACTTTTCTTGGTGTTGGTTAGATGGCAGCCGGAAGCCGCTGATAACCCACTTCTCAGGCAAATATCAAACCGTGCTGTCTACCTGTGGGCGTATACGAGCTTTTTTGTTGGATTAATGGCTCTGATTGGTGCCTATGATAGTTACCAAAGGCTCAGGGGTAAACCTAAAAATCGAAAACGCAGACAAGCTGGTTGGCTGCGCTTGATTATTCTCTTATTCCCACTGCTCCTCTGGGCAGCTGAAGCCTGGAAGTATTCGATTATCCTGCCCGATTGGATCTTTTCAATCATTATTTTTCTCGGTGTACTGATTCCTGCGATATGGCTTCTGCGAGTGGCGAGCGGGGAATTGTGGGGGCAGCATAAAGGTCGGGATGCCTCCGTCATCAGCTTTTCGAGCACAGTCACGCTACCCATTATCATTTTGGTTGAATCGTTTCTGGTGCTAATAATCATCCTGGCACTGGGCATCTTTGGTACCAGCGCCTTGACGCAAATTCCTGAGACAATGGGCGAGATTGAAAGAATGCTCGATTCTCCGTTGGTTTTGCTGGTTATCGCATTTTTTATCGCCGGAATAGCTCCTGTCGTAGAAGAACTTTTGAAAACCCTGTCAACCTGGTTTTTGGTGGGATTGAACATTAGTGACGGCGAAGGCTATATGAACGGGTTAATGGGTGGTTCCACATTTGCGATAATGGAAGGCATGCTCTATGCGTCCCAAACCGCCATGACACCCGGGAATGATTGGTTGGGTTTTTTAATTGGTCGGCTGGGCGGTACTTTGATCCATATCTTTAATGGCGGTCTGATTGGCTGGGCAATAGCCAAAACCTGGCGCGACCGCAATGTCTCCAGGCTTGCGAGTGTTTATCTTTTAGCATTTTTCATTCATGCCATCTGGAACCTGGCTGCTTATCTAACCCAAATACTCCCCACGCTCAGGGGGCTAGAGATGAACCAGGTGTTCTCAATCATGATCATGGCGGTTATCGCTTTGCTCATCAGCATCGGATTCATCACCTTCGCCCGTTTTATTCTCAGAAACGAAAAAATCAGGCATACTGCTCTTACAGGAGAAACACATGTCAACTCATGAATGGGTTTCCCGTGAGCGCGTAATGAAATTTTTGCGATCCATTTTTGGTGTGTTAGCCAATATTGAAGTAATTGGCGGGGAGAACATTCCCGATCAAGGCGCTTTTGTGCTGGCAACCAGCCATATCAGCCGGCTGGACACACCTTTTCTAATGATGTCCACCACCCGGAAGGACGTGGTTGGCATGGTGGCATCGAATTATAAACACGCCCCTTTTATCGGTTGGTTTCTATCAAAACTGGGCGTTATCTGGATTGACCGGGATGGTTACGACTTCAAAGCTTTCAGAGAAGCTTCTGCTTATTTGAAAAAAGGGGGGATCGTTGGGCTTGCCCCGGAGGGGAGGCGCTCAAAGGATGGTCAGCTGCTGGAAGGAAAGCCCGGCACTGTATTACTGGCGTTGAGAAACAAGGCTCAAGTCATACCTGCTGCTGTTTTGGGTTCGGCTGACATGATGAAACGCCTTCTAAAATTAAAGAAAATGCAGGTTAAAGTAATTTTTGGAAAACCTTTTGATCTACCCAGACCGGAGGAAGAGCAAAACGGAAAAGATATTCTCGAGTTAGCAACAACCGAAATTATGTGTCGGATTGCAGCACTCCTGCCGGAAGAACGTAGAGGCTTCTATCGCGATCACCAGCGCTTAAAGGTATTATTAGCCGCACAACAACAATAATAAAGAAAAAAGAGGTACATGATGATCCCTATTCGCGACAATCTGAAAACCCATCGAACACCCATTGTGAATTATGCGCTGATTGGAATTAATGTGTTGGTTTTCTTGTGGATGTTTCTGAACACAGGCAACCTTGAACAGATTTATTCCCAATACGCCCTGGTCCCTGCCGATTTTTCCATCATCAACCTATTCACCAGCATGTTCATGCACGGCGGATGGATGCACATGATCGGTAACATGCTCTACCTGTGGATTTTTGGGGATAATATCGAAGATCGCATGGGGCATATTGGTTTCTTGCTCTTCTACCTAGCGGGTGGAGTGGCAGCCGCCATGCTTCAGGTTGCGATTAACCCCAGTTCAACAATCCCAATGGTGGGAGCCAGCGGTGCAATCGCTGCAGTTTTGGGTGCTTACCTGGTTCTGTACCCTCAGAGCCGCGTTTACACATTTGTTCCGATCGGGTTCTTTACCCGATTGACACTTATGCCTGCGATTGTTGTGCTCGGTCTTTGGTTTTTGCTGCAATTATTCAGCGGTGTTGGCTCTTTGGGAGCACCCGATCAGGGTGGTACAGCATACTTCGCCCATATCGGAGGCTTCGTATTTGGACTGGTTGTAGGCTGGCTGGTTAAGAAGAGGGGACGCGAACCCCAGCCGGCACCACCAACCTGGAGTTAGGCAAATGCTGAGCAAGTTGCTTAGCTTGATAAATGTTTAAACATAGGTATAATATTGCTTTAGCGTTTGGATGGTTACAACCCTCGAAGCGCATTTTATATTATTCCCTATAGGGAAGGGTCAATTAAGAAGGAACATAACATGGCAAGTTCATATCTGACACGTGAGGGTTATCAGAAATCCGAACAAGAATTGAATTTCTTGCGCACTGTAAAGCGCAAGGAAGTTGCCGAACGACTGCAAGACGCCATGGAAGATGGCGAACTGATCGAAAATGCAGAATTTGAAGCTGCGAAAAACGAACAATCTTTTGTCGAGGGGCGCATTAAAGACCTGGAGATTTTGCTCGCGAATGCCCATATTATTGGCGAAGAAGTAAATACCCAGGGCATTGTTAAAATAGGTTCCAAAGTTACCATCAAAGAAGAGGGCTTCGAACCAGAATGCTACATGATTGTTGGTCCTGCCGAGGCAAATCCCCTTGAAAACAGGATATCCAACGAATCACCAATCGGTCATGCCTTGATCAATCATAAGGTTGGCGAGAAAATTAAAGTAGAAACGCCAAGTGGTGCAACGGAAGTTGAAATCCTAAAGATAGAGTGAGAGAGACCAACAGAATGCCCCACCTGACCAGGTGGGGCATTTTTAATGTAAAGGACAAACCATGTTAACAGACGAATTTTCCGAACTTGAAGAGCAAAGACTGAACAAACTCGAAAAAATGCGGGAGCAGGGCGTAGAGCCCTACCCGACGCGTTCGCATAAGGACCATAGCAACGCCGACGCAATCGTTGCTTTTGAAAAAGCCGAAGCAGATGGTTCAACAGAACCAGTGGAAGTTGTATTTGCAGGACGTTTACGCGCGATCAGAAATATGGGTAAGTTAAGTTTTGCCCACATTGAGGACCGCAGTGGCAAAGTTCAGCTTCTCTTCCGAGTTAACGAACTCGGTGAAGAAAAATTGGATGAATTCGTTCGGTTTTATGACCTGGGAGATTTTATTGAAGCCAGTGGCACTATGTTTCGCACCCGCCGGGGTGAAGTAACCCTGCAGGTAGCGGATTTTCGCATGCTGGCAAAAGCGCTCTTGCAGCTGCCGGCAGACAAAGATGAAGTGGTTGATGGCGAAGTGGTACGCCATGCCCAGTTGAGCGACCCCGAGACGCGTTATCGCCAGCGCTATGTAGATCTGGCAGTCAACCCCGAAGTACGCGAAATCTTTAAAATCCGTGCAAAAACAGTGAAAGCTTTAAGGGAATTTTTGGATGAGCGCGGATTCCTTGAGGTTGAAACCCCCATTCTGCAACCGATTTACGGCGGGGCAGCAGCCAAACCGTTCACAACCTACCACAACCAGCTTCATCAGGAACTGTACCTGCGTATCAGTTTTGAGCTTTATCTGAAACGTCTGTTGGTGGGTGGGCTGGACCGTGTATACGAAATAGGGCGCGATTTTAGAAATGAAGGCGTCTCCTTTAAACACAACCCCGAATTCACGCAGCTCGAGTTCTACATGGCATATGCCGATTACATGAAAATCATGGAGATCACCGAACAGATGGTCTCGCAGGTTGCCCAAAAAGTGCTCGGAACCATGAAAATTCAGTACGATGGCAACGAAATCGACCTAACGCCACCCTGGAACCGCCTGCAAATCCGCCAGGGTCTGATCGACCAGGCTGGTATCGATATCCAGCAGTACCTGGATGCCGAGTCTTTGGAGGCGGTCATGCGTGAAAAGAAAATCGACTTCAAACCAGGTGTCTCAAGAGGTAAATTGATCAATACCTTGCTCGAGACCTTCCTGGAACCGATCATGATCCAACCGACATTCCTCTATGACTACCCGCGCGATATTTCACCGCTGGCAAAAGCAAAGCCCGAAGACCCCACCACCGTGGAACGCTTTGAAGGCTACATTGGCGGTATGGAACTGTGCAATGCCTTCACCGAGTTGAACGACCCTCTCGACCAGGAACAACGCTTCCTTGAGATGGGGCATACTTACGCTGAAGACGAAGAAGAACTCAACCCCATGGACGAAGACTACCTGCGGGCAATGGCATATGGCATGCCTCCCAACGGCGGGCTGGGGCTGGGCGTCGACCGTTTTGTGATGCTCCTGACCGGGCAACACACCTTGCGTGAGGTGATCTTGTTCCCCCATTTACGCGACGCAGACCAGGACAACAAGAAATCTTGATTGTTATTAAGTTAGAATTAAGGTCAGTAGCGCCGGTTTCTTGCTGGCGCAGGACTTGCAACAAAGATGTTTATGGAAGAGTCACTTCTGATCGAGAAGGCTGCTGATGGCGATCTGGACGCGTTTAACCAGCTTGTTTTGACCTACCAGGAGCTCGCATTCAACGTTGCTTACCGCATCATGGCAGATGAAGCTGCCGCGGCAGATGCCACCCAGGAAGCCGTAATCTCTATGTACCGAAAACTGGATGCCTACCGGGGCGGTTCGTTCAAAGCCTGGTTCTTGCGCATTGTCACCAACGCCTGTTATGACGAGCTGCGCAGGCAAAAACGTCGTCCAACCATCCCGCTTGAGCCGGAAACAGACGAGGGCGACCCAATTGAATCACCAATTTGGATCGAAGACCAATCGCCCGGGTTGGAAGAAACGATCATGAATGCCCAACTCGAAAAAGCAATCCAGGACTGTATTAATAGACTAAACGAAAAACATCGGGTCGTGATGATAATGATCGATGTCTCGGGGCAGGATTATGAAACCGTGGCAGAGATTATTCAAAGTCCATTGGGAACGGTGAAGAGCCGGCTTAGCCGCGCACGTTTGAAGATGCAGGAATGTTTGCAGTCAGCAGGGGAACTTTTGCCTGATCAATTTCGTCTAAATAGCGAGGAAAATGATGATTAGGCAAGAAAATGTTACCTCCAGGGACCTGGAATTATTGAATGTTGCTCTCGACCATGCGCTGACACCCCAGGAGCAGGTCGAGTTCGATAAGCGTTTGAGCGAATGCCCCTATCTGATAACCCTCTTTCAGCAGCAAAGACGACTTAAGAATGTGATGGGGCAGTTGCCCAGCTGCAAAGTTCCGCATAATTTCACCCTGACCCGCGCCGAAGCACGCAAGGCAAAACGAGGCGGATTCCTGCAGCCATTGTTTGGCTGGGCAAGCGCAATCTCGGCGCTATTGGTTGTCGTTATCTTCGGCAGTCAATTGATTTTCAACAATGTATCTCTGACAGCTCCGATGAGCGATGACAGCACTGAAACCACATTGCTCCAGGAAGATTCCCCCATGGCTGCGATGACTGAAGAGGGCGCCAGTGTGAAGATTATGGCGTCTGAGCCGGTTTACCTGTTGAATTGGGCGGGCGGTTATGGCGATATCGGTGGAAAAGGCGGCGGAAGTGACGTATATGATACGGGTGGGGTGAGTATTAATATCTATATCAACCCCGACGATTTTTACACCGGAGATGCCGTCGCAATGGAAGGTGCGGGCGCTGGAGAAATCGTGGAGGAGGTTCCGCTTGAAGATGTGATGATGACCGCTCCTCAGGCAGAAGAACTGCCCGAACCAGAAACCCTGCCAGGGGCAACACAAAGATCAACTCCTGTACCTCAGGTCAAGCGTGAAGCCCCCCGGATCTACGGTCTCGACCCGGAAAAAGCAGGAACGGTTTTGAAGATGACACCCGATTCAAGCCCCGCTCAGCCCGAGAACGCCACTTTAGAGCAGGCACGCTCTGGGAATGAAGCCAATAGCAAGCCAGGTATTCCGATTCAGGTCAGCATCGGTTTGCTCGCCGCTGCACTGATTTTTGGTTTGATCTGGCTGCACCTGAAAGTCAAACGCTGAGTATCTCTCTCTAGAATTCTTCATAAAAAAAACCTAAGTAAACAAAACAACCTCCGATCAAACAGAGGTTGTTTTTGTGTTACCAAAACTATTCTTTACGCTTAGCGATTGACCGATTTATAGGCATATTCGATACTTGTGCTGATAAGCGAATAGGTGATTTTTGCGCTTGTAGGTCTCTTGATCGGCAATCCTGGGCTGGGAATTAACTCTTTACCGCACCGGTAATCGCCTTTAAGCGCGCCCGGGTTGGAAAGATAGATTTTTTCATTGTTGACCACGACAAAGGCATACTCTATGTCATAGTATCCTGAATCCAGAGTATCTGTGAAATAGACCACGGTAGCTTTCCCGATATCATTGGATGGCGGGATCTTTCCATACTTGTAAACAAGCTCTGAGATTACATCCCCTATTGAAATATTTTCTAGTACGAATTGAATTTCCACTTTTTCTCCAGCACACTTAACTTGTGAAAGAGTTAAAAGGGGCTCTTGGCTTGTGCTGGCTGCTTCTCCCAGCTGGGCAAAAGACGCAAGTAAAAGAATGGCAATCAGTAGAGTTGATATAGCTTTCATAGTACAACCTTTCTTGTAATTTTAAAGAAACAAACTAAGAATCCAAATTATACTGCCCCGTTTTCGGAACTTATATAAATTGTATAAGGTATGTAGACACTAATGGGAAAGTCCTGTTGGCGTTTTGGGGAGGAGTTGTCGACTGGCTATCGGTCTGGTTAGCTTGTTTTTGGAATTTTAACCGCCGTGTTTTTAACTGAATTCTATGTAAAGATCAAAAAGATTAAACAAAACAACCCCTGGATTTTTATCAGGGGTTGTCTTTACTTTACTTTAGGGTTACTTTTTTGTTCCTTTTGCAGCATATTCTTTGCGCAAGATTGTGTTCAGGGCAATCCCCAGCCCAAGGGTTGCAAACCCTGCGATTGCAATGCCAGGTCCCAGGAAACTGTCATCATTACCTGTGTTCGGCACCGAGAAGGTGGCTGTGGCTATTGGCTGTGTCGGCGTGACACCAGGGGCATCTGTTGGTGTTGGATACGTTGGGGTAGGTGTCCCCCCTGGATCTTCTGGTGTGATTTCGGATGTTGGCGTTGGCAGCGTTGGAGTTTCAGTCGGAACAACCGGCGTGTCGGTGGGCGTGTTAGTCGGGACAACCGGTGTGTCCGTCGGTGTGCTGGTGGGCGTATTGGTTGGAACAACCGGCGTGTCCGTGGGTGTGTTGGTGGGCGTGTTGGTCGGGACAACTGGCGTGTCCGTGGGTGTGTTGGTGGGCGTGTTGGTCGGGACAACTGGCGTGTCTGTGGGTGTGCTGGTAGGCGTATTGGTTGGAGCAACCGGCGTATCCGTGGGAGTGCTGGTGGGCGTATTGGTTGGAGCAACCGGCGTGTCGGTGGGTGTGCTGGTAGGCGTATTTGTAGGTGTACTGGTGGGCTCTACCTGGCAGCCATAATAACCAGCATAAGCACCGGGATTGCTTAGTGTCACTTCGATGCCGTTCACCCATACCGAAGCACTGGTTATGTTGTAGTACCCAGGCGTCACGTTGTCAGTAAAATGCACAACATTGCCGGTCCGAGGACCAGGCGGTATAACACCGTATGTGTATGTCAGATTAGAGATGTCATCCCCTTCACTGGTGAAAAGTAATACAAAGTGAACCTCAACATAATCCCCAAGACACTCTATGTGCGAGAGGTTCAGTTGATAATTTTGAATTGCTGTCACGGGTTGCTCCACCTGGCTCAGTGGAATGAGTAAAGCAAGTGCAATCAGGATGGTAGTAATCGTTTTCATAGCTAACCTTTCAAATATCTTAACAAACCTAATGGACGAAATTTTACTATCCCTCAGTTTTCAGTTCTATATAATGTATAGGGTGTGTATAAGCTGTCTGATGAGTGATGCGGGCTTTGGATTAGTTCATCGGGAAGACGCCGAGCGGCGTAACTTTGCCAATAACCACGAAACGCTGTCCCTGCCAGTCGTTGGTACAGGTGTAGAGTGTGACCAGTTTATCCCTGGGAGAGAGCTCGATTTCAGATTCAATTAGTGAATTCTGGTTTATTTCTTGAATAAGGCTGCGGAATTCCATATCCGAACGGAAGTCGACATCCAGATAGGTGATGTCTGTCTCAGAAACGACGATACCGGCGGCAATATCTACCCTGTAAACCTGTTCAGGTGTGTAGAGATAGTAGTAGGGGTTCTGCTCAAAAAAGTGCTGATCTTTGTACCACACCAGGTTGCTAAACATAAGTCCGTTATCAAAATTGTGTCCATAGATGATCGTGTTGCGATCAGTGAAATCGGTTTTATTTCGGAAGTCAAAAAAGATCGAGCCCATTGCTTTGTATGATAGATCAATGTCACGTGTCAGATAGTGTTCGTTATCAGGCGGCAACACAACCGGGAGGTCCACGCGGATGGAATCGTTTCGGATCCATGCCTGGACGGCAGGATTGATACTCTGCCAGGCAGCGAAGTCGATATCGACCTGCGAGAGCGCTTGCTGAAGCTCTGCGGCGTGCGGGTTAGGGGTGGAAGTGGGCAATTTTGTGGCAGTTGGGATCAACAACTTTTGCCCGGCAACGGACGGCAGGCGTGTAGGCGTAGGGCTGGGGGTAGCGCTTGGTTGAGCTGTGGCAGTCAGGTAGAAGTTTGCCATCTGGGTGGCAACTTGCTGGGCTTGCCGGGTTGCTTCCTGGATGGGGCGGTTCTCGGCTTCTACGTATTGCACAGCAAAACTAACCGTCAAAGCGGATGAGAGCAAAAATAGCACGCTCAACACGACAACCAATAGCTTTCGTTTCAGTTTCATTTGGAATGAATAGTAGCCTTTTTACTTTATAGTTGTCAAGGCAAGATGCTACAGAGTTTATACAAAAAAAAAGCAGAGATTATGTCTGCTTCTTTTTGATGGTGTTATGTTTTGGAGGATAGGTTCTTAGTTAACAGGGCCAGCCGCTTCACGCAGCGCGGCGGCTTTGTCGGTTTTTTCCCAGGTGAGGTCCAGGTCATCGCGTCCGAAGTGACCATAGCTGGCAAGCTGGCGGTAAATTGGGCGCAGAAGGTCCAGGTCGCGGATGATAGCGCGCGGGCGCAGGTCAAACACCTGGCTGATTGCCTCGGCAATTTTGTCGTCATCGACTGTTCCGGTTCCAAAAGTCTCCACATTGATGCTCAGCGGCTCAGGGACACCAATGGCATAAGACACCTGGACCTCGCAGCGCGATGCCAAGCCAGCCGCAACCACATTTTTGGCAACCCAGCGGGCAGCGTAGGCAGCAGAGCGGTCGACCTTTGTCGGGTCTTTTCCGCTGAAAGCGCCGCCGCCATGACGACCCATGCCGCCATAGGTATCGACGATGATCTTCCGCCCGGTCAGACCGGCATCGCCCATCGGTCCACCGATAACAAAGCGCCCGGTGGGGTTGACATAAATTTTGGTGTCGGCATCGATCAGTTCAGTGGGAATGGTGGGTTTGATGACGTGTTCGATGACATCAGCGCGGATCCGTTCGTTGCTCAATTCGACATCATCGAATTTGTCTGCATGCTGGCTGGAGATGACGATGGTGTGAATGCGAACCGGTTTGCCATAGTGGTATTCAACCGTCACCTGGCTTTTACCGTCGGGGTACATCCAGGCAAGGGTGCCGTTTTTGCGCACTTCCGCCATGCGGCGGGTGAGTTTGTGCGCATAATAAATTGGCATGGGCATGAGCGTCTCAGTTTCGTCACAGGCAAAACCAAACATCATGCCCTGGTCGCCTGCGCCGCCGGCAGCCACCTCGGCTTCTGTATAATTGAAGTCGGCGGTCTTGCCGTTGCGGTCAACGCCCTGGGCAATATCGGGAGACTGGTTTGCCAGTGCCACCAAGACGCCGCAGGTACTGCCATCGAAACCTTTTTTGCCGCGGTCATAGCCTATATCATTGACAACCTGGCGTACCAGGGCATCGATGTCGACGTAAGTCTTTGTAGTAACTTCGCCATAGGTGAGCACGAAACCGGTTTTAATGGCGGTTTCGCAGGCAACGCGGCTGGATTTATCATCTTTGATCATGGCATCCAGGATGGCATCGCTGATCTGATCACAAATTTTATCGGGATGACCTTCGGTCACCGATTCAGAGGTGAACAGATATTTGGGTGATTTCATAAATGTTGTTGTCAAATTAACCTCCTCAGGTTAGGTAAAAAAAAAGCCCCTGTAAGTGAGGGGCATTCCGCAAGGTATGCTTTAGCCTCTCATCTTCCAGATTTCTGCCGGAATTGGCACCATACACTAAGTTGGTTGCCGAGGTTTCATAGGGCCGGTCCCTCCACCTCTCTGGATAAGAGCGCCACAAGGGCTGTTATTAGCACGTTTTATACCACAAGCCTTTTGGAATAGCAAGGGTGGTAACAAATTACCAAATTTTCATTTAACGGAATTACGACATAGGTTTGTTATTGTTCTGATGCATACTGGTCTGCCTGGGCAAGATACATGCTGCGATATAGCCCTTCGTGCTCCATCAGCGCTTCATGGCTGCCTTCGGCAAGCAGTTTCCCACCGTCCAAAACAAATATGCGGTCTGCATGGCGTGTGCTCGAAAGGCGGTGAGAGATGAAAATCGCCGTATGATTTTGCGAGATATTCAGCATTTGGCTGAAAACCTGCTCTTCTTTGCGGGGGTCCAGGGCTGATGTTGGCTCGTCCATGATTATCAGGCGTCCATCATGATACACAGCCCGGGCGATAGCGAGTTTTTGTTCCTGCCCCCCGGAAGGTACGGCACCTTCCTCCGAAAGCAGACGTGTCATGGGCGTATGGATGCCATAAGGCAAAGCCTGAGCCCAATTCAGCATATCACTTTTTCCTAAAGCTTCTTCTATTCGCGCTAATTCATCATCGCTAATCTGGTCGCTTTTTTTGCACCCAAGGTTTTCAGAAAGCAGCAGCGGCAACAGTTGAAAATCCTGAAATATAACTGAGAGAATTGCATAAAATTGTTCCAGGGGAAAGTCCCAAATGTCGGTGCCGTTAATCAGAATTCTCCCGCTTTTTGGTTTATAGAGCCGGCAAAGCAATTTAACCAGCGTGCTCTTACCTGCCCCGTTTCGTCCAACCAGGGCAACGGTCTCGCCGGGCTGAATGGCAAATGTAAGGTGCTCTAAGACCAATTCATCGCTGGTGGGGTATCTGAACGAGACATCCTGAACCTGGACAGATAGCTTGCCTTCGTTAATCTCAGAAAGCACTTTCTCAACTTCAACATTTTGTTGGTTCACAACAGGTGTCTCTTCCATACCATCACGGTCTGGTAGCCGCAAGAAGTCAACAAAGAATGCCAGTTCAAGGTTGATGGTTGTGATAACCCGGATCTGGTCAAACAACACGGAAACAGCACTGCCAAGTTGCCGCGACGCACCATAGAGCATGGTGAAGTTGCCTACGCTCAACTGACGAAACAGCAAGTTTATCCCCAGAATGATGAAAACGAGTCCGGTCTGAATTTCTACCAATACCCTGATCAGGCCGTTTAAGGTGCCACTGCGAGTGAAATAGTCATGATTAATGCGGAGAATACTATCCATATTTTTTTTGGCGCGGCTCATCAATAAGTCCACGCCAACGAAAAGGCGCAGGTCTTTCGCATAGCGATAATCCACCGCTAACTCCAAAAAATAACGAAAAGCTCGGTTTTCAGATGCGCTGCGAGCCGAATTATCCAACTCCAGCACCTGTAATCTTTTCAATAGCGGAATTGTGAGCAGACTTATGCCGAGCACAAGAATAACCAACCACCAGCGCCAGCTAATCATCAGGATGGCAGTGCTGGTAATGGTGACAATCGCCCCACCCGTGCTGACCAAGCTGGGGCTAAGTTGGTAGAGAAAGTCAAGACTGTTTTTGGCGCGTTCTTTCATATCCAGCACAGATTTGGATTCGCTGAGGTGATATTCAATATTTAGAGTCTTGTTCGCCAGAAGAATCCTTAAACTTTGATTCAACTCTTCTGCTAACAGTGTAAAGCGACCTTCGGCAAGGTTCCCAAGCAGCGCGGTGAAGAGCGCGCCAAGACACAAAAAAGCAACATAGCCAAACAGATATTGTGGGCGTTGAAGCCCCAGCAATTCGTCCAAAATAAATTTTGGCATAATCACGTAGAAAACCGGACGAACGCCGCTCACCAGCGATACCAAACTCAGCCAGAAGAGCAGGGAGGTTGAGCTGCGTTTTGAAAATTTTAGTATCGTAATGATATTACGCATGCTCTGTCTCCAACCCTGTGTTTGTGTTGATACTAAAAAGGCTGCCTTGTCGGTAGTTTCTGGCTTGAACCTCAAACAATTGCTGGTATTCTCCTTGCAGGGCAATCAACTCGTTGTGGCTGCCCATTTCCACAATTTTGCCATCCTTCAGGAAGGCAATCCTGTCGCAAAAGCGGGTACTTGCCAGCCGATGTGATACGAAAACACTGGTTTTGCCTTCGGTGAAGCTAGCGAAGCGCTCATACAATTCTTTTTCTGCCAGGGCATCCAAAGCAGCGGTCGGCTCATCAAGGAGAAGAAACCGCGCCTCGTTTTTATACAACGCCCGTGCAAGAAAGAGCTTTTGCTTTTCGCCACCCGAGAGCTCAATGCCCTCGTCGTCCAAAATGCGCAGCAGCGTTGTTTCATCTTTTTTTGGAGCCTGTTCTGCTATGGCTTGCAGGCCTGACTGTGCCATTGCAATCTGATAGGCAAGAACATTCGTTTGAAGCCCCATTGTTACGTTTTCTTTAATTGAAAACGGAAAGGTGATCGCATCTTGAAAGACAACACTCAAGAGGCTGAAATATTGTTCCTCAGGATAGTCCCAGATATCAATGCCGTTCATTAAGATATGTCCACTGGTGGGGCGATATAACCGGCAAAGCAGCTTAATCAGCGTGCTTTTACCGGCAGCATTTTCACCGACGAGCGCTAACTTCTCCCCTGAATGAATTGTGAGGCTCAAGCCGGATAAAGCGTTTTTTTCGCTGTTTGGATAGATAAACTCGAGATCCTCAATGCTGATTTCAGCAGCGCCTTCAAACCGCTGTGCGGTTTTTGCCGTTGTGCTTTCAACATTAATTTGGTTATAAACCTCTTCCATAAACTTGAGGTAGGTGGAAAAACGAACGCTTTCCAGTTGGATGGTAACCAGGTTTTGTACCAGGCTTTGCATCAGAACCATGAAAGAGAGCAGGCTGCCAGTATAGAGCACAAATAATGCGGCGTCTATCTTTCCGTTTACGAACTGGTAGGCAAGCCAGCCAAAGATTACCAGGTCTCGAAGTAGCTCAACGAACGCCAGAACCGTGTTCATCTTTATTCGGTGTTCCACCAGCGTTCGCATGATGCCCACAATTTTATCGGCGAAATCTCGCAAATAGCTTTCCACAACATTCCATGCACTGTAAAGTAGGATGTCTTTCTTGCGAAGCGGATCGTGCGCGACTGCAGTCAGACTATCACTCTGTCGAAAGGTTGGCATTGCGGCTTTGAAAGTGCTTTCCTCAAGGACAGCGTGTTTCTTGTAAGCTAGAAAATTGGAGATCAACAACGTCAAAACCAGCAAAAACATCCAGGGAGAAACCGCGCTCAGAACACCAATAAAACCAAGAACAGCCAGAATTTCTCCAAACAAGGGAAGCAGAGTAAGCATAATTCCGCCGGCACCCTGATGAGGGCTTGAGACTGAATTGCGGGAAAACTCAATACGATCCAGCGTTTCAGGGTAAAGCGTGTTTTGGTAGGGCATGCGCAGACTGGCTTCGGTCAGATCGCGGATGAGGTGATAGCGTACAGTATTCATCCGCATCCTGTAGTTCCCTTTCAACCACTCAGTAATAAAACCAAATAATGCCGCGCAAACAGCAGCTGAACCGATTAGAAGGATCAGTTGGCTAATCTGCCAGTCCTGGTAATGATGCAGAATCAGCACAGGGACAAAAACCCAAATAAATGGATAGAGCGCTGCACTGATGGCATTCAGTGTCAACATCCAGAGCATCTTGGGGTCGTATTGACGAATCTTTTTGAACAGGAAACGAAGTACTTTCAAAAGCTATTTTCTCTCTTGTCCTTCAAAGGATGGAAGGCGGCAGGGTTCTAAACCTTTCCGCCCAGAATGGTAACAATAAAGTCAATCAAATATATGATCTATGGGTTTTGATTAATCTTCCATCGTCACCAAGGTGCCAACGGGGTCGCCGTGGATGGCAGCCAGGAGGGCTCCGGGCTCCCAAAGGTTGAGAACCAAAATTGGCATATCGTTATCCATGCACAGCGAGATAGCCGTGCTGTCCATAACGTTGAGGCGCTGACTGATGGCTTCGAGGTGGGTGAGATGGTTATAGCGAACCGCGTCGGGGTAAATTTTTGGATCACGATCGTAAATACCGTCGACCTTGGTGGCTTTGATGACCACATCGGCGCCGATCTCGGTGGCACGCAGGGCGGCCGCTGTATCGGTAGAGAAATAGGGGTTGCCCGTTCCCCCGCCAAAGATTACCACGCGCCTTTTTTCGAGGTGGCGGATGGCGCGCCGGCGGATGTAGGGTTCGGCAACAGTGCGCATTTCGATGGCGGACATCACGCGGGTGGTCACATCGATTTTCTCGAGGGCATCCATCAGCGCCAGGGCGTTGATCATCGTCGCCAGCATGCCCATATAGTCGGCAGTGGCTCTATCCATGCCGGTGTTTTCGCCGGTGGCACCGCGCCAAATATTGCCGGCGCCAATCACGATTGCCACATCCACACCTGTTTCATAGACACTCTTCACAAGTTGGGCGATATGGCTTGCTTGTGCGGGGGCGATGCCAAAACCGCCCGGTTCAGCCAGGGCTTCACCCGATAATTTCAACAGAATACGATTGTATTTGTTAACCAATTTTTCTTCACTCATGGTTCCTCCGATTTTCTATAAAGTTGCAAAAAGAGAGCCAACTTTTGGTTGGCTCTTGAATAGTTAGGCTGCTTCCTCTTCATCGGTAGGGACCGGGGTGGTTTCACCCAACGCCCAGCGCACAAAGCGGCGGATGACGATGCGCTCGCCCAATGCTGCAACTTTGTCGTTGATCATATCGGCGATGGTTTTGCTTTCATCGCGAATGTATTTTTGGTTGAGCAGGACGTTCTCGTCCATGTATTTTTTCATGAAACCATCCACAATCTTGGGGATGATTGCTTCAGGTTTGCCTTCTTCGCGAACGCGTTGTGTGATGATGGCTTTCTCTTCTTCGATCACTTCCGCAGGAACATCGCCTTCAGAGATGTACTTGGGAGCGGCAGCGGCGATCTGCAGGGCAATTTCGTGGGTCAGTTCTTTGAAGGTATCTGATTTGGCAACAAAGTCGGTCTCAGAGTTGACTTCCACCAGCACCACCATGCGACCTTCAGCGTGAATGTAGACTTCCAGGCGACCTTCGGAGGCTTCACGGTGGGCACGTTTTTGAGCTTTTTGCAAACCTTTTTCGCGCAATTCTTCAATTGCGGCATCCATATCGCCATCAGTGGCTCGCAGGGCAGAACGACAATCCATGATGCCACAGCCGGTTTTTTCGCGCAGTTCTTTGATCATATCGATGGTAATTTCCATAGTTTGTCCTTTCGACTGGTTTTGTTGATTATTCTTTGTCAGCTTCGTCAGAATCAGCAGATTCAGTTACTTCTTCATCTTCGCGCTTTTCGAATACGATCTTGGCGCGGGTGCTTTCGCCCAACAAATCTTCATCGTCCAGTTCCTCTTCCTCTTCGATCTTGCGGGAGATTTCGGAACGGGTCGGGATGATTTCTTCCTCAATTTCTTCGTCTTTGCGCATCATCTTGCCTTCGATCACGGCATCAGCCATGTGTCCAATGAGCAGTTTGATAGCGCGAATGGCATCATCATTGGAGGGGATGACGTAGTCGATGTCTGAGGGGTTGCAGTTGGTGTCAACCATGGCGATGACAGGGATCTCTTTTGAGACTGCTTCGCGTACAGCCGTGTCTTCGCGTTCAACGTCGACAACGAAGAGCAGGTCGGGCAGTGTCTTCATGTTACGCAGACCGCTTAGACGGGTCTGAAGGCGGTTGATTTCTCGCTGGAGCAGGAGACCTTCTTTTTTGGTCAGACGATTGACTTCACCAGTCTCGAACAATTTTTCGAGGCGGGTCAGTTCAACGATACGCTGTTGAATGGTGACCCAGTTGGTCAGGGTGCCGCCCAGCCAGCGCTGGTTGACATAGGGCATGCCGCAGCGTTCTGCTTCAGCCTGGATGGTTTCCTGTGCCTGGCGCTTGGTGCCAACGAACAGGATTGTACCGCCATCGGCAACTGTGTCGCGAACTACTTTGTAGGCATCATCGAGCAGTCTAACAGTTTGCTGCAGGTCGATAATATGGATACCGTTGCGCTCAGTGAAGATGTATGGGCGCATCTTGGGATTCCACTTGTTGGTTCTGTGCCCAAAATGGACACCACTCTCTAGGAGAGCTTTCATAGATACATTTGGCATGATAACTCCTTTGCGTTATGCCTCCGCCTGGTTTTGCGAACCTCCTCACCCTTGATAGGGCACGCAGGAGGGTCTGACCCAAGGCGTGTGTAATAGTGTCTCTGGAGTATTCCAGAGCGGTGAATAGTATATCATGAATTTAGTGATTGCACAGAGGAAACAGGAGCAAATTTTGTCGTCTTAGGCAGAGCGATGTGAAGTGTTTCGCATGAATCCGGAGGGAATCCTCCCGATTCTTTTTTATTCAGCTACAACCGTAAACGGACAGTTTCAGACCCGTTTGACTGACTCACTCCGTAAGGAGCTCAATTCATAACCAAACCAGTGATTTCATTGCCGAGGGTGCTCAACTTTTCCCGTATTTCCTGCAGGGTGGCACGGTTTACCTGGAGCCGGGATTGTTCGTTTTTGACATAGTCAACATAAGGAGCGATATTTTCCTGCAGTCTTTCCACTGCACTATCGGCTTCCTTGTTGAAAGTATTCGAGAGGGTTTCGTTTAGCGTTGAGCGCAGTTCTGCCATCTTGGTTTTGAATTCTTCCTTGGCTTGCTTGCGCTTATAGGGGATCACGAAAAGCCCCAGGACTGCCAGCGTACCTGCGGTTACAATACCGGTCACATCCAGTGCCTTGGTGGTCAGAACCGTGGCAACCATGGCGCCAACGCCCAGTGCCCCGATGCCAAAAAGAGCTGTTTGGGCAACCGATTCCTGCACATAGTCGCCAAGCTGCTCCGCTTCTTGCTTGCGGTCATAGCGGTTGACGATCAGCTTGATGGTCTGACTGACGCCATCAATCAATTCCTGTCGGCGGGCGGATTGGGGGGATTTGCTCGCCGGCAGCTCGCGTTGACTTTGCGACTGACGCCGATCTAAAGCCCCTGCCACTTGGTACCAGGTGTTCAGGTCTTTATCGACCATCCAGTCGATCATCCCGCGCACCTTCTTATCAATCGTGCCGGCAACATCTCCCTGCACTTCTTCCTGGAATTGCGCCTTGATCTTGTCGGTCTTGGCAAGATTGAAGATGTTGGTCAGCTTCATGGTGCGGTCAAAAAAGTCATGCCCGCGGTTTTCGAAATTGATCAGGATATTTTCCACCTCTGCCAGGCGGGGAGGGATTTCTTCGCGTAAGGTCTTATCGTATTCAGCAATCGTACTTTCGAGATCAGCTGTCAGGGCAGCATCCTGCTCCATGTCGGCAAGTTGCAGCTCAACCGACGCTGAGGCAGTTTGCTCCAGGTGCGATGCGACACCGATCGGGTTGCGCAGCTTGAGCTCCAGGCGCGCTTTATCGTCCAATGTTTCGGTGATGAAGCGTTCCAGCTCCTCGATACCGCTTACCTGGCGCAAACGAGCGGCTTCAGCAGGCTCAGTGGTTTGATTGGCTTTCTGGGCTAAGCGGGCAGATACCAAGAAAATTTCGGGCTTGTAACCCAAGATCAACCCGGCATTACTGCTCACAAACTCGCGCACCTGCTCCAGCGCTTCTTCGCCATCCAAAATGTCAGATTTGTTGACCACCAGCGTGACCTTTTTGCCCCAGGCGAGGATATTTTCCAAAAACACCCTTTCGCTCTGTGTCATCGGTCGGTCAGCAGAAGTGACAAACAACACCAGGTCAGAACGGGGCACGTAATCGCTGGTGAGCCGCTCGTGCTGGCGGTTGATGGCGTTGGTGCCAGGTGAATCGACCATGTTGAGCTCTTTAAGCAGCGGCAGCGGGTGGGTAACAATCGAAAAGCCGTCGTCAATTACGGTCTGCGTAAAAGTCTCTCCCCAACGCAAGAGCGTGACCCGAGCCGTAGTGGGGGTGACGCCTTCTTCTAGAACACGCTCGCCCAGCAGGGCGTTGATGAGCGCGCTTTTGCCGGCGTTGAATTCGCCTGCCGCCACGATCAGAAACAGCTCATCCAGCTGGTCGATGGCGCTGCGCAGTTTGGCAAGGGCATCACCAGGCAGAGAGAAAGAACTGAGAGTTGTAAGCGCCTTGTTCAGACTGCTTTTTTCTTTTTGCAGGAATAATAATTCGTCGGTAGAGAGGAAGCCTTCACGCATGCTGAATCCTTTCGGGGTGGAAAGACACGCCCGATATTTTCCTCATTATACCGTTATGGACGGGGGAAGAAAAATAGTTAATTACATTCGCCCAGGTAAATGGGAGCATCGTTGTGTTTCAGGTCTGGGAGGATCTTTCGTAAGGCAGTGGGGTAGAAATTGGCTTCGTCGAGTTTGTCCAGCGAAACCCAAACCACTTCTTTTTGATGCGGGTCGGGGAAGTGCCCGTTTTTCGGCTTGTATGCTTCCACCAATTTGCATTTGAAAAAGAACTCTACCTGATGAATCTCGCGGTCTTCGAGAGCGTAGTCGTGTTTTTCAGAGAAGTATTCACGGATATGCAGCAGCTTGCCGATTTTAATTTTTGCGCCAATCTCTTCAAAAACCTCGCGCTTGAGCGCCTGGTGTAGTGTTTCGCCGAATTCCTGACCGCCTCCAGGCAAGACCGTATAGCCGCCCTTGCCATTATCTTTTTGCAGGAGCAGTATTTTGCCATCATCGATGATGACAGCTTTGACCGAATTGCGCAGTTTCCTCTTCTTTTTCATGGTGGTAGGATTTTACCGCACAATCAACCTTAGGACACATCGGCAGTACGGGTGATCAACCTGGCATAAGAAAGAAGATAGCAAATTAAAGCACAAAGATATTCTTCATGTCGTCGATCAGACGGGTTTTGGCGCGGTCACAGATTTCTGCCATGGGGTCGTCGGGTGGAAAGAGCAGGTGATCAGGGATTCCGGCGAAGTCGCTTCCCCAAAAAGAGCGATCGTTAGGGATAGAGAATTTGGCGACCAAACGGTTGTTGAAGTCGAGCTCTGATTTGTCAGTGTAATCGCGGGTGATATCCAACGTGCCTGCCTGGAAGCCCTCCTGGAAGTGGGGGCGTTGGGCGAGCGGGGGGCAAGCGGTGAGCAAATTTACTATGATGAGATCGTGCTCGCTATTGTAGGTGATGCGGTTGCCGGGGTAAGGCAAAGCGAAAACTGCCACAACCCCGCGTTCTTCCTGGTGGTTAAACTGCGCGAAGCTGGCGGCGGCTTGCAGGCTGCGGGTGAAATCCAGCAGGGGGGTGTCGCAAACCCCGTAATGCTGCAGGATACTCCAGGCGATGTGCCTTTTGCGGCGTACATCCTGGCGACCTTCCACTTCAGCGGAATCGAAAACCTCAGCAAGCTGGAGTTCTGCCGTTTCAAGCATATCGAAACGCGAATGCACCTCGTGTGCCGTGAGCACGTCTTTGCGGTAGATGGTGGGGTAATAGGTACTGCTGCCGGCTTTATTGAGATAGTCGCGCTCCTGCCCACGGAAAAAAAGCAGGAAGTCTTTGTTCAGCCAGGCAAGGGCAGTGACTTCACGGACGAGCTCAGGGTAGGTGTCGATTGGATAGGGCGCAACCCTCCGCACCACGTCGTTCCCAACGTGTTTTGACAAAGCCGGGGAGGGAGTCGGGGTTATGCTGCGCATGATCAATCCATGCGTATATTTTAACCGATAATCGGGGGAGTGGGGTGGAATTTGATAAAACCAAAAACGCCAGTTATTGTGGAGAGAAGATGCAATCCGGACGCTCGGTCAAGAGACCTTCGCTAACGCCATCTTATGTACGTCTGGGGCTTGACTCCAGCCGATGAATCTTGTGGTGCGAGTGTTGGCGGAGGGAGGAAAATACTGCTCGCTTCGCTCCCAGTACCATGGCCCCCTTCGTACGACTGGACATTCGTTGCTTACAATCTATCAGCTATCAGCTTTAAGCTTTCAGCTATCAACTATCCGCCATTAGCTATCAGCTAATCCCTATCCTGACTGTAGATCAAGACCGAATACGGTCCTATGTTTATTGACCCGTGGTGGGAGAGACCGTCTTTTTCACCAGCTTGTGCTTGCACATTGGAGCTGTTGGTATTGGCAAAGGAATCACTGTAAATGCTGGCATCGCTATTGAATCTCAGTTTCCACAACCCCTCAGCGGGAAAGCCGACCAGATAGTCCTCTTTTAACTCGTTCGCAAAATTGGCAACCACCACAACATCATCGCCTTTGCCGTGTTGATCCCAACGTTGAAAGGCGAGCATTTTCTGCTCCTGGTTGAAGTGAAACACATTTAAAAATTGACCGCGCAGACCGCGAGTCTGGTCATTCCAGTTTCTGCGTCGCCTGATCAGGTCACGATACAGGCGGGTAATGCCATGGAAATCTTCGTTCAATGCCCAATCCAAAGGCACATTATCCTGGAACCAATCGCCTTGCAGGAATTCCTGCCCCTGGAAGATCATAGGGATGCCCGGAGCAGTGAATACTAACCCGGCCGCCAGGGTGGAGCGCTTTTGAGCCAACCAGCTGGTGGGGTTGGTGGGGTCAACTTCCTGGGGGACGCGCGCCTTGCCGTTGGCAACTTCGTCGTGGCTTTCGCTGTAAATAACGCGTTTGAAGGCATCGTTGTCATAGCTGAAGGCGATTACGTTTTTGAGGAGATCCATAGACCTCTCTTCATCAGAAATCGCTTCAACCATGGCACGGATCGGATGGACGAAAGTGGCATCCCATTGGGAGTGAAAGCCCATTCCGCCTTGGTCGCTGTCGCGGGTTAAAAGCTCGTTATTGCGCAGGTCTTCAGCAATCAAAATCACGTGTGGGTGCCTGGCGCGGATTTCGGCATTGGTTTCCGCCATCAGACTAGCCCCTTCTTCGATAGGGTTGCTCTCGTTGCCGTCCTTGGTGCGCACGTAGAGGGTGGAATCGACGCGCAGCCCATCAACATGGTATTCATCCAACCACATCAGGGCATTATCCCGGATGAACTGGCGCACTTCGGGACGCCCATAATCCGGGCGGGTGGCACCCCAGGGCGTTTCGGCGCGGTCGTCGTTGTAAAAGTAGATGCCGCCGTAGTCGCCTTCGTGCCAGCCATCAAAACGCCAGAGGTCCAGGTCGGTGGGTCCAAAATGGTTGTAAACCACATCCTGAATCACGGAAAAGCCAGCGTTGTGGGCTTCCAGAACAAAACGTTTATAAGCATCGGGACCACCATAGATGGTCTCAACAGCGAAAATGTTGGCAGGGTTATAGCCCCAGGAAAAGTCGCCCGGAAATTCAGCGATTGGCATGACCTGGATGGCGTTGACCCCCAACTGTTGCAAATGATCGAATTTACTCACAGCATCCTTGAAGGTACCGGGCTTTCCGTCTTTTCCGGCTGTAAACGAGCCGATATGCATTTCGTAGATCACCAGCTCGTTGTGCGGAGGGAGCTGGTAACGGTCGTTTTGCCAGTCAAAGCTCCTCGGGTCGTAAATGACGCTGTTGCCAACCGAGTTGGTCACCTGGCGGGCGTATGGGTCAACGCGGTAAAGCCGCTCGCCCTGGTAATGAATAATGTATTTATATTGCTGCCCAGCCTTTGCGCCGGGAATGTTGACGTACCAATAACCGCTGCCTTCGTGTTCAAGGGTATGTGAGCTATCTTTCCAGTGGTTGAAATCGCCCAAGACCAGGACCGATTCGGCATTTGGAGCCCAAACGCGGAAGGCGACTCCGCCTTTGTAGACGATCGATCCCATTCCAACTTGAATTGTTTGTTTGTCTTTAAATGATTGCATAAATCCTCATTACTGTTATTGTTGACCTGAACAATCATATACCAAATCTGCAACCTACGAGCCAAAGGGTGAGACAAGCATTGGGCAGAGGGTCTAAGAGGTGGCGTCTGCGACTGAAATGCCACAGTCACCCACACTAATCCGTTTCAGGGCGACATGGCAATCGCCCCCTACGCGATCATATTAATTTCCTATATGCTATTAGCTATCAGCTACGAACTATCAGCTATCACCTATACCCTTCAGCCTGCAGGTTGAAGAGGTGGGCGTAGGCTTGGTTACGCGACATCAGATCTTCGTGGCTGCCGAGCTCGACGATGCGTCCTTCTTGCAAAACCACGATACGGTCAGCCATGCGCACAGTTGAGAAACGGTGGGAAATCAAGACAGCCACCCGCCCTTCCATCAATTCTCTGAAACGAAGGAAAATCTCGTATTCTGCTTCTGCATCCAACGCTGAGGTGGGCTCGTCCAAAATCAACACCTCTGCCTTGCGCATAAATGCGCGTGAGAGAGCGATCTTTTGCCACTGCCCGCCAGAGAGCTCGTGCCCGCGGTTCCAGCGCCGACCAAGCACGGTATCATAGCCATCCGGCAGCTCTGCGACCACTTCGTCCGCACCGCCTTTATCGGCTGCCATTTCAATCCGAGCCTGGTTGTCAAGTTCTTCTATCTGACCGAAGCCGATGTTTTCCCGGACGCTGAATTGGTAGCGCACAAAATCCTGGAAGATGACCCCAAAGCGCTGATGCAGGCTGTTGAGGTCAAACTCGCGCAGGTCGGTGCCGTCGAGGGTGATGCGCCCTTCGGTGGGGTCATAAAGCCGGGTGAGCAGTTTGATCAGGGTGGTCTTGCCGGCGCCATTGAGACCGACCAGGGCAATACTCTCACCAGGTTTGATGAAAAGGTTGATGTTTTTTAGCACGTATTTTTCCGAACCAGGGTACTGGAAGGACACATTCTCAAAACGAATCCCGGATTCAATGGGTGCAGGGGCGATTTTGCCATTTTCGGGCGATTCCAGGGCTGGCTCAATTTTTAGGAAATCGAGCAGGTTGTCAAGGTAGAGGTTGTTCTCGTAAAGCTGGCTGAAGTTTTCCAGCAGTGACTGGACAGCACGCTGCGACTGGCGAAAAACGGACAGGAACATGGTCATATCGCCCAGGGTGATCGCCTGGGTGATCGTGCGCACAATTACCCAGATGTAGCTGCCATAGTAGGCAAGGTTGGAGAGCATTCCCCACCCCAGGCTGGCAAGCGTGTTGCGACGGGCGATGGCGGTGTCTTCCTCCTGGAATTGTGTGAAGAGTTTTTCGTAACGCTTTTTGAGTGCCTCACCCAGACCAAACAGCTTGATTTCCTTGACGGTTTCATTACTTGTGAGCAGCATTTCGATGTAACTCAACAAACGCGATTCAGGGGCACGCCGGCTGAGAGCGCGAAAAGACATCCCGGCAAAGCGGGAATTTGAAAGGAAGTTGGGGATGGCAGCCAAAATGACCACCACCGCCAGCCAGGGGCTGAAACCAACCAGCAAAGCCACCAGTGAGATCAGGGTGATCAGCTGCTGGGCGACCTGGGAGATGGCATTCACGATTGCCAGGGCAGAGCTATCGGCTCGCCTGCGGGCGTTTTGCATGGTGTCATAAAAAACGGGATCTTCAAAGTATTGCAAGTCGAGGTTGATCGATTTGTCGATGATCAGGGTGTTGACATGCTTGGTGAGCAGCGAACGCAGGATGTTGGTGGAGAGACTCTTTAGCGAACTGAGCAAGGTGCTGAAGAGAAGGAGCGCGAATTCAAACAACACGAACGGGAGCACCAACCGCAAGCCTGCCTGGACATCTGCACCCATATCGATAGCCTGGAGGATGCGGTCCACGATCATTTTGCCCACCCAAGACTGGGCGGCTGGCAGCACGGCAATCAGGGGGATCAGGCTAAAGTTGATCAGTGTGTGCCGCTTGCTGGCTTGCCAAACCAGTTTGAATGCCTGGGGGGTGTTGCGCAGGGCATCACGGGCATCTTGCCATGTTGAGCGGATTTGTTCTTTGAAGGTTTTCGCCGGTTGATTTTGTTGTGTCATACGTGGTCCTGTGTTTCTTGGTATGGGACCATTTTAACGCAGGCAAAGGTGGTTGGGTTGCATTGAGACAGGATTGGCGTTGATCGTGCCGGCGTCCACACCGAGCACGCGTAGGCTTTATTTTTTTAAGGGTGACCTTCCATGGTCACCCGACGGGACGGCATGGAAGCCGTCCCTTACGATATCAAATACAAACAATTAGTTGGGCTGAATTGAGACATGACCCATGTTGATCGTGCCGGCATCCTCGCCAAGCACGCCTAAGCTGTGTTTTTGTAAGGGTGACCTTCCACGGTCACCCGACGGGACGGCATGGAAGCCGTCCCTCACGATATCAGATACAAACAATCAGCGTGGAAATCGCCCCACGCAGATAAATTATTTCATTGCGGCGTCGACGATCTCTCGGGCTTCTGCCTGGATCCGGGCTAAATGCTCAGCCGATTTCAGGCTCTCGGCATAGATTTTATAAATATCCTCAGTGCCGGAGGGACGGGCAGCAAACCAACCGTTCTGTGTGACCACCTTCAGCCCGCCGATGGGGGCATTGTTGCAGGTGGCTGCCGTCAGTTTATCCAAAATTGGATCACCAGCCATCGTCTCGGCTTTGACCAGGTCAGGCGAGAGGTTGGAAAGGATCGTTTTTTGGGCAGCGCTTGCCGGGGCGTCCACCCGTGCATACCATGAACCGCCCAATTCGGCTTCAAGTGCCTGGTAATGAAGACCAGGATCCTTACCGGTGACTGCCAGGATCTCGGAGGCCAACAGGTTGAGTATGAACCCGTCTTTGTCGGTGGTCCAGGTTTCTCCATTCTTACGCAAGAAGGAAGCACCGGCGCTCTCTTCGCCGCCAAAACCGATCTCACCGCTCAATAAACCAGGCACAAACCACTTAAAGCCAACCGGCACCTCGCACAGCTTGCGACCGATCTTCTTGACTACCTTGTCAATGATCGAGCTGGAAACCAGCGTTTTGCCAACAGCGGCATCCTTTGACCAGCCAGGTCGGTGCTGAAAGATATACCAAATGGCGACGCTGAGGTAATGATTGGGGTTCAGCAAGCCTACGCTGGGTGTGACAATACCGTGACGGTCGAAGTCGACGTCATTACCAAAAGCAATATCAAAATCGTTTTTCATGGCGACCAAACTTGCCATGGCATAGGGGGAGGAGCAGTCCATGCGGATCTTGCCGTCCTTATCCAACGTCATGAACGAGAAAGTGGGGTCAACGCGCTTGTTCACCACCTCCATGTTCAGCCCATACATTTCAGCCATGGGTTCCCAATAGGCAACACCCGAACCGCCCAAGGGGTCGACTCCGATCCGGATTTTGGATTCAGCGATGGCGCGCATATCGACCACGTTCCTGAGATCTTCCAGGTAGGGGGTCATCAGGTCAACCTGGCTGGTCGTGGTGGCTGCCATGGCTTTGTTGAGAGGGATGCGGCGCACGTCTTTCATACCATTCGCGATGATCTCGTTGGCGCGATTCTGGATCCATTTGGTAGTGCCAGTGTCAGCGGGACCGCCGTTGGGCGGATTGTATTTGAAGCCGCCATCTTCCGGGGGATTGTGCGAAGGCGAGATCACCACGCCGTCTGCCATTGTTTCAGGAAACTCCCGGTTGAAGGTCAGAATGGCATGCGAAATGACTGGCGTAGGGGTATAGCGGTGGTCCATGTGGATGCGAATGTCCACGCCGTTGGCGGCAAAGACTTCGATGGCGGTATACAGGGCTGGCTCAGAAAGGGCGTGCGTGTCCATGCCCATGAAGAGCGGACCGCGGATGCCTTCGCCCCGCCGGTATTCGATGATCGCCTGGGTGATGGCGGCAACGTGGTCATCATTGAAGCTGCCATCCATGGAACTGCCGCGATGCCCTGAAGTGCCGAAGGCAACCTGTTGACTGGGCTCACCCGGTTCGGGGTGAATTGAATAATAAGCGGAAACGAGGCGGGGAATATTGGCGAGATATTCGATGGGGGCGGGCTTGCCGGCGAGAGGATGAAGGCTCATTAGGACTCCTGTTCTTCAAATGCAAAGGAACCAGGTTTCAAAAACCTGGAAAAATTCGTGGTGAACCAGCGTTAATGCCGGTTCAATTTTATCACGGCATGCGATAGGGAGGGCAAGTTTTCCCATTCCGCGAAGAGGTCAAACCCCTTCCTTACGACGCTTCGAACTGCTTCCCTAAATCGGGTCAACCCAAGATCACTTCTGCCTTGGAGCCGGTGGATGTTTTGGTAACCTCGATGCGGTTTGAAAAGTAGTCTTTCAACTCCTCGAGATGGGTAATGATCAGGATTTTCTGAAAATCCGGGCGAACGGTGTTGATCGCCTCGATCAGACGCTGGCGCCCCTGGGCATCCTGGTTGCCAAAACCCTCATCGATCACCAGTGTTTGCAGCTTCGCGCCAGCCCGGCGGGCAAGCACACGGCTGAGCGCAAGGCGGATGGCGAAATTGATACGGAACGCCTCGCCGCCTGAATAGGTCTCATAATCGCGCGCGCCGGAACCATCACTGACTATGATGTCCAGCGTTTCCATCTTATCCTTGCGTTTCGCGTCCTTGTAATCACGCTGACTGTTGAATGTGACACTCATGCTGTAATCTGAGAGTCGGGCAAGCAGCAGGTTAGCCTGGTCTTCAAGTTCTGGCAAGGCTTGCTCTATGAGCATGGCGGGTACGCCGTCCTTGCCAAAGGCTGTCTCCAGCTTGGAATACTGACGGATCATTTCGTTGGTTTGCTCCATCTCCTTGCGCAAGTGTGCCTGGCGCTCGCGCTGGGTTTGGATGGTAGCAAGTGCCTGGTTAATCTCACCTAGCCGGCGATTTAATACATCCTGTTCTTCGCGCAGGCTGGCAAGCTCGGCTTCTGCCTCGCGGCTATCCTCTGCCTCGGAACGTGCTTGCTCCAGGGATGCTGATTCGCTTTGATAACGGGCTTCCAGTTCAAGAAGGCTCTCCTGCTCGTGCTCAAGTTCATTGCGCATAGATTCGATTTCAGCCTGGAGCATGAAGGAACTGTTTTGGGCGATCTGGAGATCCTGCCACAATTTTTCAGCCACAGCCTGCGCCTGAATCTGTTGCCGCAAGCGATTATGCGCATCCTGTTCGTAACCGAGGCCAGCAATTTGCTGGTTCAGCCCGACTAATTGCTTGCGAAGATCGGGTAAGAAGCTCCCTTCGTCCCGTTCCTTGGTCGCTTGCAGCAGGCGAGCGGCTTTACCCTTTTTCCAAAGTTCCTCACGCTCCTGCAGAAGGTCGAGCTCCTGTTGCAGCAGCGCCTGGTCACGTTGAAGCGTCATGCGCTGGACTTCCTGCTGGCGCAATTGCGCAGCCTGGTTCTCCAGCTTTACCTTTTCGGCTTTAAGCTGGTCGCTTTGTGCCCGGTTGGCGCGGTGTTGGTCGCCCAGGGGTTTACCCAACAGGTTGATCTCGGTGATAATTTCTTCGCGGTGTTGGGGCGAAAGGTCCTGCCCGCACATAGGGCAAACAGAACCGTGGGCACTTTCCACTTTTTTTCTGCGGTTTGCCAATTCATCCATTTGCGCCTTGAGGCTGCCGTTCTGACCTTCCAGCTCTTCAATCTGAGCTGTGAGTTCCTTGGTCCGCTCGACTACTTCCTGCAAGTCCGCTGAATCGGAAAACGTAGTCAGTTTTTCAGTAAGTTCTTTTAACTTGGCTCGTTTTTGTTCAGATGCCCTGAGCGCAGTCTGCAGGTCCTGTTCTTCTGCCTGGAGAGTGCGGATTTCTCGTTCCAGCGATTGCAGGTGGCTTTGAAGTTGCGATTCCAAACCAGAGCGTTGCCGCTCGAGCGGCCAATATTGCTGGGAGAGCTCGTCTTGCCCTTCCAACTGCTTGCGGCTGGTGAGCAAACTCTGGTAAGAGCTCTCGATCTGGGCTGCCTGGTCGAGTTTTTGCTGATAGCCAGCCAGCGTGGCTTGTTTTTCGGCTTCCTGCTGCTGTTTGCGCTGCAATATCTGGCGCGAGCGATCAAGTTGAAGTTTCAGTGCTTCCACCTGTTTTGCCTGATTGGCAACCAGCTGTGCCCTGGCGCGCAAGGTATCGAGCTGAGCCTGGTGGCTGGTCACCTTTTCGCGCAGCAACGCCAGGTCTCGTTCCACCAGATCACGATCATGGCGGTGGCGTTCTTCTGTTTCCAGTTCTTCCTGGATGGAGGCAATGTCGCGCTCGAGGATCTTTGCCTCAGCTCGAGCCTGACGATTCTTATCGTTGGCGGCTTTGCGAAAAACTTCCCATTGATCCAGCCCAAGAATAGCAGCCAAAATCTCTTTACGTTCAGAAGGGTTTTTGGTGGCAAAAGAATCCGCCTTGCCCTGCAGGAAAAAGGAAGCGTTGACGAAACTATCGTAATCCAACCGCAGCGTTTTGACGATTTTGGCATCCGTCTCGCGCATTGTGCGCTCGGTGAGCACCTTCCAGCTTGTTCCTTCAGTTTCTTCGCCTGGCTGGCGGATGAAGAAATCAACCTGGGTGGTCTTGCCGCGGGTGTTGCTGCGGGTCACGCGGTAAACCTGGTTTTCATATTCGAAATCAAGGGTCACTTCAGCGGTCTTACTGGCAGTGTTGATGATCGCTTCGTTTTGCACACGGGCTTTGCCGTAGAGCGCGTAGGTGATGGCATCCAGCAATGAAGACTTGCCAGCACCGTTCGACCCGGAAATACACGCCAGGTCGAAGCCGGTGAAATCGATCTCAACCGGTTCGCGGTAAGAGGTGAAGCCTGCCAGTCGTAGTCTAATCGGAATCATCGTCCATCCCCAGTCCTCTGTTGAGGTCCTTGATTGATTTTGGCTTCGTTTTATCTCCCAAAAGGTCGATCCAGAAGTTTTGGTCATAACGGCGGGAACGGATTGGGATGGGCATGGGCACCCCCCAACCCAGCATGAGCACCTCTTCCTTGGGTTGAAGTTTTGCCAGCATTCCCCTCAGCCCACCCCTGCCGGGTAAGCCAGAGAGGACGGCGTTAATGTCGTTTTCATCACCCAGTGAACCCGAGATGCGTGTGCCCAGTTGGGACATGACTTCGTCGTAAATTTGGGAAGGGCGCTGGTCGATGATCAGCAGAGTCACGTAATACTTGCGCATTTCGCGGGCGATGGTGCTGAAAATAGTCTGAGACGCCATTTCGCGGTTGAGCAATTTGTGTGCTTCTTCCACCACCACAACCAGCGGGCGCGGCTCTGTTTTGCTCCTGCCGCTGTGATAATCCTCGGTGCTTTGCTCCCAGGCGTCGCGGATCTTACGGGTGATAAGGTTGGTGACCAGCAGGTAATCGAGTTCACTATCATTCTTGCCAAACGAGAGCACCACGTGACGACCGTCTTCGAGGGCATCGATGATGGCTTGCAAGCCATTGCTGGCAGGCGCGTCGATCAGGTATGGGCGGTTAAAAAGGCGTCCAAGTTTGCTGCGCAGAGCTTCTGCTGCACCGGCGTGAATGCCTGCCTGGCGTGCCCAGAAGGCGACACTATCAGGCGCAGGTTCGGTTTTGCCCTCTTCATTTTCAACAACCCCGCCAACGTTCATCTGCATAAATTCATTGAACCAGTTCTCATGAAAGTCATTTTCCAGTTTATCGAGGGTGGTGGCAGTGGTTTCCTTGAGATTGAGGATTTGAGTGAGCTGCAGCACATCTTCAACTTTGATATCGCTGTGGCTGATCTCGAGATTGAAATCGGCGTTCATATTCCCAAATTTGGTGCCTGCCCCCAACCCCACCAGGCGCACTTTGTTGCTGAACTTGCCTTTCAACCCCGGCACCGGCTGACCGGTATCCGAGGAACTGGTGTCAGGTCCATACTCGTTGTGCATGTCGAAGATCAGGGTGGAAGCATGGTCAGCATGGATGAGACCTGCCAGGATCATGCGTGCCAGGAATGACTTGCCCGAGCCGGTTGTGCCAAAAATACCGGAAGAACGCTGCACGAACTTATCCAGGTTCAGGCAAACCGGGTGCCCCTGCTCACGGGTGCTGCCAACCCGGAAGATGGTCTTGTTGTCTTCCTCACCGAAAATATCGGCGATGTCAGCCTTATCTGCCAGTTTGACTGGCGCATGGTGGTTGGGGATGGTTTTGACTGGCATGGGTGCCGGATCTTCCATATTATTTAAGCGCCAGCCCCTGTAATCGGGTGAAGCCGGATCGGGACCCCTATCCTTCATCAGAACAGGCATAACTGCCAGGTTCGTGAAAAGGGTTTGCTTGTTGAGTTGCTCTGCAAGATACGGTGTGAAGCGCTGAGAATTGAGCTGGTTGGCATACTGCTCATCAATCGCCGTCAGACGCAGGTCGGTGACCAAACCGTAAAAGCGCCAGTTGTTGCTGTCGATGACAACGAAAGCGCCTTCCTGTACATCCTGTGGGGGGACACTCAGACGCACATCCAGGTTGGCTTCCAGCCCACCGCCGATCACGAAGCCGATATCAGGGTTATTAGTGGTTTGGTCTTCCATTATTCATTCTCCAGGTCGGTCAATACATCCAGCACAGCTGTGAGACGCTGATAGTCTTCGCGCAGCAGCGTGATCAGTTTCTGGCAGGCTTGCTTGTACCAGGCAGTGTCATCCACTGCCTCATGAGCGATTTTTGCCTGGCGCAAATGAGACGCCAAAATTTCTTCCACGGGCTGGTCGAGCAAACGCAAGATGTGGCGTAAATATGCCTGGTTGTTGAGCGCGGTGAAGCGGCGCAATTCTTCGGCATCGCACAAATGCAGTTCATCCAGGCTTAGGGGCGGACGCGGAGGCAGGCGGTGCGAAACCTGCCCGTTTTGAGCGTATCCAACCGTCAAAACATGGATTTCAACCGGCAGGTTGCGGTTGTATCGGTTATCGGCGGTGTATTCGGTGGGAATGCTGACCCCCGAAACCAGCTGGCGAACCAGACTGTCATCATTGATCAAGATGTTGGTGATCAGTCCGAATATTTCGCTGCGATCTTCAAGGATGACCTTGACCAAAGCGCCCAGAGCAGGGGTCTCCAACTCCCGAACGCGGCAGCCAGCCACAAACTGGCTGTTTTCTGCCCTCAGCAGTTTTCCGATGGGGATGCTTTTTTGTGTTTCGCTCATTTAAGACCTTTCAGGTAATCTTTATTGGATCGATAGCCAGTAAGCACGCTGTCTTCAGGAAATTTTGAGAGCAGCAGGTTCTCGATTTCTTCGTATTCAACCTGTTTCACTACTGCCAGTTCATGAGCGCGGTGCAAGGAGTAGGGGTAGGGGTGCGAATCGAGCACCTGCGCGTCCGCAAACAAGGCAGCGTGGATTAACCCCACCAAGCCGGCTTCCTGCGAGATCCAGTAGGGGATCTCAACCCTTGCCAGCCAGGGATGATCAGGCACAGTGCTCACATTGAGATAGAAAAACGCCACGCGCAAGCGGTCAGCAGGGTCGCTGCGGTGTTTGGAGACAATCTCAAACACAGCCGAGCGCTCACCGGGTTTGACGCGCTTGCCAAGCAGCAGGCGGTCACTGATGCGCCTTTTCCTGGGCTCAGGTTCGGTTCCTCCCCTAACCTCTTCGAAAATATCGAGCATGTCATGCAGCATGGAAGAACCGGGTTTGTCGATATAACCGGCACTTAGAATGCCCTCCTGCTGCAATTGTTGATCTAGCTCGAATATTTGCTTTTGCGCCTCCTGCGCCTTCTTGCCCTGAATATCACCGCGATAATATAAGTCCAGGGGACCGTCTGTGACGCTCAGAATTGGTCTTTGCAGTTGCGGGGTGATCTGGTCGCGGATCAGGGTGCGTTCGCGCAGGTCGCGTACAAGGGCAATATCATCTTCGCTGGCAAGCTTGCCGTCGTCTCTCAGGATTTCGTTGTAATCGAGCAACTCTGATACCAGTTTGATATCTGGAGGCTGCCCGCTGCCAAAATTGACGGTCAGGATGCCGATGTTGATCAGACCAAATTGCAGCGCGCGATGCCGGCTTGGCACAATCTGCGATCCGTCGGCAGAAAGCAAAGTGTAGGTGGCAGGCAAGGCTGGCGCCGGGTAACTGAGCAAGGGGTCTTCATGCAATGGTTTGGCAAGGTACAGGCTGGTCTTTGTTCCCTGGGCGAACTCGATCATTTGCTGCAACCGCAGTGGGTCGGCGGATGCTTCGTTATATAAATTGTTGAGTTGCCCGGCTAATTTCTTGCATTCCAAAAGCCAGTTTTGAGCCTGTTGGGCATAACGACTGGCATTATGATCGATCGATGCATAATTTAGAGGCATGAGATTTCCTGGTGGGGGATGAGAATTGGAATCATAAGTCAATTATAACTACAGACAGGCTTATATCTCAATACAATGGCAATCTGAGGTAAATTAATCTTTCAAGCAGCCGATCGGCAAACCGCAACTCGTCAAGAGAATCGATGATTTGTGGCAAAAACAATCGATGATTTGTGGCAAAAACAATCGGCTATTTGTGGAAATGACAATCGGCTGTTTGTGGAAATATTCAATACTCAGACCGGAACCTGCAGATTTGGAACAAATCAATTTTATCCAGCGTCTAAGTGGTGAAGAAAGATTCTCAAAGGAGAAAATATGAAAACAAAATCTTTTAACTATGCAATTCCCGTTTTGTTGCTTGTAACTTTAGTCCTGGGAGCCTGTCAATTGGCTCCGGTAGCCAATGCGCAAAACACAATAACCCCAGCCGAATCTGCAGGCAGTTTGCGCACAATCTCTGTAACCGGAACCGGTGAGGTCATTTTAGTGCCCGACATGGCATATATCAATGTCGGTATCCATACTGAAGCAGAAGACGTCACCTCTGCCGTGGCAGCTAACAACCAGCAAGCAGCGGATATCACTGCTGCGATTGTGGGAATGGGAGTCGAAGAAAAAGACATCCAGACCTCAAATTTCAACGTTTACTCGATGAATCGTTACGATAACATGTCGAATATCGTCGGAACCACATTCGCTGTAGACAATACTCTCTATATCATCGTACGAGACCTGACCAAGTTGAGCGAGATGCTGGACGCCGCTCTGGGTGCAGGTGCCAATCAGATTTATGGCATCAGTTTTGACATCGTTGACCGCAGTGGTGCCATAGCACGTGCCCGCGACCTGGCAATCCAGGATGCCGAAGCCAAAGCCTCTGCAGTAGCAGAGACCGCAGGCGTAGCCCTGGGCAGGATCCATTCAATCAATGTCATCAACACCTCTTACGTCCAACCTCTGGCAGGATACGGACGGGGGGGAGGTGCGGCGGCTGAGGACACCGCAACAGTGCCGATTTCAGCTGGTCAGATTGTTGTAACCGCCAATGCCGATTTAGTATACGAATTTGGCGATAAGTAGAAGACCCGTTCTGATTTTCCCCTGAATCAGAACAGGCAGCCCCCGGAACTCTCCGGGGGCTTATTTTTTAAGTAAATTTTTCTTTCAAGCAGTGGTTTTCTTTTTGGATTTGGCAGGAGTCTTTTTAGTTGAGGTTTTTTCTTTCTTTCCTGCCTGCTCATTTTTTTCCGCGATGCTCTGCAATAAGGTTTCCCAGATATCTTCAGCCGGTGTGCCAACAGGTTCGGCTTCCGGCGATATTTCTGAAATGGCAGTATCGCCGGACGCTATCTTCTCTTCGATGAATTTCTTCAACTTTGCCTGGTATTCATCCTTATACTGGTCTGGGTCCCACTTCTCGGTCATGCTTTGCAGCAATTGTTCCGCCAGATCCATTTCTTTTTCACTAATTCTTGCATTTTCTGGAATATCCAGGTCTTCAGCCGGGCGAATTTCTTCCTTGAAACGCAGCAGGTTAAGAACAAGTGCCTCCTCATGGTCAAAAAGCGCAGCCAACGATTCTTTGCCGCGCATGACGATGCGGGCAATACCTACTTTCTTGGCTTTCTTCATCACCTGGCGCAGGAGCAGGTAAGGTTTCTCGCCACCTTTGTCTGGCAGCACAAAATATGGTGTCTCAAAAAAGATCGGATCAATATCTTCCGCATTTACGAAGGATTCAATGTCAATCGTACGGGTGCCTTCGGCTTCCACCCGCTCAAAATCTTCATCTGTAAGCAAAACGTATTCACCCGGTTCAAATTCATAGCCCTTTACGATACGTTCCCAGGGTACTTCTTCACCGGTGTTTTCGTTGACCCGCAAATAGCGGATGCGGCTCGAATCCTCACTGTCGAGCATGTTGAATTTCAATTCTTTGCCCTGTTTGGTTGAAACCAGGCTGATCGGTATCGATACCAGCCCAAAAGAAATTGTGCCTTTCCAAATCGCTCTCATAATGCGCCTTCTTTCTCTATTGGCATTATATATGGCTGATCATCGGCGTCGCTATATATGTACAAACATAGGCATCCTGGCTTTCGAAGGCATAGAATAATACTATGGCTCTTGAAACCTACAACAAGAAGCGAGACTTCAAAAAAACACCCGAGCCAGCCGGGAAGGTGGTGAAATCGGGGGAGAAATTGCGTTATGCCTTGCAAAAGCATGCCGCCCGGCGCTTGCACTACGACCTCCGGCTGGAGTGGAACGGCGTTTTACTCTCGTGGGCGGTTCCCAAAGGTCCTTCAATGAATCCGGCTGACAAAAGACTGGCTGTGCACGTTGAAGATCACCCCCTTGACTATCGCACATTTGAGGGTGTGATTCCTAAAGGGGAGTACGGCGCTGGGACGGTGCAGCTTTTTGATGAGGGCACCTGGACGCCGATCAGTGACGTTGAGCAGGGTCTGAAAGAGGGAGAATTAAAATTTGACCTTGAGGGGAAGCGTTTTGTGGGGCGCTTTGTTTTGGTAAGAATCCGCGCTAAAGATGGCGAAGACAAAAACTGGCTGCTTATCAAGGAAAAAGACGAGTTCGCCCAGAATGAAAGCGGCATCGACGGTTTGGAAAGGAGCATCAGTTCCGATCGCACGATGGAAGAGATTGCCAATGAAACCAATAAAAAGGAAGCCGAGCCGAAAGCTACAGAGTCAGAGATAACCGTGGCTGATCTCACGCAAGCGCTTCCTTTTACCACGGCAACACCGATGTTGGCAACTCTGGTTTCTAAGACCCCTTCCGGTGCTGGCTGGCGGCATGAAATTAAATTTGATGGTTACCGGCTGCTGGTGTTTCTCGAAGGAGATAAAGTTCGCATGATCACACGCGGTGGTCACGATTGGACAGAGCGCTTCAGTGGGTTGGCGGATGATTTTAAAAAGTGGCAGCGCCCGGCAAACATGGTGTTGGACGGCGAGGTGGTGTTTTTTGACCCGTCTGGTAAATCTGATTTCCAACGTCTCCAATCCTCGATCAAAGCGGGAGGAAAAGACCAACTTTCATTTGTGGCATTCGACCTGTTGGCGGTGGGCGATCAGGATACTCGCAGTTTGCCCCTGGAACAAAGGCAGGCTTTGCTGGCAGAACTCATGGAGATTAGACCTAAGTCGGTTATCCCCAGCCCTTATACAGAAGGCTACCACCTCCCGCTGTTCGACCAGCTCTGCGAAAAAGGCTTGGAAGGGTTGATTTCGAAACGAAAGGGCTCCCTTTACAGCGGTGACCGCAGCAAGGACTGGGTGAAAAGCAAGTGTGTGCGCCGGCAGGAATTTGTGATAGCAGGATATACGCGATCCGAAAAAAAACGCAGCGGGCTGAGTTCATTGCTGCTGGCAGTCTATGATGATGGTCAGTTAAAGTACGCCGGCAGAACCGGCACAGGATTCACAGACGCCGAGTCGGTGGAATTGGTTAAAAAATTCAGACAACTCTTGCAGGAAGAACCCAGCGTTACCATTCCCCGTGAATACCGCCCACCCGAGGATATTTTCTGGATGAAACCCGAGTTGGTCGCCGAAGTGAAATTCGCCGAGTGGACCGATGATGAGGTGGTGCGCCAGGCTGTTTTCATTGGTTTGCGGGAAGACAAGCAGCCAGAGGAGGTCAAAATGGAAAAAGAAGAAAAAACCGGGAAACCTGTTGAAAAGAAAATAACAGCCAAGACCAGCAAGACAACAAAACCCCAAGAGATTGTGCTCGGAGGAGTGCGCATTTCTTCTCCAGATAAAATCTATGACCCTGAAAACAACCTGACCAAAAGGCAGGTGGCAGAGTATTACGAAACGATCGCAGAACGGATGTTACCCCACCTTGAAAAGCGTATCGTCTCGCTGGTTCGCGCCCCTGAAGGGATTACTGAAGAGACTTTCTTCTCCAGGCATGCTGCCGGGCAGATTCCGTATGTTATGGATGTACCGGTGCAAGAAAAAACAGGGGAAGAAGACATCTATTTCGCGATCTCAGATATAAAAGGAATTCTTGGGTCGGTTCAAATGAGCGCGATCGAATTCCATACCTGGGGTTCGCGTCTGCCAGAGTTTGAGCTGCCAGATCAGTTGGTGTTCGACCTTGATCCTGACGAGGGACTTGGGCTTGAAAACATACGCCAGGGTGTGCGCGATTTACACAATCTTTTAGACCAACTAAAGCTGGAGTCGTTTCTCAAGACTTCTGGTGGTAAAGGCTATCACGTGATGGTGCCCCTGCAGCCCCAGGCAGACTGGGAGGCAGCGCGCTTTTTTGCCAAGAATCTCGCCACGGAGATGTCCAAACGCTGGCCAAAACTCTATACCGCAACCATGAGCAAGGCAAAGCGAAAAGGGAAGATCTTCATCGATTGGATCCGCAATGGCAGATCTGCCACCAGTGTGTGCGTGTATTCATTGAGAGCAAGACCTGGACTGCCAATTTCGTGGCCAATTAGCTGGGATGCGCTGGACGAGATCGTCCCCAACCAGGTGAACATTCAAAATTACCCTGATTACATCGATGACGATGCCTGGGAAAGTTATTTTTCAGTTGAGCAAAGCCTTAAGTAGGTATTGCCAGCCCTGGGCTACTCATTGACCGCAGGCGCTACAGCTCCGTTTGGTATCTTGATCTTGAATAACGCCAGCGTGGAGAAGAGGAACAGGAAGCCATACAACCCCATCAAAAGCACAAAGCCAGCACCATCGCCGATCGGTCCACCGATATAGCCGCCGATTGCTCCGGCACCAGCCCCCGCCAGATTCGAGATCCCCAGCCAGCGACCTGCTTCTTTTTGTGGAACGATTTCAGTGCCCAAAGCCCAATTGGCAACAAAGAAGATGCCCGAAGCCAACCCGATCAGTACACCGCCGACGTAGATCAAGGTCATATTCGGGGTCAAAATTACTAATAGAGTGCCAATGGCTGCCATAATGCCGCTGATGAAGAGCAGCGGTTTCTTGCCAAATTTGTCGGTCAGCCAGCCAGCCGGTATTGAAATGACCAGGATGGCAATCCCCACAGCCAGGATCAGCCGCGAGGTCGGACCGGCAGCCTCACTGCCCTGATATTGGGGAAAACGTTCCTGGATGAAGTAAAGCACAAAACTTGCCAGGTTATTGGCACCTACCAAAAAAGCCAGTCGGTTTACCACCCACCAGGTAAAGGCGGGGCGTTCGCTGGCTTGCCTGCCCAGGCTGATACGCACCGAAGCGATCACTCCCAGGGCAACTGCTATCAGCATACCGACAACCCCCACAACGGCGATAAATATTGTGGAGACGTTGCCTTCCAATGACTGGGCATACGGTAATATATTTTTCACGCCCCATCCAACCAGGAGGATGATACCGGTAAAAGCGAGTGTCATCACGACCAGCCGCAGGATCGATTCCCAGTCCACTGGTTCAACCGGACCTTCCTGTGGGGTTTCACGCACGAACATGGTCAGAATCACCGCGATGAGCATAACCACGCTGATGAAGATCAGTGCGCCCCAGAGGTTACCAGCACTTACCATTTTGCTGACTGTGAAGGCGACGATGATCAGGGGTAAAGGTAGTTCGAAGAAGGTTTTAATGGCAGAGTATCGTCCGCGCTGTTCACTCGGCACCAGGTCGGGGATTAAGCCCTGGGCTGCGCCGTGACCGATATTGGAAGACACCATCGACAAGATAACGACCACAAAGAGGGCGGTGTAACCTTCCATGCCTTCCATCGTGCCGGCGATCACGCCGATCGCAATGAAGGCGATAATTTCCAGGATGCCGCTGACTGCAATGAATGGGCGGCGCTTGCCAAAACGGGAGGTGCTGCGGTCAGAAAGCTGACCTGCCAGGGCTTGCACCAGTAACGCAACCATGAGCGACACGAGGCGCATGTTGCCATAACTGGTGCCCTTGCTGGCATCGCCAACAAATTGCTGCACCAAAAGCGGGACGATCAGGGGGGTCAGGGTTTGAGAGCGAAGCGTGATTGCCAGGTATATCACGTTCATTGTGATGGCGTCGTACCATTTAAGCGGTTTCTTTACTGCAGTTTCTTCTTTCATGGAATACTCCTCCACCAAAATAAACAGAATTTTGCGGTTTTAGTTACGGGCTAAATTGTGCTTGGCGAATTATAACAGGCTGGGCGGGTCCACTTCGACTTGCCAATCTCGCAAAGGCAAATCTGGTAAAAGAGATTCGGGTTCCTGCCCACGTAAGATGATCTGATATCGATAGAGACCGTGCAGCCTTGAATAATAGGGCTGCAGCGGTCCAATTAGATCGGTTTGGTGAAGACCTTTTGCATCTATTTCGTCCATAATCATGCTGGCGAGTTGCCTGGCTTCGTGCTCCGCTTTGGCTTGCGAAAGATTGCGGTATTCCAGGCGGACCAGCCGGTTGAATGGCGGGTAACCTAATAGGCGCCGGTATTCGAGTTCCTGGTTGTAGAAATTGTCGTAATCGTGGTGGGCAGCTGCCTGGATGACATAATTGTCCGGCTGGTAGGTCTGCAGCACCACCTCGCCGCCCAATGGGCTGCGCCCTGCACGCCCGCTAACCTGGGTGAGCACCTGGAAGCTGCGTTCGGCAGCGCGGTAGTCGGGCAGGTTTAGCCCGACTTCTGCCAAAACGATGCCAACCAGCGTGACAAGGGGCAGATCCAGCCCTTTAGCCAACATCTGCGTCCCGATCAGGATATCTGCCCGATGGGCACTGAAATGAGACAAAATCAACTCGTGGTCGTCCTTGCCTTTGGTGGTGTCGGCATCCCAACGCAGGATGCGGGCTTCCGGGTAGCGGCTCTTGACCACCTCTTCTAATTTCGCCGTGCCCAGACCAAGCTGGCGGATCTGTTTGCTGCCGCAATTCGGGCATTTGCTGGGCATCTTGCGTGAATAACCGCACAGATGGCACAACAAACCTACCTGGCTGCCGTGCCAGGTCAGGGGTTGGTCGTCGTTGGGGCATCGCAGGCTCTTGCCGCAGTGACGGCAGAAGACATAAGTAGCTTGACCGCGCCGGTTGAGGAAAAGAATTGCCTGCTGATTTTTGTCCAACACTTTTTCCAGCTTGCTTTCCAGTGAACGCGAAAGTACGCTGGTGTTGCCGGCGGTGAGCTCTTTGCGCATGTCCACCACCTCGACTTTGGGCAATTCGAAGGTGAGCAAGTCATCTGCTGTGGCAATCTTAGGCAGGTCAAACTTCAACGAAAGCGCCTGGTTTGCCAGTGTTTGGCGGTGGGCAAGGATGCGCCTGGGCATCTCCAGCAAGAGCCAGTCACCGCGTTGGGCTTTGAAATACTGCTCCACGCTTGGCGTGGCACTGCCCAGCAGCAGGTTGGCATCACTGATGTTTGCCAAAGTTTCGGCGGTTGGGACTGCCTGGTGCAGCGGAGGGCGTTCGGTTTCATGGTAAGAACTGTTGTCGCACTCGTCAATCACGATCAAACCCAATTCTGGAAGCGGAACGAACAAAGCACTGCGTGAGCCGATTATGATGCGTAGATCCCCCTGTCGGGCGCGTCGCCAGGTGTCATAACGTTCTCCCTCTGAAAGCTTGGAATGGTAGAGCCCAACCTGATTCGGGAAGCGCGCCATAAAGCGGCGCACGGTTTGCGGGGTCATGGCAATCTCGGGTACCAGCACCAGGCATTGCTTGCCTGTATCGAGAGTTTTCTGCACCGCCCGCATGTAAATCTCGGTCTTACCAGATCCGGTCACACCGTGCAGCAAAACGGGTCTCGGTTCGGGTCGCCCCCATTCATTTTGGATGCCCTCCCAGACCCTGCCCTGGTCACTGGTGAGCTCAGGGGCTTCTTCGAGAGTTATCTCAACTTCAGCCAGCGGGTCGCGCCAAACCTCGGTTTCGTTGAAATGGATCAGTCCGGCATCTGCCAGGTAAGAAAGATCGGCATAGTTGGCGTCGGTCTCTGCATAGATCCACGAGAAATCCAGCGGAAACGCTTGCCTGGCGAGCAGCTCCAATACTTTGCCTCGCCTGGTTTGAGTGACGGGTGTTTTTCCTAAAATATCAATATCAAGGTCAGAGATTGCGGATGGCTTGATTGAAAGCGCTGCGGTGCGCGAGGTCTTGGAGGCAACCCGCGGCGGGGGCAGCACATTGCGGGTTTCGATCAGTTCCTGTGCGCGCAGAGAATCCAGCCCTTTGCGCCAGTCTGCCTTGGGGATCGCCCTGTCAATCTGGGCACCGCGCAGTTCACCACGGCTTTTCAGCAGTTTGAGCAGCCGTTGCTGGGTTGGACTAAAGGGTGATAAATCTGACGGCAGGTCTGGTAGGAGCGCTACCGAAATATCCGCCCGGCGGGAGAGCCCGGTTGGAATCATGAGTTGAATGCAGGCACCCAGCGGCGTGAAGTGATACCCGGCGAGCCATTGAGCCAGCTTGATTTGCTGCTCAACCAACAGGGTGTCCGGAACGAGTAGTTCGATGATCTCTTTGGTCTCAGCCACTCCTGGCTGGTCCAGCAGCGCCAGCACCACCCCCTGCACGATCTGCTTGCCGAAGGGTACAACCACCAGGCTGCCTGGCTGAATCTGTGCTTGTAATTCCTTGGGAATTGAATAATCGTAGGTTCGTTCAATCTGGCTGAGATTGATGCTGACTTCCGCGAAAGTGCTCATTCGTGCACCTTCGGTCAGGGTGTGACGAAAACCAGGTAGTCAGCAGAAAAGACCATTTTATTGATCTGATCCGCGGGGATATCCACGCCGCTATTCAGGTAATTCTGCCAGACGAAAGACATTGTGGTTTGCCCGGTCATTTGATTCAATTCGTTGAAAGCAAAGAAAGGGTAAAAGCGGGCTGCTGACGCGCTGATGCGGTCCATATCCAGATAAATCTGATTCCAGCTATCCCTTTCCAGGATTACGGGATGGTCTGCGAGCAAAATGACCTGCTCGGGCAAATTTCGCAGGTATTGCTCCAATTCTGAAAGCCGCATGGTATTAAAAAGTGGTTCACGTTGGGCGGGCGGCAGGGTCCATTCCTGGTGAAGCTTCCAGGGCTCGAAGAGGTCGGTTGCGCGGCGTGAATGGACACTGACATAGGTCGAGCCATCGGCTGGCAGATTCCGGATTTCAAGGTTGGCTCCATAAAATCCGGTCAGGATGAGTTTAACCTCAGAAAGTGTATTGTTAAATTGATGGCGGACCCGCAGATAGAAAACTGTCACTTCCTCGCCGAGGATACTGATAGTTTCACTGTGGATACCGCGGTCCATTAATTGGAACGAGACCATCCCCGAAAGGTTGAGCAGACCACCGTCGGTTCGGTTTTCTTTTTGGGTCAAATAGGAATAAGACCAGTCCACCACCTGGTTGCCAGTAACGAGGACGGGCAGGTTAGCCAGGCGGGTTGGTATTGGTGTGGGGGTGAAGGTTGAGGTGGGCGTCGGAACCAGCGTAGCGGTGGGTGTCATCGTGGGCGTCGGCGTCATGGTTGAGGTAGGCGCAGGGGTGGCTGTGTGGGTCGCGGTTGGTTCCAGCGTGTCGGTGGGCGCTACGGTTGGGAAAGCGGTTGGTCGCCCTTCATAAATGGGGGTGCAGGCGCTAAAACTTGCTGCCAGGAAGACACACAGAATGGCTATCAGGACTGGGCTTCTCAGACGTTTAAACGGTTTCATCTTCGCCCTCCGAAATAATGGCAGAAACGTAACCGACCACCGAGCCGTAATCCTGGCTTATTTCGCCTGAGGTACGATAGTCAGCAATGGTCACCCGGCTTGCACCCAGCTTCCTGGCAGCCAGCAAGACTGTCGCAATGGCACCATGCCCGCAGGCTTCCGCTTTGTGAGTTGCTTTGAGTGCATAAAAAACGGCGGGGTCAAAGTGTTGCAGGCTGTCGATCAGGCGTTGGTCGAGTCGGTTCGCCTGGCTTTGTTGGTAGAAATGTGAAAGATCGCTCGAAGCAATCAGCAGCGTTGGTTCTTCTTCTGGAAAAGAGTTGATTAAATCGGCAAGGGCGGCTGAAAGTGTTGTTGCTGATGAAAGCGATTGGTTTATCAACATCAATGGAATCAGTTGAAAACCTTCGGGAAGCAGATATTGCAGGAAGGGCAGCTCAATCTCAACAGAATGCTCGCGGTCATTGCGTATCAAATTCAATTGAAGCCCGGCATCTTTCAACCTGGCGCCCAACACAAGGAGCGACTCACGATCAACCGGCACAAGACCCAACGGTGTTTGGTAGGCTTTGTGTGCACTTGAGAGCACGTCACCCTGATAATAGTCATGGGATGGGGAGACAATCACTACGCGGCGATAGCGCTGCCCCTCAATCGCTTTGAGCGCGAAGGCAGCGGTTTGACCGGAATAATAGAGACCTGCATGGGGCAATATTAAAGCACTGACCCGCCAGCTGCAGGCAGGTGGGTCAGCGTTGTCCAGAAATGTTGAAAGCATCCGTCGCAACTGTGTTGGGTCGCCCGGATACCAGGTTCCTGCTATCGGTGATGGGCGTGCATTATCGTCAAAAAATTCCTTCATGCCTCTATTTTAACACGGAGGCGAATGTAGGTTAGACTGACTTACTTCTTCGTAATCAGATCGTGATAGAAGTCAGCGTATTCCCTGAGCAAAGCCAACAAGGATTCCAAATCCTCAGATTTATGTTTCTTGGAGAAAACAGTGAACACGTCCTGGATGTGCTGGGCGATTTCGTCTGTTGCCGTGATTCCCAATTCATCCAACACGATTGTCCAAACACGTTTATCTTCGTCGTGGCGGGTTCTCTGAATAAATCCTTTCTCCTCGAGAACTTTACAGGTTTTGCTAAGGTTGCCCGGATTAATATCCAGTACTTCTGCCAACTCTGTCAGAGTTGTACTTTCATTGGCTTTAATCTGCAGGAGGATCCTGACTTGTTGTTGGGTCAGATCGTACTTCTTGCAAAATTCAAAACACAAACCAAGCCGACTGCGCTGTAATTCTCGTGTCAGATTCCACAACTCCCAGATAAAGTCTTCTTTTTTCATAGTTCCTCCAAGTTTGTATTTTTTATTGTTTTTAGTTATGCAATAATAATACAATTTAACAGTAAATGCAAGTAATTATACAAAAACTGTACAAGTATTGTTTTCTTATTGGAAATCCACAGGATCTTTGGCTCGGATCAAAAGATAGCCGGCAGTCCCGGACATACCCAATTCTTTTCTCAACTCATCGTTGCTCAGATCATAAAACAGCCCTTTGCCAGGGCGTTTTGGATCATAGAGCAACTCCTCGCGGATCACAAAGCCATTGCCGTGGTTGATGTTGGTGACCGAATAGGCGCGCCCCTGATCATCTACTCTCGTAACCACGATCATATGGTCAAACCCAGTGTAGTTGGAAACACCTTTAAGCACGAAAAGATACAACCAATCACCGGGCTTTAGCGGGTCTTTGTGCCAGTTGTGTTTACCTATGCTTTCTTCAACCCAGATGTAATCGTAATCATCGGGTGCAAAAAAGGTGCGCTCCAATATACGCAGCCCGTGACATTCAGGGTTGTCTTGCCGCGGGCAAAGCAGCCACATGTCGTGCGGATCGGCTTCGGCAGGCAGGTAGCCGGCATCACGCATAATAGCGACCGTCAGCGGACCGCACATATTGTCTGGCGATTCGTAGGGACCTTCGGTGAAGCCGATAGACCGGGCGACTTCGAGCGCTCTTTTAGGAGTGCTCGCCAGGTATGCCAGGCTGGATTCATAGAGCCGGATCTCTGCCTGCTCTTGCTGCGTCAGCGTGGCTGTAGGCGTGGGAGGCAGGGGGGTGGCTGTGTTGGTTGGGGTAGCAGTTGACGTGCTGGTTGGCGTCACCGTCGGGGTGCGCGTCGGCGTTGAGGTGTGCGTTGGGGTCGGCGTTGGAGTGGGTGTGGTAAAGACACTGCAGGCACTAAGCAGAAAGATGGCAAGCGTCAGAAGGGTGCTCTTGATCAGGTGTTTCATTGTAAAAAGTCCCAGGGATTGACGCGACCATACTCGTCATTGCGTAGCTCAAAATGCAAATGCGCGCCCAGCGCCATTCCGGTATCACCAACGGTTCCAATCAGGTCACCGCGATAAACCTCCTGACCACAGGTCACTTCAACTGTGCTCATATGGGCATAGAGCGATTGCCAGCCCTGCCCGTGATCTACAACGACCATGTTGCCATAGCCCCAGTCGTTCCAGCCGGCGTAAACTATTACGCCGTTATCCACGGTTGAGACCGGGTCTCCGATGCTGCCAGCGATGTCAATGCCATAGTGGTTGGCAGCCGGGGCGTAATCGTATCCCGAGAGACTGTGGGAGCTTACGGGAAAGGTGAAACTGAGCGTGCCAAGCACACCATCATAACTCTCAGGGCAGGCACCCGGACCAACATTGAGGGCTGTGGCGGGGTCTTCCCGCGTGATACGCGGAATGCGCCAGTCGGAATATTGCCCTTTGCCGCCAGGAATAATCAGCATCGTTCCGGGCTCAATATTGGGGTTTGCCAGATCACCGAGCGATGCCAGCCTGAGGTTGTTGCCGGGATAGTTGATGATCGCCTCTGGTGTCACCTGGTAAAACTCGGCAACCCCGTTCAGCCCTTCTCCAGCGCTCCAGACATGCACAGTGCCGTCGACTGGCATGATAATCAAGGTCTGCCCTGGGTAGATCATGTGGGGGTCATCGCCAATGTTGTAGCGGTTGCTCCACAGCACGGTTTCAGTAGTGAGACCAAAATTAGCTGCCACAGAAAAGAGGGTATCACCAGGTTCAACGGTGTAGTTAATCAGGCTTGTGCGATTTCGGACCGGCAAAATGGTGTCCACGGCTGTATCGCGCTGAACTGCATCTATGGTCTGCGAATCGGCAACCAGGGGTGGCATGAGCATTGCTGGTTCTGCCATAGCCTGGGCAGGGTCGGGGATTTGAAGCTGGGTGACCATGCTGCCGTCCGCATTGACGTAAAAACTACGCAAAACCCAGACCATCAGCAGCATTACCAATATGGTCGCGACCAGAGTGACAGCCCGAAAGAGCCCCTGGGAGAGACCTAACTGTGTGAACCTTGCCCAAAATTTTTCAGCCAGGGCTTCACCGGGAAGGTGATCGAGCTCATCGGTCTGATCGGGAGTTCCGGGCTCTTTTCCATCGGCTGGAGAAATAATATTCATGCTCAGGATAATAACACGACTTGAAAAAAGGATAGTAATACCTGTAAACAGGCATACAGGCGTGATAATATTAACTTATGCAAGCATTGGTAAGCTTATTACCCGAGCCTTATTTCCAGGCGGTCGAGGATATCTGGAATGATCTGGATAAACGCTTTGGCTGTCGACATGCCTATGAGAGACCGAAACCCCATTTCACCTGGCAATATGCAGAATCGTATGATGATACCTATGCCCAGACCCTGGAGGGCCTATGTTCTGGTTTGAGCGCAGTGGAAGTTCAGACCGACATTGTCACCCGTTTTTCAGAATCTGATCCGGTAGTTTTTTTGAGGATTGTTCCAACCCTTGAATTGCTTAATGTGCATCGCATTTTATGGGAGGGCTTACGCCCTTTTTGGAACAAGCCGTCAATGCTCTACCAGCCAGGCGAGTGGGTGCCGCATATCACGCTGTCGATGAATGGCGAGCGCTGGTGTGACTCAGCAGCAGTCTGCGATTTTCTTTCCACAAAAGACCTTCAATGGTCTTTTAAGGTTGAAAAGCTTACCATGTTGAGTTTGTCTGATGAGAATACCTGGGGTGGTGAGAGGGATTTTTTCTTCTACTGAAAAAAAATTGATGAATATGCGACCTTATCAAAATCATATGCTACGCTTAATATTTTGCCATAATGACACATTTTTGCAAGACAGGGTGTACTGATGGTCTATAAATCAAAAGATTACTATGAAATTCTTGGAGTAGAGCAAAATGCTAGTTTAGAGGAAATTAAATCAAGATATAAATTCCTAGTTTATGTTTTTCATCCTGACCGCCTTCAGGGTTCGAACCTCCAAGGCGATGCAGAGAATGAGTTAAAACGGATAAATGAGGCTTATGCTGTTCTTTCAAATCAAGATCGTCGGAAAGAATATGACACCACCTTAATACAGAAGGAAGATTTTGAGGGGGAAGAAGAGAAAAAAAGTCCAAACAAGGAGAAAACTGAAAGAGCAAATGCTATCCTTTCTTACATAAACGAAATAGTTAAATACTGGGCAGATCGATGGGATCAATTACCCTACGATGACGAATTAAATAAATTAATAACAAGCATAAAGTGGCATTCCAAAAACTTAATTTTTGGCACAAGATTTCTTTCGAATCCCGAAGCTATTGATCAGCAAGAAATGGTAGATAGGCTTCTTTTTTATACAATTGCTGCATGTCTATCATTGGGAATCGAAAAGAAGGAGAAAGGGCTTGCAACTCCATTTTCAGAAGATGAGATACTCAATTCAATTTCTCATTCTTTTACAGAAACTTTAACACAAATCGCAGCCATTAATGTCAATAAAACATTGTTAACAGAATCTGAAGCATTGTATCATTTAGGTCAACTCTACAAGCTCGTTCTTAATGTTTGTCTCCTCAGTTTTTATTTGCTTTCTGGAAAAGTGAAAATTTTTGATGATTCTCCAAAAAATTCCGAAACGTCACCTCTAAGGAATGGGAGTGTTCAATATAAGTCAAATACTCAGACCAATCATAGGGTTGTTGAGAAAAATGAAAAAACACATGTAATTATTTCTGTTTTAGCATTATTGACATTAACATTTTGTTTGATGATTGTTTTCTTTACAACTCGCGATGAAAAGTCCTCCTATCCAACGGTCACCCCACAAAGAATGGTCAACAATTTTCCGACTAATCCGCCCAGAAGGGAGACTGTAACACCGTATCCCACCAGAACGCGGCTAATCCCTACCCCAACTAACTCATGCAACGAGTGGAAGACAGTGACAATTGACGATCGAGGAAAGACACTTTGTGTTTATGGATATGTCCGGAAAACATATTTTGCAGGTAACGATTTCCATATTGCCTTTGGTGACAAGGATTCGGATTTTCGATTCCTCATCACCAATGGATACTATTACGAGGGATTGAGCGGAAAGTGCATATTAGGAAAAGGGTCTGTTGAAGTTTTCAACAGTCTACCGTATATAATCGTTGATGATTTTGATAAGTGCCCATAATTTTGTCATTCTATCCATATCTTATAAAAAATATTTATTTATACGTCGATGGGAATAAGAATTCCACAATACTTGTTTTGAAAGAAGAGCGCCTTCTAGCAAGTAACTGCTTTCAAAAAATATGTAAGGAGATTATTTGAAATTTGTTGGACGGGACAAAAAAGAGCAAGTCCAAAAGCCCAACCACAATCATAGAGAAAAATCAATTTTCGAGCTTGGACTGAACAAGCCCCCTTAGCTCTTGTGGCTCAGTCCAGTCAATTTGCACCTGCTTGAGCCCCTGCCAGGCGGCATAGTCCTTAATAGTTAAGGCAAGATCCTTGGCGAGCGCGGCTTTGGGCTTTACTCCTGGCTCCAAATACAATTTGATCACCTGCAAGCGCTTCTCATTGCGCCAGGCTTTGGCGTCCATGCGCCCAACCAGTTTTCCTTTATGTAAAATGGGCAGGACAAAATACCCGTACGTGCGTTTTGGGGCAGGCGTGTAGCACTCGATGTTGTAGTCAAAATCGAAAAGGTCCCGGGCGCGGGCACGGTCGGTGATCAGGGGGTCAAAAGGCGAGAGGATGGCAGTGTGAGTGGGGCGTAGTTTGCCTTCTAATGACTTGTGAAGCAGCAAGAGGTTATCCGCGTGAACGTAAAACGGATTGCCCTTGAGCTCTTCTACTTTAATCTCGTGGATCAGACCCGCCTCCTCAAGTTCTTTCAAGGCTTGTGCTGTCTCGGTTTTCTTTAGGTAGAAATAGGTGGATGCCCAGCTTAGATTAGCCAGTCCCAGCGCTTTAACTGCGTTGAGGGTCAGAGCTTTGACTGCTTCCGCGTGCGATGGGGCCTGGCTGTCGTCCCAATTGGGCAGCACGCGCTCGCGCAGGTCATATACGCGCTGAAACTTCTCCCGGCGGGCAATCATCAGGTCTCCGCGATAATAAAGGTGCTCCAGGGCAACTTTTTCAACCTTCCAGTCCCACCATGCGCCGCGCGACCCCTTATTTTCGAAGTCAGCCGAGCGCACCTCGCCGTTTTGGCGGATGTGCTGCAGGATTTCTTCGAGCACATCGGCGTTTTGTTCCCCCCAGTCGCGGATGTTATCCCAACCAACAAACTTTTGCATCATCAGCGAGCGAAAGAGCGGATAGTCTTCAACCGGCAGCAGGCTGACACCATGAGAGAAATATTCAAAAAGCCGACCTTCAGCATGAAGCTCTTCCAGCCAGGATGCCTCGTAATTGCTCAGCCGTGACCAGAGGATGTGCAGATGGGCGCGCGCGACCACAGAAATGGTGTCCAACTGTAGGTTGTGGATCCTGCGGATGGTGGTGAGAAGGTCTTGCTTGCTTGCTTTTTTGCGGGGCTTCGTGAGCAACCCCAACCCAGCCAGTACAAGGTGCTGAGCCTGGGTCTTGGTGAGGACGGGGATTTCGGACATGCGGCTATTGTATCGCAGAAAAGGACGCAATGAGTGTGCCGGCATCCTCAACTAGCACGCCGAAAGGCAACCTCGACGTACGGGCGGGTTCCAAACCCGCCCATTACTAGGAAGACGATGGCCGGTCTCCATAATACATTCGGTTTATCATTGTAGGGGACAGTTGCCATGCCGTCCCGAAACGTGTGACCATGGCAGGTCACCCCTACAAAAACACCCATCAAATTTTTTATAATTTCTCCTCGTTGGCCATTTATTTGATAGTTCCTGATAGTTTCCTTTAGCTAAACTGTAGGCTAATAGAACCGAACAGGAGATATTACTATGGAAGTTCCACGTTATTGGAGACTTAAAAAACAACGTTACGCGCTGCAGGGTGAAGTTTGCCCCCACTGCACTGCAAAAATTTTTCCACCCCGCGATGTCTGCCCTGAATGCGGCGGCGAAGCCAAAACCCCCTTCACCTTTAGTGGTCAGGGCGAAATTTATTCCTACACCCTCATTTCCAACGCGCCAGCCGGCTTTGAAGAACAGGCACCTTATCCTGTTGCCATGGTCAAGCTAAATGAAGGTCCGGTTGTGACCGCGCAACTGACCGATTTGGGTGACGAACCCGTGCGCATTGGCATGCCGGTGGAGATGGTCACGCGCAAAATCCGCAACGACGGCGACGAACGCGGCATGATCGTTTACGGCTATAAATTCCGACCGATCATGTCGAAGTAAAATTTTGTAAAAATCGAAACGCTCACCTGCAGGTGGGCGTTTTTATTCATTGGAGGAAAAAAATGAACCGGGTACGAGGAATTGGCGGGATCTTTTTCAAGGCACGAGACCCACAGGCATTGCGGGAATGGTACAGCTGGCATCTGGGGATAAAGCTGGAAGAGTGGGGCGGGTCGGTGATGTTTACAAATACAGGTGAAAAAGGCCCCGGTTATCAAATCTGGTCAATTTTTGATTCAACCACAGAATATTTTGAACCAGGCACAGCAAACTTTATGATCAACTATCGTGTCGATGACCTAAGGGCGCTTTTGCAGGTGTTGAAGGAAGAAGGCTGCCTGGTCGATGAGCGCATTGAAGAGAGCTAACAAGGTGTGTTTGGCTGGGTGCTGGACCCGGAAGGAAACCGGATCGAGCTTTGGCAGCCTCCGGTCTAAAGTTGGGGTCATCAATAAGGTGAGGAGAAATCGCATTTTTTAAAATTCGTTTACAATCGGGGGGTTATGGAAAATTCGGTTAATTTGAAGTTCGTTCAACAAGAACAAACCACCATCACCAGCATGATCCGCATTTATTGCCGCTCAAAGCACAGGAAAGGTGCTGGTCTTTGCCCCCAATGCCAGGAGCTGCTCGATTACGCCAATGAACGGGTGAGCCGCTGCATGTTCCTGCCAGAAAAACCGGTCTGTGCCAACTGCCCCGTACATTGCTACCAGGCTTCTTACCGGGAGAGGGTCAGGGAAGTGATGCGATTCGCAGGTCCGCGCCTGATCTTCAGGGATCCGATCGCGGTTATTCGCCATTTTCGCATGACGCATCGTGCAGATAGCGAAAAGGTCGCTCGTCTTCGTCTAAAAATGGCAAAAAAGTAATCGTTTTCCAAGCAAGAGCTCAAACTTCGAAAATTTGTTTACACAAATTGTTACTATTCGGTAAAATTGAACCAGGTTAATTTTTCAACCCGGTTTCGTTTTAATGCCGGTTTCTCAGGTCAATTAAACACGGACTTCTGTCCATTAAACCTGGAAACCATACCGTCTATGGTTTGCCAAAAAAGGAGAAATTATGTACACAAAAAAAACAGAATTAAAAAACGCGTCAGGTCTTCATGCCCGCCCAGCCTCAGAATTTGTCGCCTTGGCAAAAAAGTTCGAATCCAAAGTAACCGTGCAACGCCTGGATGACGAAGCCGCATTGCCTGCCAACGCCAAATCGATTATCAAGATTTTGGCACAAGGCATGGCAGTTGGCACGCCGATAGAAATCGCAGCTGACGGACCGGATGAGGTGGAAGCAGTCGAAAAGCTTTACGATTTGGTTGAATCAAAATTTGGCGAGGATTAATAGGAACGGAACGTGCAGAGCATGTTTCCTGTGAGGAATTCGAAAGGAGAGCATATGAGGATCTTAAAAGGAAATCCGGTTTCCAGGGGCATCGCGCTGGGAAAAGTTTATATCTACAAAGCCTTCAAAGCCGATGTCCATGAATCGTACTTCGAGGCAGGCAAAGAAGACGAGTATTTCGAGAAATACGAGGATGCTGTCAGAACTGCTGAGAAAGAGCTGGAAAATATTATCGACTCGATGTCAGTAGAATCTCCTGAAAAGGCAAAGATCTTCACAGCCCACGTCGAGATCCTCATGGACGAAGAAGTCGCAGAGGGCGTGAAAGAGATGATCTACGACAACCGCACCATGCCCGACTACGCGGTTGACGAGGTGTATACCGACTTCGCCAATCTTTTAGAAAAGGCGAAAGATCCGCTCATCGCTGCCCGGGCTGCTGATCTGCGAGATGTACGCAACCGCGTGTTGCGTATTTTGAAAGGCGAGAAAGAAAGCAACCTCTCCAGTTTGCGCGATAGCGTAATTGTTGTCGCGCACGACTTACTGCCCAGCGATACCGCTACCATGGATCGCGAGCATGTTATGGGCATTATCACCGAAGTCGGCGGAGCCACTTCGCATACTGCCATCATCGCCAGGAGTTACAAGATTCCAGCTTTGCTGGGCGTGTCTGACGCGACCGAGATCATGAAAAATGGAGACAATGTGATCATGGATGCCCTGACCGGTAAAGTTTTGCTGGACCCTGAAAAGGAGACCATCAAAGAGTACCAGGAAAAGCTGGTCGAATATATTAAGGAAGAGCGTGAGACCAGTCAGTACCTGGACAAGATTCCGCTGGTTGCCAGCGGAGAACGCTTTAGCATTGGTCTGAATGTGGGCAGCACCGACCCTGACGAGAGCTTCAAGTATGTAGATTTTGTTGGATTGTTCCGCACAGAATTCGTTTACATGAACAGCGAACACATGCCCACTGAGCAGGAGCAATTTGATTCCTACAAAAAAGTATTGGCAAATGCCATGGGCAATCCGGTTACACTGCGCACGCTGGATATCGGCGGTGATAAAACCTTGCGATACCTGGCGCTCCCAAAAGAAGATAATCCCTTCCTTGGCAACCGGGCTTTGAGGTTGTGTCTAGACCACCCCGAAATGTTCAAAACTCAATTGAGAGCCGCCTTGCGCGCCTCGGCATTAGGACCGCTGCAGATCATGTTCCCGATGGTGGGTACGATGGATGACATCCGGGCGGGTAAAGCAGCTGTAGAAGAAGCCAAGCAGGAGTTGCGAAAACAGGGAATCGCCTTTGACGAAAAGATCAACGTTGGCATCATGATCGAGATCCCGTCCATTGCTATGATTGCCGATATGGCTGCCAAAGAAGTTGACTTTGCCAGCGTCGGTACCAACGACCTGACCCAATATCTGCATGCGGTCGACCGCATGAACCCGGCTATCACTGAATATTTCCAGAGTATGTCCCCATCCATGTTCCGCATTTTGGGGCGGATTTTCGCGGAGTTCAACAAGGCTGGTAAACCAGTTTCGGTCTGTGGTGAGCTGGCGGGTGATCACCTGGGTGCGCTGGTGATGTTTGGATTGGGCTTGCGCAAATTTAGCATGAATTCTGCCAACATTGCTCGCGTCAAGCGCACGCTGTCACTCTTCACCCTGGAAGAGGCAGAGAATATCGCTAAGACCGCCCAAAACCTGGCAACTGAAGCAGACGTGATCGCCTATGTTAAGGCTGAAGTGGACAAGCGCAGTTAGTCTGCGGGTTGATAAATGCTTTCGATGGCGGAGTGCGCAAGAAAAGCGCATTCCGCCCGACGATTCTCCTTGATATTACCTACGCCTGTGGACGGGATTTGCGACCGTAAAGTTCAGCCCGCGCCCCAATCAGGATCAATATCATCGCCAGGGGAAAACTGAGCACGATGATCAATAACGGTCGTTGGCGGATTTGCTTCATCATTGCTTCATTACTGACTATTTCCAGGTCAAATTTCTGGCTGATCTCGGTCTGATTTTCAATAATGTCATTCCTCAGCTCAACAGGATACCTGATCACACCGGTCACCTCACCCAGCAAGTGATCGCCGATTTTCAGGTCTGTCGGGAGGTTGAATATGACCGGCACCAATATCTGCCTGCTTTGACGGTTTGAAGGCAAGCTTTCTTCCTGCCAATCGGGCGAAGCAAAGTCCGCAACCTGGAGTAAAACCTCCTGGTTCTCAGCATTGCGCAGGGTCAGTGCCAAATCCTCTGCCGCGGAAACACCGCCGACAGAACGATCCCCCGCAAGCTGCAGGTTCATTTTTTGACCGGCAGTGCCAAGAATTACTTTCGAATCCGCGGCATTCAAAGACAGCTGCTGGGAATAACCTTCGGTCAGCTCAGCCTCGGTCTTCCCGGTGAGCCCATATACCGCTGATAATCCGAGGATAAAGAGTAAGATGCCGAATCCAACCAACAACAAAGGAGTGCTTGGTTTATTATAGAAACTCATGTGATTGCTCTTGCCTCCTGAAACTTTGGCGATTATAATCCAATAATCATCTAGACAATTTTCATTTTTTACTTTAATATAATTTTTCGTAATCTATCAGGAGGGCAGCATGCTTTTAACAGAGTTACTCAGACCAAACCTCATTGCAGTTAATGTCCACGTTAAAGATTGGGAAGAAGCAGTACGGGAAGCCGGACGCTTATTGGTCGAAGACGAAGCCGTGGAACCTCGCTTTGTGGATGCAATGATCGAAGTGGTTAAGGAATTTGGTCCCTATATCGTCCTGGCACCTGGCTTTGCCATGCCCCATGCCAAAGCTGAAGCCGGCTGTCTCAAATCGAGTTTGTCTTTGATCACATTGGCAGAACCAGTTAATTTTGGCAACCCTGAAAACGACCCGGTCCACGTGGTCGCAGCTTTGACAGCCAAAGATCATGGCTCGCATATTGAGGCTTTGAGCCAACTTGCTGATGTGTTGGCGAACGATTCTGTGGTTGGCGAGTGGGCGGCTGCAAAAAGCGTCGACGAAATTCTCGAAATTGTAGAAAAATACTCATAACAATTCATCAAGAAGTAATCTAAGGAGAAAAATGATCAAAATCTTTACAGTATGTCCTCAAGGATTGGGAAGCAGCCTGATCGCTAAGATTAATGTCCAAAAAGCCCTGGAAAAAATGGGTATTGAAGGTGAAGTTGAAACCGCTGGTGTCACCTCAATCACTGGTCAGAAATTCGATCTGATCGTCACGGTACCAGAGATGCAAGATTCACTGGAACGATACAAGGACAAACTTGTGTTTGTGACCAATTTCTTCAAACGGGATGAGATCGCAGACACGCTTGAGAAAAAATTCCGCGAAATGGGATTGATTGAGTAACTTTTTGCTTTCATCCGGGTTTTCTTGCTTGTAAAAATAGCAGAAAGGAGAATTTTTATTGGGGATTCATAAATAGCTCTAAGAGTAATGTTTTTTCATCGATTAATAATTTTATTCAAAACATTCTATTGGAGGTTTACCATGCAAGTTATTCTCGACATCTTCAATTTTATTGGAGAACAAATTCTTTCTCAATACAGCATTATCTTGGGCTTGGTTGCCCTGGTCGGTCTTTTGCTCCAGAAAAAACCAGCCACCACGATTATTAGTGGCGTTATCAAAACCGTTGTCGGCGTTATCATCATCGGCGCTGGCGCAGGTGTTTTGGTGGGTGGAATTGACCCCCTCACCAAAATCATCAACCACGTGCTTGGTGTTCAGGGTGTGTTGCCAACCAACGAGGCAGCGCTGCCATTTGCTCTTGAAAAATTCGGTCAAATTGGCTCACTGGTCATGGTTGGTGGCTTCATCCTCAATGTGATCCTTGCCCGTATCACCAGGTACAAGTTCATCTACCTTACCGGTCACATCATGCTCTACGTTTCCCTGTTTGTGGTTATCGTATTGAATGCGACCATGGGTCTGGAAGGCTGGGCTCTTTGGGCTGTTGGCACTGTCGTGATGGGGCTCTATTTCACCCTCATGCCGGCGCTCAATTACCCAGGCACCAAGGATGTCACTGGCGGGGAAAGATTCTCTGTCGGACACACTGGCGATTTCTCTTACTGGTTCTCTTATGAGGTAGGCAAGCTTTTCAAGAAGGGCGCTCGCTCTGCAGAAGAATTCAAACTGCCCAAGAGCCTGAGCTTCTTCCGCGACACTACTTCCAGCCTTGCACTGACTCTGCTGCCCATTTTCCTGATCCTGACGTTCTTCTCTTGGAATTACATTGTCACTGAAGTATCTGGTGGACAGAATCCGATCATGTTTGCAATCATGAGCTCTCTGACCTTCGCTGCTGGTATGGCGATTGTTTTGGCAGGCGTCCGCATGATGTTGGGCGAGATCATCCCAGCTTTCGCTGGTATTTCCGAGAAGTTGGTCCCGGGTGCAGTGCCTGCATTTGACTGCCCGGTTGTCTTCCCCTATGCCCCGACCGCCTTGCTGTTCGGGTTCATTTCCATGTTCATCGGCATGGTGATCGCAACAATTCTCCAGGTCATTTTCAAAGTCCCTTACGTGATCCTTCCTGGAATCGTTCCAGCATTTTTCGCGGGCGGCACTTCTGGTATTTTTGGTAATGCCAAGGGCGGCTGGAAAGGTGCCATTGTTGGTCCGTTCATCATGGGTATTGTGATGCAGGTTGGCACCTCCCTGCTGATCCCCTTCACCGGCGAACTGTATGATAAGGGCGCAACCTTTGGCGATCCCTTCTATGCCACAGTCGGTTTGGCGTTTGCCAAAGTTAGCGACCTGATCGGGAAGGGTGGCATCCTGGGTTGGATCGTCCTGGCTGCCGTAATTCTTCTGACCGTGTTTGTCTTCATCATGGGCAAGAATTATCGCCACCTTGATGAACCTGCTGCAGAAACAGCGAAATAAAACTGTATCCAAGTGACCGTTTGATTTACAGACGGTCACTTGCTTAACACTAAAGGCTATACTGAATTTACAATCAAAAGGGGTGCTGGCAAAGTCAGTGCCCCGTTTTAATATTATGCTAAGGAGAAAAATGACAGCCAACACTCCATTCCAGGAAGAAGCGATCAACGCTATCCGTTTCCTTTCCGCAGATGCAGTTCAGAAGGCAAATTCTGGTCATGCCGGTCAACCTATGGGCTCAGCAGCAATTGCCTATACCCTTTTCACCAGGCACTTGAAATTCAACCCTGCCAACCCCAATTGGGTGGACCGGGATCGATTTATCCTCTCAGCTGGTCATGGATCGATGCTCTTGTACAGCCTTTTCTACCTGACTGGTTATCAAGAAATGACCATGGATCAGCTCAAGAACTTCCGCAGACCCAACAGCCTCACCCCTGGTCATCCTGAATATGGGCATACAGCGGGTGTAGAGACAACCACCGGTCCTTTGGGGCAGGGTATGGCAGTTGCGGTTGGAATGGCGATGGCTGAAGCCCACCTCGCTGCAGTTTACAACACGGAAGAAAATCACGTTGTTGACCACTATACCTATGTCATTGCGAGCGATGGCGACCTGATGGAAGGTATAACTTCCGAGGCATCCTCGCTTGCTGGACATTTTTCTTTGGGAAAGCTGATCGTCTTCTATGACGACAATCGTGTCACTATCGATGGCGGCACCGATATCACCTTCACAGAAGATCGCGCCAAGCGTTATGAGGCTTATGGTTGGCAGGTATTGCACGTCGAGGATGGTAATAACGTTGGAGAAATAGACCAGGCAATTAATAAAGCCAAAAACGACCCGCGACCCTCGTTGATCATCTGCCGAACGATCCTCGGCTATGGTTTCCCGACCTGGGGAGGTCTTTCGGAGGCACATTCCGGGATCCCCAGTGATGAAGAGCTGGCTGGGGCAAAGAAAGCCCTGGGTTACCCAACTGAACCGAAATTCTATGTCAGTGATGAAGTGCTCGCCCACTATCGTGAAGCCCTGGTGAGGGGAAAAGAAGCAGAAAGCAAATGGGAAACCACTTTTCAAGCTTTTACACAGGAAGAACCAGAGCTGGCAAGCCAGTTCAAGCGAATTATGGCTGGTGACTTCCCTGAAAACTGGCAGAAGGTTCTGCCTGTATTCGAAACAAGTGCCAAAGGATTGGCAACCCGGGCAGCTTCTCACAAAATTATCAACGCCCTGGCTCAAATTTTTCCAGGTTTGGTGGGCGGATCGGCAGATCTGAGCGGTTCCAATTCCACCACAATAGAAAACACGCCTCTTTTCCAGAAAGACAGCTATGAAGGTCGCTATATCCCCTTTGGTGTACGCGAACATGCCATGGGAGCCATAAATAACGGCTTGAATCAGCACGGTGGTTTGATTTCATATGCCGCCACCTTCCTGATTTTTTCAGATTATTTGCGCCCGGCACTACGCTTATCGGCACTTTCAGATACCGGCAGCATTTGGGTTTTCTCGCATGACAGTTTCTGCCTGGGTCAGGACGGACCGACCCACCAACCGATTGAACACTTGAGCAGCCTGCGTGCCATGCCAAACCTGGTCACACTGCGCCCGGCAGATGCCAACGAAACCTCGTTTGCCTGGAAAATCGCCATTGAAAGACGCCATGCCCCTACGGTAATTGCGCTCACCCGTCAGCCAGTGCCCACCTTCGACCGTGAAAAGTTTGCCGGTGCTGCTGGAACCGAAAAGGGTGCCTATGTGATGGCAGATCTGGGACCGGCACCTGTGCAGCTGGTTTTTATGGCAACCGGCTCGGAGCTTGAGCTGGTGGTAAAAGCAGCGGAGATTTTGGCAGAAGAAGGCGTGGGCGTTCGTGTAATCTCAATGCCGAGTTGGGAATTGTTTGAAGCTCAACCGCAAACCTACCAGGATGAAGTCATGCTGCCCGAAGTCAAGGCTCGACTGGCTGTTGAAGCAGCGACCAGCCTTGGCTGGCACAAATGGGTTGGACCCGAAGGCAAGATGATCACGCTGGATCGATTCGGTGCCAGTGCGCCAAACGACTTCTTGTTTACAGAATTCGGCTTCACCGTTGAAAATATCTTGCTGAAAGCCCGGGAACTGCTGGCAAAGTAAGATTTCTATTGATGTAAGTTGTATGGGCGGGCTCCTTGTAGGGAGCTCCGCCCTTTTTTTATCCTTATCCTCGTTCGCGAAGGTCTCCTGACCGAGCGGTAAGATTAGAGATCTCGCGGTCAACTGCATATCATGTGCCCCAAGGCAGGCTCCGCACTCAGGAGACCATGAAAGAACATGGGTAACACTGTGTGTGATTTGTGATCATAACCTATTGATATCTCTAAATAATATAGTTATACTATTAATGGTTACTTCTACCTATCCTCTCGTGTCTTCGACACCTAAGTCCAAGTAAATCAGTACCCATTCAGGTCAGGCAGCATAACCGTGCTTTACCTGGCAGTATTTGTACCTTCACATAAAACAGAAAGGAGTGTGTGAAAATGACCACAATTGATTTCCCTATTGAATTTGAGAAAAAGCCGGAGAGGGATCTGGACTTGGTTGTCCACATCTTTGACTCTGCTGGAAAATTACTAAAATCTGCAAAAGTTAAGAATGATCAAGCCAGCCTTCCCATGGAAGTACTTCAAAACAGTGACATTAAAGTCGTTGTCTCACCCGCCCTGCCCAGCACAAAAAAGCCTACGCTGGAAAGCCTGAGGGCGGCTGGTGCCTATGAACCACGCTTTGATTTTGACCCTGCTAAAGAAAAATTCAAGTTGTATCCCATCCCTGTTGAAAAGCTAAAGCTCTGGTTGTTTTGCCCCTGCGTGGTAAAGGGAAAAGTGGTGCGACCAATTTTTGTCAATGGTAGTGTGGTCTACAAACCCGTTAATGGGGCAAAAGTCCATATTTGCGAGGTCGACAAACTCTACCTGCTCATACCGCACCTGCCCAAGGACGTGCTTTTCCGCTTCCGCGATGAGCTGATTATGGATTGGAAGAAATATCGCCTCCTTCCCCGTCCTCCCATTGTAAAATACCCATTGCCCTGGCCCCCTCCGCCGCCCGATCTTTTCCCGATGGATTACGAGATAAAAGAGCCGGAGGGTGAGCGTGTGATGCCAATTCAGCTGCCTGATTATCAGGAAAGTAGCTTCCGTCTGAATTTCATGCCGCAAATGTTCAATTACGGCACCAACTGGCTGAATCCCCAACCTGAGCCTCCACTCCCTGAATATGTCACCCCCAGGGCGTCTTTCCAAATGGAGCAAGCCAAACCTACCCGTAAAGCAGCAAGAACCCCGAAAGAAAAAGATCTGCCCCTGTTGATAGAGACAATATCGGCTGATATTTTCAAACAACTGCAATCTGATTCGATCACCCAGGTAAGTTCTGCGCTGTTGAAACTTCAACCGATGATCCTGCCCTACCTCTGCTGGTGGCCCTGGCTGCATAAATATTTTTGCCTGTGCGACGAAATTGCTACCGTGATGACAGATTGTAATGGCTTTGAGACCACCACCTGGTACCGATGCTCAAGTGACAAACCAGATTTGTATTTCTGGGTAGAGTACCCCATCAGTGGTGTCTGGACAAAGGTCTACGAGCCCAAGCCTGTTTGTTGCCACGTACACTGGGACTATGAATGCGGCAAGGAAGTTTTACTCCCAGTGACTGACACAAGAGTGCCGTGGTGCGAGGTGCCAATGGATTTGCCAGGTCTGAAGGTGCTGGTGAAGACCATCGGAAATGGTCTGAGCATGAGTGAGATCAACAAAACTCCTGGCGCAACCAAAGGCAAAACTACCGCTGGCGAACCGCTGGCTGGGTCGCTCGAATTGCGGCTTGATATGAGCCGAAGCAACCTGATCAGCATGGGCGTTACGCAATATCGCTGGTCTTACACCAGGAGGACCCTGGGGAACGGAACAACTCCTGTGGCGGATTCATGGCACACGATGTTGCCCGAAGTCTATCGCCCTTATGAGATGAAAGTCTTTCATCTGTTCCCAATCCCACACTTTGAAACACAATACAAATATGAGAAGATGGGTCCCTTTGGTGCAGAGAACTTGTTCAAGATCCAACCCAGCTCCCCAGCTGTAGGTGTTTGGTACGATTCTGTCATGAACGAGCATATCGACCTTGCCTGGGCATACTTTGATACCGGTGCATTACGTGAGAGTGATGGCACGACACCAGCAGCCGGTCAGTATGACATTAAGCTGGAGCTTTTCGATAGCAGCGGCAACTTGGTTAAATGGAACAACCCCTCCGGAACAGGGACTAATATTCAGGCGTTTATCACCAACAATCCGGCACCCTTTGTGCCACCGGTTGGCATGACCGAAACTCCTGCTATGGCAGCCAACTTGATCAAAGATGGATCCGGCGACACCCTTGGATTCGTTTTGACTCTGTTTGTAGATAATACCCCTTGCGAAGCTGTGATTGATGACCCATATGTGGTTGAAAATCCCAGCGCGCTATCTGGTCCGTGCGGTTTCCTTTTCTTCAATTCAGCCGCAACCTCAAAAGCCCACCTGCGCTTCCTTGCCCGACAGGCGTTTGATAATGCCTTTTTCCATTTCCAGGTTGTCAAAGGAAGCTCTGGTGCCATAGCCGCTGCTTCACTGGGATGGATACCAGTTCATCCTGCGGCGGTACCTGTTAATGGATTCAACCGTTCCCCGGATAGCCACTTCAGCAAAGAACTGAAAGTTACAGACCTGTTGAACGCCAATGGCTCGATCTGTCCTCAGGCTGCTTTTGCAGCTACCCTGGGCGTCTATTCAACCGCTTACAACGGTTACACCCAGGCGTACTGGTTAAATGCCTGGGCAGTGCCAAAAGCGTTTGCTTTGGCTCCTAAACCGTGATTTCGCAAAAAAATTAGTCTCGGTGGAAGTAAATCAAAAAAAGAGAGGCTGCTGGTGATCAGCAGCCTCTCTTTTTGTTGGACTTATGTTTTTATTGTTGGTATCAGTCCCGCTCACCGGTTTCTACAAATTTGACCAATTCACCAACACTCAGATCCTTGATGCCAAGCTTTTCCACTGTGCGACCTCTGCGGCGGTAGTCGATGCCATGGATAAAATTAGCCAGGTTGATGATGCTCTCGATACCATTCACTGATACACCATAGGTTTTGGCAAAAGAGGCAATTGGCACCAGGCTCATGGGGATTTCCTCGGTGATATAGCGGTGGTTGAGCGTGCCCGGTGCACGGATGCCGTAATATCCAGTCTGGTTGTGCATGGCTTCGTGCAAATCATTGCCCGTCGCGTTATACGCCAGCTCCAGCCAATCCAACGCTGTCCTTGCTTTGAGCCCGATCGCTGAGGCAACCGTCACCCGCTCCCGGTCCAGTACCTCCAAAACCTTGGCAACCGAGGGGGTGACGCCATCGACATAGAACTCGAAGTCTCCTGATGTGGCTTCGATCCAACCAGCATTGAGCAGCGCCAGAGCAGGATGGAAGATAGCACCCATGTTGTTGAGCCCGGTTTGCAGCACGTTTTTGCCATCGATAAACTGCGGAAGCACTGGTCGGATAGCATCCAGCACCTCGGCAGTGCGCGTAGCTGGCAAGGCTGCCAGCGGCACAGCTTCTTTGATGCGGAAAATGCGCGCCTGGCTGGGACCCTCGGAGCGGCTGGCAAAAATAAAGGTTTCAGCCTCAGAGATGATCGGATTACAAGTACAATTTTCCTGGTCAAGTGTGTGGCGAAATTCCAGTGCGCCGCCGGTGCGACCGGGGTTCAGAACCACGATGTGATCATCCCTAAGAAAAGGTGCAGAGATCCTGGCTATGTCACTATGGGCGGTGGAGGGCACTATCACCATGACAATATCTGCTTCTCTCAGTGCCTCTTCCATATTGTCGGTAACTTTGTAGAGTTCGCCAAAGCCACGGGGCTCGGTTGGGTTTTCAAGGTCGATTCCCCCACGTAACCTGATGATTTCTACGCGATTGGCAGTGCGGTTAAACATAGTCACCTGGACTCCTAAAAGAGCCAGGTAGGCAGCCATCGCTTTACCCCCGTTTCCTGCGCCGATTACGGCATAACGATAAGTCTTGTCCATTTGATCCTCAATTCAGAAATTTTTCCAAACGCTTTTGTTCGGAGATTGACTCGCCCTGCGCATTTATCGTTTCACTTGAGCCGTTCAGGACGCGCGTGCTGATCTTTCCTGCTGCGAAACGGTTGTTTTTCAGTTGGGGAGCATCCATGATGCCTAAAATTACAGCTTTGTTCAAGACGCCCGGGTCAATAAGCGGGTCAGCAACACGCCCGCCAGCAATATTTTTGATTGCCTGCAGGGTAATTTGTGCCTGTTCGATCAGATGCTTTTTTCGCGCCTGGATTTCAGGGTCAAAGCTCATCCCTGGTTGCCCAGCAAGGGCGTTTTCAATGCTGCGCCGTGCAGCCAGACTGGCTGCGATCACATCATCGGCAGTGGCAGCGTGGTCTGCTTCGGTGTGACCAACGATGTGAATGATATGTGGTTTCAACGACATTTGCAGGTAGATGCTGGTTGCCAGGTGGGCGCGGGCGGCGTTGTCTTCCAATGGGTAGCTGAGCAGACCTGTTCGGGTTTGGCGCCAGATGCGGAAATTATCATTCTCAAGCGGGGAGATCATCTCCAGGATGGCGAGCATTTTTGCCAGGTCCATCGCGTCGGAGAGGTTGGGTGGGCTGTTGAACATCAGCTGGGCAATGTAATCCTTCACCCCAAAAGCCCTGGCGTTGTAAGCCGAGAGGTAAGCGGAGGTGACAAAAACCACATCCGGCGCGTCGCGCATACCCCAATGATGCGGCTCGTTCAATTCCACAGGGATGCCTCGATTGCCATACCATGCCATCACTCTTTGATGTTCCCGGATGGATTCTTCAAGTGTGAGCGGACCGCGCCCGTCCATCAGGTTAAACCAAAAAAGCGGGATGGCACACCAGGCAATGTTGATCGTTTCAACATACATCTCCGCCAGGCGGATAAAGTCATCTGTGCCAGAATAGGTGCGCATCAGCGGAAAGTTGCCGGTGCGGGAAGCCTGGTAGAGCTGGCGATAATCGTGGGCGCTGCGTACAGGCACGCCGCCAGCACCAGTAGCACGGGGACTCTGCCTTTCGGGGTGAAAGAAGTTTGCCTGGGCATCCTGATCGATACCGAGCGAGATGACATCCAGCGCTTTGGCTTCGGCGATTTGGCGAATGCCTTCGATGCTGGTTGCCATGGTTGGCAAACCAAAATGGTGACGCAAGAGTGGGTAGGGCTGCTTCCAGAGAATGCGCTCGATCGTGCTTTGGGGATAACTCATCTCATCTGAAGTGAGGTTTTCACCACGTAAATACGCCAAAACCTCTTCACGGCTCTGGCTTCCGTCGAAGATCTGGTTAAAAAAACCTTTGAGGGCTTCCGCCTTACGGCTTACGGGTGGTGTTCCACCAAAAGCAAAGCGCACACCCTGCTCGTGCAGGTCGGCAGCAGACTCAGCAAATTCTGCCAGCAGGCGCTCGCCTGTCTCGGGGGTCAGGCGATACGAAACGCCGACCAGGTCCGCCTTTTCCCGGCGTGCAACCTCGAGAAAAGTCTCAATCGGTACGGCAGGACCAAGGAAGATCGTTCTCCAGCCAGCTTGTTCAGCCAGCCGGAGAAAGTTGCTCACTCCAGCAACATGGACGCATTCCCCCAGGGCACCTGCAATGACGGTTTTCATAAGCACTCCAATTTTTAATCGGATAGATATTCAGCCCTTGTTCTTAAGGGCTAACTGCCAGGCAGACCGGCAGAAATTAGTGAAATTAATTTTACCTGAAAACAAGGCTGGCTCACTTCTGTCTGCACAAGCTATGATGTATTTGTGAAATTCAACCAACCATTGGCTATAATACTTACAAAAAAGGAAACGAAATGACAACAGCATTAATCATTACAGACATGCAATACGATTTTTTGCCAGGCGGTGCGTTGGCAGTTACCGGTGGTGACGAGATCATTGACGAGATCAACCGGTTATCGAAGGAATATGACCTGGTTGTCGCCACGCAAGACTGGCACCCGCGCAATCACGGAAGCTTTGCCTCGCAGCACGAGGGGGCTCAACTGTATGAGCTGGGGGAACTGGCAGGAATGCCCCAGGTGATGTGGCCTGACCATTGCGTGCAGGGTACGCTTGGGGCTGAATTGACCAAAGATTTGGACCAGGAACGTGTGGAAGCGATCTTCAGAAAGGGCATGGACCCTAAAATCGACAGTTACAGTGCCTTTTTTGACAATGGTCATCTGAAAGCCACCGGACTGGAGGGGTTTCTAAAAGGTCGGGGGGTTACCGAGGTGCACATCACTGGTTTGGCTGCCGATTTCTGCGTCTGGTACACAGCCAAAGATGCGATCGGGCTTGGTTTTGAAGCGGCAATATTGGAAAAGGCAGTAAAGGCGATCGACCCGGATAATTTTGAGAAGATCAAGCAGGAGTTTCTGTCCTTAGGCGGAAAATTGTTGTAAATTTTGATCGCGTAATCGAGTTTCGTCACTAGTATGATACCCATCCAAGGGACATAAAATAAAGAGACACGGCAGATCGACAGTCACTGCGAGGGAGCGTAGCGACCGTGGCAGTCTGCCTTTGCCTTTGATCGCGTAATCGAGTATCTGCGAGCCCCCGCAGGGGGCGTGGCAGTCTGCCTTCGACATTAATCTTGTCACTGCGAGGGAGCATAGCGACCGTGGCAGTCTGCCTTTGACTTTTTCTTCTTATCAGTCACTGCTGGTGTCCCCCACCGAGCGCGGGATTTGACCGAAGGGCTCCACTGTACCGAGCGCGTAGAATTGCCAGTTACCACATCCAATAGATCTTATCGCTGCACTCCACAAAGCCCAGCTTTTTCTGCAGTTGCATCGAGCTTTCGTTGCCTGCAATCACATGTCCGTAGGGTAATTCGCCCATAGCGAGCACTTTGGTGGTCAGGGCGCGCTCAAGGCGTTCACCCCAGCCCTTGCGGCGGTAGGCTGGCAACACTTGCAGCATACCCATGGTGTAATCATCATGCAAGCCAATAAAGGCAAAAAGCTGCCCATTATCACGAACTCCAAACAACCGCTCTTCGCTGATAGCCAGTTTGATTTCTTCGGAGTCCAGGCGTTGATAATTCTCCAAGACGAAATCGGCATCTGCCAGGTTAAGAGGTTCCAGTTCCAGGTCAGAAGCTATGCTCTGGTGCGGATAATAGAGTTGATGGCATTCCATTACCCCATCAAAGCCAAAATGTTCCGCAATAAATTGAGCATGTTGGCTTCCGCAGAGCTCTGCCCATTCGGGTCTTGGAATATTTTTAATGACATCAGGCAGGTTTGGACCTGCCAAAAGCAAAAAATTACTTTCGTGTCTTCGCAGGGCAACCCCATTTTCAATCGCCTCAACCACCTCCGCGCCATGATTTAGCGCGAAAATGAGCGGATAGTTTAGGTAGTAATCCCGGTTCAGAAGCTCGAAGACGCGATCCATTTGCATAATTTTACGTCTAATTGGAGGATATATGTTCTCAAGCGGGTGTTATGGTAGCTTGTAAATTTCCAGTTTCGGACCGGTGAGAAACTGAGGCTTGCTGTTTCTGAATTGTCTGTTTAGATATTCAAAAATGACTTTCAGCTGTCCTGCCATTGTTGTCGGCTCAGGGTCAGGCTGAAACTCCTTGACTAACACCAGGTTGCTTCTTGCTTTGGCATAAAAAGAATTTTCGTCAAGATAACGATCAGGTTCAGCAGCATACCGGTCAAACATGATTGATGAAAATACGATGTATTCTTTTTCTCCTGGTTCGAAGATATCAAAATCAAAAATATAGTTATTGTTCAATGAGTTATGTGGTGTAAAGCCTTCGGAGATCGTATTTTCTTCGGTGATTCCATTTTCTTCCATGTAGAGTAAAGCCACATAGCGGGTATCCTGCCAGGTAAGCACGATGGAGGTCACAGTCCCCTTCAGCGCGAAGGGCACGGCAGCTGCCAGCACGAGGATTGCCAGCGCTATCCTGGCAGTTTTTATCTTCTTTGTCTGCTGCCAGAGGTAAGACACACCGATAGCGGCAAGAAACAGCGGAGTGGTCATCATCGGTAAAGACCAGCGGCTGTGATGCAGGCTCAGGTAACTCAGAGCGATCCAGTACCCACCACCAAAGAATAAGAGCAGGTTGGTGGGGTCTTTAATTAAGACGACTGCAACCAGCCCTATTACTGCCAAAATACTGATGACCAGACCGGCATTGGTATAAAAATCCTTTAGATAGTAAAGCAGATTCCCGCCCCATCCAAGACCATCCGCTCCCAGGTGAGTGGGGCGGTTTTCATTGACAATTTGTTTCCAGGCGATATCAAAGTTTAGCAACAGGGAAGGAGCGACGACCACAACAGTCAATAAACTCACACTCAGGCTCCAGGCTGTGGTTTTGAGCAAAAAGCGCCAACCTGGCTGGTCACCATTTTCGTCTCTGGTAAAAGCCCGGATCCCGATCGCGACCAGCACAATTCCTATCGAGAGTATCCCGGGGTATTTTTCAAGCGTGGCAACAGAAACCATCACGCTTGCCAACACCAACCAGACATTTTTCTTGCTGGAAAGGTAATTCAGGCTGAACAGAAGCACAAGCATAATGTACAGCGTCAACGGAATATCGACCGTGATGTAATGTGAATGCAGCACAAAAGGGGGATAAAACGTGAACAAAAAGGCTGCAGCCCAGGAAAAATTGACCTGCTTAAACTTTCTGCCAACAAACCAGGCAATCACAGGCAGCAGTGCCCCTTGAACAGCCGTTATTAACCGGGATGCAAAAAAGAAATAGTAGGGATCCTGCCAGTAGACCAACCCATAATTCATGCCGAATTTGAGTTTACTCAATAGGTTGAGCACAAAGAATCTTGAATAAAAAGAGGGGTAGGCTGGATAGACGTAAATACCAGGGTCCAACGTGTGATTGATACTCATGTTCCGTAAAGGAGCCAGGAGGAAATTCTCATCCGGGTGGGTAAAGATTGGAAAGGCAAATTTTAGGCCAACGTAGCGAACGATCAGGGCGATTAAAAAGATGATCAACGCAATGCCAGCAGTTTTCCACCTCTGCAGCTTCATATTTGAACCTGCTGTAGTCTGTTCACCAATTGTCATGACGGTAAATTCCACAAAAAATTTCTATTAATATCAATCCGACAGGATTTAATTATAACGATGAATCAGGCGATGAAGGTTGTTTGAGATATTTATAAAGCCGGGTTCCACCTGTCAACCCGGCTTACAAAAGTAAGATTCTTAACCTTCTTCAGAATGACGAGAAGGGATTATCCAACCACATTCACCAATCTACCCGGCACGACGATCACTTTGCGAATTGGGCGACCCTCCAAAGCTTGCATCACGTTCTCGCTCGCCAGTGCCAGCCGTTCTGCCTCCTCATCGCTGACGCCAGGCTCAACAATGATTCGATCGCGCAGTTTGCCGTTGACCTGTACGATCAGGGTGATCATCTCATCCCTGGCAGCTTCCTCATCCACCTCAGGCCATTGCTGGTAGTGGATCGAATAGGGCTTTTCCAGCCGTTCCCACAGCTCTTCGGCAATGTGCGGGCAGACCGGTGCCAGCATGCGCAGGTAGAGATCAACAGTCTCGTTCCATTCCGCCGAGCCAAACGCTCCGGCATTCTTGGCTCGACCCATCTCGTTCAGCAGTTCCATCAGGCTGGAGACGATCGTATTAAATTCAAAATTCTCAAAGTCGTAGGTCACACGCCTCAGCGTCTGGTGGGTTTTGCGGCGCAGTGCTCTCAGTATCTCCTGGTCGGGCGTGCCGTAAGCCGGCTCGAGCAGCATGTGCCAGACACGGCGCAGCCAGCGGCTGTTGCCTTCGATGCCAGTGCTGGACCACGGTCCGCCAATTTCCCAGCGGCTGAAGAAAATGATGTAAGCTCTTACAGTGTCAGCGCCGTAGCGCACCACCAGATCATCCGGGTCGATCACGTTACCGCGGCTCTTGCTCATTTTCTCACCATCTTCGCCCAACACCATACCCTGGTTGCGCAGCTGCAGCATGGGCTCATCGCCCTTGGTGATGCCGCAATCGCGGGCTGCCTTGTGGAAAAAGCGTGTATAAATCAGGTGCATTGTGGCGTGCTCTGAACCACCGGTATAGGTATCGACAGGCATCCAGAAGCTGTACTGAACCGGGTCGAAAGGACCCTGGTCGTAATCCGGGCTCAGGTAGCGCAGGTGATACCAGCTGGAATCCATAAAGGTGTCCATGGTGTCGGTTTCACGCTCAGCTGGCTCGCCGCACATAGGGCAGGTGGTGTAACGCCAGGTGGGGTGCAGCTTGAGCGGGCTCTCGCCGGTCGGCAGCCACTCCACGTCATCGGGCAGCAATACCGGCAGCTGGTAGTCCGGCACAGGCACCGCGCCGCAGTGTGGGCAATAGACAATCGGAATAGGCGCGCCCCAATAACGTTGGCGGCTGATAAGCCAGTCGTGCAGGCGGTAATTGGTGGTGCTTTTTCCGACACCAATCGCTTCAATATAGCGGCTGGCGGCGTCAAAGCTTTCCTCTTCGGGCGTGCCAGTCAGCGGTCCGGAGTTGACCATAGAACCGTGTGCTTCCACGGCTTCAGTCATTTCTTCGGGGAAGACCATGTCCTTCCTGTTGGGGTGGATCACAACCTTGATGGGCAGGTCAAACTGGCGGGCGAATTCGAAATCGCGCTGGTCGTGTGCCGGCACCGCCATGATGGCGCCGGTGCCATAAGACATGAGCACGTAATCAGCCACCCAGATGGGGATATGCTCGCCAGAAACCGGATTGATGGCATAACCTCCGGTGAAGACGCCGGTTTTCTCACGGGTGACCGACTCGCGCTGGATGTCGGACTGGCGTTTGGCTTGCTCCTGGTAGGCGCGAACTTGGTCAGCCTGGGCGGATGTGGTGATCTTTTCGACCAACGGGTGCTCTGGGGAGAGCGCCATGTAGGTCACACCCCAGAGCGTGTCCGGGCGGGTTGTGAAAACCTCAATCGGGTCGCCGGCTTCGGTCTTGAAAATAACAGAAGCGCCGCGCGATTTGCCAATCCACTTACGCTGCAGGGTTTTAATCATCTCTGGCCAGTCGAGACCATCGAAATTGAGCAGTTCCTCAGCATATTTGGAGGTGCGGAAGAACCACTGCTTCAGGTCTTTGCGGATCACAGGCGTGCCGCAGCGCTCGCAGTGGCGGTCTTCGCCGTGCACCTGCTCGCGCGCCAGGGTGGTGTTGCAGCTTGGGCAAAAATCGACTGGCGAAAACTTTTGGTACGCCAGGTTGTTTTTGTAGAACTGGGTGAAGAACCACTGTGTCCAGCGATAGTACTTCGGGTCAGCAGAAATGATCTCAGCACGCCAGTCGAAACTATTACCCATCGATTTCAGCTGCCCGCGCATATGGTCGATGTTGGCATAAGTCCACTCTCTCGGATGGATTTTGTGCTTTATAGCGGCGTTTTCAGCCGGCAGACCAAAAGCGTCAAAGCCGATCGGGAAAAAGACGTTATAACCTTGCATGCGCTTGAAGCGGGCGCGCGCGTCGGGCGGCGTCATGGCATACCAATGACCGATATGCAGGTCGCCGCTGGGGTAGGGAAGCATGGTAAGCGCGTAATGCTTGGTTTTGTCCGGGTCGCGATCGGGCTGGTAGAGCCCGTCAGCCGCCCAGCGGGCTTGCCACTTGCGCTCAATTTCTTCGGGCTTGTACATCGGTATACTGGTTGGGTCGATCATGTTGTCTCCTGTCTTTTGCTAGCAGTGAATCCTGTAGCCTTCCTATCATTTGTTTTAAATTACACACACCCCATCCCTCTCCCGGGAGAGGGTGATGGATCCGAGTTACTCCCGTACCTTTTTCCAATGAAGGCTACATGGGAATGTTCCAATCCCCTCCAACCCTTTTTTGGGGTCGAATGGTTACCTTGCCTTGCCCTCTCCAGGGAGAGGGATGAAGGGTGCGGGTATTTGGTTGTTAAACAGCACATTTTAAATAAAAAAATCCCTGCGTGCAGGGACGAAATTGCTTTCGCGGTACCACCCTGCTTCCCATCACGAAGATGAGCAGCTCATGGAGACTGTAACGGGTCTTTCCGTCTGCGGCTAAAGGAAATCACGGCAGCCACGCATCGTTCCTGATGGAATGGCCGGTGTCCATTCCCTACGGTTGGGTAGGTGTCCATTCCCACAGGTTCGAAGAAGCAGGTGAGTGGGGTCTGGAGCGCTCCGCGGGCGCTGGCAGCCTTTCAGCGATGTGGCTGCTCTCTGGCGGATGACCTATGGTCTGCTGTCGTGTTTAGAATGCGATTATAGCATAATCAAAGGTTTCGAAGATATATTAATGCAGGAGTTTATACAGTCTGCTTATAGAATCTCCTCACGATTGCCCTCAAAACGAACCCTGCCAGCAAAACACCCAACCCGGTCAGGATGACCTGCCAATCCAATGAAAACGCCATGGCGATACAGAAGGTTAAGCCAATCACCTGCACAACGCGCGGAAAGCGACGTTGCTCTTCGGGCAAGCGCCAGGCGGCAATATTAGCTATCGAGTAATAAAGCAAGATCGTAAAGGAGGCGGTAGCAGCAATTTGGGGCAGGTTGCCCAACAACACCAAAATCAGAATAACCACACCAGTGAACAAGACGCTGATCACTGGTACCGAAGATTTTTGGTCCGTCTTTTCGAAAAAAGCGGGTAAATCGCGCCGGCGACCCATGGCAAAGAGCATTCGGCTGATTCCAAGAATTTGCGACAACAACACCCCCAACATCGCCGTTACTGCTGCTAAACCGATAATGGTAACCAGACCGGGGGAGTTAATTTTTTCCGCAGTGGTAAACAGCGGGGCGGCACTCTCTCCAAGCGGACCTGCGCCGAGTACGCCGATGGCAACAAACATGATCAATAGATAAACCGTCGCGGTCGTAGCCAGCGTGATGATGATCGCTTTGGGGATCGTTTTGGAGGGTTCCCGTACTTCCTCACCCAGGGTGGCAATGCGCGCATAGCCTGTGAAGGCAAAGAATATCAGGGCAGTAGCTTGTAAAACCCCGCTCATCCCGCCGGTAAAAAAAGGCGTGAAGGAGGTTACCTTAACTTGAGGGAGCCCCGAGATAATCAAATAAAGCAGACCGAGCAGCGTAACCGAAACGATTGCCAGGTTGAGTTTGCCCGCCTTCTGAATACCAAGCAAATTGGCGCTGATCAACACAATCGCAGCGCCAACTGCAGCCCAGGTCGGGTTGATTGCCGGGATGAGTTGATTGAGATAATTGCCAAACCCAAGTGCGACCACGCCACCGGCAGCAAGTTTGCTCGCCAAAAACATCCAGCCTGCCAGGAAGCCGGCTTCAGGCGAAATCACCTGGTAGCCATATTCATACGTGCCGCCCGCCTTGGGAAAGACCGCGGCAAGCTGCGCTGAGCTCAAGCCATTTGCTGTCGCAGCGATCCCAGCTAACACCAAGCTCACCAACAGTGAGGGACCAGCCGCTTGGGCAGCCAACCCGCTGACCACGAAAATTCCTGCGCCTACCACAGCACCAATGCCGATGCCAACAGCATCGAGCAAATTCAGTTCGCGCCTTAGCTGTGAAGTTTTCTGATATTCCATAACACTCCCTTCTTACCCGCTTGAATTATAGCGGTCAGGCTCTTCGATTCTATACGTTGCACGGACATGCAGGGGTGTACACCCGCTCTATTTCTGAAGAAATCAGCTTATGCAAAGAAAAACGAACAGGGTTGTGAAGTATACTAAATGAAGGAGAATGCCAATGATGATGGGTGTTCTCATGAATTTTGTGGAAAACTTCAGAAAAGGAATCGATATGCATAACTTCAGACAGATCACAGAAAACCTTTACAACGTTGGTGCCAATGATAGGCGCATCAGGATGTTCGAGAATGCCCATATCGTTCCGAGGGGCATGTCTTATAACTCTTACCTGCTCCTTGATGAAAAGACAGTTCTACTGGATGGCGTCGACAATGCGATCATTGAACAATTCTGGCAAAACCTGGACGCGACTTTGGGTGATCGCCAGTTGGATTACCTGGTGATCAACCATATTGAACCCGATCACTGCCACCCCTACACGGAACTGCTGCGCCGTTACCCTGGCATGACCATTGTCGCCACCAAAAAAGCCCTGACCATGTTCGAACAGTTTTACGATGTCAACCTGGAAGGGCGGACCCTCGAAGTCGGAGACGGCGATACCCTGGAAGTTGGCAAACACAAGTTCACTTTTTATTTGGCTCCGATGGTGCACTGGCCCGAAGTGATGATGACCTACGACAACACCAGCAAGATCCTCTTCTCTGCGGATGCTTTCGGCACTTTTGGACCGACCGATGGCAAGATGTATGCCGACCAATATAAATTCGAAGAAGAATATCTGCCCGAAGTCCGCCGTTATTACGCCAGCATCATTGGCAAATATGGCAGAAATGTGAATATGATATTCGACAAAATTGCGGACCTGGACATCCAGATGTTTTGCACGCTGCACGGACCGATCTGGCGCAAGGATCTGCACCTGATTCTGGATAAGTACCGGCAGTGGGCATCTTACATCCCTGAGGAACGCGGCGTGGTGATCGCTTATGGCACAGTTTATGGGAACACAGCCCTGGTTGCTGAAATTTTGGCGAACAAACTGGCAGATGGCGGCGTTGAAAACGTTCGTGTTTACGACGTTACAGCAACCGACCCCTCATATGTCCTGGCTGATTGTTTCCGCTATGACCGCCTGGTGTTTGCCTCGGTGACCTTCAACGCTGAGCTCTTCCCGTTCATGGAAACGCTTTTGCTTGATTTGAAAAACCATAACCTGACCAACCGAACTGTTGCCTTGATCGAAAATGGCAGCTGGGCGATCTCGAGTGGCAGAAAAATGCGCGAGATATTCGAACAGATGAAAGGTTTGAACATCCTCGAACCGACCCTGAGCATTAAATCTTCTCCCAAAGATGCAGATATTGAAGCACTGGACGAATTGGCAAGAACCCTCCTGGCTGCATAAACTTTCATTTTCAGCGAATGTAAGGGTGACCTCTCACGGTCACCCTTTTCGTTTTTGGGACGACAGGCAACCGTCCCCTACATTAGGAAATCCTGTTCCCATTCAGTCAGGTATCTGTCCAGTTGGGATTGGATCATCGGAAATGGTTGGTTTAAGTCCAGAGTTTTAACGTAAATGCGATTCCCACTCATACTGTAGATGTTGTCTGGCGTAATATGCTCATCTGTCTTGGCGTACAATAGCATTCCAGATATGCTACCGTCATTAAAGGTGTCCATGTTTTTGACATAGGTGAAAATTTGGTACAGGTTGCTCGAATGGAGCGTTGTGCTGTCGAAATGAACTTGCAGCGATTTTTGATAGTATTTCGTGTCGATGACGAGTCTTTTCCCTTGTTGATGCAGCACAATGTCGGTTTGCATCGTTGGCAAGAAATCAATCACACCGTCGTCGATGTCCCACTTAATTTGTGGAGCGGTGGGGTTTACCCTCGAATGATGAAATCGATAATATTCAAGGACAAAGCGTTCGAAAAGACGATGCATACTTTGCTCAGTCAGGAATTTTGCCAACTTGTGCTGGCCTTTTTCTTCGGAAAGCAAGAGGTCACTGAGCACGAAGTAACAAATATTTATTAACATTCGATAGGTTTGGTTGTTGCGATGGAAGATAAGTTGATGCCAACGAATCTGATACGGCTCTGTGAGATCAATCTCAGAGAAAAATAACAGAAGTTTCTTCAGATCAAACCTCCTCTGTTCAACCACTGTTGGCTGCCGTATGAGTATATTCGCTGTAGTTTTAAGAATCTGATTAAATATATTGTTCGAAGAAAACTCATCATATTCGCATGCGACCACTCTTTGATGCCGGACAACGTTTTTTATAGTCCCATCAATATTTAGCTTTCCACGCAAGATCACATTATTCTCTTGCTTTTCAGTATATTCCCGGAACAATCCTTGTTTCAATTGTTGAGCAATACCTTTGCTCAGAATGGCAGCAAATAAATCATGGATGTTTTCGAATTCTTCCGAAGCAACTTCCTCGTAGTTGGATTGCCTTAACACCTCAAAGGCGTAAGAAAGCATATGGTAAATATTTTTTATCAGGATGTGCTTATCTTCAGTCATTGAATACTTCGTAAAACCTTCTTTCCCATTCTTGCAGTTTCGCTGGGTCATCAAACCAATACTCTCTTAGCATTGGCAGAAGCTCATAGTCCACAACCTGTAACAACCATTCATCAGTGCATTCTTTCTGGTTGCAAAAGTAACTATGGCCAATGCTAAAGCCCTTGCCAAGTGATTTGTCCGCCTTGATTTTTAGGTTAAGTTCATTAATGACATCCACCAGTCTGTCGAAGTTCTCATTATCTAATAGTCTCTGGTACTCCCTGAATCCGGATTGGTGAAAGGCTGGTTCCATCTCGAAGAAGCTAAAACGACGGCGGAGAGCATAATCAATCAAAGCAAGACTGCGATCGGCAGTATTCATAAGACCGATTAAATACAAGTTTTTTGGCACACTGAAGGGTTGACCACTATAAGCCAACGTAACTTTATCACCACGATAATCGTTCTCTATGAGCATCAACAGCTCACCAAAGATCTTACTGAGATTACCGCGATTTATCTCGTCGATAATCAGGAAGAAATTTTTGTCCGGTTCATTTGCTGCCTTGATGCAAAAGCGATAGAAGATCCCTTGCCTTAATTCAAATCCTCCCTCCTCATTTGGGCGGTATCCCATGACAAAATCTTCGTAGGAATAACTTTGATGAAATTGGACCATTTCAATTCGATCATCATCTTTTTCACCCATCATCGAATAAGCAAGTCGTTTTGCTGAAAATGTTTTTCCGGTTCCCGGAGCTCCCTGCAAGATGACATTTTTCTTGTGCCTTAGGAGATGGACGAGTGAATCATATTGTTCTTCTGCTAAGTACACTTCGGAGAGGAAGTCTTCCTTGGAATAAGGCGTGTTGGGTACTTTGCTGTCCGGACGTCCGGGATTTTGCTCACGGATAAGATCTATGATCACATCGAATTCTTCCTTCGTAAGTTTAAAGAGGCTGCCTTGTGGGTTTCTAAAGTATTCCATTCCTGAAAGATCAGTTGTTTGTTGGATCTCAGACAAGGGAATTGGATTCGACAGCATCTCAGTTTTTTCAAAGAATAAATCATCTTGATTTGTTTCATCTGTTATACGAGCAAGAGCAACAATTTGCCTAGTCGGGTATGATTCATAGACCACAATCAGGTCATCAGGTTTAGCGTCCCGGAAGTTCTTAGGAATGCGACGATAATTTCCGTTTTCATTTTTAACTGAATATGATTGCGACTCTCCAATAGCAATCTCGGCAACACTCCACATGCGAGGGTTGGCATTCAACCACCAATGAGAAACCTCAGCTTGTTCTTCAGAAATTTTTTCACCAACCCAATCTTGCCATTGAAAGTGATCAAGGGCTTGGTTGAGTTCATCCCTCAACCTCCAAATATAGTAACCATCTTCGTCCTCTTCAGCGTGCTTACCAGTGTAAAGTATCGGCCAAAATCTTGCATTTTCATTGTCACGCAGGTTTAACCGGATGGTCCTTTTTTTAAAAATTCGCTTTGCAAGGTGAGTTGAGCCGGCGTTGTAGAAATTTTTCGGTTTTCCATATTTTGCTGCCAGTTGCGTGCAAGTTGCACTGCCACCATAATCCTTGAAACGTGCAACGATTGTTCGCGAATCGGGAGTGAAAACCTCAGAGTCGTTCAGTAGATCAACCCAATCAGCAATGGTCAAACCAGGATGGTAATTAGAGGGAAACCAATCTTGATCCAGCTCGGACCTCCTTCTTGAAGTGAAATATCCAAAGTCTACAGTCAATGTCTTAAAATGTGGGTCTGGATAACAATCATCGGTTAGTGATGACTTCAACATACTTGTTAGTTCCAAGTCCTGAGAAATTAAATCGCACATGGAATTATAAAGAATTAGAAATCCGTCCAAATTCCTCGCGCGAGTCCCGGTTTTTGGTGAGAAATCGCTATTTAGAGCTTTGGATATGTTTTTCAGTTCGGAATATTTGTAGATATAGTATTTGTCGGGATAACGAAGCCAGAGGTATGTTGTGACTGAGTTCATGTTTTGGTAATGTTGGGTCCAGCTGCCAGGATTATGTTTTTCACGTATTATCTCCGAATCAGCAATGAACCTTGTAATCCGCTCATACAAATCCCGACTTTCATCAAAAACTCGAAAAAACATGGACCGAGTTGCTTCCGGATCAGCCTGGGCAAAATCCCTGATCATGGCGCGAGGGAAATTATTGTATGATGCTAATAAGTTGGCAGTTTTATCGGTGGCTTCCATCCACATTCCAAGGAAATCATCCGCATCGATATCCCAGTGATCCTGGAAATGTTTGATCGCGATCCACTTATACTTTTCATCAGGCCAGGTTTCTGTAACAAAAACGCTTTTATATTTTTCAAGTATGCTTTGAAATTTGTCGTGGTCGAACATGCTGAACCTCCATGGCGTAGAATCAGATTAACTCTTTTGTATATTGTATCAAGTGTTATATTCAATAATGAAAATAAATTCCGGGGTGTAAGTATGGATATCAGAACAATAGTTGACTATCAGCAGGAGTACTACCAGAGTGGAGTGACGAGGGACTACACATTTCGTTTGAATGCACTCAAAAAACTGCAGCAAGCAGTTCGTGCTTACGAGAGCCGCATCAGCGATGCGTTGCTGGCAGACCTGGGCAAGCAGCCATTTGAGAGTTACATGGCCGAAACTGGCATGGTGCTGGATGAGGTGCGCTTTCACATTCGGCATTTACGAGGGTGGATGCGCAACAAACGCGTGCCAACGCCTCTGACGCAATTTCATGCCGTCAGTTTCATTTCGCCCGAGCCCTATGGCGTTGCCTTGATCATGTCCCCTTGGAATTATCCGATTCTGCTCTGCCTGGACCCACTGATTGGGGCGATTTCGGGAGGTAATTGTGCTGTGATCAAACCCAGCGCTTACACTCCTGCCACCAGCCAGGTGATCGCAGACCTGGTAGCAGAAATATTTCCGCCCGAATATGTCAGCGTGGTGCAAGGTGGCAGGCAGGAAAACACCGCATTGCTTGAGCAGAAATTCGACTACATTTTCTTTACTGGCTCGGTGGCGGTCGGTAAGGTGGTGATGGAAGCCGCTGCCAAACACCTGACGCCGGTGACGCTCGAATTAGGCGGCAAGAGCCCGGCAATCGTGGATGCCAGCGCTGACATCAATCTGGCAGCCAAACGGATCGCCTTTGGCAAGCTGCTCAATGGCGGGCAAACTTGCGTCGCGCCTGACTATGTTTTAGTCGAAGAAAGTTTGCGGGATACGCTCATTCAGAATTTCCAGGAGGTACTGGCAGAAAAATTCCCAAATGGCAACTATGCGGACCATGTTCACATCGTAAACGACCGGCATTACATGGAGAAAAAGGCACTTTTGGAAGGACAGACAATTGCCTTCGGAGGCAAGTATTCCGACGCACGTCGCAAGATTGAACCGACTGTTCTGATCGATGTAGACCCGGAATCGGCAGTGATGCAGGAAGAAATTTTCGGTCCGATTTTACCGGTCCTGACCTGGAAAAAACTGGATGAAGCGATTGAGTTTGTGCGCAGCCGACCCAAGCCGTTGGCTTTGTATTTGTTTACGCAGGATCGGGCGGTGGAAGAAAAGGTTTTAGGATCTTGCTCGTTTGGTGGTGGCTGTATCAACGACACAGTCATCCACCTGGCAACGCCGCACATGGGCTTTGGCGGGGTGGGGCAATCGGGCATGGGCAGTTATCATGGAAAAAGAAGCTTCGACACGTTCACTCATTTTCGCAGTATTGTACGAAAATCCACATGGTTGGATCTGCCTTTTCGCTACTTTCCCTATACCGATGACAAGTTCAGGCTGATTCGCAAGTTTTTGAAATAGCAATAGCATGCTAGCAATACCAAGAAGTATTGTTCCCAGAACGTAGAATTTCTTCAAACCTTGATTGTTTTTGAAGATAAAATTACTCTATGAGGTTTAATATTCACTCTAGCCGCCACAATCTGTTCGTTTCTATTCGGAGGTTCTATGCGCAAAAGGCATTTACTCGTATTCCTCGCAGCTGCACTTTTGCTGGTTGCTTTTTCGAGCTGTCAGGTTAATACACCCGCTCCGCCAACTATTGAGATGAGCCAGGTGACCAGGTCTACCGCTGCTACCGCCCAGGCAGAGTTGAACTTGTTGCAGAATGAAGCCTGGTTGTTGGAACAGGATCTGGATGCGAACTTTTCTGATCATTACGTCGGTATGACTGTTCATACCTATCCAAGTCTGAAAGTGATTGTTTACCTCACCAATGCTTCGAAGTCGGAACTGCAACCTTTTGTGAAAAACGCTGCTTTGTTCGATGCAATTGAAGTGAGAGAGGAAGCAATCTCGCGCCAATCGTTGAGAGCGACGAGGGAAACGTTTAAAACAGAATTGGATAATGTGGGTGTTACTCATACGACCGAAATAAAAATGGAGCCTGCCCGGCTGCTCGTCTACGTTTATGACGCTGCTGAAGCAAAGGAATTATTAAGTGCGGCCGGATTTTCTATTCCTGAGAACGTTGAGTTGATCGAGGCAGAGACTTTGCCCGGAGGCGGCTGAGACACATAGGCTATGCTCTGCCGGCGGCAGAGCGAACGAAAACCCTTCTCCCTTGGAGAACCCATCGCGAGCCAAGGCAGGTGGGGACCGCGAAGTGGTGGATGAGGTAAGCGGAGAATATGGGCGGCACTGGCGCTGCTCGTGTGCATCGGTCCTCCTCAATCCGCCGTTTTGTCCGACAATCGTCTCGTCGGCGGATTGGGGACACAATGCGTCATGTGGATGAAGGTTCACGGTGCCCCCAATCACGCCCTACAGATATGAAATCCAGGCGGTTAGGAATTCATATGCACACCTCACCCCCGCTGCGCGGACCCTCTCCACAGGAGAGGGATTAAAAGGCTTTTCAACCACACCCCACCCCCGTTCGCTGCGCTCACGGACCCTCTCCAGCGGAGAGGGATTAAAGACATATTGATCGTGCTGGTTTCCTAACCGGGCACGATTATTGACCGCAGGTCTCCCAATTGATTTGAGTAAACCGATACAGATCATCTGCCACCTGCAAACCCTCACCCCCGTTCGCTGCGCTCACGGACCCTCTCCAGCGGAGAGGGCTTAAAGACATGTTGATCGTGCCGGTTGCCTAACCGAGAACGATCTTTGACCGTAGGTCTCCCAATTGATTCGAATCAACCGATACAGATCATGTGCCACCTGCAAACCCTCACCCCCGCTTCGCGGACCCTCTCCAGCGGCGAGGGCTTAAAGACAAAAGCACCCTTTCAGGTGCTTTTTGTTGTGGACCCAGAGAGATTCGAACTCTCGACCTTCTCAATGCCATTGAGACGCGCTCCCAACTGCGCTATGGGCCCGTGCTTACGTAATTTTCTTGTTTCCCACGGCGCTCCCAATTCCCCGGGGAGGGGACTGCGTGCGCTATGGGCCCTTAATACTATTCTATTGTTTCCCATGGCGCTCCCAATTCCCCGGGGAGGAGACTGCGTGCGCTATGGGGCACTGCTTATTGAAATGGACCTGGAGGGATTCGAACCCTCGACCTCTTCAGTGCGATTGAAGCGCGCTCCCAACTGCGCTACAGGCCCGTACTCCATCCAGATTTCAAGAATGAACATTTTAACGGTTTGGCGCAGGAATGTCAAGCACAAAAAAGCCAGCTCATTGAGCTGGCTTCATCTGAATTGGATGGGTATCAGGCGCCGGTGTTGGTTACAGACGATTTATTCTTCTTCTCGTCCTTCGCCTTGCGCTTTTCTTTGATAGAGAGTTTTGGTTTTTTACGCTCTTCTTTTCCTGCTTTATCCTTCGTAGCCATAGTAGCCTCCTTTTCGGGGTGAGTACCCATTTATTATAGCGCAATTTTGAGTTAAGATACCTCTGCAATGGTATCATTATCATTTGAACCCTGCCTGGTGCAGGTATCCTAATGAGCGAGGAGGACAGTTTGGAAGAGCTTTCAAGGCAGACACGCATCCGCTACCTGTTGATTTTATTGATTCTCATCACTATCCCCTGTTACCTGCTCGGTCTGGTCATGCTCAGGCTCGATCAAGGTCCTCAACCCAAGCGACCCACCGCCACAGCCACAGCTACGGTCACACTCACCGCAACAATCACGCTCACGCCCTACCTGACGCGCACTGCTTCCATCACCCCAACCGCGACGGCTACTTTGCCTCCTACGCAAACACCCGTGCCGAGCGCGACGCCCACAGAGACACCGCTTCCTACCGATACGCCAATTATCCCTACTGACACACTGCAACCTACAGATGAAGTCCCACCCGAGGACGAACCGACCCCAAATCCTAATCCATGAAAGAGGCTTATGAATTTTGACATTCTTCCCTTTTTAAAATCGATGCTTTCTGTAGCAGGCTTATCTGGCTACGAAGCACCGATCCGTGATGTCATCACCCCGGTCTGGCAGGAACTTAGCGACAAGACCTGGGTGAGCAGCCATGGCAGTTTACATGCCATGCGCTACGGCGAGGGTGCCGAACCCCGCCCCAAGGTAATGATTGCTGCCCATATGGACGCCATCGGGCTGATGGTGACCGGTATTGAAAAAGAATTCCTGCGTCTCACGCAGGTTGGCGGCGTAGACCCGCGTATTCTACCCGGTCAGATGGTGATTGTGCACGGCACCAACAGCAGCGAAACCGTTGAACTGCCGGGCATGGTGGTGATGCCGCCGGCTCACCTCTTGCCAAAAGACGGTCAGAAAGGACCGCTGCCGCAGAAGTACCTGCTGGTGGACGTTGGTTTGCGCGAAAGCGAAGTGGAAAAGCTTGTGCGCGTAGGCGATGTGATCTCTTTTGCCACCGAACCGCGCGAACTTAGCGGTGGCACACTCAGCGGTCACACTTTGGACAACCGCGCCTCCGTTGCAGCCGCCACGGTTGCACTCGATTTGCTTTCCCGGCGTAAGCACCTCTGGGATGTGATCGCCGTTGCCTCCTCCCAGGAAGAAGTTGGTGGCTATGGCGCGAAGGGCAGTGCTTTCGATGTCATGCCCGATTTTGCCATCGTGATCGATGTGACCTTTGCCAAAGGTCCCGGCGGCGGCGATACAGTTTTGTTCGATATGGGCAAAACCATTACCAGCACCTGGGGTTCTTGTGACCACCCTGCGCTTTATGATGCGATGCAGGCAACCGCCGATGAATACGAAATCCCGCTTGCGCGCGATTTTGCCCCCAGTGGTTCCGGCACCGATGCCTATGATGTGCAGATCGCTCAGGCGGGCATACCGGTAGTAGAGCTGGGCATACCCCTGCGTTACATGCACACACCGGTCGAAGTGGTCAGTATCAAAGACGTTAAACGGGCGGGAAGACTGATGGCTGAATTTATCAGTAACCTTCCGCTTGATTTTATGAATACAGTGAGATGGGAGTAGAAATGACGGAAAAATTTTCTCCCGAATTTGGTCAGGCAGAATTGGATCTGCTCTCTCGCCTCAGTAACGCCCTGGCAGTTTCTGGCGATGAGCAGGAAGTGCGCGAGATCGTTTATGAGCAGTTGCAGGATTTTAAAGATTCCATGCACACCGATGCCATGGGCAATGTGCTCGTGCGCCATGAAGGCAGTGGTCCAAACCGACTGAAGGTGATGGTTGCCGCGCATATGGACGAAGTCGGCATGATGCTGACCAAGGAAGATGGCGACGGATTGTTTGAATTTGTGGTTGTCGGTGGAGTCGACCCGCGTCAGTTGGTCGGTAAACCCGTCATGGTCGGTCGCGATCACATCCCAGGTGTGATCGGTACCAAGGCAATTCACCTGACCACAAAAGAGGAACGCGAACAAGCTCTCAAAGTGAATGCTCTGCGGATTGATGTTGGTCTGGGGGGTTCCAAACTTGTCGAAATCGGTGACCGGGCAACCTTCTCCACCACCCTGCAAGTTTTGGGTCCCAGCCTGCGTGGTAAAGCCCTGGATGACCGGCTGGGTGTGTTCAACCTGATTCAGCTGCTTAAAAATGCCCCTGAAAACATTGACCTGCTGGCGGCATTCACAGTCCAGGAAGAACTTGGCTTGCGCGGCGCTATCACAGCCGCCTATCAACTTAACCCTGATATTGGCATCGCCATGGATTCGACCCCGGCAAACGACTTGCCTCATTTTGACGGTGAAGAAAACACGACCCACAACACCAAACTCGATGGTGGTCCGGCAATCTACCTGATGGACGGCGCCACCATTGGTGACCGGCGCTTGGTGAAATGGCTGACCGAAACCGCAGACGCAGAAGGCATACCCTGGCAATATCGCCAACCCGGCAGGGGCGGCACCGATGCCGGCGCGATCCACAAGACCCGCGCGGGCGTACCCAGCGTGTCGGTTTCAGTACCCCAGCGTTATCTGCACTCGCCTGCCGGCTTGGTCCGGATTGATGATGAATTGAACACACTAAAACTAATGCATGCCGCACTTTCACGGCTCGATAAAAGCATCCTAATCCCGCAGGAGAATAAATAATGGCAACGAAAAATCACGAATTATTAAACGTCTTACAGATGTTAGTCGAAACCCCAGGTCCATCGGGCTCCGAGCACCTGATCCGCTCTAAAATTGAAGCAGAGATCCGTGACCATGTTGACGAAGTCTACACCGACGCGCTTGGTAACCTGATCGCCAAAAAGGGCAGCAAAAAAGAAGGCGGCAGGCGTGTAATGGTTTCATCCCATGTTGATGAGATCGGGCTGATGGTTACACACGTCGATGAAAACGGCTTTGCCCGTTTCATCACCATTGGCGGAGTTAGCCCCCTGACTTGCCTGGGCGGCAGAGTGCTGTTCATGAACGGCACACAGGGTGTGATTGGCATGGAGAGGCTGGAAGCAAATGAGCAGCCCAGCCTGGCTAAACTCTTTATCGACACCGGCGCAACCTCAAAGGAAGACAGCAAGATTGGTGTGGGTGATGTTGCCGGTTTCGAGCGACCATTCATGAATATGGGCAAACGCCTGGTGGCGAAATCTATGGACGATCGTGCCGCGGTTGCCGTGGCAATTCAAGCTCTGAAAGCCGTCGAAAGCACGCCTAACGAAATTTTCTTCGTCTTCAGCGTGCAGGAAGAAGTCGGTTTACGCGGAGCCATCACCGCTGCTTATGGTGTTGACCCGGAAGTCGGTATTGCGGTCGATGTGACGCGCACCGGAGATACGCCCAAGGGCGTCAAGATGGAAGTTGCTTTGGGTAAAGGTCCTGCCATCAAAGTGCGTGACTCATCCTTCATTGCTGATCCGCGAGTGGTCAACTGGATGGTTGAAGAAGCCAAAGCCCAGGGGCTGCCTTACCAGATGGAAGTTCTGGAAGCGGGCGGCACCGACGGCGCTGCAATCCAGCGCACACGCGCCGGTGTGCCGGCAGGGTGTCTTTCGATTCCGTGCCGCTACATCCATTCCCCCTCTGAAATGGTGGATGTGGATGACTTGCAGCAATCGGTCAGCCTGCTGACAGGTCTTTTAAGCAAATCGATTGAAATTTAAGCTAAAAAGCACTTGTGCCGAGATGCTTTACAATTAATTTTATGAAAAAGATAAAGTTTGGGCTCAAAAGCTTTCTTACACGAGGCGGGCTGATTGCGGTATTGCTGGTAATGTTAGTGGTTTCGGCTTGCGAAGGCTTGCCTGTCGAAATTCAACTCCCCTGGATAAATACACCCGTGCCAAGCAAAGAGACGGAACCACCGGTTGAGGTAGACTTCACCCTTACACCAGAATCCCCAGAACCCGAACCTACCCAGACTCGTGAAGCAACTGTTAAAGAGTTGATTCTCTGGCTCCCTCCAGAGTTGAGCCCCTTCGATGAAACCCCTGCAGCCCAGCTATTGCAGGAAAAACTGGACAATTTTGCGCAAGAAAAGCAGGTGAAAATCGTTGTGCGTGTAAAGGCGCGAACCGGCAGTGGCAGCCTGATTGACGCGCTGACCGCCACCAAGCCGACTGCCCCCGAAATTTTGCCCGATCTGATTGTGCTTTCTGCCACCGACCTGGAATTGGCGGTTGAACGTGAGCTCGTCTACCCGCATGATCGTATGGTTGAAATGATGACTGACACCGACTGGTATCCTTTTGGGCAAGAGTTGAGCCAGGTCGGCAATGAGGCTATGGCAATTCCTTTGCTGACCAACCCGCTTAGTCTGGTCTACAACAAAGCCTCCTTGCTGCCACCCTCCGATGACTGGCTGGCGATCCAGGATAATTTTGGGGTTTTTGGTTTCGCGGCTGATGATTCCCAGGCAAAATACCTGTTGCTGCTTTACATTGCAGCCGGAGGCGACGTGATGGATGCCCAGGGTCGCGCGATTTTACAGGAAGGACCCCTGGTCGAAGCACTGACAGCCTTAAAAGAAGGACTTTCTTCACTGCATATCAGCACTCTCTCGATTGGTTTCCAAACCGAAGACCAGGTTTGGAATGCTTTTGCCACACGCGGCTTGGATACAGCGGTGGTTACGATTGGCTTGGTTCTAAATCGGCAGGCGGAAAACGAAAACCAACCAAACGCCGCCTTGACCAAACCGGAGATCACACTGGGCACTGCTTTTGGTTGGGCATTGGGTAACCCTGACCTTGCCAGGCAGGAATTAGCTTTGGATTTATTGGCAGAACTGAGCGAAACCGAGTTTCTCGCCAACTGGAGCGAGGCTCTGGGTCGTCTGCCAGCCCGTCCTTCGGCGTTGGCTACCTGGCAAGATCAAAACCTTCTGCCGGCGCTCGAATCCATCGCTCATGCCACCAGCCTCTACCCATCAGAAACTGTTATGAACCGCCTTGGTCCGGCACTGCGCAACGCCACCCTGCTCATTCTGCGAGATGGTGCCGACCCTGTCGAGACTGCTAAAACTACCATAGAGAGCATTAAATGAACCGCGAACCAGCAGAAAATCAGAACGCCAATCGCCTGAATGGAACCATCTGGACTGTTGTTGTCCTCGTTGTAATGGTGATTGCACTGGTCCTGTTTGTGATGACCAACGATCGCGCTGACAGCGTCACGGCAATCGCCTTGACCCGAACAGTAGCGTATCTGCAGACAGCCACCATTGAAGCCCTGGTTATAGGCGAGCCCTACCCCGTTGAGCCGCTGCCTGTGGTCAGTGTCAATGGTATTTTAATTACGGGGAGTCTGCTGGTCATGGTTGTACTTTTCGCAGTGATTCGTGAAGCCATTTTGCACAAGAGAGCGTAGGTTTTTACATGACCGATCGGATTGGAACTTTACGCGATACTTTTTTGCGCTTTGGATTTGACGGCGTAGTGGTGAACCCGGGTGCCAGCCTGCGCTGGTTGACAGGGCTGGCCTTTCACCTGATGGAGCGACCGGTGTTGCTCTATTTTGGTAAAACTGGTAAGGCGCATATCATCCTCCCGGAATTGGAACTGGCAAAACTGGAAGGGCTGGAAGGGGAGCTTGAAATTCATCCCTTTGGTGATGACCCCGCTACCTGGCAAAGTGTTTTTGCCGCCGCACTTGCTTTCGCGCAGGATGGCTTGCGCATAGGCGTCGAACCGACTGGATTGCGATTTTTGGAATTGGATTTACTTCAAAAAGCTTTACCAACTGCCACCTTTGTTGATGCCAGCCCGGTGTTTGCGAACTTGCGCATGGAGAAAGACGAGCATGAACTTGCAAAGATGCGCAAAGCCGCTGTTATTGCCGAAGCAGCCTTGTTGGAAACGCTGCGCACCATCCGGGTTGGGCAAACGGAGAAAGAGATCGCCTCTGAATTGGTGATCCAGCTCTACCGGCATGGCTCTGATACCGAACTTCCTTTCGCGCCGATCGTATCTTCCGGATCAAACAGCGCCAACCCGCACGCTTCCCCCTCTGAACGCCGCTTGCATTCCGGCGATGTGCTCTTGTTCGATTGGGGCGCCGGGTTTGAAGGCTACTTTTCGGATATCACGCGTTGTTTCTTTGTTGATTTCGTTGATGAACGCATGATCGACGCTGCCGAAACTGTGCAGCGATCTAACCATTACGCTGTGGCGGCGGTCAGACCTGGAATGACAACCGGAGAGGTGGATGCAATCGCCCGACAGGAGATTGAAGAGAGCGGTTTTGGCAATTATTTCACTCATCGCACCGGGCATGGTTTGGGGATGGAAGCGCACGAAGCGCCCTACATTTTCAGTGGCAACCAGTTGGTTTTGAAAAAGGGCATGGTCTTCACAATCGAACCCGGAATCTACCTGCCCGGATTGGGCGGTATCCGTATTGAAGACAACGTGGTTGTCACCGAAGATGGTTTCAACTGCCTTACAACCCTGCCGAGAGAGGTAAAGACCATCGAGCGTTACCTGGAATTGATGGATTTCTTTGGAGGTCTGGTTTGAAGTTAGCCTACGAAACCCTCGTGGTCGGTCCGATGGACAATAACGTTTATATCCTGGTGGATTTGGATACAAAGGATTGCGTGATTGTTGATCCTGGCTTTATGCCCCAATCTCAGTTGGATTTCATTAAAGAGAAAGGTTGGAATCTGCGCCAAATCTGGGTCACCCACGGACATTTTGACCACACTGCCGGCGTGAAAGCGCTGAGTGAAGCCTTTGAACCGCACATTCCGATCGCCATGCACCCTGAAAGTTTTGATTGGGCAAAGGAAAACCCCTCTTCCGGAATGTATGGCATCAGCGTTGATGAGGTGCCGCAGGTCGACATACAGTTAAAGCATGGCATGTGGCTTGCCATTGACCCGCAAAGTGATGAAAAAGTTGTGGAAGTCCGGGATGTCTCGGGGCATAACCCCGGGTCGGTCATCTTTTATTGCCCACAATTGAAGATTGCCTTCGTGGGCGATGCGGTTTTTAAAGGTAGCATTGGCAGAACCGATTTCGCCGGCAGCGACCATATGCTGCTGTTGAACAACATCCGAGAGCAGATCTACAGCCTGCCAGAAGACACCATTTTGCTCCCCGGGCACATGGATCCTACCACCGTCGCCCACGAAAAACCTTTCAATCCGTTTGTAAGGCTATAAAAGCAAAATACGGATTGCGACCGAACCCAAAGTCCCCACGCGAAGGGGATCTTAGAATCCGCCAGAGGTTACTTCGGCTCTTCCATCGCTGCTTCAAGGTCGGCAAAATTCGGTTTTGGCTGCTTTTCCATGGCAGCCCAAATTCGTTTTGACTGCCCGGGGTTAGCTTTCAATAACCATTCGTCCATTTTTTCCGGGATCACCTGCCAGGTCAGCCCCCAGCGGTCTTTCAACCAGCCCATCGCCAGTTCTTCTCCACCGTCTGAAAGCGCTGCCCATTTTTCGTCGAGTTCAGCCTGATCTTTGCATAATAGCATCAGCGAAATTGCTTCAGTGAACTTAAAATGGGGACCTCCATCGATAGCTGTGAGGTGCAGATCTCCTAGGTGAAAGCGGACCGAAAATAATCTGCCATCGGGGTAATATTGGATATCATCAATTCCTGACCCTTCGATCAGGCTTGTATAAAAAGTAACGGCTTCCACGGCACCGCTATCGTACCAAAGCATCGGGATTACCTTTTTCATTTTTCTCCTTATTTGCCCAGGCTGTTCAAATCGAATAGTCTGAGCCATCCTCAAGCACCCAGAAATCGTTATCATCCAGGTGCAATATTGAGATATGGTGGCTGTGCATTTCCAGCTTTTCTTCGATCACATCAAGCCGAGCCATCAGATCCTTCAGATTGTTCGCCAGGGCGTCAGGCAGGCTGCCATGATCGAGGTCTGTAAGCCGACCATCCAATGACACCTTGCGCCGGATGATTTGCCCGGGCACCCCTACCACCACCGATTGAGGTGGAACATCTTTCACCACCACCGAGTTGGCACCAATGCGGCTGTGAGCGCCAATAACAATGTCTCCCAAAATCTTGGCACCCGCGCCCACCACCACGCACGATTCCAGGGTGGGGTGGCGTTTGACTTTCTCAAGGCTGGTTCCGCCCAAGGTGACGCCATGATAAATGGTCACGTCATCCCCAACCACCGAGGTTTCGCCGATGACCACGCCCATACCATGGTCAATGAAGACCCTGCGACCAATCACCGCGCCTGGGTGGATTTCGACACCTGTGAAGAATCGGGACACCTGCGCCAAAAAGCGCGCCAACCCCTTGAGTCCTTTCTTCCAAAGCCAATGTTCAAAATGATGCGCCCAGAGCGCATGCAAACCGGAATAAGTTGTGAACACGCTGAACTTGCTGGTCGCAGCCGGGTCGCGCTCGACAGCGCAGCGTAAATCTTCGGCGATCCAGCCAAAAAATCCTGATTTGACAGATGACTCATGACCACAGCCGGGGGGGCACGAAGAAGCAGCTCTTTCAGCCATTCAGTTCCTCCCTGATCCTGGCGTACAGCGCCGTGGAAAGGTAACGCTCAGCAAAACTTGGCACGATCACAACAATCCGCTTGCCCTTGTTTTCATCGCGGTTTGCCACCTGAAGCGCAGCCCAAACCGCGGCACCAGAAGATATGCCACCTGGTATTCCTTCGAGTGCTGCCATTTGCCGGGTTGTGCTGAAGGCGTCTTCTGTACTCACTTTGATAACTTCGTTGATCAGGCTCCGGTTTAAAATCGAAGGAATAAAACCTGCGCCTATTCCCTGCAGCATATGCGGACCAGGCTGACCGCCAGAAAGCACGGGTGAGTCGCTGGGCTCAACTGCAATGATCTCGATGTTGGGGTTCTGCTCGCGAAGGTATTCGCCGGCACCGGTCAGGGTGCCGCCAGTGCCTACCCCTGAGACCAGGATCTCAACCCTGCCATCCGAATCTTCCCAGATTTCGGGTCCAGTTGTCAGACGGTGAATACGGGGGTTAGCCAGGTTGTTAAACTGATCTGCCATCCAATAGCGATAATCTTGCTTGCACATTTGTTTTGCTTGTTCGATAGCTCCAGCCATGCCCCCTGCTGCCGGAGTGAGCACCAGTTCAGCTCCCATCGCCCGCAGCAAAACTTTTCGTTCCATGCTCACCGATTCAGGCATCACAATCACAGATTTGTAACCCCGCGCCGCTGCCACGAACGCCAGCCCGATGCCAGTGTTACCGCTGGTAGCTTCCATGATGATGCTTTCCGGGTGCAGCGTTCCTGCCGCTTCAGCATCGTCCACCATACTGACCGCAATGCGGTCTTTGACGCTATGAGCAGGGTTGAAAAATTCTAATTTTGCATAAATTTCTACCCATTTGGGTTTCATCCGCGATAGTCGAACCAAAGGCGTGTGCCCGACTACTTGTGTCATGTCATGATAAATTTTCATTAGTATCTCCGGTTGTTTTTAGTTATGAGCCATTAAATAAAAATAGCAGCGTGCTTCACTCCGGTCGCGGGGGAGGACCGCTGCTGCTGGTTTGGCTCTGGTAAATCAGCGCACGCGGTTAGCTTCCCCGCCCTGGACACAAGCATAGAAAAGAAACCGAAAGTACTTTTTGGCTAAACATTGAGAGAATTATAGACTTGGAGGATTAGGAATCAAAGAGCGTGTATAACGAGGCTTGTTTTTAGTAGTGTAACGGCCGGTGTCCGTTCCGTACAATGCGGGGTGCCTGTTCTGTACTCGTTGGAACGGCCGGTGTCCGTTCCGTACAATGCGGGGTGATTGTTCCGTACAATCCGAGGTGCCCGTTCCATACATTGTGCTGGAAGAGACCGCCACAATCGCGCAAGTGACGATTTACATCATTGTCATTAGGCAAAGATGTATAATTAGCGAGGTTTAAATCCTTGCTCTGATGGACCCTGGGAGTCTCGAATGAATATCATTGATGTACAGAATCTGACAAAATACTATGGCAAATCACGTGGGATCGAGGAGCTTTCTTTCAACGTCAAAGAAGGTGAAATATTTGGCTTCATCGGTCCAAACGGCGCCGGAAAGTCAACCACAATTCGCCTCCTGCTCTCCCTGATCTTCCCAACCAGCGGACGAGCGACGATTTTTGGCAAAGATGTCACCAGGTTTGGCTCCGAAATTCGCCAGGACATCGGTTACTTACCCTCGGAAGTCTTCTATTACGACGATATGCGTGTGCGTGACCTGTTGAATTACTCTGCCAGTTTTTATCCTGGCGATCACCGGGAACGCATGGATTTCCTTGCTAATGTCATGGAGCTGGAGTTGAACCGCAAGATCCGCGACCTGTCTTATGGGAACAAGAAAAAAGTGGGCATCGTGCAGGGTCTGCTGCATAATCCACCGCTCTTATTCCTGGATGAGCCTACCAGTGGTTTGGACCCACTCATGCAGCGGAAATTCTTCGATCTGATCCGGGAAGAAAATAAGAAGGGTGTCACGGTCTTCTTTTCCTCGCACTTCCTGGGGGAGGTTCAGCGTCTTTGTGACCGAGTGGGCATCATCCGGGAAGGCAGAATGGTGGAGGTCTCCGATATTCACACCCTTCAAAAAAACAACTATAAGAAGATTCGCTTTATTGGCGCCGATGCCAAGGTTGATTCAGAGTTTCCCGGTATTTCCAACCTGCATAAAGAAGGGGATTGGACGGAGTTCTTCTATTCAGGCGATATTAACCTGGTTTTGGAACACCTCGCAAAGGTGCAACTCGAAGATTTGAGCATCGAAGAACCCACCCTTGAAGAAGTTTTTATGCATTATTACGAGTAGGCGCGCCGTGAACACAGCTGTTTTTCACCACGAGTTTCACCGTCACCGCGGGTCTGTGCTTATCTGGTCAGCCTCCCTGCTTGCTATGCTGTTTATTTTTATGGTGCTCTTTCCCAGTTTTTCTGCCGATATGGCAGCTATGAACCAGGTTTTGAATAACTTTCCGCCTGAACTGAAGATGGCTTTTGGTCTCAATCACCTGGACCTGGCAACCCTCGAAGGTTATTTTGGTTTTTGTTTCATTTTTTGCCAGCTGCTGTTGGCAATCCAGGCTGCCAACTACGGTCTGGGGTTGGTGAGCATCGAAGAAGCGGAACTGACCGCCGACTTTTTGCTGACCAAACCGCTGAAACGTTCCACTCTGCTCTCAAGCAAAATCCTGGCAGCCGTATCCAGCCTGCTGGTGACCGACCTAATTTTCTGGGCGGGCAGCGTCGCCTCAATTGAGCTGTTTAAAAGCAATGCCACTTTTGCTCGGAGCACGATCTCCATGATGCTGGCAAGCGTAGTGATCTTTCAGTTACTCTTTTTTAGCATCGGACTGCTTATCTCGCTCTTGTTGCGCAAAGTTCGCTCGGTTACTCCCTGGAGTTTGGGGCTGGCTTTTGGAACTTACGTCTTAAGCGTTTTCAGCGGCGTCTTTGAGGATCTCAAAATGGAATACCTCAGCCCTTTCAAACATTTTGACCCGGGCAAGATCACCCAGAGCGGGTTGGACATGCGCCTCATCGCGATCGACATTTTCGTGGTGTTGGCAGTAATCGCTTTGAGCTTCTGGCTTTACCAGCGGCGTAATATCGCCTCACCAAATTAGGAGACCGGGATGAGAATGTACCTGCGAGAGTTGAAAACCAACATCAAATCCCTGCTGATCTGGACGGTTGTGATGGCGCTACTGATAATCGTGGCAGTCGGGAAGTTTGCTGCCTTCGAAGGCAATCCGGAAAGCCTGGCAATTCTTGACACCATGCCGCCCCAATTGCTGGAAGCTCTGGGCATGCGGTCATTTAACCTGACCAAAATCGAAGGGTTTTATGGCGTTATGTTTACCTACTTTGCCATTATTGGGGCAATGGCTGCAGCCCTGTGGGGCAGCGAGGTGATCAGTAAAGAGGAACGCGACCGGACAGTTGAGTTTACGCTGGTGCTGCCAGTGTCAAGACAAAAAATTGTGACCTCGAAACTGCTGGCAGCCCTGACCAACTGTACCTTGTTTGTATTGTTCACCTGGTTAATTTCCTTCTACGCTGTGCAGGCTTACCAGCCAGGTCAAAGTTTCTACGATTTTCTAAGGCTCGAGATGCTGGCGATGTTCTTGATCGAGATGGTTTTTTTGAGTTTCGGTCTGATGCTCGCCTGTCTTTCAAAAAACCCTCGCAATGTAAGTACAGTTTCGGTAGGTGTAATACTGGGATTGTATTTTTTGAGCATCGTGGCAGGGATGAACGCAAAACTGGGGTGGTTGAAATGGCTGACACCCTTTGGCTGGTTCAACCCCAGTGAACTTTACAATAGCGGACGAATTGAACCGCTTTCGATAGGCTTGACGGTTCTGGTGGTGATGGTTTTTCTGGCTATTGGGTATTGGAATTACAGTAAACGCGATTTGTACATTTGATCGCTTGGCAACCAGGTATTAAGTGTAGGGCGGAATGAGGCGGAATGGATTGACATTGGGACGTTGATTTCGCCCCACCTCACTCCGCCGTTTATGTGGGTGTCGGAGTGAGATCGCGCCATG